>CAYQKY010000098.1:0-28737 GCA_964418125.1 uncultured Phaeodactylibacter sp.
TACCAAATTTCATTCGGTAGCGCCCTCCGCGCGTAATTTTCAGGGTAGACCCTACAGCGTTTCGATTGATTCAGACGTCTTAAGAGCATGGCTGACTTCATATTTTCCTGTCTTCTTAATAATATACGAAGAAGATACTGATTCATGTTTTTGGTGTAATCCAATAGATCAGGTTCTAATAAATCCATCTAAATTAGAAAAAGAAAAGCCATCAATTCAAGTACCTAAAGAAAACAGGTTAAACTCTACTTCAGAATCAAAAGATAAAATTCTAAATGAAGTTAAAAAGTTCTATCATAAAATTCAAAGGCTAGATGAATCAAGCATTGAGTGCAAAGTAATTCCTCTCTTAATGCCAAATTATAGGGTAATCCCATTTCATCACTATTCGAAGTTTATTCATGAAAATTTAGGACTTACGCCAGAAATATCTGGAGATTATATTGAATTATTACCTGGCTGGATGTCCGTTTTAAAGAGGATTGACCCGTCAAAAACGCTAACCTCAATCAAATTTCATTCAAATGACACTGACTTGGATGATTTTATTAGTCACTTAAAGCAAAAAATAAGTTCGTTTGAATATAGGCGAAAAGATAATGAATGGGTTTCTTTCGTTGTTAGTCCAATATCGATTCAATCGAAAAAATCATCTTGGTCGAATGAAATAACTTATTGGAGTTCATACTCAAAAATGGATAATGAGATAATTAGTGATTTTGAATTTTCCTTTGAAACCCCTGATGGATTTTTGAGGCAAGTGAGTAGACGAGCAAGAAGCTGGGATTATTTACATCATGTCCATCCTAAGAAAGATCTTGCCGTACAACTTTTTAGCTCCCATGAGATTACACCGACAATTAAACAAATAGACCAAATCCATGAAAATAATGTAAAAGGTCAATTAGTGCTTTGGACTTGTGGTAAAGATGAAATTGAGAAGATTGCTAAAATTGTTGCAGAACATGAGTTAACAATTAAGCTGGTAGAAGAAAATTCTACTGGGTGGCTCATTGCAATAACCACTCATTTTTTTGATCCTTTTATTGGTCTTTATAGTATGCCTATGGATTGGGATAGTTTTGAGAAGGGAAATGTGAAGAATAAAATGATTCAAAATAACTTGATTGATAAAATTCCAGGTTCTGAATATACGGGAGAAATTCCTACTTTTTTAGCAGAAGCTCTCAATCGGCATTCAAACAAAAAATATGAGAAGGTTATAATTACAGAAATGGAATATATCCCCGGCTTTCCATTAATACTGAATGAGAGACTGATTCAAGTTTCCCGATTTCAAATGATTTCAGAAGAGGAGGCAAAAAGTATAGAGGAAAAAATTGAATGTATCCAGCCATTAAAGCTAAAAAACTACCATATTGAATTCGGATTAAAAGATGATTCTATGTGGGAAACTTCTATTTATGAATTGCATTTATCCTGGACTCCTGAAATCAGGATGTCTTCAAAAGAATCTTTCAATAAAAATGAAGAAATAATTTTGACCCTTTTTAATGAAATCCTTCCAACAAATGAGGATAAATCGGTTCAACTAAAAAACACCTATGAAATACTTCATATTGCTGGAGAAATTGGATTTGAAAAAAATGAGGGCTAACAATAAAGCGCTAACCGAGGCGGAGCGCAGCGACGGCCGTAGCGATTTGAGACACGCTCTTAACCCCTACAACAACCCCTCCAAATAATGAAACCCGATCCCATACGCCTTCTTGATCGCCTCTACCTGCCCTAATGCCTCCTCATTCTTCTTCCCCTTCGTCCCCACGATCATCAGGTTCTTTGCCGTATGCTCGGTGGAGATAAACTCGAACACCCTGGTTTGATAGCCATTGGCCTCCATCAGCAGGGAGCGGATGCCGTCGGTGATCAGCTCGGCCTGCCGCTCTTCGAGGATGCCGTGCCGCAGGATGGCCTGCATGTCCGTCTGGCAGGCCATTTCTTTGCGGACCTGCTTGTGGCAGCAGGGCGCCACGATGATGATCTCCGCTCCGGACTGTATGCCTTTGGCGATGGCGATATCGGTGGCTACATCGCAGGCGTGCAGGGCGATGAGCATGTCGATGCGCTCCGGATGGAAGTCGTGGATATCTTTGGCGAGGAAGGAGAGCCTGTCGTAACCAGACTCTTTTGCCAGTTCATTACAGAAGTCCACCAGTTTCTGGCGTAGTTCTATGCCGGTAATGGTGGGCCGCAGGCCGAGGCTGTTGGTCAGGTGATCATAAAGCGCAAAGGTGAGGTAGCCTTTGCCGGACCCCATATCCACGATGTGCGGATCTTTCGGCAGCGGGTGTTGCTGCAGCAGGCTGTCGATGATCTCGATGTATTTGTTGATCTGCCGGAACTTGGCCTGGCCGGCGGTCAGTATATTTCCGCTGGCGCTGCTGATGCCCATGGGGTGGAGGTAGGGGTTGTCCTTTGCTTCTATGAGATACTGCTTCTGGCGGTTGTGTTTTTTCGAAGGTTTCTCCTTCTGGCTGGGTGGGCGGAAAAAGATGCGGGCCTTTCTCTTTTTGCTGAACTGGATGGAGACATCCTCTTCCAGGGTGAACAGGTCGCCGTTGAGGAAGTCTTCACCCAGCCATAGCGCCACAATGGGCAGGGACTCATGCACAGGGTGGTTCCTCACTTCATCCCGGGTGGCGTAGCGCAAGGTAAATGACATGGCCTCCTCCCCTTTCCGTTCGATCAGCCGGCCGTAGACGTTGCGGAAGTCCTTGTCCTTGCCCCCCGGCTTGCTGAGGGTCAGCTTGACAAAAGCGCCGTTTTCAATGCTTTCCCGCAGGCGCTGAATAAACTGATCGACGATTTCTTTATTTTTTTCCATTCCCTTCTGTTATATTGCCTGGGCCAACCTTTAAAAAACCATACAAAGATAGAATACCAATGAAAAACGGCCGTTTCCCCAACAATGGCCGCCGGTATTGTATTAATACTCGTTAGTCACCAAACAGTTTAAAGACAGTATGAAAAAAGTATTCCCTATTCTGTGTGTACTGATGGTGCTGAGCGGTAAAAACTTCGCTCAGGAGACCTTCCCCTTCAATGGGGTGGAAGACCATCGGGAACGCTACTACGCCCTCACTGGCGCCACCGTTTTTACAACATACGACAAAAAGGTGGAGAACGCCACCCTGATCATCCGCGATGGCAAGGTGGTGAGCCTTCAGCCGGCAGGCCCGGTGCCGGCGGGCGCTGTGGAGATAAAGGCGAATGGTAAAACCATCTATCCGGCCTTTATCGACCTGTACTCCAGCTACGGCATGCCGGAACCGAAGGCGGAAGGCAAGGAGCCGGAGCAGCAGCCTCAGATGTTGTCGAATAAGAAAGGAGCCTACGCCTGGAATGAAGCGCTCAAGCCCGAGTTTCGCGGCTACGAATCTTTCACACCTGACGAAAAAGCGGCGGAAGCATACCGGAAGCAGGGCTTCGGTGCAGTTGCCGCCCACCGGATGGACGGTATTTCCCGTGGCACCTCCACCCTGGTGGCCCTCGGCGATGAGCGCCCCCACGAAATGATCGCCAAAGAACGGGCTGCCCATCACCTGTCGTTCCGCAAAGGTACGTCCACCCAGAGTTACCCCAACTCCCTGATGGGCATCATCGCTCTGCTGCGCCAAACCTATTACGACGGCCAGTGGTACAGCGGCCAGGATGAAGAGGTCAACATCTCCCTGGCCGCCTGGAATGCCGTTCAGGATATTCCCCAGGTGTTCGAAGTGGGGGGGCGCCTGGAGGCGTTGCGTGCCGCCAGCCTGGGCAAAGAGTTCGGAAAAACTTACATCATCAAAGGAGAGGGTGACGAATACCAGCGCCTGGAAGAGCTGAAGGCCACCGGTTCTGCCTTCATCCTTCCCCTGAATTTTCCTGAAGCCTATGATGTGGAAGACCCCTATGACGCCCTGCAGGTCAACCTCGAACAGATGAAGCACTGGGAAATGGCGCCCGCCAACCCGGCCCTGCTCGCCGGCGCCGGCATAGAGGTCGCCCTGACGGCGGAAGGGCTGGAGGACAAAAAAAATTTTCTGAGCCACTTGCGCAAAGCGGTACAATACGGCCTATCCGAAGAAGCCGCTCTGAAAGCCCTCACCCATACGCCTGCCACCATGATGGGCGCCAGTCAACAACTGGGCAGCCTGGAAGCCGGCAAATGGGCCAACTTCATCATCACCGATGGCGATATTTTTGAAGAAGACAGCCGCATCCTGCACACCTGGGTCAAGGGCAAAGCCTATGTGAACGAGCCCCTGGACGATGGCTTCCGGCTGGGAGTATATGAACTGAAAGCCGGGGATGCAACCTATGCGCTCACCCTCACCGGCGAGGCCGCCAAGCCCAAAATGGAGATCCGGGTAAACGACACGACTTCCATCAAAGTGGAGTACGGCCGGGAGGACGCCCTGATCACCCTTTCTTTCCAACCCGCGGAAGAGGGCGGCAAAGTGCGCCTGTCCGGCCTGATGGAAGAGAACCGGTGGGCCGGAAAAGGCCAGGATGAGAACGGGCAATGGGTAGAATGGGCCGCTGTTTATACCGGCGAAGCGGAGGAGGAAGAAAAAGAGGAAGAGGAACAGGCTGAAGAAAAACCGGAGTTCGGCCCGGTGATCTACCCCTTCACTGCCTACGGCTGGACGGAGCGCCCGAAGCAGGAAACCGTTCTCATAAAAAATGCCACAGTGTGGACAAACGAGGAAGACGGCATCCTGGAAAATGCCGATGTGTTGATCCGGGATGGGAAGATCGCTCAGGTTGGAACGGGCCTCAACGTCCGCGGCGCCAGGGCCGTCGATGCTGCCGGCAAGCACCTGACGCCGGGCATCATCGACGAGCATTCCCACATTGCCGTCAGCCGCAGCGTCAACGAAGGGTCGCAGGCGAGCTCGGCGGAGGTGCGCATCGGCGATGTGGTCAACTCGGAAGACATCAATATCTACCGGCAATTGTCGGGAGGGGTGACCACCTCCCAATTGCTGCACGGCTCGGCCAACCCCATCGGCGGGCAGTCGGCCATCATCAAGCTGCGGTGGGGCTTCACGCCGGAAGAAATGAAGTTTGAAGGCGCCGATGGCTTCATTAAGTTTGCCCTGGGCGAGAACGTCAAGCAGTCCAACTGGGGAGACGACAACACCACCCGCTTCCCGCAGACCCGCATGGGTGTGGAGCAGGTATATGTCGACCACTTTACCCGCGCCCGGCAGTACGGCGAGCTGAAAGCCTCCGGCAAGCCCTACCGCAAGGACCTGGAAATGGAAGCCCTGCTGGAGATCCTGGAAAGCGAGCGTTTCATTACCTGCCATTCTTACCGGCAGAGCGAGATCAATATGCTGATGAAAGTGGCCGAGCAGTTCGGCTTCCGGGTCAATACCTTTACCCACATCCTGGAGGGCTATAAGGTGGCGGACAAGATGGCGGCCCACGGCGCCGGCGGCTCCAGCTTTTCCGACTGGTGGGCCTACAAGTACGAGGTCATGGAAGCCATCCCCTACAACGGCGCCCTCATGCACGAGCAGGGCGTCACCGTAGCCTTCAACTCCGATGATGCCGAGATGGCGCGCCGCCTCAACCAGGAAGCCGCCAAGGCCGTCCTGTTCGGCGGGGTATCGGAGGAAGATGCCCTGAAATTCGTCACTCTCAACCCGGCCAAGCTGCTGCATATCGACGATCGCGTCGGCAGCATCAAGGTGGGCAAGGACGCCGACCTGGTGATCTGGTCGGATCATCCCTTGTCGATGTATGCTATGGCGGAACAAACCTTTGTGGATGGCCGGCTCTTCTTCAGCCGGGAAGAAGATGATAAAAAGCGGGAGGCCATCGCGGCGGAACGGCAGCGGCTCATCCAGAAGATGCTTGCCGAGAAGAATGGCGGTGGCAAAACGCAGCCGGCCAAAGGAGAGCGGCAGTATGAGCACTACCACTGCGATGACGATGAGGATGAGGCAAAGTGATGGATGGAACGCGAATGCCACGGATAAGGCGGATTTACCCGGATCAGTGGCCTTTGAGAATTCCTGAGTTTTTAAACAAATCAATCCTAAAGAAATGAAAATACAAAACCTGATATATCTTTTCGCCTTTGCCCTTTTGGGCGGCGCGGCTTCTGCCCAGGCGCCCATACCCGCCCCGGCGCAGGAGCAGCCCATTCTCATCAGCGGGGGGACGGCTCACATCGGCAACGGGAGAGTGGTGGAGAACAGCGTCATCATCGTGGAAGCGGGCAGGATCACTTTTGCGGATGACGCCGCCGTTATGCCTCGCCGCGACTTTTCCGGATTTCGGCGGATCGACGCCGCCGGCAAGCACATCTATCCGGGCCTGATCGCTCCGGCCACTACCCTCGGCCTGGTCGACATCGGGGCGGTGCGCGCCACACGGGATTACAACGAAACAGGCAGCCTCAATCCCAATGTGCGCAGTATTATTGCCTATAATACCGATTCGCCCATCATTCCCACAGTACGGTCCCAGGGCGTATTGTTGGCGCAGGTGGCCCCGCAGGGCGGCCGCGTGCCCGGCATGTCGAGCATCGTACAGCTCGACGCCTGGAACTGGGAGGACGCAGCCTACAGCACCGACGAAGGCATTTTCCTGAACTGGCCCGGCCTGTTCTCCTACAGCTGGAGGTCGCGCAGCTTCAGCCAGAACGAGGATTACGGGAAAGAGGTGGAAGAGCTGAAGCAGTTCTTTACGGAAGCGCAGGCCTATGCCAAGCTGCCGGATCCATCCCGCACCAACCTTCGCTTCGAGGCGATGAAGGTCCTCTTCAGCGGTGAGCGCCGCCTGTACATCGAGGCCGAAGAAGCAAAGGAGATCACCCACGCCGTCCACTTCGCCAAAGCATTCGGCATTTCGGCAGTGATCGTAGACGGGCGGGAAGCCTGGATTGTGGCGGAATTGCTGAAGGAGAACAACATCCCTGTCATCCTTCGGGAAACCCACAGCCTGCCCAACCGCATCGATGCCGATGTGGGCCAGCCGTTCAAAACGCCGGCTCAGCTGAAGGACGCCGGCGTCCTGTTCTGCTTTAGCTCCGACGGGTACTGGCAGCAGCGCAACCTGGCCTTTCAGGCGGGCCAGGCCGTCGCCTACGGGCTGGAATACGAGGACGCCATAGCTGCCCTCACTTCCAATACCGCCCGCATTCTGGGCATCGACAGCCGCACCGGGACGCTGGAAGCCGATAAGGACGCCAACCTGATCATCTGTGCCGGCGACCTGCTCGACGTTCGTACCAGTAAGGTGGAAACGGCTCTCATCCAAGGGCGGGAAGTGGACCTCAATAATGTGCAGAAACAGCTGTACCAGAGATTTAAAGCCAAATACGAAAGGAAATAAAATATTAAGATCAGTTAATGTTTTACTAAATATGAGCGATAAGGGGCGAAAGTGCAATGGCGCTTTCGCCTCTTGCGTTACCAAAGGTGTGGGGCGCCGTCATTATTGTTGAAAGAAGACTTGTCAAGTTTTGCCACAGGCGCCCCTGTGAAAACCTGACAAGTCTATTTTACAGTTTTTTATCCCCCAAACCATGCAACTATTGCCGGTTTGAACCTATTTTTAGAGTATAACAGATAAAGGAACGGACATGAAAAATATATTGCTGCTGTTGATAATTGCCCTTGGTTTTTCAGGCGTGGCCTTTGGGCAGGCCAGTGGGACAGTGAGTGTCGCCGGGAAGCAATACCCATACATCGTCGATGATTGCGGAGATACGTTGATCGTGGCAACGCTCGATGACGTTTCCATATCCACCATGCGGGAATTCAAGAGCAGAGAAGATTACCTGCGCTACCGCCGCTACCGCCGCTACGCCGCCAAGGTATATCCTTACGCTGTGGAAGCCGTCAAGATCTTCCGGGAAGTGGAATACGCCACGCAGACTATGAAGGATAAGCAGCGCAGAAAGTACATCAAATCCCTTCATAAGGACCTGAAGCGGGAATTCACCGACCCGCTGAAAAGCCTGACCAAGACGCAGGGCATGATCCTGATCAAAATGATCGAGCGGGAGCTCGACACGCCGGTCTACTACCTCATCAAAGACCTGCGCAACGGACTGACGGCCACTTACTGGAGCACCATGGGCTCCCTCTTCGGCCACGACCTCAAGCAAGGCTATATCGTAAGGATGGACCCCATCCTCGACGCTGTGCTGCAGGATATGGATATTTCTTATGACCTGCCGGACAGGAAGGGAGTGAAGTAGGAAGAGGTATAAAGGCAGTTTCAAAGACGGAGATCGCCTTTATACCTTTTTTATATCAAATAATTGGATCAATTTCTTGTTTAATTCTTCTATTTCTTGCTTACCGATATTTCCAAGTTTCCCTATTACCAAGGCTTTATCTATCGTAGCAATCTTTCCTGTCCTGACCAGGGAGGTTTTCTTCAAACCATTCGTTGGGCTTGGCTGCAATATTAAATCAGTTTGCTCTTGCCAGTGAAGTTGGGTTGATATGAAGCTTACGGTAACATCCAAGCTTCCTGATAGCAAAATTAAAGCAGGCCGTTTTTTACTGCCTGTCAGATCTGTGAAGGGGAAGGGAATTAAGACTATATCACCTTTCTGCATTAATATTTTTCCTTTAGGTCACTCTCATCATATAAATCTTCTTCATCATGCAGAAATGCAAAGCTATTTGATTCGCTGACAAGAGTCTCTATACCCCTTTGAAGAATTTGATCTTCGTATTTTTTGAGTATGAAATCAGCAAAATCAGCAATTTCATGAATTTTATCTTCAGGAAGCTTTTCCAGCGTCTCTACAGTCCGGTTAATTAATACTCTTTTTGTCATATCCTGATTCTTTCCTACAAAATACGGATTTACACGGGTTTTATCAATAAGGCCGTACAACAATCCCAGCCATCCAACAATCTAACCATCAAGCAATCCCCATCCAACCTACCCCTTCACCCAACTCGTCCCCTCCTTGCTATCCTTCAGCACAATATCCAGCTCCTTCAGCGCATCGCGGATCTTGTCGGAAGTGGCCCAGTCCTTGTTGGCGCGGGCCTGTTGGCGGATGTCGATGATGAGCTGCATCAGGCCGTCGGTGATGCCGTTGCCTTCGGAGGCGCCCTCCAGTTCGTCCTTCAGGCCGAAGACGTCGTAGATGAAGTCGTGGAAGGTTTGCTTCAGCCGGTTGAAGGTTTCTTTCGAAATTTCGTTAATAGGTAAATGCCCGTCCTTCAGGCTGTTCACTTTGGTGACCAGTTCGAAGAGCACCGCCAGGGCTTTGGGCGTGTTGAAGTCGTCGCACATTTCTTCGTTGGCCTGCGCGATCAGCTTCTCGAGCTCTTCGCCCAATGGGCCTTGTTGCCCTTTACCGGTGTAAGCCATGGCCTGCAGGGTTTTATTGGCCTCCATCAGTCGGCGGAAGCCTTTCTCGGCGGCCAGCAGGGCGTCGTCGGTCAGGTCGAGCGTGCTGCGGTAGTGGGACTGCAGCATGAAGAAGCGCACCACCATGGGGGAGTAGGGTTTGCTGAAGATCTCGTTCTCCCCGGAAAAGAGCTCCACCGGCGTGATGGAGTTGGACCTGCCCGTTTCCGGGTCCGGCGTTTTAGACATTTTCCTGCCGTTGAGCAGCAGCATATTGCCGTGCATCCAGTAGCGGACGGGCATGCAGCCGCAGGCGCCGTAGTTCTGGGCGATCTCGTTCTCGTGGTGGGGGAATTGAAGGTCCATCCCGCCGCCATGAATGTCGAACTGTTTGCCCAGGTATTTGGTGCTCATGGCGGAGCATTCGAGGTGCCAGCCGGGGAAGCCCACCGACCAGGGCGAAGGCCAGCGCATGAGGTGTCGCTCGTCCGCCTTGATCCAGATGGCGAAATCGGAGGGGTCATTCTTTTCATCCTGGTTTTTGAGGTCGTCCCGCGTTTCTGAAAGCAGGTCTTCGACCCGCTTGCCGGAGAGCTTGCCGTAAACCCCGTGGTCTTTAATGAACTTGGGCGTATTGAAATAGACCGAGCCGTTCTTGACGTAGGCATAGCCATTGTCCAGGATCTCCTGCACCATTTGGATCTGCTCGACAATGTGCCCGGTGGCCGTCGGCTCGATGCTGGGCGATAGCGTATTGAGCATGCCCAGGATGTGGTGGAAGCTGCGGGTGTGGCGCTGCACCAGCTCCATGGGCTCCAGCTGTTCCAGGCGGGCCTTTTTGGAGATCTTGTCCTCGGCGTCGGAATCGGTATCTCCCTCCAGGTGGCCCACGTCGGTAATGTTGCGGACGTAGCGCACCTTATACTCCAGGTACATCAGGTAGCGATAGATGACGTCGAAGGACACGAAGGTCCGGCAGTTGCCGAGGTGGACGTCGCTGTAGACCGTAGGCCCGCAGACGTACATACCCACGTGGCCCTCGTGCAGGGGTTCGAAAGTTTCTTTCTGCCGGCTGAGGCTGTTGTATATCTTCAGTTCGTGTTTCATTCGGGCGGTTGATTTATTGCCAGATCTTTCGGGCCGGGCAAAAAGGCGAAGCGGCGGGCCCGAAAGGTCTGGCAGCCTGACATGCATTTAGCCCGCAAAAATAAGGGCTTTGCGGGAGAATGAGTGGGTTGAGGCCGGGATTTTATGATCCCGTAGAAAATATTACGATCTTATGGGTGGTTTAGTTCAGGCAGAGGGCTGTTTTGAGACTGGGTATTGGATAGGCGCTAAGCTGCATTTTCTTTATAGGGTTTTATTTCCATTAACTCTTCCGAAATTTCGCCGGCCTGTTCTTCCAGGTCATAATCGTCCTGCAGGCCCATCCAAAACCTCGGGGAATTGCCAAAATATGCACTCAATCTCAGCGCTGTGTCTGCTGTTATTCTTCTTTTCCCTTTCACGATCTCACTGATCCTCGTTTGCGGTATTTTGAGATCTTTAGATAGCCTGTAGGCACTAATCTCCAAAGGTTTTAGAAACTCTTCTGATAAAACTTCTCCCGGATGTATATTGGGCAGCTTTTCCATAAATTTCTCCTCTTTTTAGTGATGATCGACTATTGACACCTCGTAAGAATGGCCGTCTATCCATTTAAAAATGATCCGCCATTGGATATTTATTCGAATACTGTAGAAATCCTTCAAATCTCCCTTCAATTTCTCCAGGTGGTTGGAGGGAGGTATCCTCAGGTCATCCAGGTCCTGAGAGTTATTCAACATCCTTAATTTTCTTCTCCCTACAGGTTGAATTTGGGGAGGCAGTTTTTTCGAAAACTCGCCTCTCCATATCTTTTCTGTTTCCTTATCTCCGAATGATTTGATCATAGTGACGCCATTCGTTACTAACGTCAAAGATAAGCATTTCGTTTTTCAAGAGCAATAGAAAAAAGAAGCTGGATCAATCCACCAGCCTCACCACTCCATACACCGGATAATGGTCCGAAAACTTCGCCCCTTCTATCTCATGCCCCAGCACCTCAAACTCCGGCCCGGCCAACACATAGTCGATGCGCAGGGCGGGGATGCGGCCGTTGTAGGTGACGCCCAGGCCTCGGCCTTTCTCTTTGAAGGCGTCCTGCAGCCCCCGGGAGAGGGTATGGTAGGCGTAGGATTGGGGGATCTCGTTGAAGTCTCCGCACAGCAGCACCGGGTGGGGGCTTTCGCGGATCAATTGGGCCACTTTGTCTGCCTGTTCGGCCCGGAGGATGGCCGCCCGTTTGTAGCGCCCCATCATGCCGCGGATGCGCAGCCAGGTCTTTTTATCCTGCAGGTTGGCGTCTTCCGCCACCTGATCGGCGATATGGGTGACAGAGTTGGATTGCAGGTGTACGTTGAACAGGCGGACGGTGCGCCCGCCGATCTCCAGGTCGGCGTACTGATAGCCGTTGACCCGGTTGGGGAAGTAGTGGGTGTCATGGCCTTTGACCGGGTAGCGCGAAAAGATGGCCAGGCTGCCTCCTTTCTGGAAAATGACGTGCTTCAGCGGGCTGTTGGCCTTGATATAGTCGATGAAATAATTGACGCGGCGGGGGGAGGGGAACTCCTGAAAGCAGATGATATCCATGCCTTCCAGAGGAAAAGAGCCCGGCAGTTCTTCTTTGGCGAAACGTTCGCCACCTTTGCCACTGTGGTGGAACCCATAGGAGTTGAAGGTCATGGTACTGATGCTGCCTTCCGGATATTGGCGCTGTCCGAAATGCAGGCCTACATAGGATTGAAAGTGGCCCCAGCCCAGCAGGATGCAGCCCAGGGAAAAAAGGCAGTAATAGCGTTTGAGGATCAACCAGCCGATGATGCAGAGGATGTGGCCGAGCAGCAACCAGGGGTAGAGCAGGCCGACAAAGGAGAGGGGCCAGAACGTGGCCGGGCTTACATAGGGCGCCAGATAAGCGAGAAGCGTAACCAGTATGAGCAGGATATTGGCCCACCGCAGCAGGCGGTAAGGTTTACTTTTTGCTCGCATTGAAAAGGAATTCTTTCTCTTCCCGGGTGAGGCTTTCGTAGCCCGACTTTTTGATCTTGTCCAGGATGGCGTCGAGGCGTTCCTGATAGCCCTTGCCGTTGGTGTCGGAGGAAGCTTCACCACGGCTGCTGGAACGGGTGCGGCTGCGGCTGCGGTCGCGGTTGGGGTTGCGGTAGACTACCTTCGGGCGGCTGCCGCGGCCCCCGCTGAACAGGCTGCTGAAGAAGCTGCTGATGCGGTCCAGCAGGCTGTTGACCGGCGCCGACCAGTCGTTGCCATTTCTGAGCTGAACGACGAACAGCCAGCCGAAGGCCGCCCCACCCAGGTGAGCGAAGTGCCCGCCGGTATTGATGTCTCCGGCCATGCCCACCAGGTCGATAAAAACGAGCACGGCTACGATGTATTTCAGCTTGACGTCCCCTATGAAGAGCAGGCGCATGATGTAGTCGGGAGCGATGGCGCCGGCGGCAACCACAATGGCCATTACGGCTGCTGAAGCGCCGAGGGCGTAGTGGGTGCCAGCCCCGCCGTAGGGCAACAGGTTGACGGACAGGAAGTAGACGATACCACCCAGGATTCCTCCCAGCAGGTAGAGCGGCAGGATGCGCTGATTGCCGATGAAGTCGCCCACGATGCGCCCAAACCAGTACATGAACAGCATATTCCACAGGATATGCCAGAAGCCTTCGTGCAGGAACATGCTGGTGATGATCACCCAGGGGTGGGTCAGGTTGTGCAGCCAGTCGGAAGACATCATGAAGAACTGCATGAACTTGCTGTACCACTCCGGCGTCGTCCATTGGTTGCTTATACGGGCAATTATCCAAACGATGTTCACCAACACATACACCGCTACATTGACTATGATAATACGGGTGACCATATTCCCATAGCTGAATTCCCGCTTAACATCGTCCCAGATTGACTGCAACATTATTTTCTCACTATTCAGGTTAACAGAAAAGGCTCGACCTCTAAAAGGCTTCTGAAAATAGGCCTTTTTGCTGATCTTGCCAAAAACTTTGGATCAGAAACTGATCACACTCTATGAAACAACTCAGGGGGTAGGCGGTTGTGGCTATAATCTCGATCCAAACCTTTGCCAGTACAAAATTAACAAGAATCCGAATAACGCGCCGCCTACGTGGGCAAAATGCGCAACACCCGAACCGGCGCCGCCGAAACCCATGAACAGCTCGATACCGCCGTAGATGAGCACGAAGTATTTGGCTTTCATCGGGATAGGAGGAAAGAGCAGTTGTATGACCTGATTGGGGAAGAGGGTCCCGAAACCTGCCAGCAGGCCGAAGATAGCGCCGGAGGCGCCCAGGGCGGGATAGTGCATGATCATGGGGTCTGCCCCCAGAAAGTTCAGCTCGATATACTTGACGAAGAGGTGAAGGGCAAGCGCTCCAAAGCCGGTGAACAGGTAGAAATATAAAAAACGCCTGGGGCCCAGCGTTGCTTCCAGCGGCGGCCCGAACATGAACAAGCCAAACATATTGAAGAACAGGTGAGTAATATCACCGTGCATGAACATGTGGGTAACGATCTGATAGGGCTGGAAAAACGGAGAAGCAGGATAGAATATCGCCAGCTGGTAACGCCCCCAGTCCATGTTGTTGAGGGAGGCTCCCCAGGTAGGTTCGCCCATCAGCAAAGTGCCGAAATACATCAGAATATTGATGATCAGCAAGTGCTTGACAACGTCGGTAATCCTAAACATAGATGTGCTGCTGTGAAAAGGTTTTTAATAGGAACGCATCAACTCTCAAAACGTTTAGCCAGGCTGTCCAGCTCAAAGGTGATAAAGCAACTGCGGCCCGAAGGGCTTTTAAAAGGCACATCGCAGGCGAAGAGCTGGTCGATGAGCGCCTGCATCTCGGCAGGGCTCAGCATCTGGCCCCTCCGGATGGCAGCACTGCGCGCCATAGCACGGGCAATGGTTTCCCGGGTATCCAGTTTCATGTCCAGGTCTCCCTTGTATTGTTCGAGCAGCGATTCGATCACCTCTATCTCGTCTTTTTTGCCGGCCATTTCCGAGGGCAATCCATTGATCACAAAGGTATTGACGCCAAACTCCTGGATGTCGAAGCCCAAAAGGTTTACCTGCTCCAGTATTTCTTTGAGCAAGGTGGCGTCATTGGGCGAAAGGGTGAGGGTTCGGGGAAACAATTGTTTCTGAGAAGAGGCCTTCTGTTGTTTGAGCACCTCGAGAAAGCGCTCATAGAGGATCCGCTCGTGGGCTGATTGCTGGTCGATCAGCAGGATGCCCGATTTGATCTGGCTCACGATATAAGTATTGTGTACCTGGTAGGGCTCTTTCTGCTGCTGTTGTTCAGCGCTTTTAATTCCCGTCTCTTCCGAGTGGGGCGGTTCCTTATGCCAGTTGCTTTCCAGGGTCAGGGGAGTGGGCGCTTCCGGTTTTTCGGGTTTATCGAATTCATCCAGCCCTTCGTACAGTTCCTGCCAGTTTTGCAGGTTGCTGGCGCGGCGGGCGCTGTCCTCCTCCGTCCGGTTTCCCTGGGCCGGCCTGGCGGAAGGCGAGCCGGCGTTGGAAGAAGCTGAACTCACCGTTTCATCCCGCTGCGGCCGGGGTTTGGCCTGTGCCGGCCTGCCGAAGTTGGTGTCAATATCGAAATCGAGGGTAGGCATGATGCTGTACTGGCCCAGGGAATGGCGGACGGCCACCTTCAGGTAATTGTACACCAGCCGCTCATCCTCAAACTTGATCTCCTGTTTGGTGGGGTGCACATTGATGTCGATGCGCGCCGGGTCCGTCTCGATGAAGATCACATACAGCGGGTAGGTATCTGCCGGCAGCAGGTTCTCGTAGGCGCTGGTTACGGCGTGGTTGAGATAGGAGCTCTTAATAAAGCGGTTGTTGACATAAAAGTACTGTTCGCCTCTGGTTTTTTTGGCAAACTCGGGCTTGCCCACAAAGCCGGAAAGCTTGAGGATGTCGGTCTCCTCCGATACCGGGACCAGCTTTTTGTTGGAGGTGGCGCCGAAGATCCCGACCAGGCGCTGGCGCAGGTTGCCGGCCGGCAGGTGGAATACTTCCGAGCCGTTGTGGTGGAGGGAGAAGAAAATATCCGGGTTGGCGATGGCGATGCGCTGGAACTCATCCATGACGTACCGCATTTCCACGGAGTTGGACTTCAGAAAGTTGCGGCGCGCCGGTACGTTGAAAAAGAGGTTCTTCACCGATATGGTGGTGCCGCTGGAACACTGGCAGGGTTCCTGGCTCTTCACAGCCGAGCCTTCGATCTGCAGCAGGGTGCCCAGTTCTTCCGATTGGCGGCGGGTGCGCATTTCAACATGGGCGATGGCGGCAACCGAGGCCAGCGCTTCTCCCCGGAAACCCATGGTGCGGATGGCAAACAGGTCGCTGGCCTCCCGTATCTTGGAAGTGGCGTGCCGTTCGAACGACATGCGGGCATCGGTCTCGCTCATGCCGCATCCGTTATCGATCACCTGTATGAGTGTCCGGCCGGCATCTTTAACTACCAGTTTGATACTCGTACTTCCGGCATCGATCGAATTTTCCATTAACTCCTTAACCACTGAAGCCGGACGCTGGATAACCTCACCTGCAGCAATCTGGTTGGCAATAGCGTCGGGTAGCAGCTGAATGATATCAGCCATAATAATACCTCACTTGGTTTATGGCCCGCCGGAGTTGGAAACCGCAGGCTGGCCGTTTGTTTAGTAATTGGGCTTCGCGCAAAGTGCAGGGCCTTCATTCCCTCATTCCCTTAAAACTGAGCCCCGCCACTTCCCACACTATCTGCAATCTTTGGCAAATATACGGTGATAAACAAATATGATAAAATGATAAGCACAGCAAGAACTCCCAGCAAAATGAGGTTGGATCGCATCATCTGCCGTTTGCGGAAGCTGGTATCCTTGGCATAGCCCTTGCGGAAATTGGCCGAAAGGCGTGCTTTCAGGGCTTCCGCATCTCCCCCTTTCATCGCTTCGATCTGCTTTAGCCGTTCATCCCGTTCTTCCTTTTTGGGGTCCCAGAAACGAGGCTTGTATTTGTATTGCTGATGCTTGGGTAACTTGAAAAACCTCAATACTGCCATGATAAAAAATACCTCTGTTTATAAAATGGTAAAATACGGTTTTTAATGCAATTATGCCGGAGCGAGGCGGATTGTATTGTACTTTACACCTAATCTTCGGGCGCCTGTACCTTTTAACAGGCAGACCTGATAAATAGTTATTCCTCTATCAGGTTAGATAGACAGAAACAATTTACTTTAACAGATGCAGTAAAAGCGCCTGCGGCGCAGATAATTCCCAGTTTTTCATCTTTTCACCGAAAAAACTTGACCTTTTGCCCGGGTTGTTATCATCTTCCGCCCGCAAAAATGAATCTATGATCCAGAACAGTATTCTCCCGATCGCCTTATTTCTGTTTTCCATCTCCAATACCCTTTTCGCCGGCGGCGTTTCCGGAAGGGTGACAGACGCCCAGGGCGCCCCCCTTGCCTTCGCCACCATTTTCGTCCAGCAAACCGGAAGCGGCACCACCACCAATGAAGAAGGCTATTATGAAATACGCCTCCAGCCAGGCACTTATACTCTGATCTTCCAGTTCCTCGGCTACAAAACCGAATCCAGGGAGATGCGGGTAGGGCAACGTATGGAGATCCTCAACGTCAGCCTCCAGGAGCAGGCTCTGCAATTGCAGGAGGTCGAAGTGGTTGGAGGGGAAGGAACGGAAGACCCCGCCTACACCATCATGCGCAAGGCGATCGCCAAGGCCAGCTACCACCGGCAGCAGATCGAACACTACGAAGCTACAGTTTACGTCAAAGGTTCGGGCCGGTTGAAGGACTCTCCCTTTTTCCTGCGCAAAACCATGGAGAAAGAAGGCATCGATTCCACGGTCGCCTTCACTTCCGAGTCGGTCAGCCGCATCGAGTACCAGCGGCCGAATACCTTCAAAGAGCGAGTCATTTCCATCTACAGCCGCGGGAATGACAATGACACCAGCCCCAACGGCTACATCAACGGTAGTTTTTATGAACCCAAGATCGCCGAGGCGGTCTCTCCTCTGTCGCCCAGAGCCTTTGGTTATTACAAGTTCAGATATGAAGGCTTTTTCATGGACCGCGGCTACGGGGTCAACAAGATCCGGGTGATCCCCCGCAGCCGGGGAGAGGATGTATTCGAAGGCGTGATCTACATCGTGGAAGACTGGTGGAGCATCTACAGCCTGAAGCTGAAAACCTACAAACTGGGTATCGGGATCGAAGTGTACCAGATGTATGCTCCCATCGAGGATAAGGCCTGGCTGCCGGTAAGCCATAAGTTCTACGTCGATGGCAAGATCCTGGGGTTTGCCTTCGAGTACAACTACCTGGCCACCGTTAGCGATTACAAGATCGAGCTCAACCCGGAACTGGATGCCGATTTCAAACTCATAGACGAAAAACTCAACCAGGAACTGGCCGCGGAGCTGGAGCGCGCCCGGGCGCAGGATGATGACAAAAACGCTGAAATAAAAGAAAAACTGGCCACCGGTGAAGAACTCACCCGCAAGCAACTGCGTCAGCTGATGCGCGAATATGAAAAAGAAGAACAAAAAGAGCAGGAGGAGCCGGAAGTGGTCATGAACACCTCCTTTGAGATCGACTCTCTGGCCCGCCGGCGCGATTCCACCTACTGGGAGGAGATCCGCCCGGTGCCCCTCACCAAACAGGAGGCCAGAGGCTACGAGCGCCTGGACAGCCTGGCCGCGGTAGAGGCCGAAAAAGAGTCGGCTGATTCTTTAGAATCGGTGGGGCGCCGGAAGAAGCGGGGCGGGTTCAGCCCGCTCGACATCATCGGCGGAAGCAACTACAAGGTGGGAGAAAAACAGTATATCGCTCACGGCTCCCTGTGGGACCGCTTTTTCTTCAATCCGGTGGAGGGCTTCAACATTCATACGGATCTTTCCTATTCCATCAACAAAGACAACCGCTTTGCCTTCACCCTCACGCCCCGCTACGCCTTCGCCCGGGAGAAGCTGACGGGTAAAGGAGCTTTCAGTTACACCTACGGGCCTCAGGGCGGGCGGGATAATCTCAGCCTGGAGGGCGGCCGTTACATCTATCAGTACAACCCCAACGAGCCGATCAGCAACCTGTTCAATACCTATCTCAACCTGGTCGGGGAAATCAATTACATCAGCCTGTACGAAAAGGATTACCTGAAATTATCCCACAGCAACCGCCTGCGGGAGAACCTTTCCATCAGCTTCAGCGCCGAATGGGCTAATCGTTATGCCCTGGAGAATAACACCACCCAGGTATGGTTCAACAAGGACGATCGTACTTACGCCCCCAATATTCCGGAAAATGAGGAATTGGGCGCTGAAGTGCCCGAAACCGAGAAAGCCTTCGTCCTGGGCTTCAGCGCCGTGGCCCGCCCCTGGCAGAAGTACCGCATCCACAACAACGAAAAGGAGCCGATCGAGAACTCCTCTCCTGAACTGCGCCTGGCCTACCGGCAGGGGTTGAAGAACATCGCCGAGAGCGTCACCGATTACGGCTACCTGGAAGTGGGCTTTAAACACAAATTCCGCCCCGGCGTGCGCGGCATCGTCGATGTGAAGGTGGAAGCCGGTATGTTCCTCAACAACAACTACGCCGGCTTTGCCGACTACCGCCACTTCATGGGCAACCGCATCCGGCTGGTGACCGCCGACCCGGTGGGGAGCTTCCGCCTGCTGCCCTACTACGAGCACAGCACCATGGACAAGTTTGCCGCCGCCCATGTGCACTACCAGTTCCGGAAACTGCTCCTCACCCAGATCCCGGAAGTATGGCTGCTGGGCATCAAGGAGAATGTGTTCGTCAACTACCTGGCCACGCCTACTTCCGATCACTATACCGAAGTGGGCTATTCCATCGACAACATTTTCCGCTTCCTTCGGGTGGAGGCTGCCGTCGCCTTCCAGGATGGAAAATACAAGGACTGGGGCATCCTGATCGGGATCGCTTCCAATATCGGGGGGAGCTTTACGGTGCGGTAGCGTCATCCTCCTGAGTGGCGCCACCGATAGACGGAACCGATATCACAGGGGAAACGTTTTGCCTCTGTCCATCGGGGCGTTTACCGGCGTTACGTATGTTGATCAGCCGGCTGAGCAGGTCGAACCAGAAAGGGGCGCCGAGAGAAATGGCCAGGGTGGTGAGCAGCCAACCGGGTATCTTTTTGAGGAGCCAAAGGAAGCTTTCACCGGAAATAACGGATGCCTCATCGGGAGGAGAATCCCAGCCGAGGCCCAAAGGAGAGCCTGCACTCCGGATCTCATTTTGAATAAGGGTACTCAGCTGGCTGTTTATTTTCTGAAGCTGCTGGCCTACGCCATCGGTTGAAGCAGGGGGTAAGTCCTCACTGTCAGCGGAAACGATATAGTTGTTCATCCTGGAATTTCGGGTAAAATCATCAGCCAGGGCCACCACCGCTTTTAAGTTTTCGGGGCTAGAGGACAGATTACCGTAGATCCGGATCGTATCGGCATTGAAGGCAATGGCCACGAGCAGGCCGATGACTAATAGAGACGATTGCAGGCGGCGCTTGAACTGGCCGGAAACGCGGTCCATTAGCTGTTCGAAATCAAGGGCGATCTTATTCTGCGCCATTTCCAGCTGCATCGGGCTTATCCCTTTTTCCTCCAGGCCCGCCTTGCAAAGGATCTGCAGGTCATTCGACCAGTTCTTGCAGGAATAGCCCTCTCCCTCCCTCCGTATACACGCCGGATTGTTCTTCTTTTCCCCTGTAATGGTACGAAATTCTTCTTTGGTCAGCGCTTCCTGGTAAATGGCCATTACCTGTTCGGCTGAAAGATAGGACGGCAGGGACTCGATGAGGTTGAAAAAGTATCTGCCCTTCAGTTTTGTATACGTCTTGCTGTCCAGGATAAGGTCTTTGAAATCCAGATCCTTTTCAGCGGCGGGGTTGCTGCTTTTTTCTTTTTTGGGAAAAAAGGAGGAAAGCACACCGGAGAGTTTAAACCGGTGTTTTTCAGCAGTTGGTTCATAGCTTTGCTGATAACCGTTTTCCTGGCGCTGGCCGCCTTTTTGATAGTCCTCCTTATATTTTATTTCCAGGAGCTTGGCCAGCCCGTCCAGCAGTACCCGCCCGCGCAGAGAAGTGGAAGTGGTGTAGAACTCCTGCACGATGGTGCCTAGCAGGCTGAGCAGCAGGAAGATAAAGACGATGCCGATGACGATCTCGAGGGTTTCCATGCGTTGACGGTTTTGACATAAAAAATACCACCCCAAAAAGGCTAGGCTCTGAATCCGGTGTTTTGGGATAACCAGTCCTTTAGGTTGTGTTCGAAAACGTAGCCGAGAGATCCGGATATTTCTACCTGAATATCTTCCATTATTACTTTCCTGAATGCGGAGATCCACTCATGGAAATGGCCGGTTTGGCTATCCGCCGGTTCGAAGAAAAGGCCTTTTATGCTTTCCAATAGAAAGTCTTTGCCTTTAAAAACCTGGCCGCCGGATTCAAAGAAGAATCGTTCAGCCTCCTCCTGCATGAATTCATCATAAAGTGAAAGCAAAGGGCTCAAGAACTCCAGGAACGTTTCGTCGGAAGGAAAGGAAAAACTTTGGTGTTCTTTCAGGTTGTCTTTTTTGTCAGTGCCATTGACTTTGGTGTAGAGTTGAAATTCGGTAGTGGGGGATACTCCCGGGTTGTGCAAAATGGATTCTTCTGAAAAGGTTATTCTCTGCTGCTCTTGTAGCAGCTTTATCGTTTTTGTCTCGGCGTGCCCGGTTGGGGTGTCAACGGTATAGTCCAGAAAGAAGTTGCGGTTTCCATTATCCAGGTCAATGAACTGTTTGTTGAATTCAATTTCCATTTTGCCGCCCAGGATAACCGTTGCCCCATTTTCCCGGAAGCAGGCCTCGTAAGTTTCCGGGCCGTCGATGAAGGCATAACCGAAAGGGGGCTTCGGCCCTGTTTTCAGTTCTTTTTTCTTCTTTTCCTGCAGGTGTTTTTTAATTTCTTCTTCAGTTTGCATGATGATTAGTTTAAAGGCTTAATAAGTATACCAGGAGTTGTTTTCCGGTTTATTCAGTTTCAGCGGGTTGGCCAGCAGCCTGATGCAACCATCGCCGCTGAGCGTGAAAATGTGCCGGCTGTCATCAGGGCAAAAGGCAACAAAGGTTAATCGTTCATCATTAAAATCATTATAGGTGAGGATCTTACCGGCCGCCCCCGGCCTGAAATCATAAACATGCGCCACCCCTCCTTCCGAGCCGGCAATGATGTGGCGGCTGTCCGAGCAAAAAGCCAGGGCATTGACCGACCTGCCGATTAAAGTATTGCTGTCTGTTTCATCGGCCTGGAATAAGGGTTCGCCATCCAGGTTCATGACCGTGAAACTACCGAGGCTATAGGAGCTGTTGCTGCCTCCGGCGGCGATATACCGGCCATTGGGAGCAAAGGCAGCCGCGAAGATCATCTCGGATATTACCTTAAACCTTTTGCTGGTTCTGTTTTTCAGGTTCCAGAGGTAAACGCCCCCATCCAGGCATCCGGTGAGCAGGTGTTTTCCGTCAGGTGAAAAGGCAAGGGAGGATACTCCCCCGGGATGGGACAAATCAGCCAGGATGTTTCCGAACAGATCCCAGGCCCTCGCTTTCCCATCTTCGCCGCAGCTGGCGAAATGGGTTCCATCGGGAGAAAAGGCGAGGGCATAAACGCCTCCCTGATGGGCCTCGAGGGTATGCAGTGCTTTTCCCTCTTCGTTCCAGACGATCACTTTCCCGTCCTCACCGCCGGTAAGCATCAGCCTCTGGCCCTCGGGAGCGATCGATACGGCATTGATCCAGCCTTCATGCCCTTCCAGTATGGAAGGATCTTTTCTTTTCAGATCCCAGAGAAACGCCGTTTCATAACTTCCGGCCAGGACTGCCTGTCCGTCAGCGCTGACAGCTGCTGAATACGCTAAACCACACTCACCGATAAGGCGGGAAACTTTGGATTCTTTTTTCCACTTTCGCAGGGTAGGCTCCGCTCCGCCGCTGATAAAAAATTCACCATCCGGCGAGAAGGCGACGGTTTGCACCCAGCTTTCATGTCCTTTATACGTCTTTAGCAATACTCCATTCCGGTTCCAGAGCCTGATGGTTTGGTCGCCGCCGGCTGTAAGAATGTGATTCCAGTCAGGAGAAAAAACAGCTCTGTTGATCCGGCGGCTATGCCCATTGAAAGCCGTATAGGTTCCGTCGCTTATGTTCCACAGGCGGGCGGCGCCATCGAGGTAGCCTGCCAGGATACCGTGGCTCAGAGAGTCGTAGGAGATATCGACGGCTCCTCCTCCTTCCTCATAGATAAAGGAATCGAGCCGGGTTTGGGTGAAACGGTTCCATAAGTATATTTTACTGTCAAAGCCCACGCTGATCAGAAAAGTGTCATTATCGCAAAAGGCAATGTCTGTAACCCCCGTAAATCCATCATATCCGTTGGGGCTTTCAGCATGCGCCTGCCAGTTGATGGCCCCACCCCCGTTCAGGCTCCATTGATAGATCTTTCCGTTGCTGCAGGCGCCGTAGATGCTTTGTTCATCGGGGGCGAAAACAGCATTGTAAAATTCCCCCTCTCCTCGGAATAAATGGGGCGCATCATTTTCCAGTTGCCAGATCCGCACCAGAGAATCGTGACAGGAAGTCAGCACCCTGTCCTCATTTTTGGAAAATACAGCGGTTGATATCCAGTCAGGATGAGGAAATATTTTCAGTGGTTTGGATGAATGGGTTGGTGTTGTATCCCAGATATAGGCCATATTATAATTTGCCATCAGAATGCGGCTGCCGTTTGAAGAATAACTGAGATCAGTGATGCTGCTATCAATACGAAGGTGGTAAGCCTGGTAAAACTCATTATCCCTGAAAATATCATTGAGGGCCAGTAAGGCGGCCGGGTCATTGGGTTTCCTTTTCAGCGCATAATTCAATAAGGTGTCGAGGGCTCGGGTGGGGTCCGTTTTTTCCAGAGAGCGGGCATCGGTTACCCAGCCGTTCACCTGCTCCTGGATACTGGATTGCTGCCAAAGGAAAGTGGTTGCGATCGCCAGCAAAGCGATGGCCGCCACGCCTCCGATTTTTAACTGCCGGTTTCGTCTCCGCTCCGCTACCAGCTTATTCCTTCTTTCCCTACTCCTCTCCACTAGCTCCCGCTCCTTCGCCGTCCACATCCGCATGCCCCCTACCCCGGATTCCACCAGCGCCAGGTCCTCTTCATCAATATAGGTGCGCTCCGGGCTGATCGCGTAGTCGGCTGTTTTAGAGGTGAGAATGCGCAGCGCCCGCTGCCCCGGCTTATCCGAATCGCGGATCTCCTTTTGCACAATGGGCGCCAGGGTGTCGTGGGCCAGGGCGGTTTGCTCCAGGCCCAGGCCGGCCAGCAGGTAGAGGGATTGCAGTTGATGGAGCAGTTGCTGAATGACATCGCTTTGGTGTTGGTAGTGTGTGCGCAGGGCCTCCAGGCTGCGGCTTTCGGCAGTACCCAGGGCAGTGGTATGGTAGTGCAGCAGGTCGAGCGCCAGGCCCGAGCTTTCCACCTGCTGCTGTATCTCCTCTTCCCAGGCACGGATCTCGGCCATTTGCTGGTGGAAAAAGTCGTCCAGCAGGATGCCATCCTTTTTCAGTTGCTGGTAATCATCCGCGCGAAATGTCCGTTTATCCTGCTCTTCCTGCTGTTGCCACAGTTTGGTGAGAATGATCTGCAGCACCGGCGCGATGGGGGAGTTGCGGTCTTCCAGCAGGTCGTCGGCGATCAGCACCGGCAGGCCGTTTTCGATCTCCAGGCGGTATTTATTTCGCAACTGCTGGCTGGAGGACAGCCCGCCGATGATCTCCAGGATGCCCGTTCTGTCCAGCCGTTCCAGAAATACTTTTTCCTTGGGAAGGCCGGCGGCCCGGCAGGCCTTTTCAACCTCGGGATCATATTCTTTTCGATAGCTGAGGAGCAGTTTGCCGGCCAGCCGCTCTTCGGTGCGGGCGAAGATGGCGCTTACCGTTTTCAGGAAGGTATTCAACTCTTCCTGCCGGCCTTCGGCGGGGCGGGTGAATGCTTCTTCCACCTGGTCGAGTACGATGATCAGGCCCTTCTTTTCGGACTGGCCTTCCAGTTGCTTCCATCTTTTGAGCAGCAGAGCGGCATCGGTTGTTTCTGCCGGCAGTTTAAGGGCTTCGGCCAGGTGCCCGAGCAGGCCGGTTTCGGGCCGGCGCCTGTACAGGCGGATCTCATAATCTTCTTCCAGGCGGGGAAAGAGGCCGGCTTCCAGCAGGGAAGACTTACCCACACCCGACTGCCCGTAAAGCAGGATGGCCGGCGCCGCCTGCGGGCTGTGGATGCGGTGGTACAGGCCGCGGATGAAACTTCCCCGGCCAAAAAAGATGCGGGCGTCTTCCCGGGTGTAGCGTTGCAGAAACCGGTAGGGCTCTTCCGGGTAGCCATAGCGGGCGGGGATGTCCGGCAGGCCGAAATAAGGGTCGTTGGCGGCATCGGGCAGGTTCCAGTCGCGGATGGCCTCGGCGCCGGGGCGGTAGTAGGCTTCCCAGGGGAACTGGCTCCATGCGCCTTCCAGCTTAACGCTGCGGTTTTGGGCGTAGTAGCGGTTGAGGTCCTGTTCTCCTTCCTGCGCCTTGGCTTTAAAAACGGCCTCCTCCCAGGCCTGGCCCAGAGGCATGCCCTCCGCCATGCCTTCATAAAAGCCGGCGGACAAGCCGGTGGCCATTTTATCGTCGACGGCCTGCACCGTGCCGATCACCGCCGGCAGGCCGTGGCTGATGAGGGCCTGTGCCTGTTGGGCGGAGTAGCATCCGTTGAGAAAAACCAGCTGTAAGCTTTTCTGGCCGGCAAGGAAGGGCACCAGCCCTTCTGCATGGGCGCTGGAGGTGTTTCCTTCCGGCTCTTCCAGCAGCAGCTCGTAACTGCCGGCGTGGCCGCCGTAGTGAAAAATGGCAATGCGGTTGCGGTATTTGTCCCGCTGGAAAGTTGAAATGAGGGTGTCGAGCGTTGTATTAGGCAGGATGATCAGTTCACACAGGCCCCTGTCTTCGGCCTTTTCCAGGGCGGCTCGCAGGCGGTTCATCTCGAAGGGGAGGTTGCGCAGGTAGCGGTGCCCCTCCTCCCGTTCATTGGCAAAAGCCAGGAGTATGGCCGGCTTGTTCATCAGGGGGTTTAGGTGTGGTGATCATATGGGTTTACAAGAGTAAGATAGGCATAATATTTATATTTCACCTAGCACATTTCTTGCAAATGAATGGACTTATCTTGCATTCAGAGGCGGTGCAATCCACCTGTTGGAGTTGGTTATTTGGCAGTAGCCGATCCGGAAAACAACCCGGAAAGCGCCTCCCTCAATTGCGCCCTTTGCAGATAAAGCACACCGGCGCTGCAGAGAAAAGTAACAACAGCCAGAATGAACAGGCTGCCTCCATCGCCATTGACTTCAATGCCCAGCACCGCCAGGTGGGAAAAAACGGCACCACACATCAACCCCAGGGCCAGCAGAGCGCCCAGATAGGAAAAGCGCCCGTAGACCAGCAGCCCCCCCGCTATCAGTTCCAGTATCCCGATCCCGATCCGGCCGTAAGGCTCCATCCCCAGGGTGGAAAAGATGTGGACGCTTTCGGGGTGGGCGGTGAATTTGTAGGCCAGTGTTTGCAGCAGAATAATGGCGGCGGCAAACCGCAGTATGGTAAAGATGATCTTCTCGCGTTTTGTCATGGCTGAGGTTTTTTTAATGATCAGAAACAATTTAAACGGTTATTTGGGAAGTAGTTGTCGCAACGATGACCGTTACATAAAACTTGCTGCCCGGCGCCCCCGGACACAACCTCCGGCGGCATTTCTGCGTTGTTTTCCTCATATCGGCCCAACCGGCTCTTCAATTGTTTCCAAAGCAGAAGGAAAGGCCCTACCTTTGCGGCGCGAAACTGTCGCGGAACGCGGCCGGTTGTTTGTTGTCGGTTATTGCTCCGCCGGGCAACAAACAACCGACGACAAACAACAAGCCTCTGGCACAACGAACGATACCTATGAGTGAACAAATAAAGCACGAATGCGGAATAGCGCTGGTCCGGCTGCTGAAACCGCTGGAATACTACCATAAAAAATACGGCACGGCCTTCTACGGCCTCAATCAGCTGCAACTGCTCATGCAGAAGCAGCGCAACCGCGGGCAGGACGGCGCAGGAATGGCCACCATCAAGCTGGACGTCAAGCCAGGCAGGAAGTACATCAGCCGCAAGCGCAGCATTGCCAGCAATTACCTGGACGACCTCTTCCAGCAGATCCACCTGCATTTTAAGGGCCTATCCAAAGAAGAGCTCAACGACCCGGCCTGGCTCAAGGAGAACAAACCCTACATGGGCGAACTCCTGCTGGGCCACCTCCGCTACGGCACCCACAGCGACAACTCCATAGAGACCTGCCACCCCTTCCTGCGGCAGAACAACTGGATCACCCGAAACCTCATCCTGGCCGGCAACTTCAACCTGACCAATGTCGACGAGCTGTTCGACGAACTGGTGGAGCTGGGCCAGTACCCGAAGGAGAAATCCGACACGGTGACCGTCCTGGAAAAGATCGGCCACTTCCTCGACGACGAAGTACAGCGCCTCCATACCTGGTACAAGCCCGACGGCTATTCCAACATGGAGATCAACAACCTTATCTACGAAAACCTCGACATCCAGCGCCTGCTCCGGCGCGCCAGCAAGAAGTTCGACGGCGGCTACGTCATGGCGGGCCTCATCGGCCACGGCGACGCCTTCGTTATTCGCGACCCGTCCGGCATCCGCCCCGCCTTTTACTATCACGATGACGAGGTGGTGGTGGTGGCCTCCGAACGGCCGGCCATCCAAACGGTATTCAACGTGCCTTTCGGGCAGGTGAAAGAACTCACCCGCGGACATGCCCTCATCATCAAAAAGCGGGGCGATGTCTCGGAGAAGCCCTACATCGACCAGCTGGAACGAAAGGCCTGCTCCTTCGAGCGCATCTACTTCTCCCGCGGCACTGACCGCGACATCTACCTGGAACGTAAAAGGCTGGGGGAACAACTGACCGACGCCGTTCTGGAAGCCGTGGATTACGACTTCAAACACACCGTATTCTCCTTCGTGCCCAATACTGCCGAGACGGCCTTCTACGGCATGATGGAAGGCCTGGAAAAGCGCCTCAATGAGATCAAAAAGGAGAAGATCCTCAAAATGGGAAAGGACATCAAGCTCAAGAAGCTGGAAAAGATCCTCGCCCTCAAGCCGCGGATTGAAAAGATCGTGGTGAAGGACGCCAAACAGCGCACCTTCATCGCCGACACCACCTCCCGGGAGGCCATGGTCTCCCACGTCTACGACGTCACCTACGGCATCGTCGAGAACGACAGGGACACTCTCGTATTGATCGACGACTCCATCGTACGGGGCACCACCCTGCGCGACAGCATTATTCAGATCGTCTCCCGCCTCAAGCCGAAGAAGATCGTCATCGTCTCCTCCGCGCCTCAGATCCGCTTCCCGGACTGCTACGGCATTGACATGTCGCGCATGAAGGAGTTCGTCGCCTTCCGCGCTTTGGTGGAGTTGCTCAAAGAAGACGGCAAGGAGCACCTGCTGAAGGAAGCCTACCTCCGCTGCAAGGCCCAGGAGCACCTTCCCCCCGAAGAGATCAAGAACGAGGTGGCGGCCCTCTACGAGGAATACCCCTACGAAAAGGTCTCCAGAAAGATCGCCCAGATCGTCACTCCTCCGAAGATCAAGCCCGAGATAGAAGTGATCTATCAGACCGTCGAAGGACTGCGCCGGGCTTGCCCCAACAATGATGGCGACTGGTACTTCTCCGGCGAGTACCCCACTCCCGGCGGCAACCGGGTGGTCAACCGGGCGTTTATGAACTTTATGGAAGGAAGGGATGAAAGGGCGTATTAAGATGGCTATCCCGATGGGAAACACCCTCTCCGCCTTTCCGGAACGTGGCTTTACCTCGGCAAGGCGTCGACATTGTAAGGGTGTTAAAGTTGTTGCTCCTTCCGAATATTATCTTTAATTTACCGCCTCTACACGTTTTAACCTACCGCCGGCCGGCCTCAGGCGCCGGGCCGGAGCATTATTGATTTATTCATCAATTCCCAAATACTATGGTTAATTTGATTTCAGGTAGGTTTACACACACACACACATTTATCCGCCGAAGCCTTGGCCAAGGCGGGCACATCTAGTTTCACCGGATAGCTCTTGCACGGGTTGTTTACCGGAAAAGATAAGGTTTTACTGGGCGCAGTTGTAATTTGTCCCCCTTTGCCAA
>CAYQKY010000099.1:0-28404 GCA_964418125.1 uncultured Phaeodactylibacter sp.
TACATTACTTAGCTGTTTGGCGACACAACAGGTGTAGCTAAACCTTTTAAACCTCTCAAATGGCAAGATTTACACGTCTTCAAGTTGCCCGGGCCATGGCCGATACCGGTATGGCGCCCCTGTTCTATCATCCCGATGCCGAACTGGGCAAAAAGGCCATTGCCGCCTGCTACCGTGGGGGAGCCCGCCTGCTGGAGTTCACCAACCGGGGCGATTTTGCCCACGAGGTATTCGGAGAATTGAATAAATTCTGCGCCAGAGAACTACCGGAAATGATCATGGGCGTCGGCTCGGTAACCGATAGCGGGACGGCCTCCCTCTACATGCAACTGGGCGCCAACTTCGTCGTCACCCCCGTCCTTCGGGAAGACATAGCCATGGTGTGCAACCGCCGCAAGGTGCTCTGGTCTCCCGGCTGCGGCTCCCTGACTGAGATCGCCCGGGCAGAAGAGCTAGGCTGTGAGATCGTCAAGTTATTCCCGGGCGGCGCCTACGGGCCGGGATTCGTAAAGGCCATCAAAGGGCCGCAGCCCTGGACGAGCATCATGCCCACCGGAGGGGTGTCCCCTACTGTGGATAGCCTGAAAGCCTGGTTCGATGCCGGCGTCACCTGTGTAGGCATGGGCTCCAAACTCATATCGGGTGACATTCTGGAATCCGGCGACTTCGAAACGCTGGAAAAGCGGACGCGGGAGGCGCTGGAGATCATCCGGGAGCTTAAGGGGAAGTAGTTGATTTGGTTGATGGGTTAATAGGGTTGATTAGTCGGCCCGCCCCGCAATCAACCAATTTTACCTGGACGAGCGCAGCGAAGACGGGCAACCAGGCCAACCAAGAATGAACACGACATGCATAGAATTTCATCAATCTTATTCACCCTAATCATTTTCGGCCTGGCCGGCTGCGGGGAAATTTCCCAAACCAAAACCCTGAAGCTGGCGCACGGGCTGGACAACGCCCACCCCGTTCATAAGGGGATGGAGTATATGGCAGAACGGCTGGCCGATAAATCAGGCGGCCGCCTGCAGATCGAGATCTACCCCAGCCAGCAGTTGGGGACGGAACGGCAGTGTCTTGAACTTTTGCAGATCGGCAGCCTGGCCATGACTAAGGTCTCAGCGGCGGTAATGGAAAACTTTGCCCCCAACATACAGGTGCTCAGCCTGCCCTATATCTTTCGGGACAGGGAACACAGCTTCAGAGTACTGGATGGCGCTGTTGGCAAAAAGCTGCTCCGGCAGAGTGAACAGTACTGGCTTCGGGGGCTGACCTATTTCGATGCAGGTTATCGTTCTTTTTACACCAAAGGCCGCCCGGTTCGAACTCCCCAGGATCTCGAGGGGCTGAAGATACGGGTACAGGAAAGCGTGACGGCCATCAACCTCGTGCGCGCGCTCGGCGGCGCCCCTACCCCAATATCGTGGGGTGAGCTCTATACCGCCCTGCAGCAGGGCGTTGTGGACGGAGCAGAAAACAACCCGCCCAGTTTTTTCCTCTCCCGCCACTACGAGGTATGCCAATACTACTCGCTGAACGAACACACTTCCGTACCGGACATCCTGATCATCGCCACCGTGGCCTGGAACCGGCTATCCCCTGAGGAACAGCAATGGCTGGAAGAAGCCGCTCAGGAAGCCACCATCTTCCAGCGGAAACTCTGGGCAGAGGCGGAAAAGCATGCCCTGGAGGAAGTGCAGAAAGCGGGGGTGGAGATCATCTACCCCGAAAAAGCGCCGTTTGCGGAAAAGGCCAGAAGCATCCTGGAGTCCTACAAGGACCGCCCGGAAATGTACCAACTCATTCAGGAAATTCAAGCTGTAGAATGATGCGAAAACGAATTGATAAGACACTGGGAGGCGCCCTCGCCTTCCTGATGGCCCTCATGACCCTCGATGTGCTCTGGGGCGTATTTACCCGATACGCTATGGGAAGCCAGGCCGGCTGGTCGGAAGAACTGGCCCGCTTCCTGCTCATCTGGATAGGCATTCTCGGCGCCGCTTATGCCGCCGGTAAGAATATGCACCTGGCCATCGACCTGCTGAGGCCCAGGTTGGATAAAAAAAGACAGAAACGGTTGTACATCCTGATCAGCTCGCTGATCATTGTCTTTGCCTTCACTGTCATGGTCATCGGAGGCTTACGGCTCATGTACATCACCCAGGTACTGGGGCAGTTGTCTCCGGCTTTGCGCCTACCCATGGCGGCCGTCTACAGCGTAATGCCACTGAGCGGACTGCTGGTCATCTATTACAAGGCCGACAACATGGCCGCATACGATAAAATGCATCAATAAACAAACAATGGAAATACTGATCCTCGTCCTTTCTTTTCTCATCCTGCTCTCCATCGGCGTTCCGGTAGCCTGGAGCATTGGCATCAGCAGCCTGCTGACCATGCTGGTGGGCATCCCGGCCATCCCGGCTTTCACGACGGTCGCCCAGCGGATGGCTACCGGGCTGGACAGCTTTGCCCTTCTGGCCATTCCATTCTTTATTCTGGCCGGCCAGATCATGAACCGGGGAGGGATCGCCCGGCGGCTGGTCAAATTCGCCAAATCACTGGTGGGCGCCCTGCCCGGAGGGCTCGCCCACGTCAATATCATAGCCGCCATGCTGTTCGGCGCCATTGCCGGTTCGGCAGCGGCGGCAGCCTCCGCTATCGGCAGTTTCATGACCGAGGAAATGGAAAAGGAAGGATACAGCAAGCAATTTGCCGCTGCGGTGAATATCACCTCCTCCACCACGGGCCTGATCATCCCGCCCAGCAACATCCTCATAGTGTATTCCCTGGCCAGCGGAGGCGTATCCATTGCCGCCCTTTTCCTGGCTGGCTACCTTCCGGGAATTCTGACCGGCCTGTTCCTGATGACTGTCGCCGCCGTATGGGCAAAAAGGAAGGGTTTCTCCAGAGGGAAACGCAGTAAACTGAGCGAAGTAGTGCGCAGCTTTCTGGACGCCCTGCCCAGCTTGTTACTGCTTATCGTTGTCATTGGCGGGATCGTGGCCGGCATCTTCACCGCCACCGAGGCTTCAGCCGTGGCCGTGCTTTACTGCCTGGTACTGACTTACATCTATAAGGAGGTATCCTGGAAAGACCTGCCGGACATTTTCCTGGCTTCAGTGGGCACTACCGCTATCGTCATGCTCCTCATCGGCACCTCCATGAGCATGTCCTGGATCATGGCCTATGAAAATATTCCCCAGGATATCACCGACATCCTGCTTTCCGTCAGCGACAGCAAGGTAGTCATCCTGTTGATCATCAACCTGATCCTCCTGTTTGTGGGTATCTTTATGGATATGACGCCTGCCGTCCTGATCTTTACGCCCATTTTTCTGCCGGTGGTGACGGAAATAGGTATGAACCCCACTCATTTTGGGATCATCATGGTATTGAACCTCTGTATTGGCCTATGTACTCCCCCGGTTGGATCCGTTTTATTCATAGGAGTTGGGGTAGCCGGAACGACTATAGAAAAGGTAGTCCGCCCCTTGTTGCCCCTTTTCATTGCGATGATCGTAGCGCTGATAATCGTCACCTATGTGCCGGGCCTGAGCCTGTGGCTGCCGGGAGTATTTGGGTTTTGAGGGAAGGAGAGATGGGGAGACAACTGATAAACAGATCAATAAACAATGAAAGATAACCTTTTAAAAGTACATCCGGACGACAACATCATCGTGGCCCTGCGCGATTTCAAGGCCGGCGAACAAATAGAGTGGGATGGAGACACCATAGAACTGCTGGAAGACATCCCGGTTAAGCATAAATTCAGCGAACGAGATTTCAAGGCCGGTGATGAGGTCATCATGTATGGCGTCCTGGTGGGGAAGGCCACCCTGGGCATCTTCAGGGGCAGCCGCATCAGCCGGGAAAATGTAACGCATTCGGCCGGCAGTTTCGAGGTGGGAGAGCGCCAGGCAGACTGGCAGGCTCCGAATGTTTCCCGGTTCAGAGGCAGGACGTTCAACGGTTATCACCGGGCGGACGGCAAGGTGGGAACGATGAATTACTGGCTGGTTATTCCTCTGGTCTTTTGTGAAAACCGCAACATACAGGTCATACAGGATGCCATGCTGGAGCAACTGGGCTATGCCTCCAGCCGGCATTTTTCAGTCAACACCCAAAAGCTGATCCAACTCTATCAGGGAGGAGCCGACACTCAATCTATCCTGGAAGCCGACATCATTCAGGATAACGCCGAGATACAACGCAACCGCCTCTTCCCCAATGTAGACGGCATCAAATTCCTCCAGCACGATGGCGGCTGCGGGGGTATCCGCCAGGATTCCGAGACCCTCTGCCGCCTTCTGGCCGGTTATATCACCCACTCCAACGTGGCCGGGGCCACCATCCTGAGCCTGGGCTGCCAGAACGCCCAGTTCCAGCTCCTGGAAGAAGCTCTGCAGGAGATGGACCCGAATTTCAGCAAGCCCATCTATGTCCTGGAGCAGCAAAAGAGCAACTCGGAGCGGGAGTTCATCGCCGAGGCAGTTAAAAAGACCTTTGCCGGGCTGATACTGGCCAACCAGACAGAACGCCGCCCCGCCCCCCTCAGCAAGCTGATCCTGGGCCTGGAATGCGGTGGTTCCGATGGTTTCTCCGGTATTTCCGCCAATCCGGCACTGGGCTATGCTTCCGACCTCCTGGTGGCCCTGGGTGGCACTGCCATCCTGTCCGAATTCCCGGAGTTGAACGGCGTAGAACAGGACCTCATCAACCGCTGTGTCGATGAGGCCATTGCCGAAAAGTTCGCCGGCATCATGCAATCTTATGCCCAGCGGGCAGTAGAGGTAGGCTCCGGCTTTGACATGAACCCTTCCCCCGGCAACATCAAAGACGGGCTGATCACCGATGCCATGAAATCGGCCGGAGCCGCAAAAAAAGGAGGCACTTCCCCGGTCACCGATGTGCTGGACTACACCGAGCAGGCCGTCAAACCCGGCCTGAACCTGCTCTGCACACCCGGTAACGACGTGGAGAGCACTACCGGGCTGGCCGGTTCCGGCGCCAACCTAATTGTCTTCACTACCGGCCTGGGCACCCCTACCGGCAACCCGGTGGCGCCTACTATCAAAATGTCGAGCAACACCACCCTGGCCCAAAAGATGCCGGACCTCATCGACGTGGACGCCGGAACCATCATCTCCGGGCAGGATACCATTGAGTCAAAAGGCGAGGAACTGCTGGAATACCTCATCCGGGTGGCCAGCGGAGAGTCCACGCCCAATGCTGTCCGGCTGGGGCAGGATGATTTCATCCCCTGGAAGCGGGGGGTCTCCCTGTAGTCTCCGCCTGGCCAGCCGGCTCAGTTATTGGCATTACACCCCAGGATAGTTTTTGACGAGACTGCATTATTTTGACGCACCCTTTAAACAATCAGAAATGACCACACCAAAGGCCGCATCGAAGAGATCTGGCAGGAACTCGGCTACTATAACAATGACCAAAAACATAGACCATGAAAAATAGCCTCTTGTATTGGCTGTCTGCTTTTTCCTGCATCGCCATTTCAGCTGCCGCCCAGGGTGAAGCCGAAAAGGTGGAAGGCTTCATGAAATTGTGGTATACCCAACCGGCAAGCGAATGGGTGGAAGCGCTCCCTGTCGGCAACGGCCGGCTCGGCGCTATGATCTACGGCGGGCCGGAAAAGGAAGAACTACAGCTGAATGAAGAAACCGTCTGGGCCGGCGAGCCCGGCAATAACATCAACCCGGAGGTAGGAAAGGCCATCCCGCGCATCCGGCAGCTATTATTTGAAGGCAAATACCAGGAAGCCCAGCAACTGGCCGATACGGAGGTCAGGTCGCTGAATGACGGCATGCCCTACCAGCCGGTGGGCAGCCTGTTTATTGAGTTTCCGGGCCATTCGGGTTACACGGATTACTATCGGGATCTCGATATTGCAAACGCCCTAGCTTCGGTTTCTTACAAAGTGGACGGCGTTGAATACAAACGAGAGGTATTTGCCTCCTTTCCCGGCCAGGTGATCATCCTCCGGTTGACAGCGGGCCGGCCGGGCAGCCTTTCCTGCCGGTTATGGATGGAAAGCCCGCATGCCTTACGGGAAAAAACCGATGAAAATGAGTTGATCCTCAGCGGTATAACCAGCGATCATGAAGGAAAAAAAGGAGCTGTACAATTCAACGCTCACGCCAAAGCGGTTGCCATAGGCGGGACGTTGTCTATTGATTCCACTACGCTTTCCATCAATAATGCCGACACCATTACCCTTTACATTTCCATAGCTTCCAATTTTGAGAACTACAAGAGCCTGAACGCCAACCCGGAGCAACGGGCGCGTAATTATCTGGAAACCGCTTTGCAACAAAGCTACCAGGCGGCATTGGCCACTCATAAAATAGCCTATCAGGAATTTTTCAACCGGGTAACCCTCGGCCTCGGCCATACCGATTCGGTGAACAAGCCCACCGATGTCCGGGTAAAAGAATTCGCCGGCAGCCATGACCCGCAACTGGCGGCACTATACTTCCAGTTCGGAAGGTACCTCCTCATATCCGGATCTCAGCCGGGCGGCCAGCCGCTGACCCTTCAGGGCATCTGGAACCATCAGCTGATGCCGCCCTGGGACAGCAAGTACACTCTGAACATAAATGCGGAAATGAATTACTGGCCGGCGGAAGTGGCCAGCCTGGCGGAGCTGCAGGAACCCTTGTTTACCATGATAAGGGAGCTTTCGGAAACAGGCAGGCAGAGCGCCTCGACAACCTACGGAGCAAGAGGTTGGGTGACTCATCACAACACAGATATATGGAGGGTTACCGATCCTGTCGACGGCGCCCGGTCCTGGGGTATGTGGCCGATGGCAGGGGCCTGGCTCAGCCGGCATCTCTGGGAGCACTATCTGTATTCAGGCGATGAAAGCTTTCTGCGGGAATATTTCCCCGTCCTGAAAGGCGCCAGCCAGTTCTTCGTTGACGCCCTGCAGGAAGAGCCGGAAAACCAGTGGCTGGTGGTAGCGCCATCGGTATCTCCGGAAAACATCTATCAATACGAAGAGGGCAAAAAGGCGGCCGTCACTGCCGGCGCCACGATGGACAATCAATTGATATTTGAGCTGTTCGGCTACACTGCCCGGGCATCGGAAATACTGGACATGGACAAGGCTTTTGCCGATACCCTCCGGGCGATGGCCGAGCGGCTCCCGCCCATGCAGGTAGGTAAATACGGGCAGCTCCAGGAATGGATGCACGACTGGGATGACCCGGAAGACAAACACCGCCACGTTTCTCACCTGTACGGGTTGTATCCCGCCAACCAGATATCTCCTTACCGCACCCCCGAATTGTTCGACGCCGCCCGCACTTCCCTGCTTTACCGGGGGGATGTATCCACGGGTTGGTCTATGGGCTGGAAGGTATGCCTCTGGGCAAGGTTGCTGGACGGCAATCACGCTTTTTCCCTGATCCAGGACCAGCTCTCCCCTGCCGGCGCTTCCGGGGGCGGAGGCACCTATCCCAACCTGCTCGACGCCCACCCGCCCTTCCAGATCGACGGCAATTTCGGGTGCGCGGCGGGCATTGCAGAGATGCTGCTGCAAAGCCACGATGGAACAGTGCACCTGTTGCCTGCTCTGCCCGATGCCTGGCCGGAGGGTTACGTTGAAGGGCTGCGGGCCCGAGGAGGATTCGAAATCGAAGCGATGGAATGGAATGAGGGAAAGATCGCCAGGGTAAAGATCCGCTCTCAGCTTGGAGGCCTGTGCCGGCTGCGCCTGCCCAACGCGCTGAAGCTGGAGGGAGCAGGAGTGCTCGAAGCAGCTGAAGGACAAAACCCCAATCCATTCTTTCAGATAAAGGATACCCCACAACCCATAATTTCCGAACAGGCCGAACTGAATGAGCTGCAGCCCGAACCGACGGTACTATTCGACCTGATGACCGAGCCGGGTGAAACGTATATTTTGACAAGGTAAGCAGTATACCAACCAATACAGAACCATAAAATTTCTATCATGCAAGAATCCAATTCCCGCAGAAAATTCCTGGCATCTTTGAGCATGCTGGCCGCCGGCAGTTTATTTCCCGCCTCGGCCTTCAGTTTCCGCCTCAACGGTGAAAAACTGAAAGTCGCCATGGTCGGCGTTGGGATCCGTGGCACCGGTTTCTGGGGCAAACGCCTGGTGGAGCAGTATTCCGACTTACTGGAGTTTGTCGGCCTGAGCGACATCAACCCGGGCCGCCTGGCCTTCGCCACTTCCTATATGGGAGTGGACTGCCCCACTTTCACCGATTTCGATGAAATGCTGGCAAAAACCGGGCCGGATCTGCTGATCGTAACCACCATGGACAGCACCCACCACGAATTCATCATCAAAGGGCTGGACTTCGGCTGCGACGTACTGACCGAAAAGCCGCTGACGACGGATGAGGACAAGTGCCAGGCCATCATCGACGCCGAAAGGCGTTCCAAGAAAAACCTGATCGTCGGCTTCAACTACCGCTGGAGCCCCTACACCACCAGGATCAAGGAACTGCTGGCCGAGGGAACCATCGGCGAGGTGACTTCCGTAGATTTCCACTGGTATCTGAACACTTACCACGGCGCTTCCTACTTCCGCCGCTGGCACGGCCTGCGGCAGTACGGAGGCACCCTGTGGGTCCACAAAGCCACTCACCACTTCGACCTCCTCAACTGGTGGCTCGATTCCGACCCCGAAGAAGTGTTCGCCTATGGGGCCCTCGAGCATTACGGCAGCAACGGGCCCTTCCGGGGCGACAAGTGCCGCACCTGTCCCCACACCAAAGCGTGTAAGTTTTACTGGGACATCACCAAGGACGAACACCTGATGAACCTGTATGTGAAGAACGAACATCACGACGGCTACATCCGGGATAACTGCCTGTTCCGCCATGAGATCAACATTTACGATAAGATGTCGGCACAGGTCAAATACGCCAACGGCGTTGTTGCCAATTATTCCCTGACCACCTACTCTCCCTTCGAAGGCTGGCGCATCGCCTTCAATGGTACGGACGGCCGCATCGAAGCCTGGCAGGACATCCCCTGGATGGAGAATTCCGAGCTCAGCCAGGCCGAGCTGCATGCCAAGGAGATGGATCAATCCGAAGGGGCTGACATGGTGTCCAACCCCATCATCGTCCATCGCAACTGGAAGGAATACGACACCATTCAGGTGTCTTATGACCGGAAAGGCCACGGCGGCGGAGACAAACGCCTGCAGGACAAGATCTTCCGCAACCCGAAAAACCCCGACCCGCTGAAGCACACGGCCGGAGTGCGCGACGGGGCCATGTCCATCCTCATCGGCGTGGCGGCGCGCAGGAGTATCGAATCCGGCGAACCGGTACGGATTGCGGAGCTGACGGACCTGGAGCCTAGGAAGAAACGGTTGTGACGGATGGGGGGCTACCCTTCGACAAGCTCAGCATAAAATGGTTGGATGGTTTTCCTATATTTAGGACAGGAAATTACAAACCTGAACCAATTTATGCAAGGCATCGTCTGTCGTAAACCGGGTGAACTGGCTTTTCTTGAACTGGCCGAGCCCGTTGCCGGCGCCGGTGAAGCTATTCTCAGGATACGCCGGGTGGGCATTTGCGGCACCGACCTCCATGCCTATGCCGGCAGGCAGCCTTATTTCACTTATCCTCGTATCCTGGGGCACGAACTGGCGGCGGAAGTCATTTCCATACCTGAAAACGACTACGGTATACAGGTAGGTGATGAGGTGGCCGTAATTCCTTACCGCCATTGCGGAAAATGTGGGGCCTGCCGCCGAGGCTTTACCAACTGTTGTGCCAACCTCAAGGTTTTCGGCGTTCATGAGGACGGCGGTATGCGGGAATATGTCGCCTACCCTGCCGGGCTTCTGCTGAAAAGAGACGGGCTCAGCCTCGATCAGCTGGCGCTGGTGGAGCCCCTGGCCATCGGCGCCCACGCGGTGCAACGGGCGAAAGTTGAAAAAGATGATATAGTATTGGTGATCGGAGCGGGGCCCATTGGCATCGGCATCATGAAAATGGCGGAATCGGCCGGCGCTATGGTGCTTGCCCTCGATCTCAACACCGACAGGCTCCGCTTCTGCCGGGAATCTATGGGAATACAGCACACCATTGAACCAGGAGAGCAGGCCCGTCAGCAAATACTGGACAATACCGGTGGCAACCTGCCCACCGTAGTTTTTGACGCCACCGGCAACAAACAAGCTCTGGAAAGCGGAGTATCCTATTTAGCCCATGGCGGCCGCTATGCCATGGTAGGCCTGTCCAAGGAAAACCTCGTTTTCAACCACCCTTTCATTCACGCCCGGGAAGCATCCATTCTCTGCAGCCGAAACGCCACCCGGGCCGATTTTGAACGGGTGGCAACCTTACTGGCCGGCGAGGAGTTCCCATCTGAAGCCTATATCTCTCTGAAGGCGCCATTTACGGAGATCCCGGGGGCTTTCGGCGGCTGGGGCCATCCCGATGCCGGCCTGATCAAAGTAATGGCCACCTGGTAAAAAAACAGATTATGATTATAGATACCCATCAGCATTTCTGGAAGTACGACCCGGTGCGGGATGCGTGGATTGATGAATCGATGGCTATTCTGCAACGGGATTTCCTGCCCGCAGAACTGGAAGCTACGCTATCGGCCAACGGAGTTGACGGATGTGTTTCTGTTCAAGCGGATCAGTCTGAGGCCGAAACCCGTTTTCTGCTCGAACTGGCGAAGGAGAACCGCTTCATCAAAGGCGTCGTCGGCTGGGTGGATCTTTCGGGTGATAATATCGGAGAGCGGCTGGAATACTTTTCCGGCTTTCCGAAGCTCAGGGGGTTCCGGCATATCGTACAGGCCGAACCGGATGTCAACTTTCTGCTGCGGAAACCTTTCCGGCAGAGCATCAGCCTCCTGGAACAATACGGCTTCACCTACGACATTCTGATCTATCCCCACCAGTTGGGCGCCGCCCTGGAGTTTGCCCGCTCCTTTCCCAACCAGAAATTCGTCATTGACCACCTGGCAAAACCCTACATTAAAGACGCCTTTTTCGATGGCTGGGCAGTGCTCATGGCCGAAATGGGCAAACTGGATAATGTATGGTGCAAGTTGTCGGGTATGGTAACCGAAGCCGACTGGGAAAACTGGACGCTGGAAAGTTTCCGGCCCTATCTCGATCACGCCCTCGAATCTTTTGGAACCGAAAGGCTGATGTTCGGATCCGACTGGCCGGTCTGCCTGCTGGCGGGCACCTACCGGGAGGTAAAGGGTATACTGGAGCAGTATCTGAATTCCTTCTCCGAAGATGAAAAAGCCAAAATATGGAGTGGCAATGCCATTGAATTCTATAACCTAAGCATTTAGAACATGGACCTGTACCTGAAAGGAAAAGTATTTATTGTATCCGGCGGCTCCAAGGGTATCGGGGAAGGCATTACGCGGTCCCTGGCGGAGGAGGGCGCCATTCCCGTAATTGCGACCCGCTCTCCGGAAGCGACCGAAAGGCTGGCGGAAGAACTGAGGGCAGGGGGAAAGGAAGTATCCTTTTTCCTGGGCGGCCTGGAAGATGCTGAATTCTGTAAGGAGATAGTAGAAAAAACCGGCGCCCGTTACGGCCGGATCGACGGCATCGTCAACAACGCGGGGGTCAACGACGGCGTCGGGTTGGAGAGCGGCAGCCCCGCCTCGTTTATGGCTTCTTTGCAAAAAAATCTGCTTCATTATTATTGCCTGGTTCATTTCGCCTTGCCTTTCCTCAAAGAAAGCAAAGGCGCCATACTGAACATCAGTTCTAAAGTAGCGATCACGGGCCAGGGCGGCACCTCCGCCTACGCTGCCGCCAAAGGCGCCCAGTTGTCGCTGACCCGGGAATGGGCGGCGGAGCTCTACCCCTTTGGCATCCGGGCCAACGCCATTATCCCCGCGGAAGTTATGACACCACAGTATAAACGGTGGCTCGGCATTGCCTTTGATAACCCCGCCGAAAAAGAAGCAGAAATATGCCGCAAAATTCCTCTGGAAAACCGAATGACCACTACGGAAGAAATAGCCGCCCTGTCCGTATTTCTGTTGTCCTCCCGCTCCGGGCACACTACCGGGCAGTGGATGGTACCCGATGGGGGGTATGTGCATCTGGACCGGGCGTTGACCTGACAATATTTTTGATGTGCGATGTTGAGCTCCCGGCATGGTTTTCCTCCCGGAGCTCCACCGGAATGGCAACCCTGTTCAGGAAGACATCAACAACCAAACGCCATACCTCATAATCTGATGTAGTATTATTGTATTAACGCCAGGAATTTCCTAATTTTATACGGCATTAAAGTAAACTATCTCTTCACTCAATTGAACCTCCATGAAAAAACACAACATTCTGCTGGCCATTGCTGCTCTTGCATTGAGCCTTCTCTCCTGTGAGAAAGAAACATTCAAAACCGCTCCGGCTTCCCCGGAAGCGCAGTCCGTTTCTCAGCCAACCACAGAGCAACTCTCTTTACCCCTGGTTCTTTTCCAGTATTCCTATACCAATCTGGAAACCGGCGAAGAAATCGGATGGATCATTGACCGCTCAGGGTATGTCAGAACCTACAGTGCCAGCCACACCCCTGGAACAGTGCCTTCTTCAGACAACGAAGCCTGGCAGGAGGCCGAAGTATTCGAACTACACGCCAGGTCAACGGAAATGATCGCTTCGCTCGAAGACGAGGAAGTCCTCTCCTTTGCCCGCAAGGCGCTCAGTCTGCACAGAGACAGGCTGAGCCAGACGGAAAGGGACGAAGAAGCCACCTGGGTGGCGGGCTTGTATGCCTTCACCCAGGCCCGAAAAACCTCCGGTTACGGGCCTTCTTCCCACGAATCCGGGTGCAATGCAGGGGTGGATTATTCCAACCCCGGCCTCAGCGAGACGAAGATCAACCGGCTGATCATCAGCCTTTCGGGCCAGGTCAACCGCTATGAAACCTCCACCTCCGCCACAGATCTCCAGCAGTGGCTTTTGGGGCTGAATGACGGGCTGTAGGGGGTGGTTGATTGGGGATTGGTTGATTGGGGGGATTGGGGATATCCTTTCAAAGAGAGAAAGCTACCTTCATCCACCCAATTAACCAATCACCTAAACCAAGCTCTTGAAGTTTCTCGGAAACCAAAAATTTTCATGGTATGCAATCACCATTCCCGGGAATGGACCCCTGGCTCGAAGGCCATGTCTGGCCGGATGTATATCATGACCTTGCCACCAGGTTTAAAGAGCAAATCGTGCCCCAGGTAGTTCCCAAATACTTTGTAAGAATTGAAACTTACACTGTGGAAGACACTTCTCCGGAAGAAGAAGTAGGCGTCATGTACCCTGATGTAGAAATATTGAAAGAAAAGAACCTGATATCCTGAAGGTTCTACCCATTCTACTGCTTACCCGAATAGCCCCTTTTCCACCGGCAACTCCCGCACCCTTTTCCCGCAAGCCGCATACACCGCATTGGCAATTGCCGCTGCCGACGGCCCCTGAGCCGCTTCCCCTGCTCCGAGCACCGGCTGCTCCGGCCGGTTGATGACGACGACTTCAGTCTCCGGCGTGGCGTCAAAACGGATGATGTCGTAACTTCTCCAGTCTTTACTGGTGATTTCTCTTTGGTTAAACCGCACTTCTTCCATCAGCGTCCAGCTGGCAGCCTGTATCATGCCCCCTTCTGTCTGGTTCTTCAGCCCGTCGGTATTAATGGCCTCCCCGGCGTCGATCACTGCCCACATCTTTATGGGTTTCACCACTTTTGCCCCGAGGTTTACCTGCACTTTGGCGGCCACGGCACAATATGAAGCCGTGTTTTTATACCGGGCGAAACCGTAACCCATACCTTCACCGTCAGCTAAAGGTATATTTTTTGTCAATTCTTTCAGTTCCCGGATCACCTCCACCGCCCGTTCATCGTCCAGGTGCCCAATGCGAAAATCCAGAGGATCACGGCCCGTTTTTTCCGCCAGTTCGTCCATAAAGGATTCGATGGCAAAGATATTGGCGTAGGCGCCGAGGCTTCTCAGGGCGGAAACCCGAAGAGGGCCCTCAACGTAATGGCTTTTCACCTTAGCATCCGGAAGCTTGTAATAGGGCTCCGAGTTCCGGGCTCCCCCTCTTACCCCGCTTTCGGTTTTATCGAAAGGGAAAGGATCCGCCAGGTAACGGGCGGCGATCAATTTGCCGGCATCCCCGAACGGGCGGTTCACATGGGAGTCCGTCCACAGATCATATGCCCATTGCTCAATTTTACCATCCTGCCCCAGCCTGGCGGACAACTCCATGCGCATGGCCGATCCGTAGGGTTCCCACAAATGCTCGTCCTGCCGTTGCCATTGCAGGCGGACAGGGCGCCCGGGAAAGGCCATTGCGAGCAGGGCTGCATCGGCTCCTGCGTCGTCGGCCCCGTTATGCCCGTAGCAACCCGAGCCGCGCACCCCGGTAATGCGGATATTTTCCTCCGCCAGGCCCGTCATAGTGCTGATCGTAGCGCGCAGGGGGTAGACGCCCTGGGTGTGCGACCAGATGTGCAGGCGCCCATCCTGAAAAGCGGCAACGGCGCAGGAAGGGCCGATGGAACCATGCATGACGTAGGGTTTGGAATAAACAGCGTGGTGGGTATTCCTCCCCTCTTTCGCCGGTTCCGGGCCGGCGCCACCCTGGGCCAGCATGTAATCCGGCCAGGATGTAACTTCCGGCAAGCCAGGGCCAGCCTCCCATTGGGATCTCTGCTGAAGCGCCTCCTGAGCCTTTATCGCCTGGTATTCCTCTTCGGCGATGACCCCCAGAAAAGAGCCGTTCTCTACGACCTTCAACACGCCGGGCATCTGCTCAACCGTTTTATCCCAGCTCTCAAGCCGGGCTCCGTAAACCGGCGGGCGTACTGTCCGGGCGTGCACCATTTCGGGCAGGCGCATATCCTGAACGTACAAGGGCTCCCCCCGTACGATCTTCTCCATATCCGGATGGGGAACGGGCCGCCCCACCCACTCATACCGGTCCTTGGGCTTCAGGGAAACATCTTTTGGGATCTCGGAGGAAAGCTGCTCGCCTTTCAACAGGCCGGCAAAGGAAAGCTGCGCTTGTTTTGCCTCCTGTTTGACGTACCCCTCCTCGAGGAACAGAGCGCCCGGCTCCACGCCCCATACTTCGGCCGCCATTTCGAGCAGCCGCTCCCGGGCAGCAGCGGCGGCGCGGCGGACGTTCATCGCGCTCGTTTCCATCGAGCGGCTGCCGGCGGTAATGCCTTCATCGGGCGTGCGGCCGGTATCGGCCAGTACGACGCTGATCCTGTCCGGCGGGGTGTTCAGTTCTTCACCCGCCACCTGCTGTATGGCCACGGTGAGGCCCTGCCCCAGCTCCATTTTTCCGGTAAGAACCCTAACCGTTCCGTCTTCCAGGACCTGCAGCCAGGCGTCAATCTGTGAAGGGCCCGGCAACGGGCCGGCGTGGCTTTCCAAAGTAAAGTCCCCCTCAGAACCGGCAGAGGCCTCTTCAGTGGAAGGAGAACAGCCAAATAAGGTGAAACCGATACTCAGGTAACCGGTGGTAATGAGAAACTGGCGGCGGTGAATGGGCTGCATTTTCTTGTTTTTTTTATTATCCGGAAGAGGGAGCAGTTTTCCCCGGGCAATAATTCAGTGGGAGGATCTCAGGTTTTTTCGGCAGCCGGCGGGTAGCCTTCAGCACCCGCGACTGCGTTCCGCACCGGCAGAGGTTGTTCTGAAAGGCCAGCCGGGTTTCCTCATCTTTGGGCCGGGGGTTTTGTTTCAGCAGGGAAACAGCGGCAATGATCATTCCATTGGTGCAATACCCGCACTGGGCCGCCTGTTCATCAATAAATGCCTGCTGCACGGGATGCAGCGTGCCGTCATCCCCCACCAACCCACTGAGGGTGCGGATGTCCTTCCCCTCCGCCGCCTTTACCGACAAGGTGCAACTCATCACGGCCTGGCCCCCGATCAGCACCATACAGGAGCCGCACTGGCCCAGCCCGCACCCGTATTTCGGGCCGTACAGGCCCAATTGATTGCGAAGGATGTAGAGCAATGGAGTATCCGGGTCGGCCTCAATGGTGTACGTTTTACCATTAACGCCGAGCCTAAGCTTTTCTCTGGTTGATTGCATGGTATTGGTGGTTTGCTTCAAGATAGTAAAAAGCGCCGAGGATTCAGAATGCCCGCGCCGCCAGGCGGCGAAAAGGGAAAGCAGGAAGTGTTTTTGAGAAGCCTTTATCCAGATAATGGAATGCCACACTGATATATACAATTCACCGGCCAGATAAAATTATGATAAATCCTTATTTTTCCGAAAAGCCAGTATAGTACAGAATGGAAGTCTAAAAACTTTACCCTAGTTTTGGTTACCGCCTGTATGGTTCAAACATTAAATCATTTATCATGAAAGTCAAAGCCTTTAAGCACGTCAAATATTTATGGGATGAACAAAAAGCCGCTGAACTGGCAGGAGACGAGATAGCCCTTTTCCTTTATCGCTCCAATATTCTGGGCGCCGACCTGCGCATCACCAACTTCGGCGGAGGCAATACCAGTTGCAAAACGATGGAAAAAGATCCTATTACCGGCGAAGAGGTGGAAGTGATGTGGGTTAAAGGTTCGGGAGGAGATATCGGCACCCTCACCCGTAAAGGTATTGCCGGATTATATGTAGGCCGCCTGCATGCACTCAAGAAAGTATACCGGGGGCTGGAATACGAGGACGAGATGGTGGCCCTTTTCAACCACTGCATTTACGACCTGGACAGCCGCGCTCCTTCCATCGATACTCCCCTGCACGGCCTGCTCCCCTTCAAACACATCGACCACCTGCATCCCGACGCGCTCATCGCTATCGCCGCCGCCAAAGACAGCCGGGCCATCACCCGGGAGATCTGGGGCGACAGCATGGGCTGGCTGCCCTGGCAACGCCCCGGCTTCGACCTGGGCCTCCAACTGGAACGATGCCTGGAGGAGAACCCCGGCATCCGCGGAATAGTTCTGGGCGGGCACGGGCTGTTCACCTGGGGAGACACTTCCTACGAATGCTACATCAACAGCCTCGAAGTGATCGAACAGGCCTCACAATACATAGAAAAACGCCTGGGAAAGGAAAGGCCGGTGTTCGGGGGGCAAATACGAAAAAGCCTGCCGGAGCAGGAACGAAAAAAACAGGCGGCCAGCCTGGGCCCCATTCTGAGGGGGTTGTGCTCGAGCTACGACAAAATGATCGGCCATTTTACAGATGACAGCCGGGTACTGGAATTCATCAACAGTAAGGATCTTTCTAACCTGGCGCCTCTCGGCACTTCCTGCCCCGACCACTTCCTGCGCACCAAGATCAAGCCCCTGGTGCTTGAACTGCCTGCAGACGCCAGCCTGTCGGACTATAAGGCCGTCCGGGAACAGATCGAACCGCAGTTTGAACAATACCGCAAAGATTACACCGAATATTACGAAAGCTGCAAGCACCCGGACAGCCCCGCCATGCGCGACCCCAACCCGGTCGTCATCCTCTGGCCGGGGATAGGCCTGTTCACTTTCGCAAAAAACAAACAGACCGCCCGGGTGGCCAGCGAATTTTACATCAACGCTATCAACGTCATGCGCGGGGCCGAGGCCATTTCCGAATATACGGCCCTTCCCCGGCAGGAAGCCTTCAATATCGAATACTGGCTCCTGGAAGAGGCCAAGCTGAAGCGGCAACCGCCGGAAAAGCCCCTCTCCCGCCGGGTGGCCATTATCACCGGGGGCGGGGGTGGTATCGGTAAGGCCATCGCCGATAAGCTGGCCTCCGAAGGGGCTAATGTCGTGCTTGCGGATATCGTCGAAGACAGGGTTAAGGAAGCCCACGCCACCTTTGGGCGGGACGTGGCTGCCTACGCAGTTTGTGACGTCACCCAACCGGAATCCATAGCTGAAGCTATCCAAACAGCCTGCCTGGAATTCGGCGGCGTCGACATCGTGGTGCACAGCGCCGGGCTGGCCATTTCCAAATCGCTGGCAGAAACCACCCCGGAGGATTGGGATATCCTGCTGGACGTACTCGCCAGGGGGCAGTTCCTGATGGCTCAGGCCGGGGTAGAAGTCATGCGGCGGCAGGGCTTCGGAGGAGACATCATCAGTATTGCCAGCAAAAACGGCCTGGCCGCCGGCCCCAATAACATCGCCTATGGAACGGCAAAGGCCGCCCAGCAGCACATGAGCCGCCTGATGGCGGCAGAACTGGGACAGGAAAAGATACGCGTCAATACGGTCAACCCCGACGGCGTAATCGTCGGCAGCAAGATCTGGGAAGGAGAATGGGCAGAGGGGCGCGCCAAAGCCTATGGCATCAAGGTGGAGGACTTGCCGGCCCATTACGCCAAACGCAACCTCATGAATGAGATCATCCTGCCCGAGGATATCGCCAACGGCGTATACGCCCTGGTGGCGATCCTGAATAAGAGCACCGGCAATATCATTAATGTGGATGGGGGGATCGCGGCTTCTTTTGTGAGGTGATTCGGGATTCGTTGTTCGGGATTCGTTGTTCGGGATTCGGGATTCGGGATTCGGGATTCGGGGTTTTTACCCGGCTGATCCCGACAAATGTCGGGAGAAGACGGGCGGGATTCGGGAAGGACAGCGAACAGCGCCCGCCTTCGTCCCGGCTTCTCTGGAGTAGGGAGCTATTCCGGATAGAAACAGCGAAAAACGCCAGTATTATACATTATTTGGTTTTATATTGATTAGGGCTGTGGCGGCATCCAATGAGGGCGCCGCCCACTTCAAATCTAAAGGGCTATGCGAATAGATGCATCTCAGATCGCAGATCACAATCAAAAGTTACTGGACGGCCAGCGCGAGGCCTATGCCTTTCTCCAGCAACAGCTTGCCAGAAAAGGGATCGATGCCGATAAAATAACCGGGCAACTGGCCGGCCTGCAGGCCGCCATTCCCAGCTGGGCGCTGGGCGCGGGCGGCACCCGCTTCGGGCGCTTCTCCATCGGAGGCGAGCCCGGCAGCCTGGAGCAGAAGATAGACGATATCGGCCTGCTCCATGCCCTCACCCGCTCAGCCGGAGCCGTCTCCCTGCATATTCCCTGGGACATTCCCGGGGATGCCCGGGCAATCAAGGAAAGAGCAGCTTCTCACCATATTGTTTTCGACGCAGTCAACTCCAATACCTTCCAGGACCAGCCCGGGCAGGAACACAGCTACAAATTCGGCTCTCTCTGCCATACGGATGAGGCTGTCCGCGAACAGGCTATCAGGCACAACCTGGAGGTAGTGGAAACGGGAAAGGAACTGGGCTCCAAAAGCATCACCGTGTGGCTGGCCGACGGCGCCTCCTTTCCGGGGCAGAACAACCTGCGCGGGGCGCTGCAACGAACGCTGGACAGCCTGAAAACCATCTGCCGCCATCTGCCCGACGACTGGAGGATGTTTATCGAGTATAAGCCTTACGAGCCCAACTTTTACAGCACCGTAATCCAGGACTGGGGTACTTCCTACCTGCTGGCCACCGAGTGCGGAGACAAGGCCTATACGCTGGTCGACCTGGGCCATCATCTGCCCAATACGAATATCGAACAAATCGTCGCCACCCTGATGATGAAAGGCAAGCTGGGCGGCTTCCACTTCAACGACAGCAAATACGGGGACGACGACCTGACGGTAGGCAGCATCAAGCCCTATCAGTTGTTCCTCATTTTCAACGAGCTGGTATATGGCATAGAAAACAATACCGCCAATAATCCGCCCCTGGCCTGGATGATAGACGCCAGCCATAATGTAAAGGATCCCCTGGAAGACCTCATCCAAAGCCTGGAAGCCATACGGCTGGCCTACGCCCAGGCCCTGCTGGTAGACAATAAGGCCCTGGAAGAAGCCCAGAACGATAATGACGCCACCCGCGCTCAGGAGATCCTGCAGGACGCCTTCCGCACGGACGTAAGGCCCCTGCTCCGGGAAGCCCGCCTGAGGAGCGGCGGCGCTCTGGAACCGCTGGCGCTGTACCGAAGCCTGGAAGTGCGAAAAAAGCTGGTGAGGGAAAGAGGGGAAAAGGCGGTGGCTACGGGGTTGTGATTTTTGATTTTTAATGTGCGATTTGTGATTTTTGATTTTTGATGTGCGATTTTTGATGTGCGATTTTTGATGTTTGGCCGTCTCGGTAAGCGTTCGACTGAGCTCACGCCGAAGTCCGGCTAAAATTTTTGATGTACATCCGGGAAACTTGCTGACATGACACATACCGCCATCTTCGACATTGGAAAAACCAATAAGAAATTCTTCCTCTTTGACGAGCAGTTCCGGGAGGTGTACCGGTCTTATGTCTGCCTGGAAGAGGATGAGGACGAGGATGGCTTTCCCTGTGAAAACCTGGAGCGGCTGAGGGATTGGATGCGAGCCACCTTCCGGGAAGCGCTCGCCCGGCCGGAATTCAATATTCAGCGTCTCAATTTTTCCACCTACGGCGCTTCTTTTGTCCACCTTGACCAAGAAGGAAAGCCCGTTACCCCTTTATACAATTACCTGAAGCCTTTTCCGGAAGATCTTATGGCAGATTTTTTCAATCGCTTCGGCCCGGAGGAGGAATGGGCCACTCAAACCGCCTCTCCGGTAATGGGAATGCTCAACTCCGGCCTGCAGTTGTATTGGCTCAAATACCGGCGCCCGGAAGCTTTTTCCAGGATACACCATTCCCTGCACCTCCCCCAATATTGCTCCTGCTTGTTCAGCGGAAAATACGTAAGCGAATACACCAGCATTGGCTGCCATACCGGCCTGTGGGATTTTCAGGTAAAAGATTACCATCGATGGGTTTACCAGGAGGATATCGATCGTTTACTGCCTCCTATTCAGCCCACAACTTCAGCGTTTGATGTCGAATTTGAAGGGAAAAATATAAAGGTTGGCGTGGGGATACATGACAGCTCAGCGGCGCTACTTCCCTACATCATCGCCAACAAGGAGCCATTCCTGCTCGTCTCTACCGGCACCTGGAGCATCACCCTCAACCCTTACAGCCAGGTTGCTCTGGATTTAGAAAGCCTGAAAAAAGACTGCCTGAACTACATGCGGGCAGACAGCCGCCCGGCCAGGGCCGCCCGCCTGTTCCTCGGCAACGAATACAAGATCTGGGTGCGTAAACTGGCCAGCCATTTCGGGCGGCCTTACGAATCCCACCGTACGGTCAAACCCAACCCGGAAATACTGAAAAAGCTGGAACGGTTCACAGAACCCGTATTTCGATGGGAAAGCATAAAAAGACCCGGGCAGCAAAAAAATGATCAGCGCCATACTGACCTTAGCGTATTTTCTTCCTATGAAGAAGCTTACCATCAACTGATGCGGGAGCTGGCCAGCCTGCAGGTTGCCTCGATCCAGTTGGCCCGAGGCCGAACGCCCGTGCGTAAAATTTACATTGACGGAGGGTTTGTCGACAATGAACTTTTCCTGCAACTCTTGGCCCTTGCGCTTTCGGAGTTTGAGCTGATCAAAACAGAATCTCCGCTGGGCTCTGCCCTGGGAGCGGCCATGGCCATCCACGACAGGCCTGTAGAACCTGGTTTTCTGCTAAAATCCTTTTCTTTACAGAAACAAAAAGCCGTACGCCTGTGAAAGTAGGTTTGTTCATTCCTTGTTATGTGGACCAATTTTACCCTCAGGTAGGCATCGCCACCCTGGAATTGCTGGAAAAGCTGGGCTGTCAGGTGGAATACCCCACCGGGCAGACCTGCTGCGGGCAACCGATGGCCAATACGGGTTGTGAACGGGATGCGGTGGCCGCCTATCAGCATTTCGTCCAGCTTCTCCACCCTTACGACTACATCGTGGCGCCATCCGGAAGCTGCACCTATCACGTGCGCAAACATTATGACATCATCGAACAAACCGATGAAGTGCAAAAGGTTAGGAGAAAAACGCTCGACCTCAGCGAGTTCCTTCTGGATGTAATGCAGGTAAAAGCACTGGACAGCCATTTCCCCCACCGGGTAGGCCTGCATCAAAGCTGCCACGGGTTAAGGGGGCTTCGCCTTGGCTCAGGCTCGGAACGCGTAATGGAACAACAATCCAAACTGCACACCCTGCTCCGCATGGCCGAAGGGATCGAATTGGTAGAGCTTAGCCGGCCGGATGAGTGCTGCGGTTTTGGCGGCACTTTCGCCATCAACGAGCCGGCCATTTCCGTCAAGATGGGAAAAGGCCGGATCGCCGACCACGAGAGCAAAGCCGTAGAGGTGATCACCGCCGGGGACATGTCCTGCCTGATGCACCTGGAAGGGATCATTCGCCGGCAGAAGAAAAAGATCAGGGTAAAACACATCGCGGAAATATTAAACGGGACTTCAATATGAAGGAACACGCACAAAAGGCCGCAGAATTCATCCGCAATGAAAGCCGGGCCGACTGGCATGACGAGGCCCTGTGGTTCGTCCGCGCCAAAAGGGATAAGGCCTCCCACGACATTTCCGAATGGGAACAACTTCGGGAACTGGCTTCCCGGATAAAAGACAATGTACTGGCAGGACTCGACGGATACCTGGAACAGTTTGAAGCCAATGCCCTCCGGAATGGCGTCCACGTACACTGGGCGGCCGATGCGGAAGATCACAACCGGATCGTGCATGGTATCCTTCTAAAGCACAAGGCAGAACGGATCGTCAAGAGCAAATCCATGCTTACGGAAGAATGCCACCTGAACGAGTACCTCATCAGGCAGGGCATTGAAGTGGTGGATACGGACCTGGGAGAACGGATCATACAGCTGAAGGAGGAACCGCCCAGCCACATCGTCATGCCGGCCATTCATCTGAAGAAAGAAGAAGTAGGGGAATTATTCCATCAGAAGCTAGATACCGAGAAAGGAGCTACCGGCCCACAATACCTGGCTGAAGCGGCCCGCCAGCACCTGAGGCAGAAATTCCTGGCCGCCCAGGCAGCCATTACCGGCGTCAACTTTGCCATTGCCGAAACGGGCGGGGTGGTAGTATGCACCAACGAGGGCAATGCCGATATGGGCGTCCACCTGGCTCCGGTCCAGATACACTGCATGGGAATTGAAAAGATCCTTCCCAAAGCCGAGCACCTGGGTATCTTTACCCGCCTGCTGGCGCGCAGCGCCACCGGCCAGCCCATAACGATCTACACCTCCCATTTCCACCGGCCCCGCCCGGGTACGGAGATGCACATCGTCATCGTCGACAACGGCCGTACGGCGCAACTGGGCCGGGCTGATTTCCGCAATTCCCTCAAATGCATCCGTTGCGGCGCATGTATGAACACCTGCCCCATTTACCGGCGCAGCGGCGGGCACAGCTACGGCTATACCATTCCCGGCCCCATCGGCTCTATACTTACACCGGGTATCGACCTGAAAAAGTACAGCGGCCTGCCCTTTGCATCCACCCTCTGCGGGTCCTGCTCCGACGTATGCCCGGTAAAGATCAACATTCACGAGCAGCTCTACCGCTGGCGGCAGATTATCGCTGAGCAGGGCCACCTGCCGCCGGCCAAACGCCGGAGCATGAAATGGGCGGCAAGAGCGCTTTCACAGCCAACCTGGTACGGCCTGGCAGGCAAAATTGCCCGATGGGCATTGAAATGGCTGCCGCGGCCATTCCTTTACAACCGATTCAATGAATGGGGCAAAGACAGAGAATTGCCTGCTCCCCCCCGCCACAGTTTTAAGGAGTGGTATCAGAAAAACCGAACCCAGCTATGAGCAAGGACAAAATACTCGCCGCCATCCGAAAGAATAAACCGGCAGAAGTGCCGCTTCCGGAGATGCCCTCTTTCCCGGGCAGGGAAGCAGGCCCGGTTGAGGCTTTTGTAACAATGGTAGAAGCCGGAGGAGGCAAGGCCGCCCGGGCCGCCGGGCCTGAGGCACTGAACATCACTATAAAACGGCTGTTCCCGAATGCGGAAAAGATCACCTCTCCCCTGCCGGAAGTGAAGTCGACCATCGAACTGGGCCAGATCCAATCCCCGGCAGAACTGGAAACCATCGATGTGACGGTGATAAACGGGCAGCTGGGAGTAGCTGAGAACGGCGCTGTGTGGGCTACCGAAGAAGATTGCGGCCACCGGGTCCTGCCCTTCATTACCCAGCACCTGGCCATCGTGCTGAACCCGGAAAAGATCGTATGCAACATGCACCAGGCCTATGAACAAATTCAGGTGGATGCATCGGGCTTCGGCCTGTTCATCGCCGGCCCATCCAAAACAGCGGATATCGAACAATCGCTGGTCATCGGAGCGCAGGGCGCGAGGAGCCTGACGGTCATTCTGATGGAATGAGGGAATGATGGCCAAAAAAACGAACCGCATAACCGACATAAAATGATACTCGACAAACTAACCGCACGCCTGGAAAGCGTTCAGGAATTTGAGAAGGAACCCGTTCCGCCTTCCAGGCATAAAAGCTGGCGCAGCTTCCTGGGCATGTACGCCGGGGAACATACCGCCGGGACGGAATTCGTGATCGGCCCTTTATTTGTCGCTCATGGGGCAAGCGCCGGGGATCTGGTATTCGGATTGCTCATTGGCAACCTGCTGGCGGTGCTGAGCTGGGCTTTCCTCTGCGCCCCTATCGCTGTGAAGGAACGCATAACGCTCTACTACAAACTGGAGAAGATCTGCGGCAAGCAGCTCACCGTGGTATACAATCTCGTCAATGCCCTGATGTTCTGTTTTCTGGCAGGCTCAATGATCGCCGTTTCGGCAACGGCAGTAGGCATACCCTTCAACATACCTATGGCGGAACTGACGGACTGGCTTCCCGGCAGCCTGTCCTGGGTGATTATCGTATTGATCGTAGGTACGGTAACGACACTGGTCGCAACCCTGGGTTACGAACAGGTATCCCGCTTTGCCAATATCGCTTCCCCCTGGATGATCCTGGTCTTTCTGGCCGCTGCCATTGCAGTGCTCCCAGAGCTGGGGGTCACCAGTATTGCAGACTTCTGGCCGGCAGCAGAATCGAAGATATGGACCGGAGTTCCTCTGCCCGGGCAGTCCAAATTCACTTTCTGGCACATTATGTTCTTTGCCTGGTTCTGCAACATGGCCATGCACATCGGAATGGCCGACCTGTCTATTTTCCGATATGCAAAAAGCTGGAAATCAGGGTTCACCTCTGCCGGGGGGATGTATGTCGGCCATTATTTTGCCTGGCTGGCATCGGGTATCCTGTATGCCGTTTTCCTGCAGAAGAGCCAGAACAGCCTGGAGTTTGCCCCCGGCCCCATTGCCTATTATGCCGCCGGCATCACCGGCGCCGCCTGTGTGATCATTGCCGGCTGGACGACCGCCAACCCCACCATCTACCGGGCGGGGCTGGCCGTACAGGCCATCATCCCCAATTCCAAAACCTGGAAAGTGACGCTGATCGTCGGGTTGATCACCACTACCGCCGCCTGCTTCCCCGCCCTGGTCATGCGGCTGCTGGATTTCGTCGCCCTTTACGGCCTGGTGCTTATGCCCATGGGGGCGATAATTTTCATCGATTTCTACCTTCTCCCGAAGCTGGGCCTGAAAAGCGACTATGCCGAAAAGTCCAGGCTGAGCGTCAACTGGGCGGCGGCCGGGACATGGGTGCTCACCCTCGCGGCCTGCCTGTTCATCAATTTTTCTTTCGGAGTAGAGATCTTCTTTCTGGGCCTGCCTGGCTGGTTCGTCGCCGTAGTTTTGTACATTGGCCTGAGTTTCCTGGTTCAACCGTCCGGACAATTAAAACCTGACTTGTCATGAAAAAAACTCTGATCGGCATTATTGCCCTCAGCGGACTGGCTCTCACCATTATTCCTTCTGTACTCGTTTTTACCGGAGCCATATCCGCACAAACCAATAAAGTGCTCATGGCAGCAGGAATGCTGTTATGGTTCACGACGGCTCCCTTTTGGATCAGGCGCCCGCAGTAAAGGCCCTGGCCATACCGGAGCCGATATAAGTACTTCATTAAAAACAGATTGCGATGAGATCTATCCAGGCATTGTACTTCTTTGCATTTCTATTTTTCCTTTCCCCAGCCCTTTTCGCTCAAAACACTTCCTGCGGGAAAATAGTCATCAACGCCGACCAGGGCAGGGATACCATTAGCCGCCACATCTATGGCCACTTTTCCGAACACCTCGGGCGGTGCATTTACGGCGGCTTTTACGTTGGCGAAGGCAACACCGAGATCCCCAACAAAAACGGTGTCCGAACCGACGTAGTAGAGGCCCTCAAAGAACTCAGGATACCCAACCTGCGCTGGCCCGGTGGCTGCTTCGCCGACACCTACCACTGGAAAGACGGCATCGGCCCCAAACCGGAGCGGCCCACCATCGTCAATACCTGGTGGGGCGGCGTTACCGAGGACAACAGCTTCGGAACCCACGAATTTCTGAACATGTGCGAAATGCTGGACGCCGAGCCTTATCTGTCAGCCAACGTCGGCAGCGGCACCGTGCAGGAGCTTGCCGACTGGATACAATATGTAAACCACGACGGGGTAAGCCCCATGGCCGGCCTCCGGCGTAAAAACGGCAGGGAAGAACCCTGGAACGTCAAGTACTGGGGCGTGGGTAATGAAGCCTGGGGTTGCGGAGGGCACATGACGGCGGAATACTATGCTAACATCTACCGGCAGTACGCTACTTTTATGAGTGACTGGAGCAACTCCGGGGGCCTTTACCGGATCGCCTCCGGCGCCAGTTCGGGTGATTATAAGTGGACAGAAGTGCTGATGCGTGATATTCCCCATCGTATGGTTGATGGCCTGGCCCTCCATCACTATTCGGTCATCGACTGGAATGACAAAGGCTCAGCCACGGAATTTACGGAACAACAGTATTTCACTATCATGGAACGGGCACTGAGGATGGAAGAACTGGTGCAGCGCCACTCCACCATCATGGACAGATACGACCCGGGCAAAAAGCTGGCTCTGGTGGTCGACGAATGGGGCGGCTGGTACGATGTGGAACCTGGTACCAACCCGGGGTTCCTCTACCAGCAAAACACCATGCGCGACGCTATGATCGCAGCGACAACGCTAAATACCTTCAACAACCACTGCGACAGGGTGCGCATGGCCAACCTCGCCCAGACGGTCAATGTACTGCAGGCCGTCATCCTCACTGAGGAGGAAAAAATGCTGCTGACACCGACCTACCACGTCATGAAGATGTACAATGTGCACCAGGATGCTCTGCTACTGCCCTCCAGCCTGGAAAACTGCAGTTATAGCCTGGGAGGAGAAACGCTGCCGGCCCTTTCCGTTTCCGCTTCCAGGAATAATGACGGAGTGGTACACATTTCACTGGCCAATATCGACTCCCGGGAAACGCGAACCATTTCCGTAGAACTGCGGGGAATATCCTTTTCTTCTGTGAGGGGGCAGATCCTCCGGTCGGGAAGGCTCCAGGACCATAACACCTTCAACCAACCGGATAAAGTGAAACCGGCGGAATTCCTGCAATTCAAGCAAAGTGGCAATACTATTGAGCTGGGCCTGCCGCCATTTTCTGTAGTGGTGTTGGCAGTGAGCGAGTGAGGCAATTCATATTACCGGGTGGTTGTTTTTAAGAACTACCGGATATAAATTTTTTTGTTTGAAACAAAATTTTTCCTTAAATTGCAAACGAAAAACGTATAGCTAATAAACGAACCCACTTGCATCTCAATCCGGCTGATCTCCTCCAGGCGCCTGCCTGCCGGGTTGGAATACTTTTTCTCCAACCACTTTACTATTGGCCGGGATTAACGTAACTTACAAAACCATTAATCATGAATCAAGTGGAAGAACGTTTAAACATCGTCGAATCGGCCCTCGCCGAGTTTATTATCCAATCCAACCGCTCCCTGCATCGGATGGGAGGGGAAATGCTCTTATTCAAAGATGAGATGAAGGATTTCAAGGACGAAATGAAGGACTTCAAGGACGAAATGAAGGAAGACAGGCGGAATATGAACAAACAGTGGGGCGAGCTCGCCAACAAAATGGGCACGCTGGTGGAAGACATCGTCGCTCCGGCAGTTGGCCCTGCCATCGAAAAGTATTTCCGGGAGGAAGTCCTTGATATTATGATCCACCGCAGGAAACATGACAAGCAAAAAGGGCTTAAAGGCGAATTCGACGTCGTCGCCTTTACCGATACTTCTGTGTACCTCGTTGATTCCAAGATGAGCCCTAATGAGGAAAAGCTGCTGGCATTCAAAAACAATGTCGTCCCGCGTTTTCGCAAACTGTTCCCGGAATACAAAAAGTTGCAACTGGTTCCGATTTTCGCCGCTCTGCGGTTTGATCAGGAGCTTATCAACCTGGGCACCAGGGAGAAAATATACATGCTGGCCTACCGGGAATGGGATTACATGGACATTCTGAACTTTGAAGAAGTGAACAAATATTAATATAACGTGAGGTTTGAGGGATTTTATGTCAACAGGTTTGGCAGGTACACCGAGGGC
>CAYQKY010000100.1:0-12993 GCA_964418125.1 uncultured Phaeodactylibacter sp.
GCAAAGGTCGGGAACCCAGCCCGCCAGGGCAATATGGGGTTGCTCGGACGCTTACCCATGGGTAGGAGCGGTATCCGCCTTCGGGTAGGATTGCGACACCTCCTGCTGCCAAGTTGCTGGCTGTGGAATTAGTAGGAGCGGTATCCGCCTTCGGGTAGGATTGCGACCAGGAGATTCAACTTTTTCATAATTTTTTCAGTTTGAGTAGGAGCGGTATCCGCCTTCGGGTAGGATTGCGACCCTTTGAGCTGGTGATACCCAGTTACCAGCAGAGGTAGGAGCGGTATCCGCCTTCGGGTAGGATTGCGACTGGATGGTGATGGCCTTCCCGGTGGAGGTCACTTTGTAGGAGCGGTATCCGCCTTCGGGTAGGATTGCGACGTTCACAAACTTTACGGGTTGTACCTTTGGCAGTAGGAGCGGTATCCGCCTTTTTACCCGCCGAAGTATTACGCAGGCGGGCGGGTAGGTCCCGGTGCCGCGGCCGAGCCCATCTCTTCGAGCCGGGTAAAATGTCGCTCTTCGACCGCCATATTTGTCCCCCGAAGTATGACGTAGCGGGAGCCTTTATTGATCGACGAAGCTTCAGCGAAGTTGATGGTGACGGTGCTACGCTCTAATTGCGATTCCGTTCAAAAGGTAAGTAGAGGGAGCAGGAGCCCACGTAATTGTAAAATGTTTTTTAAAGTCAAGGATTTTAAAAAAAAATTGTATATTTCTTTCCTTCCACCATTTCACAAAGGGTCAAATGTCAGGCGCTTCGAATTGGTAGGCTTTCCATAATAAAATTGGGCTTCACATCGCCTTATTGTTATGATAGGTTAATGAAGCCTTCGTTTTCCGCCCCAGCAGGTAGGCCTTTAAGTTTATTTCCACTTTTATCAGATAGCTGTTTAGTTCGCAATGAGAAAGGGCTCTAAGCCTTGCTCCGTTTCCGTTATTGCCCATTTGGGTTAAGGCTGACTGGCTGGCTGTATCTATGGAGAATTTTAACAAGAATAGCAGATTACTTTTTATTCGAGGCATTCTCAAAGATGCCTATAATTCTCTTGGACATCAAGAAGAGCAAGACATTGATATACAAGAAATTGCATTGAATGCAGCTCAACGTTATGAAGAAGAGCTAGTAGAAAAATGCGAACCTGTTATAATGTTTCTGTCTGGAATAGAGAAGCTCGTCTCTCTGAATGACATATACGTTAATGTAAATATCGATGAATATTTCTCGCCGACTTATAGAAGCATTGATAAAGAAGTAAGCCCTAGCTCTGCGATTGGAGAAAATTCCTTTTTAAAAAATCTCTTGATTGGGTATGAAAAGTATCCGGACGGAGAAGAGGTCTCTCGGAAAAACTTTGTGGTGATCTTGGGTGAACCAGGAATCGGCAAAACTACCTTTTTCAAATATTTGGCTCTTCACTCTCTAGACAGAGAGCTGGATATCCCGATGAAGGCTAGGCGGATTCCCGTTTTTATTTCACTAAAAGACTTAGGTAAAAAGAAGAGAGAGCTAGACTTATTGAAGCCTATACATAACCAGTTCAAGGACTGTGGCTTGAAGAGAAGCAAGCAATTGGTTAAAATCCTTTCCAGGGAAGGGAAGTTTGTTCTATTTTTGGATGGCTTCGATGAAATACCCCAAAAAAACAGGGCAGGTTTGATTAAATCATTGAGGAAGCTTGCTAAAATAAATAAAGAAAACAAGTTGGTTTTAAGCTGCAGATATGAAGCTTACAACAAGCGCAATTTTTCATCTTTCGATGTTTGGGAACTTTCTGGATTTGATGAAACAAGTGTAAGAACCTTTATTCGTAATTGGTTCAAAGCAACAAATAAACCAGAAAAAATTCCTGGTTGTGCGAAAGCAATAATGGAAAATAACCTAAAGGGCCTGGCTAGAAACCCCTACAGTTTAGCTCTTCTTTGCATTGCCTATGATATTGGCAAAGACCTAACCGCAAACCGGGCGAAGCTAATTAAAAATGTAGTAGGGCACTTTTTGAGTAAAAAAGATAAATACTACGGCATAAATCAACGTTCAACTAATGAGCCCAAAAACTTATTGTTAGAGAAAGAGCGAGTGTTCAGTGAGACAGCGTGGAAAATGTCAGAAGAAGGGGCTAAGGCTACTCCAATAATGAAGGTTCTTGATATAATATCAAGGTCTGGGCTGACCGGGCCGGCTGGGCTTATGCCTCATGAATCACATGAGGAATGGATTCTAAAAAAGCTTATTGAAGATCACGGAATTTGGCAAATTTCACATGATGATGGTAAAGTCAGCTTTCTTCATAGTCCTGTTCAAGAATTTTTTACCGCCAATTATTTTGTGGAATTTTTGGGGCCTGAAAAACGAGACAAGTTACTTATTAAGCGTATCCTAAACGAAGACTGGAAAGAAGTGATTGTTCTTGTTTCCGGCTTACTTGATCATCCAAAAAGCTTTCAAAGGCAGATAAAAAACATAATACAAAATAAGATAAAGAGGGATGAACAATTGGATAAAGTAGTCTCTCAGGTTAACAAAATATATGCTGAATCATCCAGAAAGCAAACAACGAGTAAATGGCAGATTTTTGGGGTTCTGTTGAGAACAGCCCAAAATAAGTCTGATCAACTATCCAGAGGAAAAAAATTTGAGAGGAGTTGGCGTGAAGAGCGTGATAAGCGTAGACTTGATAAAACATCATTACGCTCTCAAGAGAAAGTGCGAGGACAAAGCGAAGTAACTACACTTAAAGACATAGGTGAAGCCATAAAAAGTTTAAAGCTAGGATTCAATTACAGTCGAGAAACGGGAAGCATACTAGAGTCTAAATTAGATGCTGTCGCCAATGATATCGTTCAACTACTTCCTGACATCATTGAGCCCTTGGGTGATATTTTATATGCTATCAAACTCTACCATGAATGCATTAGAAATACAGAGGAGTATTCTGAGGAAAAAATTTATGCTCTTTTGGAGAATATCTTTTCTTACTAAACCATAATGAACTCACCCCCTGTCCAAAAACGCCAGTATCTGCTTGATCAACCCATATAAAGTAAAGGGGAAATTGGCGGCGGCACAGTGCTTGCTTAGTTCCCTTTGCTCCAAAAGGTAACAGCGCTTGCCATAGTGAACAATGAGGCCTCGTTTTTCCTCCTTGCCATCGGCGGGTTCTTGCTCGTTGTCATTGTCGTTGGCCGCTCTCTTTGCATCCAGCCATTCTTCCATCAAGTCAATGTGGCCGTATTCGGCATCGGAATAATGGTCTTTATCAATGATCTCTCCGAAGGAAAAGTTGTCAAAAATAATGATGTGGTAAGTAGAAATATCATCCGGGAGGTCGCTGGAAAGTTTGGATCGGGAATTAAATTCCGGGTATTGTCCAAGGAGAGCCTCCATTTTTTCTCTATCCGTTTCATCTTTACTCAAGGTCAATATCCTGTAAGGAGACCCTGCACCTGTGTCTATAGCTCGCTTGACCTTTTCAAGCATGGTTTCCTCCAGGTCGTCAACCAACTCAAGGAGAGCCTTTTTGATCCTGTTTTTGTGCACCAGATAATTATCAATGGGGACCGTCCCCAAAGATTTGTATCCGTCAATTTCTACGAGTTGAGATTTCAAGAGGATCAGTTCATGGGCCTGAGCTGTATTGTTACTCAGGTTTTTACAAAGGTGCTCCAGTAGAATATCGGTACCCCCTTTTTCTGTTACAACCTGCATAATCTGTGTCCTTATATCCATACTCATCAGTCATTTGTTTTTTCCATAAAACCATAACCCACCGCTGTCTTGCCCCCAATGCCATTCTCTTCCAGCGCTTCGTCCAGAAAGTAAGCGGCCGCGGCCAGCGGCTGTCGGTGGCCGGACTGCCTGGCGAGCGGGGAATCTTCCGGCAGGCTTTGATCCGTCAATGCACCGAGGCAAAACTGGAAGCTGTTGCCTTTGTCAATGGTGAGGAAGAAAATGGGAATGGGGCTCAGGTAGTCCGCCGGTGGTATCTTTCCTGCACTGCTGAAATACTCCTGGTAGTGCGGGTTCATGATGTCCAGCTTTAACCGGGGCGGGTGGGTAGGCAGGGCGTCATAGAATGCCACTCCGCCTTTGCTGTCTTTGCCTGTGGGCGACAGTTCGCCGGAGCTACCGAATAAAATCCGGAAACCGTCCTCCTTCATCGCCCGTTCTTCTGCTTTCTCTATGCCTTCATCAGCAAACAGAGACTCGATCACATACGAGCGCACCAGCCCTTTGATGGAAGAGGCGGGAATAAAGGGGAAGCCCCAGATGTGGTGGAGCCGCAGGCTGTTTTCCAGCACGGAAGCGGCGCCCAGGATGAGGCGCTCGGCGGTGCGGTAGTGAAAGGCGGCGGCATTGCCATTCGGGTGAAGAGCACTAGTGGCGGCCGCTGCCTTGCGGCATAGCGCTTTAAAGGGTATCTTATCCTCTTCAGCTTCTCCCCTTCTCCCTCTTTTACCGAAGAGAAAGCTTTCGTGTATGCCCTTTGTTGCCAGTTTGGAAAATTTGCCTTCTTCCCCCGGTTTCTGGGGCTCCTCAAATTCCAGGTAGCGGTTGAGCAACAGGTGGAAGTTGTCGACTTCCTTGATGTTCTGGCCCAGCCAGCGGCTGGCGGCCGATGGTAGGTAATAACTCATTCTTCCTCGGTTTTGTCGGTTGGCGCCTTTTGGGGTTCCGGGCTGGTGGCAAAGCGCTTAAGCCCTTCCAGCAGTTTAAGTACTTCACGGGTAATGGCGCGGTAGGCCGCTTCGTCAAAAAGCTGGGCGTCGAGCAGCTGACCCGCCATCTTTGCCTCATCACTGAGCTGGCCCCTGGTGAGCAGGTATTTTTTATTGAGCCATTCGTGGATATGGCGGTAGAGGTCCTCCCAGCCTTCCTTTGTCCGGTTGGCGTGGATGAAAGCCAGGGTATTGCCCAGGCCGTTGTTGTAGATCAGCATGGGCGCCTTTTCCACCCGGCTTTTGTATTTGGCGCTCTTAACAGCCGCTTCTTCGGTAGCCTTTTCGAAGGCGAAGCGCATCCTTTCCCGTTCTTTGTTCAGCCGGTTATTACTCATCTTTCAGGAATTTTTTGAAGGTTTGCAAAATGCCTTTGCCAAGGGACGCATTGCCGCCCAGCTGGACGACGTTGTTGAGCTGCCTTCGGAAAAACCGAAGTACTTCTTCCGCCGGCATGCCATCGGCTTCCGCTTTGCCATCCACCCGGTTGAGTTCCGGCGCGGCCTGTACGATGGAGTACAGCAGGCTTTCGGCGGGCAGGTACTCTTCGGTGAACAGGCCTCCGCGTTCGGCGTCGACTGTCCCGGTGCTGTTGTTGATCTTGATGCGGGTGATGACTTCGGTGGACAGCTGCACAAAGTCCGTAAAGTCGTCGTCGCTGAGCAGGACAAGATCCTTTTTTATTTTGTTGGCCCAGAACTCCTCGCCACTGAACAGGTTATCACTCAGCCACCCGGCAAATTCACGTAGCGGCTTGTGCTCATCATCTTTGCGTTCTGCCTTCAGTTCGAAACTGTATTCTTCGAGCAGCAGGGTGTACTTTCCTTCTTTCGGTTTAGAGATCGCCAGGTTGGCCCGGCTCATACATAAGCCTTCCTCTCGTTTTGACAATTGGCGAAGAAAGCTTAGCTCATTCTCCTTCAACCCCGCCCGCCGCAGGTCGTCGTAAAGGCGCTGCAGAGCCAGGGGGCAGGTGATCCAGGCAAATACGCCTTTGGCGGATTTGACGGGAAAAAGCAACAGGCGGGCGTCGGTAAAGCCCAGGCAGCCGGCAAAGTCGTGGGCAGGAGCATTCTGCTCATCGACGAAGAGCTTGCGCAGTTTTTCTTCTTCATGCTTCGGCAACCCACCCTCATCATAACCAAATACCCGGTGGATGCGGGCATAATCGGTGTTTACGTTGTTGAAGTCTTTCCCTATCTGCGTTTCCAGAGCTTCCCGAAAGCCCCCCTTTAGGCTGGAGGATTCGATCTTGGGAAACCCGGTGGCGCGTTCCCGCTGTATGGGCAGGTCGACCACGCCTAGGTTGTCGCCGGAGCCGGCGTGCAGGGAGGTTTCCGTCATCAAAAACAATGGCCTAGCAATTTTATACATGTTTGTCGAGGTTTTTAAAGTGTGAATGGTTTAAGGCTCCTACCAGGGCATGGCCGAAGCCCTGTTTGGGCAGTTGGTCGGAGGCCATGCGGTTGTGAAATGCGGCATTGACTTGTTCGGCGCTGGCGCCTGGGGCGCGTAGATAGTAGACGGCGCCGGCGGGAACGGCCTGTTGCATGGGTTTGGGCCGCCGATTTTTGATGTCAAAGCCGCCCAAGGGCGCCGGCTTGCCCATAAAAGCGGCTAGCAGTTCTACTTCCAGCCCGCGCCACTGGCCGCGGATGTAGCCATCTTGACGAGGGGACATGCCGCCCGGCAGCCATCCGTTGTCGAACAACGCAGGCGTGAGCAGGTAAACTTTGAAGCAGGGGCCGATTTCTTTTTGTTCAGGAAATTCCGGGAGTGGGCCGGTATCCGTCAGCCGTACGGCCTTTCCTTCGCCACCGAGCCGCAGAAAGGCGGGTTTATCCATATTTAAATCCTCCAGGTTGCTCTCTACGGCCAGGCTCAGGCCTTCCCAGCGTTGCATCTGCACGCGGTACAGCATGCTTTCCTGGGCGGAACGGGTGGCGTTATCCCTGCCCAGACCGATCTTGTCTTCATAAGTCAGTAGGCTGTCCTTTGGAATGGCATTGCGCAGGTCAAGTTGTTCCCCATCCGAAGAGATGTCTTTCAGGTACTTTTTCAGGCCATCCAGGGGCAGAAAAATGTCTTGCGCAGGGCTGAGCCCTGTACCTAACCGTTTGTGAACGCGCAGGTAACCGGCGGATAGAATGGCGCCGGCGGGTTTGCCAAAGCGGTAGGATAAGTAAACAGTGCCCGTCCGGCCGTCCGCCATATGGCAATCGGACGGCGCTGGAAAGATGAAGCCTCGCTTTTCTTCGTTAAGGTGTATACCCGATAGGCGAAGTTTCTCCGTCTTGATATCTATCTCTGCTCTCTCTTCGGGGTGATCCGCCAGGTAAGCCGTGCGCAGCGCGCCGTAGATGGTGGAAGGCCAGGGTGGGAAAATGCCGGTGGCCCAGCTGTCTTCACCCATGGAAAAGGGCTTCCCGTCCCGAAAAAAGAGCGTATCCCAGGGTTCATATGCAGTGGTCATATGGCGGTGGTTTTTTCTTGCTCTAAAATGGTGTGGTTGCTCATGAAGAGCATCAGCTCCAACAGGCGCAGGAAATTGCGGGCGCGCCACTCCTGGCCCCTACCGTCTTCAGTATCGCCGATCATGACGCTTTTCGCTTCCGGGCTGCTGGCTAAACTGAACAGTTCGCTGGTGAAATCCAGCGCCTTTTTCTTGTCTAGACCGGGGCCGGTGGACCGTTGGGCCAACCGTTGTAATTTGGCTTTCACCATGGCGAGGTATCCTTTTTCTAATTCGCGGGACGTCTCAAATGGCAAACCTCCATTTTTGCTCATCAAAGGTTGCAAAAAACGGATCAGCTCGCGGGCGAAGGTGTCGGACAGCTTATCCGGGCGCAGTAGTTCATTGGCTTTTTTTAATAGGCTTATCGTCTTTTCACCTCGGTAGTACCAGGGCCAGCAAGTGACGCGCATGCTGCCTGTACGTTGGAGCAGACCCAGCGCCAGGGCGTTTCGGCCTCCTCTGTCTTTAGCCATTCGCTCGAGGCGGCGCGCCTGCCGCAGCACTTCCTGCAGGGGTGTTTTGTAATGCGCAATCACTACGCCTGCCGAAAAGGTAAGCTCGGCATCCTCCGCCAGTTGGCCATTGTATTGTTTTTTTAGCTCCAGGTTGACCATCCTGTCAAAACCATCCCGCAGGCCCTCCAGTACAGGATAGAGGTGTTGCAGGCAGGCCAGGCCCATGAAATCATCGCCGCCGGCATAGATCACTTTACCATGGGGAACGTCAAGAAACTCAGTGCTCACCCATTCGGCGTAATTAGAAAGTAGCGTTGAAAAGGTATGGTGAAAAGGTTCCAGGCCCACCCCGCGGAGGTTATTCTTACCCGACAACCAGCCCCCCATACGGTCGCCGTCAAAAACGATGAGGCTGTAGTACTTCTCCAGGGGGAGCTGTAATTCCCGCAGGCGCTGGCTTAATTGCAGGTGGCGGGCCTGTATCTCTGCAAAGTGCCTGTCCTTGTCCTGAAATTGCTCCTGCTTGTGTTTTCCCAACTGAAAGCCGGATTTTTCTATGGTGTCTATAGAAGAGATGTTCTCCTCGTAGAAGAATTGCCAGTTGAAGGTTTCCACCAGGCTTTTGCCGGGGACGGAAAAGCAGTCCCGGAAATTCATCCACGCTTCGGAAGCGTCATTTCCATTGAATGCCTGCTCGTGGGTATGCATGAGGGCTACTTGGGCGGTAGACGGGAAATCCCCTCCCAGGTCGAACCGCTTGGCGGCGCATACGGCGCAGAGGCCTTCGCCGGGCTGCAGGTCGCTCAGGCCTAGTTTGACTCCGGGATCCCAACTGTGATAGATGGCGGCTTCCCCGGCGGCTTTTTCATCATGGAATAACTTTTTGGTTGTAAGCCGTTTCAGCCCCGCTTCATTATTGGGAAATACATCCCGTGATTCGCCTACGGAGCACCGGTAAAACCGGACGTTGCGTATGCCGCAGACCGAGCATTTACGGCCTGTTTCCCGGGCCTGCCCGAAGGGAGCAGCGTTTTTGGCAACTGCTAATAACTGCCAGGCTTGCGCATAGGCTTGTTCGTAACCCTTTTCATCATCTGCCTGCACCGGGACGATTACCCAGTGGATGTCTAGCAGTTGCTCGAGTTGAGCACGCAAATTATCTTCCTTGAGGTAGCGGAGGTGAGCGCGGTAATTTTTCTCTTCTTCCCCATTGTAAAAAGGAGCAAGGCGGTTCATGCCGGCTTCTCGTACAAATTTTTCTTTAAGGTGAGCAACTGCTTCCCGGCCGAACGCTTCCAGCTGTTGCTCCGTTTCTTCACTTTGAAATTGTATGAGAAAGCGGTTGGGCAGTGAGGGAGCTTTTTTATTGCCAGGAAAGATGCACTTTGCTTTGTCCGGATCCTTATCCTTGCCCTGGTATTTTTTTAGCACATACTCGATCCCGATCCTGCACAGGTCCGACAGCAGCCGGCTGCCCTGGTAGAGGTCCTGGGTTTTGCGGGCCTGGGCAATGAAGGATTGCACCGGGCCTATGCTGAGGAGGTAGAGGTAGGTTCTCATAGTTGTACGAGTTCGGTTTTGTCATTTTGGACATAATTGAAAAATTCATCTACTATGTCCGGTTGCAACTGCGGCGCCTGGGCTATCACCCTTCCCCTGCTCTGAGCGACGGTTCCTTCGCCAGAGGGTAGTATTTGGCCGTTAAGTTTTAGCACGATCCACTGGTAAGTACCTTGTGCATTGCGGTGCACCCTGAAGATAAGGGGGGAGGCCCGCCGCTCGTAGTTTTCGGGTTTAACGGTGATCTTATTTTTGGTGACGATCGGCAGGCCCATGGGCGCTTTTTCCAGCAGGTTGTCGACGTCGCCGGTGAGGGTTTCGTCCTGGCGAAAGTCCATGTAAAACAGGCCGATGTCGTTGAGGGCGTCCATGGGGTGGGCTTCGTTTTTATCGCTTACCACCAGCTCCGCTCCACGAAGGTGGCTGTAGTCGTTGCGAAGATTATGCTGTTGGCCGGCCGGGCCCTCCCGCAGAAGCTTCATGCAGCGCCGGGCGTTCTCTCCCAGGTATTCACCGAGCGCCTGCCCGGGGCTGGGTGCAAAGGCCAGGCCTGCTTCGGATATCGCCTCGCCGTTTTCCCGGAGGACGGAAGCCTGGATGTTGCCTCCTCCCCGACGGGAACGGGAGCCCATTCCGCCCAGGTTGGACAGGAGCCAAAAGCAGGCCAGCGCCTTGCCCAGGGCGGCCTTATCAGTGGACGATAATTTTACTTCAAATGCGGTGCTTTCTTGCCGGTTGTAGGTAGCGACAGCCCCCGTGCGCCGCCGCATGGAAAAGAGGAGGTAGCGCGCGCCGAAATGCTCGATTTCCCGATAGGTAAAGTTGTTCTCTTCCGATAGCCGGCTGTTTACCCTTATCTTGAAACGGCTCTTGCGGTCCGTACTACCAAAGAGTTTTCCTTCCAGGCTGTATAACCCTTCATGAACGGGTTGGCCATTCTCACCTTTCTCTTCGGAATCTTCCAGGGGCAGGTGGGCATTGGCCGTCCGCCACCAGAAAGCCATCAGCCCCTTGATGGAAGTGGGGCGGACCTCCCAGCTGTCCTGGCCCGCTCCACTCATGAAGAGCGGGGTGAGCAGAGTGCATTTAAAAGTCACTGAGGGCATAGGTTTATCTTTTCAGTTTTTCCACCATCCCGTAGCCGAAAGCGGTTTTGGCGCCTAGGCCCACGTAGGGCGGTAGGTTAAAATTGGTTTCAAAGTCAAGGTTGAACGACAGAAATCGTTTTTGCTTTATCGCCACTTCCTTTTGCCGGAAGAAGTTGCTGTCCAGAATATGAGCTTCGACAGGATATTCCAACTGACATTCCATTCCCGTGGCAAAAGCATGCAGGTGGCTTGCCAGGCGCTCTTCCAAAAGGCCAATGCGGTTTTTCATTCGAGAGCTTTCCTGATAATGGGCAAATTGCTTTTGGTTAAGGGGGAGCCAGTTACGTATTCGGTAATTTTGGAGCTTTTCCGTAGTGCCGATTAGCGCCTTGTAGTTTTTCTGGCTTTCCGTGGCAAAAGCTGTTGTTGCTTGTTCCCTGCCGCGCAGGCTGATCTGCCAGCGCATGCGGCTCATCAGTCGGGGAGCAGCGGCTATGCCTCTGTCCAGCATTAGTACCGCGGCTTTCCGCCGGATAGATTTATACTGTACAACAGCATATTTATCAGCCGCCTTTTCCGGGGGCTGATGGTTGTGCATGGCCTCCACTGGATTGCACTGCGCCAACATGGCACCACGAAAAGCCGGCACTTCATATAATTGTAAAGGCAGGTCGAATGACAATAATAACAATGGAATATTCTTCATGTTAATATCAACAGCGCAGGGTTTTTAATAAATTATCAGGTGTCTGGAAACGAGAGTTGGCTGCATTAAACCTTTGGTTGTCTTCCGGCCGGGGATTGATCCGTTTACGGCCTAAATAGAAGATCAACCGGGGCGCCGGGATTTCTGTCATAACTCCATTCTCTCCTTCCAGTTCCGAAGTTTGGTCAAATTCATTTTCTTCATCATTGATGATTATAAGGTCATAGGGTTTGCTTTGCAGTTTGCCCTCTTTTCGGTCCTCGCTATCAAAGCTCTGGATATCGTTGAAGCCCGAGGCAGCAAGATAGCTTTGAAGGGGTTCACCCTTTGTTTTGGTTTTTGACAATAGTGCAATGGGGCGCTGTTTAGCCATTTGGTTCCGATGATATTCTTCTGCCTGGCTTTTGAGGTATTCCAGTTCCAGTCCTGTCAGGCGGCTGATCTCACCAAGAACATGCGCTCTGCTTTTTTGAACGGCCCATTGGTACATCCCAAGCAAGGAGGCCAACCCAAACAAGCTGATGATAGCTATGGCAATATTCTGGCGGGTGAATTCATACCTGGCTTGTTCCAGCCTTACCTCCATCAATTGGAATTGGGCTTCTAACCGGGCGTTCAACACTTCTTTCTGATACTGTTCCTGTAAGTACAGCCTGGAAGAGAGCAGTGCAATAGCGGTAGAATCCGTCTCGCCGGCATTTCTCAGTTGTTCGGCAACTGCATTGTTGCCCGCCATTCGGATCTCTTCTTTCAGAGAGTCCTTCAATGCAGCAATTTCTTGCCTGGCGGTTTTATGCTTTCCTAAAGGAGCTAAGAATAGGCCATACAGGCTCAAGCCCAATGCCAACGTGGCCAATATGCCAATAATCCATAACCATTTCTGCATGGCAGCCACATTTTGTGGTTTTCATTAATTTTGAAAAGGCGAAAAGGATAGCTGCTTTTGAGTGAGGCGAAAGGAATTTTCCTGGTGCCTAATATAGTAAAAATTGTCATTTCTAAACAATGTTGGCAATAATTTTATTCCAGCATTTTGCTTCTATGCTTTCTATAGATAGGCACGCCAGCATTTGTAAAAAAGAGGTTTACAGATGCATCCCTTTTTCCCAATTAACGTATCTTCACAAGAAGGATTATACCAATGTTGATTGAAAAGGCTGAACTACAATATTTTAAACATTATAAGTCGGACGCCTGGGAGTCCATGTCCGCCTGAGGGTAGGATTGCGACTAAAGATACAAATTACGTCGGACATTGGCAAATAACTGGGAGTCCATGTCCGCCTGAGGGTAGGATTGCGACATCCGCCTGTTAAAAATAGGCGGTCTGTTTCTTCTTCTGGGAGTCCATGTCCGCCTGAGGGTAGGATTGCGACAGTATCCATATCCTTGTTCCAAAACCTCTCTTTCAAATTCTGGGAGTCCATGTCCGCCTGAGGGTAGGATTGCGACTCATTTGCTCCTTTTACACTGAAGTCTAGACTCATTCTGGGAGTCCATGTCCGCCTGAGGGTAGGATTGCGACCTTAATACGTATTAACTATGACTATTTCCTTACGCTCTGGGAGTCCATGTCCGCCTGAGGGTAGGATTGCGACACTTTATCTTAATCAAGGTAAAGTAAAATTAGATTTCTGGGAGTCCATGTCCGCCTGAGGGTAGGATTGCGACCAAGCACCTTATTAGCCTTCTTCTTTAATGGATCGACTGGGAGTCCATGTCCGCCTGAGGGTAGGATTGCGACAGTACCTGCACTCGCTTCAATGAAACTTCCTTTGAACTGGGAGTCCATGTCCGCCTGAGGGTAGGATTGCGACACTCATAGAACTTTCCAAAGGAGGAAAATCCCTAACTGGGAGTCCATGTCCGCCTGAGGGTAGGATTGCGACGCTGATCATCGTTTGGGGAAGCTGATAGGGGTATTAGCTGGGAGTCCATGTCCGCCTGAGG
>CAYQKY010000100.1:13003-28299 GCA_964418125.1 uncultured Phaeodactylibacter sp.
CGCCAGAATTTCGACGTGGCCCCCGAAACCCTGCGCGACAGCCTGAGCGGCCTGCTGAGCACCGGCGTCGGTTTCATCACCACGGTTTTCCAGTCGATCTGGAGCTCGGGCAAGGCGTTGGTCGACATTGCCGGCCTGTGGTTAGGTTTGCCAATTTTCCCATAATACCCATATCCGCTCCCCCACACGACTGGGAGTCCATGTCCGCCTGAGGGTAGGATTGCGACTAGTAGGGATCGGCAAATCTCCCACCTCGAAAATCACTGGGAGTCCATGTCCGCCTGAGGGTAGGATTGCGACGATCAAATTCATCGGCTTCGGCTGGCCTGGGGTCAACTGGGAGTCCATGTCCGCCTGAGGGTAGGATTGCGACACGATGTAGTCCTCCGGCAAGCTCAGCACACCGCTTTCCTGGGAGTCCATGTCCGCCTGAGGGTAGGATTGCGACTTCCTCATCCGGGTCAGGGAGCATATTAAAATTCCACTGGGAGTCCATGTCCGCCTGAGGGTAGGATTGCGACATTTTCATTAAATCCATTAATATTGTTCACATCAACTGGGAGTCCATGTCCGCCTGAGGGTAGGATTGCGACGCTGCTGCTGCAGTATGTCCTCACGGACATAAATACCTGGGAGTCCATGTCCGCCTGAGGGTAGGATTGCGACGCTCTCACTTTCAAGTCTAACGGCCTTTAGGCGCTTCTGGGAGTCCATGTCCGCCTGAGGGTAGGATTGCGACCCTGGCCATCTTGGCCGTCAAAAATAGGCTTGATGTACTGGGAGTCCATGTCCGCCTGAGGGTAGGATTGCGACAGCAGCTGGCAAAGGCCGAGTTCAAGGAGGCGCTGATCTGGGAGTCCATGTCCGCCTGAGGGTAGGATTGCGACGCGGATATCATGCTGATGCGGCAATATATAGAATTGACTGGGAGTCCATGTCCGCCTGAGGGTAGGATTGCGACTGCGGCTGCAATGTCCGCAATAACCTTATTATGCCTGGGAGTCCATGTCCGCCTGAGGGTAGGATTGCGACTTCTCTACGATGTTGGCCACTGCCGTATAGTCTACTGGCTGGGAGTCCATGTCCGCCTGAGGGTAGGATTGCGACTAACGGGAATGTTTGGAAGTCCTTTCTTGAACTTCCTGGGAGTCCATGTCCGCCTGAGGGTAGGATTGCGACTGCTTAGCATCTTCTTGGCTCATATTATCCCAATCACTGGGAGTCCATGTCCGCCTGAGGGTAGGATTGCGACTGGCAAGTAGGCTTCACTGTCAGATGGAAAAATTCCTCTGGGAGTCCATGTCCGCCTGAGGGTAGGATTGCGACGAGAAGACGGAAGTTGGAAATACTCTAACCTTCGCTGGGAGTCCATGTCCGCCTGAGGGTAGGATTGCGACGCTGTCAGCAAGGCTATGATTAGTAAGATTGCTTTTCTGGGAGTCCATGTCCGCCTGAGGGTAGGATTGCGACACTTTCCCTATGGTCCCATAGCCGAACTTCTGGCTGGGAGTCCATGTCCGCCTGAGGGTAGGATTGCGACGAGTGGCTGATGAGGAACCGCGGAAAGCACTTCCGCCTGGGAGTCCATGTCCGCCTGAGGGTAGGATTGCGACAGTAGAAGGATACGTGGAAAACAGAAAGCCGAATCTCTGGGAGTCCATGTCCGCCTGAGGGTAGGATTGCGACATAATAAAGAAATGTCGCATTGGTTTTATGCTTTTACTGGGAGTCCATGTCCGCCTGAGGGTAGGATTGCGACCTTATCCGTTGCGTAACCTTCATTACGCAACTCTATGGCTGGGAGTCCATGTCCGCCTGAGGGTAGGAATAGTGCCTCCTCTCTCCCACCCCATCCTGTGTCTCGCGTAGAACTAACTTTCCATTGTAACAGCCATTTTAATGATCAGAGTGGTGAAAGTTTTTCGTAGAAAAAGCCTTCTTTCCCCCCCTTATCAAAAAGGGCCTCCAAAAACAGCCAAAAACCACCCCTGAAAACCAACGAGTTACAAAACCAAAAAGCGTTATCAAAAACGAGTACCTTTATGATATGGAAAAAGGTGCCGCCATCTACGCAAATGCTTTTGGGCCCAGGCAGAAGGATAGGTAAAATGAGGCTATTTTGTCGGCAGACAAGGCGCGGGTATAACCTGTCGATAACAACTTCACAATTGCTTCCCCATGTTGAACGATATAGAGCCCCGGGGAGCAACCTGCATCGGGTTGTTGGTGCCAGAGTGAAAAGCCCTTCACCTCATGGATCAGGGCCGGCGAATTACCAATGACGGATCGAAGGGGTATCTTCCAAAGCCTTTTCCGTAGATCGCCAACCCGCCTCCGTTAACGGATTCGATCCTGACTTTTAGTTTTCCTTTCGACTGGGCATCGGCAATCGTTTCAGCGTCAAGCGGGATTTTGATCAGATAGCCATAGGATCCTGCTTCCCTCAATCTCCGGTCCTTTTTTTGTGCAAACCAGGACAGCACGCCCCGGTGGTCCGCCGGATCATCCGGCAAGGTTATTTCTTTTACCGCTCTGTCATTAAAATAAACCTTGGCCTCTGAAGGGAACCGGGTTTCGTCCGTCATCGGATAAGCATTGGGATTACTGCTCGGCGCTACTCTCGACCCTTTCATGAAATCCTGATCCGTATTGTATTCTTCCTGGTCTTTCACAAAAAGCTCCTTGGCACTGGCTTCAATGAGGAAAAATGCCTCGGCGCCCGGCGCCAGATCCGAGCCATTCACATCTATGGTGTATTCGAAGTATCCGTCTCCCGCCCCATTCACCTTTTTGCCATCCATGACATCCCAGGTTTTGCGGGCCCATTCTGCGCCAGAATAATCCTTTGCCGCTACGGATAGGATATTCGTTTTTTCCAACTCCCTGCCCTCCCCTACTACCACATGGACAAAATTGCGGTGAAGGATCTCACCTGAACTTGTTTTTAAAATGATGCGGATCGTCGCCAGGCCATTGTACTGCGGCGCTTTTAGCTGTAACGGCCCTAATTTTTCCTGCATCCAGGGCCGATATTTTAACTTTCTGGTTTCCAGTACTTTGTACTCACCTGTTTCACCAATCTCATTCAGGTGTGACATGCCCAGTTCCAATTCCAATCCTTCCGGCAATTCCCGGGCGTCCATCGACGAAAGGAACAGCGGTATTTCCAGGGTTTCCTCCGCTTTTGCCGCAAAACAGATCTCCTGGCCGGTAGAAACGTAAATACTCGAATGAAGATCGTTTAAGCTCATTCCCGGCACGATATCTTCCAGGCCGGTGTGTTTTTCCGTCCGGTCAAACCGCCAGTAGCCGTTCCATTCGTTAATGACATCGTGGTGTTCGGTGTAAAGCCAGCCGGCGATCTTGGGGTGCATCCTGAAGCTGTTGATCATCCGGTGATAATCCCAGCTCCAGTCCACATCTCCGGTGCTGCCTTCATATCCCCAGACATTGCCGCATTCGGAATTGATATTGGGTTCCGTCCCCTGCTGATATCCTTCTTCGTAATGGAAGCCGCTGCCCACAAAGGTGCTGTCGCTCAAGTCTGATAAATATTTATCCCATTCATATCCGGGCAGGTAGACATGCCAGGAGTTGATATCGGTTACCGTATGTCCTATGCCGCAGCAAATGGAATTGTCTTCCACCAGCCGGGAGGGGTCCAGAGACTTTGCCAGGTGATACATGGAGACCACCCACTTTTGCGTTTCGGGAAGGTAAGCCCGTTCATTTTCACCGGTGGTTGTTCTCAGCCCCCAGGTTTCATTGAATATGACCCAGGAGAAAATGGAAGGGTGGTTGTAGTCCCTTTTGATCATCTCCCGGAGGGTGTAAGCGGATTCCTTTTGCATATCTTCTTCGGGCTCGCCCCAGCTGTTGGGGAGGTCTTCCATCACCAGCAGGCCGAGTTTATCTGCCCAGTACAATTTCCGCGGGACCTCGACTTTGATATGTGTCCTGATCCCATTCAGCCCGATCGATTTACTGCGATTGATCTCGTCGATCATAAACTGGTCGCTGGGGAAGGTGTAATATCCTTCCGGGTGGTAAGACTGGTCCAGCGCAAGTTGCAGGTAGATGGGTTCATTGTTCAGCGCGATATAGGGAATATCTGTTCCGGGCAGCTTTGCGGTGCTGATCTTTCGCATGCCAAAATAACTTTGTAATACATCGTCGCCCAGACGGCCTTCAATATCGTACAAATAAGGGTCATCGAGGGCCCATAGCCGTTGCTCCGGCAAGGGAATAGTGGTTCCGGCTTTAGACTGATTCTCGAAAAAGGTGATCGTTGCCGTGACGGGCGCACCGGCGCTTTTGATACTTACCTCGACTTGTTTTTTCTCGTTTACCGGTTCCGGCAGATAGGCCGTAACCGTTACCTGCTGTTTGTCGATATCCGGCGTGACGTGGAGGCCCTCGATATACTCCCGGCCCCTTGCTTCCAGATAAGGCGTCTGCCATATTCCTCTGGCATTGCCGTACCCTTGCTTGCCGTATAAGGTGTGGATGCGCCGGGCGTCATCGGCCCGGATCACCAGTTGCATAGGCATGTCGTATTGCAGGTGATCCGTCAGTTCGAACTCAAAAGGGACGTAGCCCCCCTGATGCTTCCCGAGGAATTTCCCGTCCAGCCACACCTGCGTTTCCCAGTCCGAGGCGCCGATGATGAGAAAAACCCGTTTGCCCTGCCAATCAGCCGGAACAGTAATGGTTCTTTTATACCAGCCGATGTCGCCTTCATCCGCCACGCCGGACAGTGCCGAGCCCCAGGGGAACGGCACTGTGATCGTCTGGCTGAAATCCACCGCTCCGGATGGCCAATTGTTGTCAATACCCGTATTTTCAATGTCAAACCGAAAATCCCATTCACCGTTCAGGTTGATCCATTCCGCTCTTTTCTTGATCGGGTTGGGGTGTTCCGGTAAAGGGATGGTTTGGCCGAAAAGGCCGATATTTACCGATAAGCAAAACAGGAAGGGATAGATAGTATGTCTCATTACTATTACTTTCAATTTTTCTGATTATTATCAACCGATTGCGTATTTGCAATGACGTTTGTCCTGGCTCGGCGACGAACGGCTAACGCTAACGAACGCTCATTCGGTTCGCCAAATTTTTTTGGCGTCGAAGACGATAACCTCGGCAGTGCCCCTATCACGGGATAGCCGAAAATTTGTACACACAGATGGAATAGTATTCTTCCCCGGGATCGAGCACCGTTGACGGGAAGTGGGCATGGTTGGGGCTATCCGGAAAATGCTGGGTTTCCAGACAGAAAGCCCCCCGAAAGCCGTAGGTTTTACTCTGTTTGCCGGTAATGCTCCCATCCAGGAAATTGCCGCCGTAAAATTGTAATCCCGGTTCATTGGTGTACACTTCCATGGACCTCCCGGAAACCGGTTCTACTACCCTGGCCGCGAAATTTAACCCGCGCAGGCTCTGGTTCAGGACGAAATTGTGGTCATAGCCGCCGCCGAATTTCAGCTGCTCAAAATCAGCATCGACTCTTTTCCCGATCGGCGTCAGCTGACGGAAATCCATCGGTGTGCCTTCTACGCTGGCAATGACTCCGGTAGGGATCAACCCTTCATCTACGGGGGTGTAATAAGGCGCATTGATCTGCAGCAGGTGGCCGTTAATGTCGCCGTTGCCTTGCCCTTTGAGGTTGAAAAACGAGTGGTGTGTCAGGTTGATCACGGTTGGGCGGTCGGTAGTGGCCCAATATTCGATCTTCAATTCATCGGCGTCCGTCAGTTGATATCGGACTTTAACTGTCAGTTTGCCGGGATAACCCTCTTCCATGTGTTCGGACACATAGCGCAGCTCCAGGGTTTGCCCGTCTGTTTGTTTGGCGTCCCAGATTACTGCATCGTACCCCTTATTGCCGCCGTGCAGGTGGTTGGCCCCATTGTTGGTGGCCAAAGAATAGGTTTGGCCGTTCAAGGAAAACTTTCCTTTGGCAATCCGGTTGCCGTACCGCCCGATCAGCGCGCCGAAATACTTTTCTTTGGAACTCAGAAAACCATCCAGGCCCGGATACCCCAGGACCACGTCTTCGTAATTCCCCAAGCGATCCGGCAGCCAAAGCGCGGCCACTCTGCCGCCGTAGTTGGTAATTTGAGCAACCACGCCTGCCTTGTTTTTTAAGGTGAAAAGGCGAACCTGCTTCCCATCCACCTCCTTTTCGAAGGCTTCTTTTTTCAGCAACTTGATGGCCGGGCCCATCTGGCTGAACCCGGCAGTGCCGGCCATTAAGGCCATGAGCACAATTAAAAAAGGAATGTTCTGTCGATAGTTCATATCCACTGAAGGTATAAAAAGTGAATCAAATGGTTATCTGGCCGTCAGCCATACTGCCATTTCCCCCATTTTCCGGTGCGCCCAGGCATAATAGGGGATGGCCTGAAACGGAACGTTTTTTTCAGCCATATAAGCCTGGCCGGTAATTTTGCCGACACCATTAAGGAGTTCCTCATCGTAGACATACTCGAAACCGTCGATTTTCCCTAATTCCAGGTTGAGTACGCCCTGGGGGTTATCCACCTCCTCAGCGCAGTAAACGACCGGCCCCCGCTCAAGAGCGGCCTTGCCTTTGTCCGCCGCCACATTCTCATTGGCGACAACCTTCCTGACGGCCATGTCGAAAGTGAGGGTTATCTCGTCGTTTTCTTTCCAGTTCTCCTTAGCCAGGGTGATGTACCCTTTCTCCGCCGTGACATCCTGTTTTTCGCCATTAACCGCCACTTCGAACCCAAGTTCCTTATCGTCTGCATAACGGTACAGATCGCCAGGCATGACTTCATTGCGCAACCATCCGGGAATGCGGAATTTGAACTGGGCAGCCCCTCCTTTCTGGATCGTAAAGGATACTTTACCATCCCAGGGATAATTCGTAGTTTGCTTAACGGCAAAGGGCTGGCCGTTCACCTCAAATTCCGCCCGGTTGCCAATATAGAGGTTGACGTAAACCGTTTCTCCCTCGGTTGCGTAAATGTACCCGGGTAAAGAAGGCAGGATACGAACGACATTCACCGGGCAGCAGGAACAATCGAACCAGGGCGACCGGCCACAGACCCCCTGGTTGAATTTGTGCACTCCGTCCGCTTCCAGGGGGTTGGGATAAAAGAAGGTATTGCCTTCGAAAGAAACGCCCGCCAGAAACCCATTGTAGAGGGTTCTTTCAAAAACGTCCATGTACTTAGCGTCTCCTTTCAGGAGAAAGAGGCGATGGTTCCAGAGCATGAGGGCGATAGCGGCGCAGGTTTCAGTATAGGCCGTCGCGTTGGGCAGTTCGTAGTCGGGGCCAAAACCTTCGTGCTGGGGCTCGGCGCCGATCCCTCCGGTCAGATAAATTTTGGTGGTAACGATATTTTCCCAGATGCGCTGCAGCCCGGCATCGTATTCATTCGTCCCGTAGATGGCCGCCACGTCCGTCGCCCCGGCGTAATAGTAACCGGCGCGAACAGCGTGGCCCACCGCTTTGTCCTGTTGGGCAAGCGGTTTATGGTCCTGGGAATATTCCCCGTACAATTCATGGCCCTCGGCGTTACCGCGCTGATCCACAAAGAACTTGGCCAGTTCGAGATATTTTCTTTCTCCGGTCACCCGATACAATTTCACCAGGCCGATCTCTATTTCCTGATGCCCGGGCACCCCCATATTTTTACCCGGCCCGAAAACCGAGTCAATGAGGTTGGCGTTTTTGATCGCCACATCCAGGAGCGTCCGTTCGCCGGTAGCCTGGTAATGGGCTACTGCCGCCTCATACATGTGCCCCACATTATAGAGTTCGTGGTGCACCCTCAGGTTGGTCCACCTCTTTTCTCCTCCGCCGTCGGCCGCCTTTTCCGGATTGATGGTCCGGTTGGTATATAAATAGCCATCGGGCTCCTGCGCGGCGGCTATTTTGGCGATCACCTCGTCGAGATAGGCTTTCAATTCCGGATCGGGATTGACTTGCAGGGAGTAACTGGCCCCTTCAATGATCTTGAAGACATCGGAGTCATTGAAATAGATGCCCTCGAATTCCCCTTCTTCCAAACCGCCGGCCTTGGCGAAGTTGCTGATCCGGCCCGTCTCTTCACTTTTCTGGAAGGTATAAGGCACCGTTACCTCGCGGTTGGTTTCCAGCCGCGGCTGCCAGAAATTATCCTCGATGTGTACGCTGGTAAAGGGAACCGGCGCAATGGGATAGTCGTTATTGGCTGCCGTGCCGGTTTGCTGCGCCACGGGCTCTCCGCCTTTTTCGGAAGAACAATTCGGCAATAGCAGGACGGCAAACAGGAGGGCCATCAGGGTAGTAATTGACGGGCCGTTCAGGGTATGGAAAGTGATCGTTTTTTTCATGATTGAGAAGGTTTAATTGTGGAAAGGTTCAGTCCTCGTATTGAATATCTACGTCCAGGATACCAACCAGCATTTCCGGGCGGGCGGCTATGTTTATCCGGACGGCATCGCATGAAAATGGTGTGCTGGGACGTACTACGTTGTATTGATCTTTATCGAGCCGGTAGGCATCGCTTTCGTTCAGGCTAAAGGGCTCCCACCGGCCGTTTTTCTTAACCTCCAGCGACCATTGGGCGGGGAGGCCCACTTTCCGGCTGGCGTCGAACCAGTACACGCCGATGCTCTTGATGGTTTTTTGGCCATCCAGCCTTATTTCTACCCATTGCTCTCCGCCTTCGGCGCTGATCCAGGCCGGCAGCGTACGGTCTTCAGAACCTTCAGGCCGACGGCCGTCAACGATGGCTTCCAGGCTGCCGTACTCCGAAGTGGAAGAAGCCTTTACGCCTGCGTACCGCCCCCCTCGCAGTTCATCGCCTACCCGGAAATAGACCATTTCGGGCCGGGTGGGCAGCCAAACGATCATGGAGGCGTCGCCCCGGTTGTTCCAGGCGTAGTACGGAATGAGCGTCAGGGTTTCCGCCCTTACTCCCCGCTCATCTTTCGCCCGGGCCGGCAGTTCGATACGCACGACGTTTTGCAAAATGCCCGTGTCGATGGCCTCGGTTCGAATGTCCTGCTGGCCGGGAAAACTCTCCAGAAAGAACTGCTGTACTTTGCCGGCGTTATCCACCTCTTCTGCGCAATATACCAGGGGGCCGCGGGTGACGGCAACCCGGTTGCGGTTGGCTTCTACGGCCTCGAGGGAGCGGTTGAAGCGGGCCGGCATGGGCAGATGAAGTTCGACGACATCTCCGGGTTTCCATTCCCGGCGGATGCTCGCAAAGCCATTTTCCAGGGGAACGTCCTGCGCGGCTCCGTTCACTTTAACCGACCATTGTTCGGAGGCAGGTTGAACGTAATCATAAAGCTCGCCCGGCACAAATTGCTCCCCGGCCCAGGTGGGTATCCTCAATTTCAGGCTAAAAGTTTGCGCCTTTTCCGGATTCAGCGTCAACTGAATGTACTCGTCAAAAGGATAGCCGGTGGACTGGCTCAGCCCAACGGTTCCTCCGGGTAAAGGGATCTCCGTCGAACTGCCGGCGTAGAAAGCCACGTAGATATCCTCCTCCGCATAAGCGTACATCATACCCGACACCTGGGGGATCAAACGGGCTATATTGGAGGGGCAGCAGGCGGTGCCAAACCACGGAGACCGCCCCGGCCGGCCGTGGTTGAATGGCATTACGCCGTCCGCTTCCAGGGGATTTACGTAAAAGAATTCGTTGCCTTCCAGGTTGACCCCCGCCAGGGCGTTATTCAACAGCGCCACTTCGGCGACATCCATATAGCGGGCGTCTTTGTGCAGTAAAAACATCCGGTAGTTGAAAAACACATTGCCTACGGCGGCGCAGGTTTCATTGTAAGCTTCCTTGTTGGGCAGGACATATTCGGGGCCGAAACCTTCGATTCCGTGCACGGCGCCCAAACCGCCGGTGATGTGCATCTTAGTATCGACGATGTTATGCCAGATCTTATCCAACGCGGCATTGTATTCATCCGTTCCGGCCGCCGCCCCTACGTCGGCCATACCAGAGTAAAGGTAAGCGGCACGAACAGCGTGCCCCACGGCTTCCTCCTGCTCGGCCACGGGCCGGTGTTGCTGGGCGTAAGTGGGCGCCATCACGCCTTCCCCTTCAGGAACGTACGTTCTGCCCCGGATATCCAGGAATTTCCGGGCCATTTCCAGGTAAAGTTCCTTGCCGGTGACGCGGTACAGCTTAACCAGCGCCAGTTCCAGTTCTTCATGACCCGGCGCCTGGTTCACCGGCTTGCCGTTATTGTAATTGGGGTCGCCCTCAAAGAACACTTTATTGATGTGTTGCGCGTTCTTCTCCGCCACCTTTAACCATTTATCCTTGCCGGTAGCCCGGTAATAGGCGATAGCGGCTTCGTACATGTGCCCCATGTTGTACAATTCATGGCTGTGCACCACAAACGAATAGGGCTTATCCCCCATTCCTCCGCCGCCCCAGTGGTCGTGATCTTTGCTCACCCCGGTGATGTGGGCGACATACAGGTACCCGTCCTCTTTCTGAGCCTCGGCGATGATGTCAATAATTTCGTCCATGCGTTTTTCCAGCGCAGTATCCGGGTTTTCCATCAACAGCAAAGCAGCGCCCTCCATCACTTTGTACAGGTCGGAAGAAATATAGCGATGGGGAAAAGGCAGGTCGGTGGTATCGCCTTTCAGGAATTTTGCGGCTTTTTCCAAATTCTCAACCGCCGGCCGGGTCTTGTCCAATGCAAACGGCACCAAAGTCTCCGCCTGCGTTTTCAGGCGCGGCAGCCAGAAGTTGTCTTCTAAATTAACCTGGTTGAAAGGAATAGGAGCCAGGGCATAACCGTCAGACAGGTTCCTGGCAGCCTTTTCCTCTTTCCCGGCAGAACAAGCTGTGAAAGCCAGTAACAGGCCTGCCCAGAATGCCGCTTTTCGGAAGAAGGCGCCGCCTTCAATTATTAAAAATTTCATTATCGACATTTTAGAGGGTCAGTGTAGATTATAGACCGGAAATTCGGTAATCCGCAAGGTGGTCGCCCCGTAAGGCACCAGGGTGATCTCTTCAAATTGGGGGGGCTGCTCTCCTCGTTCCTGGTTGGTTCCCCACCAGGCGGGAAAGACGGGCAGCCCGTTGTGCAGTTCCCACTCCGGCAGCTCCACTCCTCTTGCTTTGATCTGGATCGGATTGTTTTCCAGATTCCAGGGGTATGAGCCGTCCCAGTCCAGTTCCTCGGCCTGAAAAGCCGCTTCCAGGTTTTCCAGGTCAGGCGCATACAACGCATAGTTCCACTTGCTCTTGGGGAAGGCTTCGTAGAAGGCGCGGTATTTGTCATTGCGGTCCTTCACCTTGAATTCGTGCTGCACTTTCAGCGCATACACCAGTGGCCCGCGTTCCAGGCTGGTAGCGAAATCATACCACTGGGAAGCCTTCAGCTTCATAGGCAAGGTGAGCGCCACCCGGTCGCCATCTTGCCAGGTACGGCTGATCTTAGCTACATTATCTTCAACAGGGCCTTCCCAGGAGGCGCCGTTGATGGTGACCTTCGCATTCTCCGCCCAGGCCGGGATGCGCAAGTGAAAGGGGAAAGCGCCGCTTTTATCCAGGTTGATCCTGAATTCGATGGTTTCCCGGAAGGGATAGCCGGTCGTTTCGGTGATCCTGGCATTGATGCCTTCGCCCACTTTCAGGGTAACAGCGCTCGGCGCATACAGCAGGGCCGCCACGCCCCCGTCAGCAGTTGCGTACCACAAGTTCTGGACGTACTTCGGCCAGGATTGGTGCATGTTCGTAGTGCAACATGGATACCCGCTCAAGGTACCGAAAACGAAATCGGTGCCGTAATGGCCGACCGTCATATAAGAGGCCTGCAGGCGGTCCGATAATTCGACCTGGTTGGCGGCCTGAAAATACTGGCGTGCCGAAAAATCATCAGTAGCCTGGGCCGGCAGGGCGTTATAAGTAATACGCTCCAGCAGGTCGGCGTACTCCATATCGCCGGTTATGGCCAGCATGGTTTCCAGGGAAAACATGGATTCGGCGACGGAACAAAACTCGACCCCCCGGGTGGGGTTCTTGCCGTGCAGGCCTTCGTCACCGCCGTACATGCCCTGGGGCTGGCCGTGGAAGTGTTTAATGTCCTTTAACGCTTGTTTGGTGGCCTGGATATGCCTGGGGTCTTTACTTTTCTGGTAATACACCAACGGTTCTTTCAATCCTTGTGCAAAGTTGACGCAATGCATGCCGCCGAATTGGGAGACGTGCAATTGCTTTATTTCAGCCGGATCAAAAGGGTATCTTTTGATCCTGTAATAGCCCCAGGGCGAAGGCTGGCCCTCGTAGGGCATATCGTTGAGGAATACTTCCGTCCAGGGGAAAGTTTGTTCAGCGATCAGCTCCCCTAAATCCAGGAGGAAGGCGTCGCCGGTGATATTATACAGCCATAAAACCACCTGCAGGTTATCCCCTCCCCGGCGATTGGCCCAGAAGGTGAGAAAGTCGAGTGGAGTCTTTTCCAATTCTTCCAGCTGATACTTAAAATAGTTGGTCAAAGCTTTAACCACACGTTCGTCGCCCGTAGCATTGTAATATTGTTGCAGGACTTTCAGCATGACCATTTTCGGCCACCAGTCGCGGCGATTGCCCCGCTGCAGCCCGGGCTCCGGCGTGGGCGGTTCCTCGAAAGGGATGGGGCCGAGGTAGCCGCTTTCCTGCTGGTTGTTGAGCGTCCATTCTATCCAGGGTTGAACTTTGGCTTTCAGCGCCTCGTCATCCAGGATGTACGCCAGGGGCAACAGGCCGTCGATCCAGTACGGGCCCCTCTCCCATCCGTCTCCGTCGCCGCCGAGCCAGCCGTTTCTGGGGCCCACCACTTCCGGATAGATCTCGTCCAGGTGGCCGGTCATCCCGTTTTTCATGCTGACGAGTTGTTCGCGTAACCATCCCTGGGGTTCGATGGCCCCGATCGGCAATTCGAGGTAAGGCCTGGGGGCCAGGGGCGGGCGGTTTTGCAGGTAGTGCGCCGGGCTGTTTTCATTGAATGGCATGGCGTTGGTATTTTCCGGCTGCTCCCAGGCCGTGAGCAAGAACAGCAAGGCGGTGAGCAGCATGCTTTTTATTGGGTAGGACTTCATAGTTCACTGATTTTTGTGATGAAAGCTTCTATCGGTGCATTATTGCGGCTGACGACAATGATCTTTTGGCCCTTCTGCCGAGTGATGACTTTAATATCGCGGGCTTCCCCGTGCACGATAAAGCCTGAATGCCTGGGTTCCACAGGACGAAAAGCGACAATCCCCGCCCCTCCTTCCAGAAAGTGGCCGTAGGAAGCATCATATCTTCCGAGGCTGACCTGATTGGCGTAGAAATTGCCGACGGCCAGGATATCCGGCTTGCCATCGCCGGTAAAATCTTCGGCGGCGAAACCGTAGATCGGCGCCATTTGCAGGTCATCGGGCAGGGGCTTCCATTCGAACACACCATCTCCCTTATTCTCGAAATAAGCCGACTTGAACGTTTGCGCCTGCCACCTGCCGCTACCCATTAATTCATCGGTGGGAAAGACTTCATTGAAGCTGCTTTCGGCATACTGCCGGTAATCCGGGTAGAGTTTTTTGACGGCGGGGAGCTGGCGGGCCAGCAGGTCTTTGCCGAAATAGATCTTTTCAACGCCATTCCGGTAATGCGTCAGAATAGGGTCGATGTTGGAGTTGTCATCAAAATCCTTCACATATAAACTAACCGGTTGTTCCGGAGAAGCGGCCAGGCAGGAATTCGCGCCAAGGTTGCCGGCCAACAGGTCCTGATCCCCATCCTGGTCGAGGTCGGCGGCATAGATGGTATTCCACCAGCCGGCCGTATTCGGCAATTGTTTTTCTTCAATGACGCCCCCTCTGAAACTAATGATGGTGATGGGCAGCCACTCGCCAACTACTGCCAACTCCTTGGTGTCTTCCAGCCAGGCCGCATCGCTCACCATCCCCAGCTTGATCTTATCGCCAAAGGCGCGGGCCGTATAATCGTAGAGTGCGCCTTCCCCGTCGCCCAGGAGTATCCGGCTCCCCGGATATTTTCCGTAAGCGCCGGGGATGGAGCGGCCTCCGACAAAGAGGTCCGGCACGCCATCCTGGTTGATGTCCGCCACTACAGCACAAGAGCCATTAAAATTCAGTTCGGGATGCCGGTTCGACTTTTCAAATTCGCCGGCTCCGTTGTTGATGTACAGCCGGTCTTTGTTGGTAATATCGAAGGTTTCTCCATCGCCGCTCACCACGTAGAGGTCCAGGTCGCCGTCCTGGTCTACATCGATGAAAGCCGCTTCTACATCCTCGCTGGCGCGGTCGCGATAAAAAGCCGGGTTTTCGATTTTTCTGAATGCAACTTTCCGGCCGGATTGCTGCAGGAAGAGCTGCCCGGCCTGGTTTTTGGCGCCGCCGATGTACAGGTCGTCCAGCCCGTCATTATTGACATCGCCCACTGCCATCCTGGGCCCCTGGGTAGACAACATATGTGGAAGGAGGGCTTCGTAATCGAAGTCGTTGAATGTGTTTTCCTGGTGCCTGAAGTTTAGCCCGGCCAAGGAATCGGCCGGAAAAAAGAACCGGCCGTGGCCGGTAGCTGCCGGCGCCTGCTCTTCCACACCGGCTTCGGAATAATTTAGAGTAATGGCCTGGTTAGCGCTTACATTGCGTAAAATCTGCTTTTTCCCATTTTCCCAGGTTACCTCCAGCTTATCGATGGTTGTGGCGCCTCCCAAGCCGAAATGCAATTGGTGAGGCACAGAAGATAACCACCCTCTTACCGGCGCGCATTCCTGCACCTGCTTCCCCTCGGCAGTTTCAATGATGACCCTGGCACCGACGCCAAGAGGGTTGTTTTCAGGCCCCTTCAATTTTATGGTGAGAAAAGAACGGCCGGTGGTTTCGGATACCGTATTTCGATACACGGAGGCCGGCTTATTCAAATTATTGACGATGAGGTCCAAATCGCCGTCATTATCCAGGTCGGCATAAGCGGCGCCGTTCGAACATCCAACCAGGCCAAGCCCCCATGCCGCCGACACCTCTTCGAAGCCTCCCCCTGTGTTTTTAAAAGCGGCATTGGCGGCCTGCCCCTCCGGCATCATGCTGATAACGGATTGGTAGCCCAGGCTGTCCGGCTTGTAATGCTCATTGGAGGTGAAGTTGATAAAGTCCAGGTCATTAGGCCGGCGCGGGATGCCGTTGGTGATAAACAGGTCTTTGTGGCCATCCAGGTCAAAATCAGCCAGTAAGGCCCCCCAGCTCCAATCCGTTGCATCGATCCGGTATTGTTCCGCCAGGTCGCTGAAACAAGCCGTGGAATCCGTCAGGTTGC
>CAYQKY010000101.1:0-28270 GCA_964418125.1 uncultured Phaeodactylibacter sp.
GCCCTAACGGGCCATGCCTTGGCATTTCAGCCTCCGGCTCCCGGGGCAACCCCATAGTTTTAGACCTGGATTCGCATTTCCATATTTCGAGACATATCCAGGTATTTCTGCTCCGGTGCATATTTCACGAAGAAGAAAGGCCCCTTACTTCTTCCACTTTTTTATTCATCACCCTGAACCAGGCCGGCGGCACCAGCGAAAGCAGAATAGCTGCCGGATACCCCATCGGCAACTGGGGGCTGTCGTCAAAATGGCGCAGGACCTGATATTTGCGGGTAGCCTTATAGTGGTGGTCAGAGTGGCGGGTCAGTTCGTAGAGGAAGATGCGCCCCAGCTCATGGTCGGAATTCCAGGAATGGCTGGGGCTTACACGCTCATAGCGGCCGTTGGGCGTTCTCCGCCGACGCAGGCCGTAGTGCTCGATGTAGTTCACCGATTCCAGCATCAGGAAGCCGACGACGGCAATGGCCAGGGCGTAGCCGATCATGTACCATCCCCAAAGAAGGCCGATGGCAAGGAGATAAAGCACCTGAAATACGGTAAAGCGCACCATTTCATTTTCCCAGCTCAGAACCGGCCTCCCCTCCTTTTCCAGTCGTTCCCGCTCCAGCCGCCAGGCATTGCGGTAACTGCCGGTGGCCGATCGCCACCAGAAAGCATACAGGGATTCCCCCAGGCGGGCGGAAGCGGGGTCTTCATCGGTGGCCACATTCTTGTGGTGGCCGCGGTTGTGCTCAATGAAAAAGTGGGTGTAGAGGGCGGAAAGCAAAAGGATTTTTGACATCAGCTGTTCATACCGGGCGGAACGGTGGCCCAGTTCATGGGCTACATTGATCCCGATGGTCCCGACGATCAGCCCGACACTCAGGGCCATCCCTATAATTTCGTAAGTGGCCAGCCCCCCAGCGGCAATGGTATTAAAATAGTAAATGATGAGGCCGTAGAGAACGGGAATGTTTATGTAAAGAAGATAGTCAAAAAAAGGAGAGGCCTCCCGCGCCGGCTCTTCTTCCGGCGGCACATTTTCATCCGATTGGGGGGTAAAAAATTCCAGAAAAGGGATCAGAACAAAGCCGACGTAAATGCTGCCGAATGACCAGGGGCCCTGCAGATAAATTCCCAGATAGGCCGCCAGCGGCGCCACATAGGCAATCAGGTATTTCGCATCTCTCCACATGATAATGGCAATTGAATTTTGCTGCCGGGCTAAACCTAAAAGTAACAGGGGTGTTACCATTTCGAAATCTTATTCGGTAAATTTGGCCGCACTACCCGGCTGGATAAAATTAATGGAAAACCAAACAACTAGCAAACTGAAAAAAGACAATGAGTAAAGCATTTCACAAGCTTAGCGTGCGCGAAGTGAAAAGAGAAAGCCCGGAAGCAGTAACTGTTTACTTTGAGATCCCGGAAAGCCTGAAAGAAACATTCAAATACACCCAGGGGCAATACCTGACGCTCAGGTTCGACCTCAATGGCGAGGAGGTGCGCCGCTCCTATTCCATGTGCAGCAGCCCTGTGGACGATCATATTGCAGTCACGGTAAAACAGGTAGAGGGAGGGAAAGCCTCAACATACATCACTACCCGGTTGCAGGCCGGGCAGGAAGTGGAGGCCATGCCGCCGGAAGGGCGTTTCTTCACCGAACTCGACCCGGGCCAGCGCAAGGATTATTACCTGTTCGGCGCCGGCAGCGGCATCACCCCGCTGATGTCTATCCTCCGCACCATCCTGGAATGTGAACCCCAGAGTTCCGTCTTTCTGCTCTATGGCAACCGCAATGAGGAGTCCATTATTTTCCGGGATCAACTGGAGCAACTGGCCCGGCGCTACAGCGGCCAGCTCATCGTCGAGCACATCCTCAGCCGGCCTGCCCGCGAAAAAGCCGGCGGCATGCTGGGCTTCCTGAAGAAAGGCCATGTCAGCTGGGAAGGAAAGGTCGGCCGCATCGGCATGGAGCAGGTTAATGAATTCCTGAATAAAAACCCTCAACGAGCGAAAGAAGCAGAATACTTCGCCTGCGGCCCCGGCAGCATGATCGACACCGTCAAAGCCAGCCTGGTGAGCCGTGGCATCGATTCCAAGCGTATCCATACCGAGCGCTTCCTCAGCAGCAACCAGCCGGCGGAAGCAAAAGGGGAAAAAATAAAGAGCAGTGCGGCAGGTACTTCGGTAACCGCCCACCTCGATGGTTCGGAGATCAACGTCACAGTCCCGGAAGGGAAAACCATCCTGGACACCCTCATCGATGAGGGCTATGACCCGCCTTATTCCTGCACGGCAGGCGCCTGTTCCACCTGTATGGCCAAGATCCTGAAGGGCAGCGTCACGATGGAGGCCTGCTATGCTCTGGATGACGAAGAAGTGGAAGAGGGCTTCATCCTCACCTGCCAGTCGCATCCGACGAGTGAGGAGGTGGAGATCACGTATGATGTTTGATGTTTGATGTGCGATGGTTGATTTTTGATTTGTGATGTGCGACGAAGAGCTGCGGGCCAAGCGGCAGCAGCACATTAAAAATCAAAAATCAGCCCTCTCCTCTCCCATCCGCCGCACCGCCTCTTCCACTGCTTCCCGTATTGCCGGGTGGCCGGGGCCGAGCCCTTCGTAGAGATATCCCGCCCGAAAGCTGCCGAGGGTGCGCGCCAGGATCTCGGCGCCAAAGTGTATGTTGGCGTCTTTTTTTTCTTCTTCATCCCAGAGGAGGCCTCTTTCTTCCTCCAAAGCCTCCATATAACTCCGGAGGAAGGCATGCTGCAAATGCCGGAACGCTGACTTGCGCTTTTCTGATTCTGCCCGGTGCCGGATCATCCACAGGTGTGCCAGGAAATGCGCCACATCCTGGGCCGGGCGGCCATAGTGAGAAAATTCCCAGTCGATGATGCGTATCCGGCTTCCCCCGGGGGCAACCAGGACCGAGCGCGGCCACAGGTCGCCCATAATGAGGCATTTACCTTCCGACAGGTACTTTTCTCCCAGTTTTCCGGCCTTCGCCCCCAGTTCTTCTGCATTTTCAATTCCAAAGCCGCTGAGAAGCGGCCCGACTCTTGCGTATTGCACTTCCAGGCGCGTCTGTTGGATTTCCCGGTTATTGATGGCTTCGGCTATGAATCCGTTCCGGCAGGTTGAACGGTGGAGCCGGCCGATAAATGCTCCGAGCTCCCTGCCGAGGCTATGAACAGGCGCCTCTGCACCGATCTCATCCAGCGGGATCATGCTACCGACATCTTCCAGAATGATGGCATGCTTCTTTTCGTCGGCATGCAACAGTTTCGGAGGGCGGATACTGCCGGAGTTTAAAGGCTGTAACAGCGGTTCGTCAAACAGCCGCAGGACGGCAGTTTCTATTATGATCCTCCCGGGACTGATCGGGATACCGGGAGACTTGGCGATATAGGGCGGGGCATATTTTACGATCACCGTCCCTTTTTCTCCCCATACCCGCCATACGAAATTGAGGTTTCCGCCGGAGAGCTCCTGTATCTTCCCACTAGGCTGAAAACCGGAAAGTGCATTGCGGGCAAATGAAATGATGTCCTCTGGGCCAGAGAAAGGCATGGCGGGCAGGCTTATTTGGAAAACCGGTACAGGTGATTACCAAATGCCGCCGTTTCTCCTTTCTCGATGAAACGAAGCAGGATCTGCCGGGTGGCTTCGCGGCTTTTCACCAGGGATTCCGTCACCCCTGCCTCTTCAGGGTTGGAGTAGCCGGGAACGGAATACTTGTGCCCGATCACAAGGCCGGCGCAGGGGATCTCCATCTCGTTGGCCAGCACCACTTCCGGCGCAAAGGTCATGGAATTCACATTGGCCCCGATGGTTATCCACATGCGGTTTTCGGCCGGCGTTTTTCCCCGGGGGCCGCCCACGTAAGCAAATACGACCTCTTTGGAAACCTCGGCAATCAGGCCTTCAGAAATTTCCCGTAATTGTTGATTCAGCGCTCTGGAAAAGAGCCCTTCATTGAGCACCAGGTGAGCATGGTTGTGGCCCGGCTTTTCAAACATGGTACAAGTGCTGCCGTCCGGGAGGCGGTTGTCCGCCATGATGAGGTCGTCAGCCAGCATGGGCTGGAAAAGGGGAAGGCCCTTGTCCATGACGCCCACGGAGCTCGTCACCAGCAGAGCGCCGCAGTTTACCTCTTTCAGAGCGGCGGCCTGAGCCCGGTAGTTGATGTGGTTGGGCAGGAGGGAATGGGGCAGCCCGTGGCGAAAAATGAGGTATGCCGTCCGCCCCGCCCCTTCGGTTTTGTACAGCGTTTGATCGCCAAAAGGGGTTGGGATGGATAACTCCGTCCATTCATACTCATCCAGAGATTCTTTGGAAAAAGCACTGCCCAGAATAATGGCAACTGATTTCATTGTTTCGCTTTTACTCCGTCACTTTCGACTGGTGCGCCTGCAATACATCCTTTTCGTTTCCTCCCAGGTGGACGAACACGGCCACCTTACAGTTGGCGGCGATCCAGTCAGCAGGCAAAGTCATAGAATAATTTTTTTCGATCGTGCCGCCTGCAGTAAGCGGTTCGTCGATGGGATCGCCATCGTAATTGGTCAGCATATTGCGCAAGACGTGCTTATGCTTGTAGTTGGGGTCGGGCGTTCCGCTTTCGGGAGTGAGTTGCAGGTCCTCGATGTCATTTTCGGTAATGGCAACGCTGATACGCACATCTTCGCCGGGAATGTCTTCCAGCACATACAAGGTAGTGGACACGTCCAGTTTTCGGTCTTCACCGCTATAGTCATTCTGCACGTCGATCTTAATTACCGGTTCTTCCTCCAGTTCCTGGGCAATAAAACCCGCCCACTGCAGGCGGCCCAGCTGCAAGTCGAATTCTCCGTCGAACTTTTTGCGGTTGACCACGGCCGTCGGATACCCCAGGGGGGAGCCCAGGTAGCTCAACAGGTTGACGCCTTCATCGATCCGAAAATCATACCGGCTTTCCGGATAAGGCGGTGCGAAAGACCCGGCGTGAATGGAGATAGCCACCAGCCGCTGCCCGTGAATGTCGAGCAGCCCCTCGATGGCTTCGCTGCCTTCCGGGCAGTTGACGCAGCGCACGCCGGTGAACTCTTCAATCAGCACCTGCCGTTGCTGCGCTTCCACCGGAATAGAGTCCGTGGGATTTTCGTTGCCCATCCTTGGGTTGATCTCAGGGGGGATTTCCTCGCAGCCCAACCAAAACAACCCCGTGATAAGGAAGAAAAGAATACTCAGCTTTTTCATGGCTTGATTTTAAAAACTTGAATTTACCGTAAACCGCACCCCGCTGAAGGCCGGCTCCAGCCGGCAGATGCCGCCGGTGCAGACCACTCCTTCCACCTGCTTGATGTAGCTGAGAGAAAAGCGGTTGGCGCGGTGGGTGTAAAATATATCAAAACGCGGATAATGCAGGGCCAGCTTTTCCCCCGTTTCGGGATCGGCCGGCGAATTCTTACCCGGCGCCGAATTGTACATATCCGACACCGTGAACGTCCAGTGCGGAGCGATGCTGAATTCCACCAGCCCGAAAAGCCAGTTGCCGTAGTCGTGCCTTACGCCCTTATCGTCCTTCCCGGTGGCCATAAACTGCCCTTCAAAGCGAATGGACCGTTTGCGGTCGAATTTATAGAGAAAATCGAAATATGGGATCATCGTCTCAACGATGGGCGCGTCGGGTTTGAATTCGAACACCTCCTGGTTGTAACGCTGTATCTGCACGCCTCCCAGGAGGGTCCAGGTGCGTTTGTGCTTGTAGGATACCTCGGTATACAGCTCGCGGTAGAGCAGGTCGTCTTCCAGCGTGGTGATATTGGAAAAGTTGAGGTTAAAACCCAGCTTCCGTTTGTAGTTGTAGCGGATATCCGCCTGAATGGCCTGCTCGCCCAGGAACTGGGTGGCGGCGTTATAGCGGGCGGTAAGGCGATAGGTGTTGACGCGCGCCATAGGCGGCAGGAAATTGACCAGGCCCCGGTTGAGTTGCTCCTGGGGACGGGTGCGGAAGTCGAAATTTTCCGTACGCTTGCCCTCCAGGGTGACACCCAGCCCTTTACTGGCATAGCTGAGGCTGGAGTAAATGACGGAACCGGAAGCGAGGAACAATGGGCCGGCGGCCGGGACGACGGCGCCCTGGGGTACGCTCAGGTTGTCCTCCGTCTTGTAGGCGCCTTCCACGTACCAGGTGAAATCGCCGGCAGTGAGGGTGTTGAAGACGGAGAAAGCATAGGTGTTGTATTTGGGCACAAAGGCATCCTCTTTTGGGTACGTATTGATGGTGGCGACGACTGAGTTCATCGAGGCGTCGTCCAGCGTACGGTTGACGGCGCCGAAGCCGGGGGCGATGGCCCAGCTGGCCCCTTCCCCACCGCTGAGATAGCCATCGAATGAGAGGCCTTTGATCACGGGCTCGTAAATGTCAAACTGCTGCTTTTGCCGGCCAGTGAAAACTTTGATCTTCCAGTCTGGCAGGATCTCATAGCCCAGGCGGGCGCCGAAGAGGGCGTTGTCGATGAGCAGAGGGCGTTCCTCAAAAGCACGGAAGATGATGCCGCTGCCAATCTGATCGTAAAGATAACCAACGGAAATATCCAGCTTCTGAATGCTTTTGTGGATATACCAGCGGCCGATGCCCTCATCGGTATAGGAATCAGTGGGGTTCAGGAGGTTGGAGTTGTTGAACAGGTCGAAGCGCAGGCCGAAGTCGAACCCCCAGTTGCTGTAGCTGAGGTTGAGCCAGGCTTCGGCTCCATAGAGCTGCCGGTCGTACTGTGGCGTATTGGCCGCTCCGATGAGGCTGTCGCGAATGAAGAAATTCGCATTGGTTTCCAGGTTGCCGGAAATCTGCCCACCATCGTTTTCCTGGGCGTGCAAAAGAGAGCCGGCTGCCAGGAAAAAAAAGCAGCAGAGTAGTACGCTAAGGTTTTTCATTTGCTCGTTTTTTCTTGCCACCGATGTTACCCGTATCCGCATTTTACGTCAGAAAAGTAACCTGGTTGCCCGAAATTCTACAATTATCCTCTGAATTTTGGCGATAAAAAAATTTTCTGCCAAAGTTTAGAGGCTAATTTAATAAAGCCACTATCAAATCATGGAGACAGAGGTTTTATTTCACTTGCTTAGTCATTCAAAAAACAAAGATGCCTGGAGAGGCAAGGCAAGAATTCTTACCTTTGGAGGCACAAAAAAAGTCATTTACATGAAAGCACTGATAACAGCCGCATTCATTTCCATTTCTTTCCTGGCCTTCGGCCAAAAAAGCATCCCTTCCGTAGAAGTCAAGACCCTGGACGGCCAGTCCGTCGATATTCAGGAATATGCCCAAAACGGCAAGATCACGGTGATCAGCTTCTGGGCCACCTGGTGCTCCCCCTGCAAAAAGGAACTGGATGCCATCGCCGACCTTTACGAAGGCTGGCAGGAGGAATACGATATGGAGTTGGTTGCCATCACCATGGACACCCAGCGCGCCCTGGCCAAGGTGAAACCCATGGTGGAATCCAAAGGCTGGCCCTTCATCATCCTGTCCGACGCCAACCAGACACTCCGCAACGCGCTAAACTTCCAGACCATACCCCAGACTTTCCTCCTGGACCAGGAAGGCAATATCGTCTACACGCACTCCGGTTATGTTCCCGGCGACGAATATGAGCTGGAGGATAAGATCAAAGCGCTGGTGAAATAGGGGGAGATGCGGTTTCATGCTGCACTGTCCCATAGTTGCATGGTTGCAATGGTGCATGGCATCCAGTGAAACAAGGAAGCCATGAAACAATGGACACAATGCATTATTCCCGGGAAATTCGTATTTTTGAAGGGAACCTTCTACCGTGGTATCATGCTCGAGAAAACCCACTTTCTCTCCCCCTTCGGCTGCTTCGAGATCCAGGGCAGCAGCCTCGGCATCAGTTCCGTAAAACTGGCCGATAAAAAGCCTTGCCCCGCCGGCCCCATTCCGGAAGTGCTGCGAAACTGCGTCGTTCAGCTCAACGAGTATTTTCGGGGACAACGCCGGGAGTTCAACCTGGAGCTGGACTTCGGCGCCGCCCCGGCCTTTCATCAGGCCGTCTGGCGGGAGCTGCTGAAAGTGCCCTACGGCCACACCACCACCTACAAGGCCATTGCCGATAAACTGGGCGACCCCAAGGCAGTGCGCGCCGTCGGCCAGGCCAACCGCCACAACCCCATTGCCATTATCGTACCCTGCCACCGCTGCATTGCCAAAAGCGGCGAGCTGCAGGGCTACTTCTACGGCCTGGATATGAAGCGCCAGTTGCTGGGGCTGGAAAACCCGCAGAGCTTCGCCCAGCAGGGGAGTTTGTTCTAAGCGTACATTTATAAGGCCAGCAATTCTTTTGCCAGGGCCCGGTTACACAGGCTCCTTGTCCGCAGGCTGGCATAGTCCAGCGCGGATGAGTACCTCCAGGCTTCCGCTCTGGCTGCCAACCCTGCCTCCTTTGGGTTTTCATGGATGTAGGCAAAGCATTGCCGGGCATAATCATTATCCGGCCGGAAGAACAGATCCCTGTGTTTTCCCTCCAAGGTAATAAATTCATCTATCCAGCCATCTTTAGCCTTGGTTTTGGGGCGGAAGAGAGCACCAGAACGGTTTTCCTGGATGTTGATGGCGCGGGAATAGGACCCCAGCATAACGCCAATCGCATGGCTGATAGCTTGCTGGTGATCATCGTCAGGTAGAGGAAGAGTGGCCCAGTTGGCGCCATTTCGGTATTTCTTTCTTGGCTTCACCTTTTTGCTGGGCCAACAAGCTTCCGGACGGGTATAAACCAGCCAATGAAAATGATTAGGCATCAGGCAATAACACAAAATATCTACCAACGGTAAGAGGTGCTTTCGCATTTTTTCCATGAAAAACCTATAGTTTCGCTCCTGGAAGAAAACCTTCTGTTTATTATTGCCTTGATTGTAGATGTGGTAGATTTGGTGGGGTTTGTATTCCATGGCTCTGGTTTTTTTGAATTTGAAAGCAAATGAGCCTCAATTTTGGCTGGGCTAGTGGCCAGTCGACTTTAAGTCGCCTGGCCACTAGCCGGGCCCGCTAAAACTTTGGCTCTCAGCAAAGTTACCCGTTTAAAAAAGCAAAAACCAGGACAGTTTACAGCCTCCGGTCATCGCCTATTTTCCCTAAATTCTAGTTTAAAACCCAGATAAAGCACTGGCATTCAAGCTATAGAATCAGGCGCACCCATGACAATTTGATAACTCAACATTATTTTACCGATACCATGCCCTACCAACCCACTCTGGGCTACGCCCAGGAACAAGACCGGCAAGACCCCTTGCGCCCGTACCGCGAACAGTTCTACTTCCCCCAACACAATGGCCGGGATGTACTCTACTTCACGGGCAACTCCCTGGGCCTGCAGCCGGTGAGCGCCAGGGACGCCCTTTTGCACGAACTGGAACACTGGAAAACGCATGGCGTTGAGGGCCACTTCCGGGGAGAGATGCCCTGGATGAAGTACCATAAGTTCCTTCAACCCCAGACGGCCCACATTGCCGGGGCGAAGGAGGAGGAGGTGATCGTCATGAACACCCTGACCACTAACCTGCACCTCATGATGGTCAGTTTCTATCGGCCTACAGCAGGCCGCTATAAGATCATCATGGAGGCAGGGGCCTTCCCTTCCGACCAGTATGCCGTGGAAAGCCAGGTGCGCTGGCATGGCTATACCCCTGAGCAGGCCATCGTGGAAGTTGCCCCGGAAGAGGGAGAGGAATGCCTGCGCATGGAAGATATCATTACTGCCATCGAACGGCATGGCAAGGAAACAGCCCTAGTAATGTTCGGTGGCGTGAATTACTTCACCGGGCAATTCTTTGACCTGCCGGCCATCGTGGAAGCGGCTCATAAGGCCGGCGCCTACGCCGGGTTCGACCTGGCCCATGCCGCCGGCAATGTCCCCCTCCGCTTGCACGACTGGAATGCCGACTTCGCCGTCTGGTGCAGTTACAAATACCTCAATTCCGGCCCGGGCGGCCCGAGTGGGGCTTTCGTCCACGAGCGCCATGGCAACAACCCGGAGCTGCCACGCTTCGCCGGATGGTGGGGGCATGACGAGAGCGAGCGCTTCCTCATGCGTAAAGGCTTCCGGCCAATGAAGGGCGCCGCCGGCTGGCAGTTGAGCAATGCCCAGGTCTTCAGCTTTGCCGTCCACAAAGCCAGCCTGGATATCTTTCAGCAGGCCACCTTACCTGCCTTGCGGGCCAAAAGCGAAAAGCTGACCGGTTACCTGGAATTCCTGATCCGGGAGATCAACCGGGAAAAAGAACGGTTTCACATCATCACGCCTGATGACCCGAAGGCCCGGGGCTGCCAGCTCTCCATTTATACCCACCACGATGGGAAGCGGTTGTACAATTACCTCGAAGAAAATGGCGTCATCAGCGACTGGCGGGAGGATAACCTGCACGGTGGAGAAGTGGAACCCGGCCAGGCAGGGGTCATCCGCGTAGCGCCGGTGCCGCTGTATAATAGCTTTCAGGACGTCTTTGAGTTTGCCCGCCTGTTAAAGGATTATGGAAAAAAATAAGTTCTGTATGAAAAGTTATCTCCCATACCTCGGCCTTCTTCTGGCACTTGCCGCCTGCCAACACTCAGAGCAGGGCAGTTCACCGAAGGAATCCGGCGAAAACCTCCTCCTGGAACTGGGTACGGAAGTCCTCCCCGGCGAAAACCGCGAATACTCCTATACCGACAAACAGGACGCCTACTACTACGGCCGCACCCATGCCCGGGTGAACAACGACTGGTTCTCGGGCTGGAACGTGCGCACCCGCCGTATATTCAGAGACTACCACCTTCTGGTGGATGGAGAACCCCTCGACAGAACACAGGCCACCGCCACCGTATTTCCGCACCTTCTTCGACGGGAGTACCGAGAGGTGACAGAAGAAATGGCCCTTTTTGACTTTCACCGGGTTTTGTCCATCAGCCTGGAAGCGGGGGAGGCCCAAACCTTGTCCATATCTCTTATCGGCGATGCCATCCAATTCGAAAAATATGAAGATGCCATTGCCTTTTTCCGCCACAGGGAATATCCGGACATCCTCCTGGGGGCCACCGTCAGGAATTCTGCAGGCACAGCGGCCATTGAAAAGGACAGCCTCACCTACCTGCAGGCAGATGCCGCTTCACAAGGCTTTTTCATTGCCCTCGACAGTACGGAATCGGCAGTGGTAAACCTTTTGGCTGAAGCCCAGCAAAACCATGAGGCCTGGGCCGCAGAGCGCCAGGGCCGCATGCAGCGCCTGATCACTGAACTCAATTACTTCGAATCTCCCGACACCCAGCTCACTCACGCCATTCGCTGGAATACCCTTACCCTCGACCAGCTCATTACCCGGCAGACGGGCTATGGCATCTATGCCGGGCTTCCCTGGTTTAACGACTACTGGGGGAGGGACCTCTTCATTTCCCTGCCCGGCGCCTGCCTGGTAACCGGCCAGTATGAAGTAGCCCGCAAGATCCTGCTCGATTTTGCCAAATACCAGAATACGGATGAACGGTCTCCCAATTACGGCCGTGTGCCCAACCGCCTGCGGCCGGGAGAAGCCATCTACAATACCACTGACGGCTCGCCGCGTTTTGTCATCGCCCTGCAGGAGTACGTCAGCTACAGCGGCGATACGGCGATCATCAGGGAGCTGTATCCTGCCGTGAAGCGGGCCACCGAGGGCGTCCTGAAGTACTGGATGGACGAAAAGGGATACCTCACCCACGACGACGCCGATACCTGGATGGACGCCCGCATCGACAAGCCCAATGCCCCAACTGAAGAGAAACTGCCCTGGTCGCCCCGCGGCAACCGGGCCAATGACATTCAGGCGCTTTGGCATCAACAACTGCAGGCCAGCATCTTTTTTGCCAATTACCTGGAGGAAGAAGAGGATGCCGAACGATGGAAAAGCATCGCCAGAAAACTTCGGGTGAACTTTTACCGGGATTTCCTGGCGGCAGGACAACCCTTTCTCGCCGACCGCCTGAAAGCAGACGGCACCCCCGATTTTACCCTGCGCCCCAATCAGCTCTTCACTCTCGATCTAATCAAGGATGACAGCCTCCGTTTTGCCATCACCCGCCAGGTATGGGAAGGCCTCGCCTACCCCTGGGGCGTGGCCTCTCTAAGCCAGGAACACCCCGAATTCCACCCCTACCACGAAAACCCGGACTATTACCACAAGGACGCTGCCTACCACAATGGCGCCGTCTGGCTCTGGAATAACGGCATAGCCATGCAGCGCCTCCTGGAAGCCGGACAAACGGATATGGCCTACGCACTCTTCGACAATATGAGCCGGATGACGCTGGAGATGGGGGCGGTGGGCAGCCTGAGTGAAAATACCGACGCCTTGCCCCGCCCCGGCAACGATTGGCCCGGGTTGTCCGGCGCCTTCCTGCAGGCCTGGTCGAATGCGGAATACCTCCGTGTTTGGTATGAACATTTCCTGGGCGTCCGGCCTATGGCTACCGACAGGGCTGTGCACCTTCACCCAAGAATACCGGCCGCTGTTCCCGGCTTTCGGTTTAAAGAACGTATAATGGAGGGTTTCCTGGAGGGGGAATACCGGAAAGTTGCCGGCAAACGTACTTTCCGGTACTCCTTTCAAGGTTTGGAGGCCGTGCTCCTTCTCCGCCTGGACACTTTCGCCACGCGGGCCCTTCGGGTAAAGAGTGGCGATGTGCTCACCATTCACCCCGATGCGGTTGAACCTTACGTGGAACTGAATGGGCAAGAGCGCTTACCTTTAGAGAAAAACCCGCGGGCCGCAGCCGAACAAGAACTGGCGGATGAGGTTTTCGAAAGGCTGCACTTTGCCCGGCCCAGGTTAAAGCCGGGCCTGGGCGCCCTTTCCGAAAAAGATTGGCTGAAGCAAAAACGGGAAAGGAATGCGGCTAATCGTTGATCGTCAGCCGAAGTAGGCAGCAGGGCGTTCCCGGGCTAATTTGTCGTAACGCCCGGAGAGAAGAGCGTAACTGTAAAATAGAACAGGAGTTGCCCCGTTCCCGGGACAACTCCTGTTCTTCCGCTAATTGAATTTTATGCAGCCTAATTCTGTACGGCCAGTTTATCTTTTGGCCCATTGCCGCCGTTGCGAACCAGCTGGGTGAAATCCCGCACAGATTCTTTATGCTTCTTCTTCTCGTGTAAGCCCAGTATTTCCAGGTCAATATTTCTGTATCGGGCATTTTCCCGGAAATCCTCGATGATCTCGATCACATCCAGGTCGATATCCACTGTATTGGTGGCGTCGATCACTACTTTGGAGTTTTCCGGGAGGTGGTTGAGGGTCTGCAGGATACTGGCCTTGTTGAGGAAGGTAACGTCTTCTGACAGTTCGAAGCGAATGGGAGCGCCTTCCTCGTGCTTCTCGGGATAGAAGAAATAGGGCTTCTTGTAATTGTTGTACAGCACGTAGAAAATGGCGACTACCAGCCCCAGGCCAATACCGACCAGCAGATCGGTGAAAACAATGCCCAGGATAGTAACAATGAAGGGGATGAACTGAGTCCTTCCCTGCTGGTACATCGTCTTGAACAATGCCGGCTTGGCCAGTTTATACCCCACTACAAAAAGCACGGCGGCAAGGCTGGACAACGGGATCAGGTTCAGCACCCTCGGAATGCTCATAGCCGCGATCAGCAGGATGAAGCCGTGGATGATGGCGGATGCTTTACTCTTGCCCCCCGACTGAATGTTGGCCGAACTGCGCACGATCACCTGGGTGACGGGCAGGCCGCCTACCAGGCCGGAAAGCATGTTGCCCAGGCCCTGCGCTTTCAGCTCCCGGTTGGTGGGCGTCACCCGCTTGTATGGGTCCAGCTTATCTGTCGCTTCCACACAAAGCAGCGTCTCAAGGCTGGCCACTACGGCAATGGTGATGGCGGTGACGTATATCTGCGGATTGAGGATCTGGCTGAAGTCCGGCAGAGTGAACAGGCCGAAGAAACCGGCCAGGCTCTCGGCCACGGGTATGCTGACGATCTGGTCTGGCTTGAGTGCGAACTGTGGCATGGACCGGAACAACAGGTTCAGCAAGATCCCTGCAACTACCACCACCAACGGCCCCTGTATGATCTGGAAAATGGAGCGCTTCTTCATGAACGGCTGCTCCCACAGTATCAGTATGGCCAGGGAGAGGAGTGCGATGATAATGGCTCCCGGGCTGACGAAATCGAGCATGTAATACAGTTCCGAAAAGGTGTTGTGCCCATCAGGTTGCGCGAAGGAGAGGTTGCCCTCATAGTCTTTGTCATATCCCAGTGCATGCGGGATCTGCTTAAGTATGATTATAATGCCGATACCGGAGAGCATGCCCTTGATCACAGAAGAAGGAAAATAATAACCGATAATACCGGCTTTGGCAAATCCAAGTATTATCTGAATAATGCCGGAGACCACTACCGCCAGTAAAAATATTTCAAAAGCGCCGAGCTCCTGAATAGCCGACAGTACAATAACCGCCAGGCCGGCTGCCGGGCCGCTCACCCCGATATGTGAACCGCTGACAACCCCAACGACAATTCCTCCCACTATGCCGGCAATAATACCTGAAAACAAAGGAGCCCCTGAAGCAAGGGCGATGCCGAGGCACAATGGAAGAGCCACCAGAAAAACGACTATACTGGCCGGAAGGTCGTTCTTTAGAATGGAAGATAGTTTGGCCTCTGCAGTAGTATTAGCATTAGATACCATGGTCAATCAGTATTTTTAAAAATTTAGGCTATGGGCTGGCCAGGGTGCAGGGCTGCCCTTCGAATGTGCTTTCAGTTTTCTGTAAGGATTTTGAAACACAAAATTATAATAAATGTTTTGCTAATTATAAAAATTGTAAAAATTTTATTTAAAATAGCATTACTTTAATTTTGATTTTATCCCAAATTTTACAGTGGGCTTAACGAGGTAGATAAGGCAGCAGGCAGGTGGTGGAGTTGTGCACCGGGCGAAGTATTCCTGGAGTTGAAATACAGCGTGGGGACAGGAAGCCGGGACAAGGCCCGGTTATCGATTCGGTTTTTTCTGTAACTTGTGACGATCAGCCCTACCCGGTGCCGTTTTACATATTGACTAAGGCGGTTAATGTCCAGCTCCGGAACAGCGTTATACCCGGTTTCATCGAATCGGCGGGCGTGATAACTGCCGATGCGGTGTTGCTTCCTTTTCAAGGGATAGAGAAAACGCTGGTGAGGCCACAGGCTGTTTAATTTCCTGATAATTGTTTGTTCGGTATAAAACAGCTGATCATCAGTGAAAAGAATATTATGAAAAGGTGCAAATGAAGTTTCTTTCGGGATCAGCATAACCGGAGCCCAGGCAGACCGGGCAAGATAAGAAGGCGGGCTATTCCAGAACAGCTCCCTTTCGTTTCTCTGGGCGGCAATAATAAGGTCATAAGAGAAAAGCCGGCTGGTTTCCACCGTTTCCCGCATGTAATTTCGCCCATAACGGGCATTGAAGAAAAAAACCTCTGGCATCCACGAAAAGCGGAAAGCAGAAAGGAAGCCCGGCAGGCTATTCTCCTTTTGGGTGGATTTAAAGACCGTGGCGTCTCCACCTATCTCATCGGCAAGGCTCAGAAAATACCTGGCCGCACTCCCCGAAGCGGAGCGAGTAGTTTGTGCTAACAGTAGCTTCAACATCAGTATGCCATTTATTTTTCAGAAAAAAGGCTTTCAGTTGAGGCTCTTCCGGATAGTCTCATTTCGGCAATAAGCGCAATATATATAAAAACTAACCAAAAAATAAATAAACCTATTTTAAAATATAGTATTACTATTATAAATTCACTGTTCTTTGCCTCAGCAACACCGGCATGCAACCGTTTTCGGCTGACCGGGACGGCTTTTCTGCAGCAAAAAGCGGCCCTACCGGTAAAATACTTAACTTCAAGGGCCCAATTCCGGCATCAGTCGAAAAGATTCGACTAATGGCTGTCGGTTTTTTACCTTCAGCCCTGTCTTTTTTTAATTCATCATCATCATCAATAAACTTTAAACTATGAAAAGGATCCTTTTCTTCATCTCTGTCCTGATGCTGCTTGCAGGCGTTCAAACCCTTCGTGCACAGACGGCGGAAGAAATTGTTGAGAATTACCTGGAAACAATAGGCGGAAAAGAGCAGTTGGAGGCAGTCAGCAGTGTAAAAATGACAGCCAAAGGTAAAGCTCAGGGCATGGAGCTGCCCATTACCATGTTTCAGAAAGCTCCGGGTTTAATGCGGATGGACATGGTCTTTCAGGGAAAGGAGATCACACAGATGGCGTTCAACGGCGAAGAAGGGTGGTCCACCAATTTCATGACCATGGAAGCCGAAAAATGGGACGCTGAGCAATCTGAGATCATGAAAAGCGACATGGACTTTCTGAATGCTTTTCTCGGATATGCAGAAAAGGGATATACCATTGCCCTGGAGGGAGAGGAAGAAGTGGAAGGCGCCTCGTGTTATAAGGTAAAACTTACCAAAAAGCCGGTGAAAGTCGACGACAAGGATGAAGAAAACTTCAGCTACTACTACTTCGACAAGGAATCATTTGTTCCCATCATGCAGGAAGAATACGCCAAAACCGGGCCGATGAAGGGCCAGGCTTCCCAGACGTATTTCAGCGATTACCAGGAAGTGGAAGGGATTTATTTCCCGTTCAGCATCTCTCAGAAATTCCAGGGGCAAACGGTTTTTGACCTGGCAGTTGAAAAGATGGAACTGAACGTGGAAATGGAGGCCGCCCTGTTTGATTATCCGGAACCTGCCACTGAGGGGGAGGGAAAGGAATGAGTGAATGAGTGAATATCAGAGGCCTGCCAATCGCTTGAGGCATCACTTTTTTTGTCCAGGTACTTACTACTACTTTGTTACTTTAAAAAAGCCGCTTGGCGGCGACAGATTCTAGCCGGGGGCAATCGAGGTCTATAGGAGCGACAGAGAGCCCTAATTATTACGGTTCTGTCGCTCCTATGGAGCTTAATGCCCCCCAATCCTTTACCAGGAGCTGACGCCCCTGGCAAAGATCTTTCGCCGCTACGCGGCTAAAAATTTAAAGTGACAAAGTAAAATTACACTATAATACTATGCAAAAACCACTATTATCCCTTTTCCTCCTTTTGCTGCTAACTCCCCTGCGCAGCCAGGACGCCGAGCTCCCCAAGGGTGATGCCCTGTTCGGTTCCATGCGGGCCCGCCACATCGGCCCCGCCCTGATGAGCGGCCGTATCACTGACCTTGAAGGACACCCCACCGACCCCAGGATACTCTATGTCGGAACAGCCGGGGGCGGCGTCTGGAAATCTACGGATGGCGGCGTAACCTTTACCTCCGTTTTTGACGACCACCCTCAGTCTATCGGCGCTGTTGCCATCGACCCACAGAACCCGGATAATGTGATCTGGGTGGGCACCGGCGAATGCTGGGCCCGCAACAGCGTCTCCGTAGGCAACGGCTTGTACAAGTCTACCGACGGAGGCAAGAACTGGCAGCACCTAGGCATGGAGAGATCCGAAAGGATCAGCAGCATACAGGTAAACCCGCAGAACCCGGAGGAAGTGTACGTCGGCGTGCTGGGCGCCCTCTGGGGCGACAGCGAGGAGCGCGGGGTGTACAAAACCACCGACGGCGGCGCCACCTGGGAACGGATCCTCTACGTGGACCAAACCACCGGCTGCTCCGACCTGGCGATGGACCCTCAGGACCCCAATACCCTGTACGCCGCATTCTGGGAGTTCCGGCGTACGGCCTATTCTTTCAATTCGGGAGGGTACAACAGCGCCCTGTATAAATCTGCCGACGCCGGCAAAACCTGGAACAAGATCCACAACGGCTTCCCGGAAGGCAAACTGGGGCGCATCGCCATCGCTATCGCCCCTTCCAGCCCAAATATCCTGTATTCGGTCATCGAATCCGAGGAAAACGCCGGCAAAGGCCTCTACCGCTCTGAAGACGGCGGCGCCACCTGGGAACACCGCAATAAGGACTTCGAGCTGGCGGTACGGCCATTCTATTTCTCCCGCATCGTCGTCGACCCCCAAAACCCGGAGATAGTCGCCAAGGCCGGCCTGAGCGGCTCCATCAGCAAGGATGGGGGCAAGACCTTCCGCCAGATCGGCAGCGGCGTTCACGCCGATATCCACGACTACTGGTTTGATGTTAAAGACTCAGGCCGGATCTACCTGGGCTCCGACGGGGGCGTTTACCGTTCCTGGGACGGAGGCACCGTCTGGGAAATGGTAAAAGGGCTGCCGGTTTCCCAGTATTATCATGTTACTGTTGACATGCAGAAGCCCTTCCGCGTCTACGGCGGCCTGCAGGACAACGGCTCCTGGGTGGGACCCTCGGCCAGCCCCGGCGGCATCGAAGCCCGCGACTGGCTGGGTGTCGGCTACGGCGATGGCTTCCGCGTTTATCCCCACCCCGAAGACCCCAATATCTGCTACTCGGAAATGCAGGGGGCCGAAGGGCTCTGGCGGGTCGATATGGCTAAAGAACAGATCAAGACCATCAAGCCGTATGCGGAGGAAACGGACCCCAAGCTTCGTTTCAACTGGAATACGCCCATCTCCACCAGTACCCATCAGGCAGACCGCCTGTACGTCGGCAGCCAGTTCCTCCACCGCTCCGACGACCGGGGAGAAACCTGGGTGAAGATCTCTCCGGACCTGACCACCAACGACCCTGCCAAACAGCTTCAGGAAGAAAGCGGCGGCATCAGCGTCGACAATTCCGGCGCTGAAAACCACTGCACCATCTTCACCATCGGCGAATCGCCCCTGGATGAAAACGTGATCTGGGCAGGCACCGACGACGGCAACGTGCAGGTGACCATGAATGGCGGCAAAACCTGGGCCAACGTCACCGCCAACATTCCCGCCCTGCCGAAAAACACCTGGGCGTACCACATCGAGCCAAGCCATTTCGACAAGCAAACGGCCTACGCCGTTTTTGACGGCCATACCCAGAACGACGGCAACACCTACGTATATAAAACCACCGATGGCGGCAAAACCTGGGCTTCCATCGCCACGGATGACATTCAGGGGTTCGCCCGCAGCATTCAGGAAGATTTCGTCAATCCCAACTTGTTGTACCTGGGTACGGAGTTCGGCCTGTACATCACCGTTGACGGCGGCGACAACTGGTCGAAATTCACCAACAACATGCCGGCAGTAGCCGTTCACCACGTGACGCTACATCCACGCGACCACGCCCTGGTGCTGGCCACCCACGGCCGTGGCATCATCATTATCGACGATGTGACGCCCCTGCGCCAGCTCACCCCCGAAGTGGCAGCCAAAGACTTCCACTTCTTCGAACGGCCCCCATCGGTGATCAAGGAGCCTTCCAGCCTGGGCGGTACGTCTGCCTTCGGCGAATTTGTAGGCGACAACCCCACCTCTTCCGCCCGGATCGTCTATTATCTGAAAAAACGCCACACTTTCGGCAAAATGGAAATGGAAATTCTCGATCCGGCCGGCAAAAAGGTGGCGAGCCTCGTTCCCGGCAAGAGCAAAGGCATTAACGAAGTGCTATGGAACTACCGCTATAAGATGCCGAAGATCGCCACCGCCAAAACCTTCACCTTCGGCGGCTTTACTACGCCTACCGTTCCTCCCGGAACTTACACGGTGCGGCTGACAAAGGGAAAGGAAGTTCACGAAACCACTCTGGAGCTGATTCCCGACCCGGAATCCATACACACCGATGCCGACCGGGCCGCCCAGCATGAGGCGGCCATGAAGCTGTACGATATGAATGAAAGCCTGGCCTATCTCATCGACCAGATCGGCCTGATGGCGGAAGGAGCCGAAACGGCAGAAGGCAAGAGCCCGTCCAAAAAGGTGATGAAACTGCTGGGCCCCTTTAGCGCTGAGCTTCAGGCCATGAAGGAAGAACTCGTCGTCACTACCGGCGACAACTATGTGGGAGCGGCCGAACCAAAACTGCGCGAGAAGATCGCCTCCCTCTACGGTGAGGTCGCCGGCTATGCCGGCCGCCCCTCCAATGCCCAGATGCAGAACCTGAAGTTGCTGTCTTCCCAATTGGAAGCCGCACAGGGCAAAATGGAAGGCGTGCTGGAACGCCTGTCCAACCTCAATGCCGCCCTGTCTAAGGAAGGATTACCGGAGATCACTTACCGCAGTAAGGAAGAATTCCTGGAGGCGGATATTTAGAGCGGCATGCACGTAGCGGCAAAGCCTGGAGGTTGATCGTTATTGGTTGCCCGGACACGCCCAGGCCCGGCAACCAGTAACGATCAAAGAACTAATACAGCACCCGGAACCAGATCGTCGGCTCGATCTGCTTCAACTCTTCGATCAGTTCCTGGCTGTAAGCCTGGTCGACATCGGTAATCACATAGCCGATATTTTCATTGGTTTTGAGGTACTGGCTGAGAATGTTGATGTTATGCCGGCCGAGCACCTGGTCGATCTGGGCGAGCACATTGGGTACGTTGTGGTGGATGTGTAGCAGGCGGTGGGCTTCTTTGACCCCCTGCAACTGCACATTGGGGAAGTTGACGCTACCGGTAGTGCTTCCGGTATTGATATACTGAATGATCTTATTGGGTACAAACTGGCCGATATTCTCCTGGGCTTCGGCCGTGCTGCCGCCGATGTGGGGCGTCAGGATAGTATTGGGCAGGCCCACGAGTTCCGACTCGAAAGGTTCATTATTGCTCTTCGGTTCCCGGGGAAAGACATCGACCGCGCAGCCGCCGATCCGGCCGGACAGGATGGCTTCCCGCAGGGCTTCCACCTGAACGACCTGCCCGCGGGCCAGGTTAAGGAAGATGGCGCCTTCCTTCATTTTGGCAAACTGCTCGGCCCCGAATATGCGGTTATTTTCCGGGCGCCCGTCGATGTGCAGCGTTACGATATCCACGGTGGAAAGCAGTTCCTCCAGGCTATTGCATTTTCGGGCGTTGCCAAGCGCGAGCTTGTCGGCAATATCGTAGAAGTATACCTCCAGGCCCAGGGCTTCCGCCAGTACGGACAGCTGAGCGCCAATATTGCCATAGCCGACAATGCCCAGCTTCTTACCGCGTACTTCGTGAGCGGCTCTTGCCGATTTTTCCCATTTGCCGTTGTGCATCGCACGCGCCTTATCGGGCAGGTTGCGCACCAGCATGATGATCTCGGCAATGGCCAGCTCCACCACCGAACGGGTGTTGCTGAAAGGAGCGTTGAAGACAGCCACCCCGTGCCGCGTACAGGCGTCCAGGTCAATCTGGTTGGTGCCGATACAAAAGGCCCCGATATTGATCAGCCGCTTGGCGCTGGCGATCACCTTTTCGGTAACCTGTGTTTTTGAGCGGATACCCAATACATTTACATTCTTTATCTTCCTGCACAACTCATCCTCGCTCAGGGCCGCCTCCAGGTATTCCACCTGATAGCCTTCTTTTTCGAACAATTCCACCGATGCCGGGTGTACGCCTTCCAGCAACAACACCCTGATGCGGTTCTTCGGATAGGATAAAGAACGGCTCATCTTAAGCTCGTATAAGATCTCGTCAAAAGAGGGCGCCACATGGTCGGCCTCTTTCTTGACCTTCTCCCGTTCGACGTTTTCGGTGAACAAATAGAATTTATTGGCGAAGCCCGCCTTGCGGATCTCCAGGTCGTTGGCGCCGTCGCCAATAACATATACGTCTCCCTTTAGTTTCAGATCCCGTATGACCTGAGATTTGCCCCCGCTGCGGGAAAGCGGAATGTCCGGATTGAAGCCGGTGACAAACCCCTCCTCATCGTACAGGAATTCATTGGCGAATACGTTTTCCGCCAGCAGGCCGTAATCGGAAATGACCGGCACGATGAAGTCCTTAAACCCGTTGGAGACTACGTAGACGTTTTCACGCAGGGCGCTGAGATGCTTCTGGTTGCGCAGAAAAGACGGGGAGACCTGCGCCTTCAGCCGTTCGGCCAGCTCCTCAATGTCTTCCTTGTGTACGTGGAGCAATTCCAGGCGCTGGGTGAGCGAGCTGCGGAAATCCAGCGAACCGTCCATGCCGAGGTTCGTAATGTCCTGTATTTGCTTAAGGACCTTGTCGCGTTTCTTGGGATGGGTATGCGACAGTACAATCTCCGCCAGCACATCAAGGGCTTCCACGCGGGTAAAGGTACTGTCGAAATCGATGATAAAATGCGGCTTTTTCATGATGGGCGCGAAGTTAATGCACTTTGATGGCAAATCCGGTGATCTTTAGTACGAAGTGGGGTTAAATATTTATTAAGAATTACGAAAGCCGGCTCTTCAACCTGGCTTCCGTCCACTTGCAGGAAAACCCTTCTCCGGGCTTTCCTGCCGATGTGCAGGCTTGAATTTTATGATAGCTTCTCATTTTATGAATAGCCTTGGGCATTTTACCCGGTTTTTTTTCCCACGGAAACCCGGTATCCAATATTCTCATGAATTCCACATGATTTATCATTAGATTTACGGCCTTACCCCAGGCAAAAAAGAACCAATACGCTGGCTCGCTCTTCCATCTGTTCTTCGCAAAAGCATTTTTTCAATCAAAAAGGATCGCGATGAATAGTGTTTTCCGGCCTCGCATTGCCCGTTCCGTTCCACTTCTGCATTTATTCCTGCTTACCCTTCCCCTATTGGTGGCCGCCCAGGCAGAAAACAACGGCAGGCCCTCCAACCGGGAGGATTATATCCTGCCGATCCGGGAGGCTCAAGGCCCTATCGATACGGACGGGCAACTCGATGAGCCGGACTGGCAACGCGCACAGGTGGCCGGCGATTTCTGGCGCGTCCTCCCTATAGACACCGGCTACGCCGATACCCGCACCGAAGTACGGGCCACCTACGACAAGCATAACCTCTATTTCGGCATCACTTGTTTTGAACGGGACAGCCGGCCCGGCATCATCGCTTCTCTGCGCCGGGATTTCGTCTTCGGCGCCAATGATAACTTCCTGCTTTTTATCGATACCTACAACGACCAGACGAACGGCTTCTCCTTCGGGGCTTCGGCCGGCGGCGCCCAGTGGGACGGCATACAGGCCGACGGAGGCACGGTTTCTCTGGACTGGGACTGCAAGTGGAGGTCGGCCGTAAAACATTATGAAGGGTACTGGATCATCGAGATGGCCATCCCCTTTCGCAACCTGCAGTTCAAGGCCGGTATGGATGAATGGGGCGTCAATTTCAGCCGGATGGATGTGAAAAACAACGAAAAGTCGAGCTGGGCGCCTGTTCCCCGCCAGTTCGCCACGGCAAGCCTGGCCTTCACCGGCGCCCTCCGGTGGGACGCGCCGCCCCCCAGGCCGAGGGCGAACCTGTCGCTCATCCCTTATGTGGCCACCCGGACTTCCAAAGACCACGAACACGGCCTTTCCGACGGCCCCGCGCTGGACGCCGGGGCGGACGCCAAGATCTCCCTCACGCCTTCCATCAACCTGGACCTGACTATTAACCCCGATTTCTCGCAGGTAGATGTAGACCAGCAGGTAACTAACCTCGACCGCTTCGAGCTCTTCTTCCCGGAGCGCCGCCGCTTTTTCCTGGAGAACCAGGACCTCTTCGCCGGCTTCGGCAGAGACGGCCTGCGCCCTTTTTTCTCCCGCCGCATCGGCCTCACCAATCCGGTGCAGGCCGGCCTGCGCCTGAGCGGCAAGCTGGACGAAAAGTGGAGGATCGGCCTGCTCAACATGCAAACCGGTACGCAGGGACCTTTTCCCGCCGCCAACTTTACGGTGGCCTCTTTGCAAAAGCGCATTTTTACCCGTTCCAATGTGGGCGTTTTTGTGGTTAACAAACAGCTCACCGCTGACAAGGAGAATATTCCCGAGGAGAGCAACCGCTACAACCGGGTGATCGGGCTGGACTATAACCTCGCCAGCGCCGATAACCGCTGGACGGGTAAGTTCTTCCTGCACCGGTCTTTCTCTCCCGGACAACAGGGAAAATCCGTGGCGCTTTCCGGCAACCTGCTTTATCAGAGCCCGCAGTGGAAAGTGGAAGGGGGCTACGACCTGATCGGCGACGGCTATCTGGCGGAAACCGGATTCGTGCGCCGGCGGGGGCTCCACCGGACGGTAGCCGGAGTAGGGTATAAATTTTATCCTACTTCCGAAAAAGTGGCCAATCACGGCCCGTCCCTGCAAACGGAATATTTTTTTGACCCGAGCCTCAGCCGCACCGATGAGGAGTGGCGGGCAGCCTACGGGGTGGTATTCCTCAACCGCAGCGAGATGGAACTCAGCGCCCAACAGCAGTACATCCGGCTGCTCAATCCCTTCGACCCCACCAACGCCGCGGGCGATTCCCTGGCAACCGGCAGTGAATATACCTGGAGCAGTGCGGAATTCACTTATCTGTCAGATGCCCGAAAATTATTCAATTACAATTTCGCAGCCAGCTATGGCGGCTTTTTCAACGGAGAACGGTTCAGCCTGGAAGGCGCCCTGAATTACCGTTTCCAGCCCTACGGCAGCATATCGGTCAACTTCGCCTACAACAACCTCCACTTCCCCGAACCCTTCCGGGATGTGGATTTTTTCCTGATCGGCCCCAAGCTGGACCTCACCTTTACCACCCGGCTGTTCCTCACTGCCTTCGTCCAGTACAACGAACAGGCGGATAATGTCAACACCAACATCCGCCTGCAGTGGCGCTACCAGCCGGTATCCGACCTCTTCATCGTGTATTCCGACAACCATTTTCCAACGCCCTGGAATGTACGCAACCGGGCGCTGGTGGCAAAAATTTCCTATTGGTTGAATTGAGCAGGAGACGGATTGATATCCTTTTTATTCTGCCTGGATAGCGGTCAGGACAACCACTCGTCCAGGTTCAGTTCCCCGACGGTATTGACCACCAGGTCGGGCCCGAAGGCGTAGTTTTTCAGGTTTTCCTTTTTAGAAACGCCGGAGAGCGTCAGGATGGTGCGATAGCCCACCTGTATGCCCCCGAGGATATCGGTATCCATGGTATCGCCGATCATGGTCGTCTCGGCGGTTTCCAGGCCCAGCTTTTTGCGGGCCACCCGCATCATGACCGGGCTGGGCTTGCCGACGGAGAACGCCTTGATGCCGGTGGCCTCTTCGATCATCTTGACCACCGCCTTGATGCCCAGGTTGGCCCAGCCTTTCTTCTTGGGAGAAGGGTCCAGGTTGGTGGCCACCAGCTTGGCCCCGTCAAGGATCATATCCACGGCGTGGTTGACCATCTCCAGGGTGAAGTTGCGGCCCTCGCCCACCACCACGAAATCCGGGTCCTGAGTGGCCAGGGTGTAACCGTTCTCGTGCAGGCTGGTCAGCAGGCCGCCCTCGCCGAGCACATAAGCCGCCCCGTGCGGCTTCTGCCGGGCCAGGAACCAGCCGGTGGCCATGGCGCTGGTGAAGACGTCCTTCTCCTCCGCCTCGATGCCGAGGCCGGCCAGTTTGTTGACCACATCGCGCGGCGTGCGCTGGCTGTTGTTGGTCAGAAAGAGAAAGGGCGCCTCCCGTTTTTTTAGTTCAGCAATAAAAGTGTCGGCGCCGGGAATGAGGTCGTTCCCGCTGTAGATAACGCCGTCCATGTCGATGAGAAATCCTTTGGGCATTTGCGATTGTTTTTTGATTATTGGAATAGAAGGGGTTGTTTTTTAATTGCCACGAAAACACTAACACACCAAGGCTTTAGTTCGGTACCGTCTCTGCGAGCCGGTTAAAATTCGCGGTTCGGTGTTCGCTTGCCAGAGGAGGCGCCCGCATGCCCGAACACCGAATAGCCAACACCAAACACCGGTTAGGGTTTAGAATTTATGATCGCCTGAATTTCCTGAGCAGTGATCTCCGGCGTACCGCCCGCCTTAGTGGCCACCAATGCACCCACCGCCCCGGCGAAGGTAAGACAATCCAGGCTATTCTCCCCTTTCAGGTATTTGCTCAGGAAGGCGGCAAGGAAGGAATCGCCGCTGCCGATGGTGTCCTGCACCTTCACCGGAAACCCCGGGTGTTCCTGGTAGCCGGAGCCATCCAGGCAGGCGGCGCCGTCCTTGCCCCTGGTCAGGATGAGCACATCGAGGCCGAACCTGTTGCGGATGGCTTCCATCTGTTCCCGGCCCTCCCCGCCGGCCTTTTTCCAGCCGGCGATCAGGGCCAGCTCCTCGTCGTTCATCTTTACCATATCCGCTTTGGCCAATAAGGACTCGATCAACGGCTGAGAGTAGAAGGGCGCCCGCAGGTTGACATCCAGAACCCGGACCGCGGCGACCTCCAGGTATTCGAACAGCGCCCTCTTGTTCCGCTCCGTCCGGCAGGCCAGGCTGCCGAAAACAAGTGCATCAGCAGCTTTAACGGCATCTTTTGCCTTGTCGTCCGCCCGGATATAATCCCAGGCCACGGGGCTGACGATCTCGTAGGAGGGGGAACCGCCGTTGTCCAGGATCACGTTTACGGTGCCGGTCGGGAAGGTGGGGTCAGTCTGGATCAGGCTGGTGGATACCCCCTTGTCCTCTAAAAAACGAAAGAGTTCCTTTCCCAGCTCGTCATCCCCTACGGAGCTGATCATTTTCGACTGCATTCCAAACTGGTTGACGTGGAAGGCCACGTTCATCGGCGCTCCGCCGGCAATCCGTTTATCCGGCAGCACATCCCAGAGGACTTCCCCAAAGCATATTATGGTTGGTTTTGACATCTGTCTGTGGTTTTCAATGGAATTATTTATTGCATTCGCTGGAAAACACCTAACCCAGGTTCAACTGGCAGGCCCCAACTTCGGCAGTTCGGTGTTCGGTAGTTCGGTGTTCGGCAGTTCGGTGTTCGCTTACCCAGGGAGGGCGCCCGCATGCCCGAACACCGGCTAAAAAGCGCTCAATCCCGAATCACGAGTCACGAATCACGAACCAACTGCTTCTCCAACTCCTCCAGCGGCACGCCCTTCGTCTCCGGCATCATGCGCCAGACGAAGATCAGCTGCAGTACCATCATGAAAGCGAAAAAGGCGAAGACCGGCGCCGCCCCAACCGTAGTAAAAAGAAAGGGAATGGAAGAAGGGATAGCCGCCGCCAGCACCCAGTGTACCGAGCTGCCGAAGGCCTGCCCGTTGGCCCGCAGGTGGTTGGGGAATATTTCGGAAATAAATACCCAGATCACCGTCCCCTGCCCGATCGCATGGGAGGCGATGAACATAAACAGGAAAATGGGCACCGCCATGCCTTTGATGCCCATCACAAAGGAAAGGGCCACCAGGGAAAGCGACACGATATAGCCGACCGAACCAATATACATCAACTGCCGGCGCCCGAAGCGGTCGATCATCGACAGGCCCACCAGGGTAAAGATGAGGTTGGTCACGCCGATGCCAACGCTGCTCAGCAGGGCCGAGCTCTTTTCCAGGCCGGCGATCTCAAAGATCCGGGGGGCATAGTATAAAAAGGCGTTGATGCCCGAAAACTGGTTGAAGAACGCGACCAGGAACGCCAGCATCAGCGGGAAGCGGTATTTCGGGCTGAAGATCGTCTCGCCCGTTTCGGCCGCTTTGTGGTCGGCCATCAGAGCCTCTATGGTTGCTTCCGTATCCATATCGGGGTCGATCAGGCGCAGCGTCCTGGCCGCGCCCTCCCGGTCGCCCTTCTTGACGAGCAGCCAGCGCGGGCTCTTCGGCACCGTCAGGACCATCAGGGTATAAATGAAGGCGGGGAAAGCCTCCACGCCGATCATCCAGCGCCAGGCGTTCTCGCCGATGTTGCTCAGCAGGTAGTTGGACAGGAAGGCCACCAGTATCCCGAAAACGATATTGAACTGGTACAGGGCTACGAGCTTGCCCCGGTCACCCGCCGGTGCGATCTCGGAGACATAGGCCGGCGCCGCCACTGTAGAGGCTCCGACCCCCAGGCCGCCCAGGAAGCGGAAAAAAGCAAACACATAAGGGTCGCCGGCCAGCGCAGAACCAACCGCTGAGACGAAGTAGAACACGCCGATCCAGAAAAGCGTCGTTTTGCGCCCTAACCGGTCGGTAGGAAAGCCGCCGAAAATGGCGCCGATCACGGTGCCCCAGAGGGCGGACGCCATGACCACAAAGCCGTGGAAAACTTCTCCTTTCTGCCACAGTTCCTGCAACGACAGGTCGGCGCCGGAAATGACAACGGTGTCAAAGCCGAACAGGAAACCGGCCAGAGCTACGGTGATGGACCAGAATAAGATCTTGCGATGGTTCATTTTTTTTTTCGTTTTGTTGGCCTAAGAGCATGTTTGCAGCTCAAAGAGTATGTGTTTAGCGTCGAGGTGACATCTAGGGTGTTCATTAACAAGCTGCTAACGAGGGTTTCGTTCTCACAACTTTTGGTCCTT
>CAYQKY010000102.1:0-28234 GCA_964418125.1 uncultured Phaeodactylibacter sp.
CAACAAATACTATATTTGCAAAACTTTTTTGTTAAACAGTGAGGATCTCATGAAGAATTTACTACAACATTCTCTTCTCATATTGCTCGCGATCACTGCCTTGTCAACTCAGGCAACAGCACAATGCTATGAGGAAAATGGGAAATACTACAACCTGGACGGCACACCGTGCACCAATACGGTCGTTTCCGCCGTCCCCTTTCTGCGCATCGTAGCCGATGCGCGTTCCGGCGCTATGGGCGATGCCGGCATCGGCATTTCGCCCGACCCGAACGCTATGCACTTCAACCCTTCCAAGATCGTTTTCGCCGAGGAAGGGCTGGCTGTCTCCGCTACCTATACGCCATGGTTGCGGGCGCTGGGCCTCAATGATGTCTACCTGGCTTACCTGTCGGGGTACTACAAGCTGGATGACCTTCAGGCGCTGGGCTTCGGCCTGCGCTATTTCTCTCTGGGAAGTATTCAGTTTACCGACCAGAACGGAGAGCCATTGGCCATCGGGCGGCCCAACGAATTCGAGATCACCGCCGCCTATGCCCGTAAACTCTCCGAAAAGTTCGCCGCATCGCTGAGCGCCAAGTTCATCTATTCGAACCTGGCTGCCGGCCAGCAGGTGGAAGGCGGGGAGACCATCGAGCCCGGCATCGCCGGCGCCGCCGATGTGTCCTTCACTTACCGCACCCCCATCGAGCTGGAAAATGCCGAATCGGAACTGACGGTAGGCCTGGCGCTAACCAATATCGGCTCCAAGATCACCTACACCAACTCCCTTTTCCGAGACTACCTGCCCGCCAACTTCGGCCTGGGCGCCGCCTGGGAGATCGACCTCGATGAATACAACACCATCACCTTCGCCACCGACATCAACAAGCTGATGGTGCCTACCCCCTGCCAGGACAATACCTGCGAGGACCTCGACGGCAACGGCGTCTTCGACTACCGCGAACAATCCGGCATCAGCGGCATCTTCTCCTCCTTCAGCGACGCCCCCGAAGGCTTCAGCGAAGAACTGAGAGAGCTCATGTATTCGTTCGGGGTGGAATACTGGTATGACAAGCAGTTTGCCGTCCGCGCCGGTTACTTCAACGAGCACCTGCAGAAGGGCGGCCGCAAGTTCTTCACCGTGGGGCTGGGCCTGAAGTACAACATCTTCGGCCTCAACTTCTCCTACCTCATCCCAACTACGAACCAACGCAACCCGCTGGACAATACCCTGCGCTTCTCGTTATTGTTCGACTTCAGCGCCTTTGACGCGGAAGAGTAGCGTTATGCCGCATTTTTGATTTTCCATCCGGAATGAACGAGAGAGGAAAATCAAAAATGCGGCATACAAAAGCAAAAAGGGCCGGCATCTGTACGGATGCCGGCCCTTTTTGCTTTAAAAAAAACTGCTGCGGGCCTGTAAGCCGGATTCTGTAACCTGACGAAGAGCTTGCACTCTTGCCACGGCCTCTATCATTTATCTAGCCCTGATGTCACCATCAGGATCTATCTGCCTACCCCCCACGACTGTTGCCAGGCAGGCGAGCAACCCGCCTCTTCCCCCAAAGCAGAGCAAAGCTCGCTTCAGGATCGGAATCGTGGTGTACGTGGCATTTCAACCCACGAGGTTTACCCCTCCCCCGTATTGCTACGGCGGAGCGTGCGCTCTTACCGCACGTTTTCACCCTCGCCTGCCGAAGCCTTGGCGAAGGCGGGTAAAGCCCGCCTCACTTCAACTCCGGCGTCGGCAGTTTAGTTTTCTGTGGCACTTTCTGTTCCTGACTGCAAGCGTCAGGACCCACCCGTTAGGTGGCGTGGTGCTCTACGTTGTCCGGACTTTCCTCATCCCCGGCAACAAATGTCGGGGCCGCGATAGAGCAGCCCGCAGCATGGAAGAAAGATAGGCCTTTCTTTCGGAATGCCCAACGTTGGAAGAGGCATAAAAGTTTCGGGAATCTTTTTCATCTTTGAAAACAGGTAACTTTCACTTCAACAATACGTAAAGGAAAGGTATGAAAATGAGCCAGTTAACCCAAAGAGCTGCGGGAGCAGGCCTGTTTGTCGTAGGGGCAGGGCTACAATGGTGGGCGGTTCAGCTGCCTTCTGCCCTCGTTTTCGGAGCTGGTTTTCTGCTGATGGCTGCAGCCCTGTCGGGTGTAGGCAGTATTGCCCGGTGGCTCGACAGGGCATCCCATCCGTCGGCAGGGTGGGGGCTGGCCATATTGACCGTTGCCTTACTCAACATTTTTTACAGCTTCCTCTCCGCAGAGGGCAACACATACCTCGCCGGCCTCTTCCGTACATCGGTTTCGGGGGGCAAACTGGGGCACCTGTTGCTCAACAGCCTGCTGGCATTCTGGCTGCTCAGTTATGCGCAACGCTCCCTCCGGTGGCAGGCGCACCGGGATTGGCAGCCCCGTAAAAAGGCAGCCCTGGCTTTCCTCTCCTACTTCTTCATCTCCCTGACCCTGATGTCGATTCTCCTTCTCATCCGCAGCCTCGTGCTGGATTCCGGATTGCAATTCGACTTCAGAAACATATTCAACCTGGGCCCCCTCAGCCTTACGGGAATGGCATGTATCGTCTCCATGCTTCTGGCCCTCCTGGTGATGAGCCTGTGGGTTGGGCGGGAACTGGTGCATTTGGGGCTCCGCCGGGAACAACGCTCCCGGGCGATCGCCGCCTCCCTGGTTTTCAGTATTCCCCTGATGGTAATATTTCCCCTGGACATCAGCATACTTACCGGTTCTCTGATCCTGCTCCTGTATCTTTTCCTCCTGGACCTGTTCGTCGAACTGGATGCGGGGAGCCCGGCCTGGCTGATCATCTGGCTGGGGCTTCTGGCCGGGGTAGGCGCCGGTTTTTTCTTCAAGTACAAGCTGGATAAGGGAAGCCGCGAGCAACTGGAATTTGCCAGGTCACTGGCCAGCCCGCGCGACAGCCTGGCGGAAGCGGAGCTTGCCGCCCTGATAGGCGCCGACAGGCAACTGACAGCACAGGCAACTGACAGCACGGGCCGGGAAGAGGCCATCGCATTGTATCTGCTGGGAGCCTATCCTTACCTGGGAAAGAACTATCAACTCAAATGGGATACCTCTCAGAATCCTCCGGAGGGACAGCAACTTTCTCCGGGCCTGTGGGTGTTATCGCCCAATGCTTCCTATTATAGTTACGCCCTCGGCCCTTACCCACAGGAAGGATGGCTATTCTTTCGCCCTGCCGTCCGCCCGGCCGAACGGGTATTTCAGGAACTGATCCCCGACAACCCGGCGCGGCGGGCCAACTACGATTTTTTGGTGGCCTTCAAGGGGGAGCCGGCCATCCGCTACGGCGCCATTCCGGAAGATCAGCCGGCGCCCGAATGGCCGGCGCCGGGAGAATGGCGCGAAGAAGTCGACAGCCGGTATGCAGCCCTGTATTATCACGCCCCGGGAGGTTATCAGATAACCGTAGGCGAAACGCTGGGCGGTTACCTCAAGCCATTGTCGCTTTTCTCCTATTTGTTTGCCATACTGCTTCTGCTGGCACTGCTCCTCTTCGGCCTCAGCCGGTATCTTGTCATTTTCCCGGCGACACCACCCGAATTGCTGGCGGGGGAACCCTCTCTTCGCCACCGCATACAACTGTCCGTAATCGTAATGGCACTGGCAGCCTTTGCTTTTATCGGATTGGTAACGATCGCCTACTTCCGGGGAGCAACCATTCAATACCATCAGGAGCGGCTCCTGGAGACTGTAAATGTGCTGGTGCGCAGAATTGGCCAGTTGGATACTCCCCCGGACGACGCCCTCAGCCTTTACCGCCTGGCCAATACCCATAAGGTGGACATTAGCCTCTACCGGAAGGACGGACGGCTTGCCGCTTCCTCGGCGCCGTTCCTGTTCGCCAATGGGTGGAAAGAAAAACAGATATCGCCGGCAGCTCTTTCGGAAATGGAAAAAAGAGGTTTTCGCCCCGTAGTACTCGACGAATCGGTGAACGGGCTGGCCTATAAGGCCACCTATGTCGCATTGCCGGATGAAGAAGGAGAGCCCGCCTTTTTTCTGCAGATCCCCTATACGGCTGCCAATCGGGCCATGCAGGACAATGTGGTCGAATTCATGGGTGCGCTGTTCAACTTGTATGTTTTCCTGCTGCTCATGGGCGGCGCCATGGCTATTGCCCTGGCCAATTCCATTACCCGCCCCCTGGCCGCCATCGGGGAAAAGCTGCGCAGCTTCAGCCTCGGCCGCAACGAACCCCTGGAATGGGACAGCCCGGACGAGATCGGGGGACTGGTGGAAGCCTACAACCAAATGGCCGCCAAGCTGGAGGAAAGTGCCGAAAAACTGCGCCAGTCGGAGCGGGAAGGCGCCTGGAGGGAAATGGCCAAACAGGTGGCCCATGAGATCAAAAACCCGCTCACCCCCATGAAACTGAGCATTCAGTACCTGCAGCACGCCCGCAAGGCCGACCCCGAACGGGCAGCGGAACTGATCGGGCGGGTATCCCAAACGCTCATCGAGCAGATCGACGGGCTGGCGCACATCGCTACCGAATTTTCCAATTTCGCTAAAATGCCCCAACCCCAAAACGAGGACCTCAGCCTGAATGAAGTGGCTACCTCCGTTTACAACCTGTTCACCGAACACCAGGAACCGGAAGAGAACATCGAGCTGATTCTTCCCGAACAGCCTATCCTGGCCTTCGCCGACAAAGGCCAGCTCATCAGAGTGCTGACCAACCTGGTTAAAAATGCCCAGCAGGCGATCCCCGAAGGAAGACAGGGGCTTATCACGGTCCAACTCTATCAGCAGAACGGCGCTTCGGTCATTAAAGTCTCCGACAACGGCACCGGCATTCCTGAAGAGGTGCAGCCCAAAGTTTTTCAACCCAACTTCACCACCAAGTCCTCCGGTATGGGGCTGGGCCTGGCCATGTGCAGGGAAATGGTGGAAGCCGCCGGTGGAAAGCTTTACTTCCAAACCGAGGCAGATCTGGGAACGCACTTTTTTGTGGAGCTTCCGGGGGTAAATGAAGGAAGGAGTGATTGAGTGATTGAGTGAATATTATTTTCAAAATCAAAGTGGCCATTATTTTCCCTACCCTGCTTATCTTCGCCGCGATAAAAAAGGCACTAGCCTGAGAATTCACAAGGAAAAGCACCCGGTTTGGGTGTATCGCAAATAACACGTCCTATGAAAAGATCATTGTCGATGATGGCCGTCCTGGTTTTTGCTATTCTTTCCTGCCAGCAATCAGTGGATCCGGAAGAGTTGAAGGAACGCGTGCTGTCCAGCGCGGAGTTTGCCGAATTTGAAGAAGCTTACAGGAACCGGGGTGCGGACCTGATGGAGGAAAAGCAGGCAGAGCGCCGGAAGTTCAGGGAAGAACTGGAGGGCTTATCTCCCGAAGAGAAAAAGGAGCGCCGCAAGGCACTGGAACAGCAACAACAGGAAGAAGAACAAAGGGAAAAGGAGAACTGGAGATTAATGAATGAACGCAATAACCGGATAAATGCCTTGCTGAAGGGAGAGAAGAAGCTGACAGAAGAGGATTTCAAAGAAGCCGTCCGGCAAATCGACCTGGAACTTGGCATCGGGCCAGAGGCCACCATACCTGCCCGGACCCAGCGGATGAAGGCTGCCATGGCAGCCCTGCTGGAAAAATTCCCCGGGATCAGAGAACAGGGTGCGGATTTCATTAAGGACTGCCTGGAAGCCTCCGAGGCGCAGCCCGGGAAATAGCAGGATCAGCCGGGGTTTGTTTTTCGGGATACAGGATTCGTTGTGTCGGTAGCCGCGGGCTCTATTCACCGCAACAGGCTGACATCCCCGCTGCGCACCTCCTCCCGGCCGTCCCGGAATACGATCTCGGCGAAGTAGAGATAGACGCCGGGGTTTACACGGCGGCCTTTGAAGGTGCCGTCCCAACCGTTTTGCGGGTCGTTGGGCAGGATGCCGGCGCGCAGGAAGAGCTGGTTGCCCCAGCGGTCGAATATGGCGAACGTTTTTATGGTTTCCACATCCCCGCCGTCGTAGAGGTAAAAGCGGTCGTTGCGGCCATCATCATTGGGGGAGAAAGCATTGGGGATGTATACCTCGCGGCAGCTTTCGATATCGACATTGATGGCGTCGCTTTTTGTCCCGCATTCGTTCGAGATGGTGAGTTCGTACAGGCCGGAACGGCGCACCCGGAAAGTATCGGCAGTGGAGCCATCCTGCCAGAACTGCTCTCCTCCTTCGAAGGAGGAACGCAGAAGGATGCTCTGCCCTTCGCAGAGCATGGTGTCGCTACCCAGATCCACTTGCGGAAGAGGGGCCAGGCCGACCCCGATATAATCTTCGGCCACGCAAACCGTATCCGTTTTGGTCACTGTGACGGCGTATTGCCCGGCCTGGGCAACCGACAGCTGAGGGCCGTTTTGGCCGGTATTCCATTCATAGGTGGCATTGGAGCTGGAAGCATCCAGCAGCAGGCTCTCCCCCTCGCAGATCGTCGTGTCTGGCCCGAGGTCGAAAAAGGCTGGGCTGCCGGCTACTTCTACGGTGACTTCATCGTAAATAGGGATACCGCAGGCGTCACGCATCTCAACAGTGTAGGTAGTCGTCTGAGCCGGAGAAGCGATGGGGCTGGCCACATTGGGGTTGCTGAGGCCTTCGGCGGGCGTCCAGGAGTAGGAACGGCCACCGGTTGCCCGCAGTTGTACCTGCCCGCCCGGGCACATTACCACATCGGGGATCCGGTCGAGGAAAGTGGTGTAGTTGAAGCAGGCCTGGTGCAGGTTGTTGGCAGCGCCGGTGGCGGAGGTGAACCCCCAGAACACTTCGGGGTCACCGCCGAAAACAATATCGACGATATCCAATTCCAATGCTATACGGAGCTGGCAGTCAAAATAGACGGATAGGAGCTGTCCCTCCGAGTCCCAGCTGACCCGCAGGCTGTGAAAACTGCAATCCTCAATATTGGGGTTGTCGGCGCTGGCCTGTACCGGCCCGGCCAGGGTAGTGGGCGACTGATGGTTGAGGTTGCCTTCCTTGATGATGGCGATGTGGTCATACTCCGGGTCGGAAAGGTTGAAATTCTGCCAGGTGTCGAATTCAATGCCCAGGGAAGGGGTAATCCCCTGGAAACCGATGCCTTCTCCAATTGTGCCGATGGAAGTGCTCACCGGCTGAAAACCAAAGACGATGCCGTCGGCCCCGTCCTCGTCTTTACACCCCAGGTAGATGTCCATAACCACTTCGAAGGATTCGTTCAGGTTAATTTTATCAGGGTTCCAGATGGAGCCGGCGGTTCCGTTTACCGGGCTGGTGAGGCGGTAGCAGGAATTATCGGTTTGAACGGCCTCGCCATTGAGGATGAACTGGCCCTGGAGCGTGGCGGTGGTGAAGAGCAATAACAGGAAGAATGATGAGCGGAGCATGGAACGGCAACTTTTTCTCTAAATAACGCAATTCAGGCAACACAGCTCTTATATTTGCCCCTATATTAACAAAATGATAATTCGCCGGACTGAAAAAAGATGACAAAAGCCATGTCCAAAAGAATTGAAACGGTCATTTTTGACCTGGGTGGAGTATTGATAGACTGGAACCCGGAATACGTCTTCCGGCAAGTATTTAATGATGAGGAAGAAATGCATTACTTTTTCCGGGAGGTATGCACGCCGGAATGGAATGTACGGCAGGATGCCGGCCGCTCTTTGGCGGAAGCCACCGAAGAAAAGGTGAGGGAGTTTCCGGAGTACGAGCCAGCCATTCGCGCCTATTACGGCCGCTGGGAGCAGATGCTGGGAGGGCCTATAAAGGCAAGTGTGGGCATTCTCGAGCAGATCCACCACGGGGGGCGCCACCGCCTGCTTGCCCTGACCAACTGGAGCCAGGAGACTTTTCCCGTTGCCTGGGAGCGCTTTGCCTTTCTGCAGTTGTTCGAGGGTATTGTCGTGTCCGGCCAGGAACGCCTCATCAAACCGGACCCTCGGATATACCGGACGCTGCTTCAGCGTTATCAGGTTGCAGCGCCAGCCGCTGTCTTTATCGACGACCTTGCGCCAAACGTCGAAGCGGCCCGGCAGATGGGAATGGAGGGCATTCACTTTCGGGGAGCGGAAAGGCTGGAAGAAGAACTGAAGGCTTTAGGAGTGCTGAAGTAGGGTGGCTATCCGTCTACGGTTGGACACTATTGATAGCCAAAGGGTTGCGGAACGCCTATAGTCATTCCGACTTCCGGCCTGTCTTCGCTGCACTCAGCCGGGTAAACTTCCGCGTTCCGGCTTTGCCCAGCGCTAGACTGATAGCCAGCAAGGTTCGCCACCTCCTGAAAATCAACCCATTGCCGCAACCTTTCCCTTCACCTTCCGTAAAACTCCTGAAAACGACATCGGTGGAGGTACCGAACAGGCGGCGATTTTTACATCACAGCCGGCATGTAGCCATAAATTGTAGTATTAATGCTATCTTTAAGGCCACGAAAACCATCGAAAATAAAGGAAATATAGCAGCCTTCTACAGCGGCCTATGCTTCCGGCACACAAATCATACTAAAAGTGAGAAAACTATCTACGGGAAAGCGTGCCTTCACCCCCCACAGGTTTCATATTATAAAATCTAAAGGGATGAGAGATCTAATCCTATGGGTGGCACTGCTTGTATTGGCTCTTCCTTCCGGCGCCCAGCCTCCGAATGCGATCGACGAAGCCCTCTTTCAGGGGATGCAATGGCGCAACATCGGCCCCTTCCGCGGAGGCCGCTGTGTGGCCGTTGCCGGCTTGCCCCATAACCCTCTGGTTTATTACATGGGCGCCACCGGCGGCGGCCTGTGGAAAACTGAGGATGGGGGCCAGTCCTGGTTCAACATTTCCGACGAGCACTTCAGCACCGGCTCCGTAGGCGCTATCGCCATTGCCCCTTCGGACCCGAATGTAATTTATGCCGGTATGGGCGAACACCCGGTCCGGGGGGTAATGACCCATCACGGAGATGGAGTCTACCGCTCCGTCAATGCCGGCAAGGACTGGCAGTACCTGGGGCTTCCCGAATCCCGCCACATTGCCGCCATTCAGGCCCACCCCCAAAATCCCGATATCGTTTATGTGGCCGTGCAGGGCGCGCTGTACGGGCCGAGCCGGGAACGCGGCGTCTACTACAGCGATAATGGGGGCCAGACCTGGCAGCAATTGCTGTTCGTCAACGAAACTACCGGCGCCTGCGACCTGAGCATGGATCCTGCCAACCCGCGCATCCTCTATGCCGGGATGTGGGACCATCAGCGAACGCCCTGGCAAGTCCGCAGCGGAGGGCCCGGGTCAGGCCTGTACCGGTCGGCGGACGGAGGGCTGAACTGGGAAAAGCTCACCAACGGGCTGCCGGCAGCAATGGGCAAAGTGGGCGTGTGTGTATCCCCGGCTAACCCGGAGCGTATATATGCCAATATTGAGGCAGAGGAAGGGGGTGTTTTCCGTTCGGACGACAGCGGGCAAACCTGGGTTCAGGTGAACAGCGGGCGCAATACCGTTGCCCGCGCCTGGTACTACATAGAGATCGTCGCCGACCCGCAGGATGAAGAAACCGTTTATGTACTGAATGCTCCTTTACTGAAATCCCTGGATGGTGGCAGAACCTTTACCGGAATCGACAACCCGCATTCTGACCAGCACGCCCTCTGGATCAACCCCAACGACCCGGATATTATGATCCTCGGCAATGACGGCGGCGCTACCGTCACTTTCAATGGCGGAAAATCGTGGTCAACACAGCACAACCAGCCTACCGGGCAGTTTTATCGCGTCATCACCGACAACCGTTTTCCTTATTTTCTCTACGGCGGGCAACAGGATAACTCCACCATTGCCATTCCCAGCCGGACCCACAAGGCAGGGATCACCGCCCAGGACTGGTACTCCGTCGGCGGAGGAGAAAGCGCCTTTATCGCCTTCGACCCGGATGACCCGGTGCTGGTCTACGGTGGAAGCTATCAGGGGCAACTTACCGTTTATGACCACCAAACCGGCAGGAAAAAAGACATTATGGCCTACCCTACCCTGGGCCTGAGCAAGCTGCCCCGCGATATGAAGTACCGTTTTAACTGGAATGCCCCGCTGGTGGCCCAGCCCCAGAACCCCACCATTCTGTACCACGGCGCCAACGTGGTGCTGCGCACCGAAGACGGGGGCGTGAGCTGGCAGGCGATCAGCCCCGACCTGACCCGCAACGAGCCGGAAAAACAGGGCATGGGCGGAGTGCCCTATACCAATGAGGGGGCAGGCGGTGAGAATTATAATACGATAAGCTACCTTGCCTGTTCCCCGCACGAAGCAGGAACCATCTGGGCCGGCAGCGACGACGGGCTGCTCCACCTCACACGCAATGAGGGGCAGGACTGGCAGAACGTTACTCCTCCCCGCCTGGGCGAAGCTCTGATCAACTGCATTGAAGTTTCTCCGCACAACCCTGCCTCCGCCTTTGTGGTGGCTACGAAATACAAATTCGACAACCTCGAGCCCCTGGCTTTTTACACTCCGGATTACGGCAAAAGCTGGACGGAGATCACCGGCGGCATAGAGGAGGAAGACTTTCTGAGGGTAATCCGGGAAGATCCCGTACGGCCAGGTTTGCTTTACGGAGGAACGGAAGCCGGCCTGTACCTCTCCTTTGACTACGGAAGGCAGTGGCAGCGCTTTCAGCTCAACCTGCCGGCCGTTCCCGTCAACGACCTTGCGGTTAAGGAAAACAGCCTGGTGGCCGCCACTTCCGGCCGCGCCTTCTGGATACTGGACGGGCTGGAACCATTGCGCCAGAAAGAAAACGTTGCCGGCAGCGGGGCCCACCTCTTCCCGCCTGCACCCGAAGTTCGCTTTTCCAGCGGGACTCCGGAGGAGGCCCCCGCCGGCCTGGGGCAGAACCCACCGGATGGCACGCTGATCTACTACTTTCTTCCCGAAGATATGGACAGCACTGGCTTTCAGCTCAACATCCTCGACGCCGGCGGCAACCTCGTCCGGTCTTACAGCAACCTGCCGGATGAGGATTTCCGGAAATACGAAGGCGGCCCCAAACCCGAACCCCTCCTGCCTGCCAGGCGGGGGATAAACCGCTTTTACTGGGACCACCGGAGAGAGCCGCTCCCCGGGGTGCCGGGCATTTTCATCCTGGGAAGTTATGAGGGCGGAATGGTGGCTCCGGGCGAATACCGGTTGCAGCTAAACATGCCGGAGCAGTTTTGGGAACAGCCTCTTGTCGTCCTGCCTGACCCAAGGATAGAAGCCTGCCCCAAAGACTACCTCGAGCAACAGGAAATCCTGCTTTCCATAGAGCAGGCTGTGCGTGACATTCACCGCAGTGTCCAGCAAATGCAGGAGGTCAGGCAACAGGTGGAAAGCCTTCATTCCAGCCTCAAAAAGATCGAATGCACTCAGGAACTGCTGGATGCCGGCCAGAACATCGTCAACAACATCAGGAAATGGGAGGAAAAACTGGTGCAGCCCAAACAAAAAACCTTCCAGGATGTCATCAATTTCCCCAACCAACTCAGCGCCGAACTGCTTCACCTGAAGCAAAAGGTGGATGCCCACAACCCCATAGTCACCGAAGGGGCGCGAATACGGCTGGGTGAATTGCTGGCCGGGTGGTCGCAATTCAAAAACCAGATGCAACGGATCATCAATGAGGATATCGCTTCTTTCAACCGGCTCTACCATGAGTATCAGGTGCCGGCAGTCATCCTTCCTTTGGGAGCGGAATGATGCGGCAGTTGCCGAGCCGGTTCTCCTGCCGGGAGAGCCGGGGGAATGATATTACAGGTGCAGGAAGATGCCTATGCTTTTCCCTAAAAGAAAAGCCCCCCTGTTCTTAATTTGAGTTTCCGGTGAATACCCCACAAAGGCCGAGGTGAGGCCAGCTGACGTTACAGGCGTTGCTCCCCCGAAAGATGCTGAGAACGGATAGAACGGCTCAGGCTTTCACCTCGCCTCTCTTCTTTTCCTTTTCTCACCGCTTCGGAATTTTTTACCTGGGTACAGCCAGGAAAACTTTAAAGTTGAAGTACGGGTCAACCGTTTGGCCAAAGCTGTGCACTTCCTGCCAGCGCCGCTCCTGCCGGTAGATACCGGACTGCAGGGGTATGGTGGCGCCTGCTTCGACACCGATGCCCACCAGAGGGGTGATGAGCCTTTCGTATCCTATGATAGCGTTGGCATTCAGCCGGCGGTAGTTAAGGCCGTTGAGGTTGTCCATTGCCAGGCCGGAAAGGAAGTAGTTGCCCGTGCCGCCCTTTACGCCCATGAGGAAGCGCGAGCTGTTGGTGAGCTTCTTGATGGCCAGCATTTTGGCGGGGAGCAGGAGGTCCAGTTCCCAGTTCCGGGGAAGCTCCCGCTGGTAAAGGATGAGGGGCATGATGCTCAGGCGCCCCAGAAAGCCCAGCCCGCAGGAGGCGCCCACGCCGTACTTGCCATTAGCGTTCTTCTTCTGCAGCAAGACGGAATTATTCCATGTGATGGCATTGTGATCCGAACTCAGGAAGTGGTCAGAACTGTTGCCGACGCCGAACTTTCCGAGCAGGCTGAAACCGTTGTTGAATTTATGGGACAGGATGAAGGAAAGGCTGGATTCGTGCAGCTTTATCGGGTCTACCCCATCTTCATCTACCGGGGCGTAAATGCCGAAAATGTATTCATTATTGTATTGGAGCTCACCGAATATCCGCGTCCTTCCCTTCAGCTTGACAGGGAATTTCAGCTCCGCCTTGATGAGGTGGTTGGGTTCATAAGCACTGGACGGGACAAAGCCTCCCTGCCTGGGCACCAACTGGTTGGGAGCTCCCAGCGTCTGGTAATCGATCGTAAAAAAGCGCGTAGCAGAAATATCCTGGCATTTCAGCCGCTTCGAGCCGAAGATCAAAAGAGAGAACAGGCAGAAAAGACATACCTTACCCTTTGCCCGAGCCGGCTGTACCGCCATTTTTTTCCATACTGTTTTCAACCCCATAGATCCGTATATATTTTTTTCTTGAATTTGTTTAAACCCCTCAAGGTTACCTCTAAACAAATTCGATATGGCCAAACCCGTTTTACAAAACAGTTTGGACGGCAGGAATATTATTTGGGGGTATTAATATTTTGTTAAACTCCGCTTTTTCACTTAAAATAACGGATACCAACCCACCGGAGCAGGCCTAAATGTTAAAATACGACAATTATCGTACGACAAACTTGCAAACTAGAATAAATATCGTATATATTTGCCGTACGACAGCCATCGTAGTTTAGAGCTAAAAGTTATGAGTAAAGAAAAAAAACCCACGGATGCCGAACTGGAAGTCCTGCAGGTATTGTGGGAGCACGGCCCATCCAGCGTTCGTTTCGTCAACACGGAGCTGAGCAAGAACCGGGAGGTTGTTTATACCACGACGCTTAAGATGATGCAGGTGATGGTAGAGAAGGAGTTCCTCCGGCGGGACACCTCGCGGCGCACTCACCTTTACGAAGCGGCCATTGAAGAGCAGGCCGTCCAGGAGGACATTGTCGACAAACTGGTTGACACGGTTTTCCGGGGTTCTCCCGTGAAGCTGGCCATGCAGGCCCTGGGCCATGAGAAGGCCAGCGCCCGCGACCTGGCAGAGATCAAAAAAATTATTGAAGAACTGGAAAAAGATAAGAAATGAGTATCATCACCCACTGGATCGACGACAACCTGGCCGAAGCTCTGGGCTGGGCGCTTTTGCATTCACTCTGGCAGGGAGCGGCCATTGCGCTGCTGCTGGCCGTCGGGCTGATCCTGGCGCGCGGCCTGTCTGCCAAAGTTCGGTACCGGATTGCCCTCTCGGGCATGCTGGTTTTGCTGCTGGCCTGCATCAGTACTTTTGCCTGGATCTACGAACCCGGGCAGGCCACAAACGAAGAGGTAACACTTTTATTTTCTGCAACGCAGGAGGCGCTCTCTTCCCTTCCGGCATCAGCGGCGGGAGAAGCTGCCCGTGATCACCCGGTTGTTTATCTGAGCTATTTCGAACGGCACCTGCCCCTGCTGGTAACCGGCTGGCTGCTGGGAGTCCTCCTGCTTAGCTTGCGGATGCTGGGCGAGATCGCCTATATACAGCACCTGAAGCATTACCGCAGCCGCCGGGCGGAAACCATCTGGCTGGAAAGGCTGGCGCGGATAAAAGAACGAATGGGCATCCGCCGGGAGGTGGAGCTTCGGGAAACCCACCGCATCCACGGCCCTATGGTGGTGGGCGCCTTCAGGCAGGTTATCCTGCTGCCGGCCGGTTTGCTTGCCGGCCTGCCTCCGGAGCAGGTGGAAGCCGTGCTGGCCCACGAGCTGGCCCACGTCCGCCGAAATGATTACCTGGTCAATCTCTTCGTATCGCTGGTGGAGGTCCTGCTGTTCTTCAACCCGATGATGTGGTGGATCAGTAAAAAGATCAGGGCGGAACGGGAGCACGCCTGCGACGACCTGGCCGTGGAGATGACCGGCGACACCCTTTCGCTCGTTCGTTCCCTGGCGCTGATGGAAGAATGGCGACTCCACGGCCCCTCCCCCGCTATGGCCTTCCTGGGCAAAGACGGCAGTGTGCTGAGCCGCATTCAGCGCCTGCTGCAACGGGACGACAAGCGGCAGGTGGCCGCCAAGGCTTTCTGGTCCATTTCTACCGTTTGCATCTGCCTGGCGCTGCTGGCCTTTCAAGCCGGCGCCCCTCAGCCGGCTTCACCGAACGACAGCCCGACAGAAGCTGTAAACCCTGCGGAATCTTTACCCCCGGCTGAAGGAACCCCGGCGGAATTATTACCTGAACCGGAGGCGCCCGTTGAAGCAGGGCCCACTTTACCGGAACCGGAACCGGAGAGTGCACCCTACGATACCATTCCGGCAGAAGCCCGGCAGATCGAAAAGGAAGTGCGTGAGCTTCAGGAAAAAATGCGCGCCTCCGAACTGGAGATGCGCAAAGAGGAACAGGCCATCCGCAGTAAAGAACTGCAATTGCGCAAGGAAGCACAGGAAGGCAGGCAGGCCCTGCGAAGATCCCTGATGGAGTTGGAAATTCAGATGCGCAATAAGGAGAACGAAAAAGAAATGTTGGAAAACGAGTTCGCGATCGCCGAACAAGAACTCGAACTGGCCCAAATGAACCTGGAAGAACAACAGCGCGCCCTGGAACTCCAGGCGGAAGCGATGGAAGAAGCCGAAGGCGCCGAACGGCAGCAAAAACTAAAGGCTTACCAGCAGGCCCAGAAGGAGCTGATGGAAAAAGAAAGGGCGCTGGAGCTGCAGCGCTTCGAAGCGGAGAAAAAACAACGCATGCAAAATTTCGAAAAGGAGAAGGCCATCCAGGAACTCCAGAACCAACGCTTCCAACTGGAGCAGGAAATCGAAATGAAAGAGCAGGAAATCGAGTTTAAAATGATGGGCCTGCGCCACGAGATGGAACAATTGGAAACGGACCAGCGGATCATGGAGCAGGAGCTGAAGGCCAAGGCGCGGGAGTTGGAAATGAGGATGAGGAGGTTGGAGGAACGCGAGGAGTAAAACTGTTAGCGGCTTTCTGCGCTGCAACAATCAGCCCGGTGCGCCAATCCACACCGGGCTGATTGTTTTTGAGGCTATTTGCATTGTAAAAAACATGATGAGCTTAATTTTTTGAATTAAACTCAGTAAACTGAATTTATGCTGAACAAAAGGGTTATCATGTATTCTCCGGATGCGCCGAAAAAGACGAACAGGCCGATAAAGATCAGGATTGGGTTATAGACAAACCCGATGAAGAAAAAGAATACGGCGATCACCTGGCCCAGGTTGGAGGCGATCTGGGTTGCGCGCACCCGGTCCATGCGAAAGGAAAACAAGGCGCGCAACACCCGCCCCCCATCCATCGGAAAGGAAAGGTTTTATTTTTGAACCCGGCCTGGATGGTGGATGTTCGAATCGAACATCAGGCAGAATGCCTCGTTCAATCTGAAAGCGGTGAACGCAAACCACAAGCGATGGTACCTCTCGATCAGCTCCGTATCCTTCTCGATGTCGCCATTGCCATGGTGCTGGGCAGCATCATCGGTTTCGAGCGGGAGAGGCGGGATAAGCCGGCCGGCTTTCGCACCAACATGGTCGTTGCAGGGGCATCCGCGTTGTTTCTAATCCTGGGGCGCTCCATCGCCGGCCAAATGGGGGCCAGCCTGCCAGAAGAAGCCCTGGGTGTGGACCCCACCCGTATCATCCACGCAATTATCGTCGGGGTAAGCTTTGTCGGGGCCGGCACCATCATCAAAAGCAGGGAAGAGGAAACCATTCACAACCTGACCACAGCGGCCACGCTTCTGTTATCCTCCGCCGCCGGAATGAGCGTCGCACTCCGGCTTTACATTCTGGCCGCCGGCGTGACGGCGCTGGCGTTGATCGTCAATACCATCGTAAAAAAAATTTATGGCTGAATGAGAGCAGAAGGGTGGATAACGGCGCCCTGCAGACAGGGGCCGGGAAGCTCCCTCCGAAGGCAGCCCCTGCCGACACCACAAAAAAAAGATGCCAGGAACCTGGCAGCGGACTTAAACGTTGAATACATACATTCATTTATTCCCGATAAGGAAAATTGAATAACAACCTCACGAACGGGGCCGCCGGAAATCAACCCAGAAACTACTCCTCTTCTCTTTCCCGAATATCTCATTTTCACCATTTCCACGGCCCGCACTACAGGCCCGGCAGATCCGGATAATATTCCGGAGTATAGGCCAATCAGAACAGCAATTATATCAGCCCGGGCCCCCTGATATTTACCTTTCGATCCAGGAAAGGCAACTATAAACCTCTGCCATGAAGCTTCAGATTGTCTCCAACAGGTTACCCGTAGAAATAAGAAAGAACAAGGGGAAATTATCCTTGAAAAAGACAAGTGGCGGTTTGGCCACAGGGCTTTCCAGCCTTCAGCAGGAATACGATATGGTATGGACCGGCTGGCCGGGAATACACACCTCTTCCGCCGAGGAAAGGTCGGAAATAGAGCGGTTTATGGCTAAAAAGGGCTTATTCCCTGCCTGGATCCCCCCGAAAGATTATGACGGTTACTATCGCGGGTTCAGCAATAAGGCACTTTGGCCTTTGTTCCATTACTTCTGTCAATATGCCGAGTTTGATGATAATTGCTGGCAGGCTTATGTAAAAGCCAACCGTGCCTTTTGCACACGCCTTCTGGAAAACGCCGGGGAAGCGGACATTTTCTGGATACAGGACTATCACCTGATGCTGTTGCCGCAGATGGTCCGGGAGAAGCTGCCTAATGCCAGGATCGGTTTTTTCCTCCACATACCTTTTCCCCATTTCGAAGTCTTTCGTTTGCTGCCCTGGCGAAAAGAGATCATCGAAGGCCTTGCCGGCGCCAGCCTGATCGGTTTCCATACCCGACAGTATGCCGATTATTTCATCCACAGCGTTGAGCAAATCCTGGGGAAAGATACCAGAGATCACTATTTCCGTGAAAAAGGCCATACCGTAAAAGCCGGTGAGTTTCCCATGGGAATTGATTACCGGAAATTTGCAGAATGCGCTCAGCAACCCGGCGTCATCAAGCGGGCACAGAAATACCGGAAGGAATACGAAGGGAAAAAGATCATACTGTCGGTAGACCGCCTGGATTATTCCAAAGGCATCATACAGCGCCTGAGGGGGTTTGACCGCTTCCTGGAAAAGAACCCTGAATACCGAAAAAAAGTGGCCCTGCTTGAATTGATCGTACCTTCACGGGTAAAAGTGGACCACTATCAGCATTTGAAAAAAGAAATCGATGAGTTTACCGGAAAGATCAATGGGAAATACGGCACGCCCTTCTGGACGCCGGTCCGGTATTTCTATCGCGCCGTGGACTTCCCCATCCTGTGCAGCCTTTACCTGGCTGCCGATGTCGCTCTGATCACTCCGCGCCGGGATGGGATGAACCTTGTTGCCAAAGAATACGTAGCGGCCCATCAGGCCCGTCCAGGTGTTCTGATCCTCAGTGAGTTTGCCGGCGCCGCTCAGCAACTTCGGGAGAGCATCATCGTCAACCCCAACAACCTGAATGAAATTGCGAAGGCCATCAAAAGGGCCCTGGCCATGCCGGTGGAAGAGCAGGAATCCCGCTTCAGGGCCATGCAGGAGGTTATCCGGAAAACGGATGTGAAGCAATGGGCAGAAGGGTTCATCGAACAATTAAGGATTGGGGAAGAACAGGTTGAATACCCTGTTAAATTCAAAAATTGAGGCGGCCCTCTTAGAGCTTGTTTGGAGGTAGTGCTTTGGAGGCGAAAATGGCCGGTTTTGGGTTCTCACAAAGGCATTTTTGAGCTTCATAGTGGGGCTGTGAGGCGAAAAAATGGCGAAGTGAGGTTCCAGAAACGGCCGGCCACCTCCAACCAAGCTCTTAAAAAGAAGGCAGATAACCTCACCCACACCGGGCACGGAAGCCGAAGGGCTCAACGGCAAGCCTGCCGGACAGTTCACCATCCGGAAACACAGAGCCTTATCAACTCATACTGAAGACACGGATATTGCATGATCCCCGCAATTGCTCTACCAATTCGGCCATTCTCGAGAACCATGCAAAACCCGCGTCATTTGCATTCAAAAGGCCGTCAGGCCGCTTTGATCCCACAACCAACTGCCTTGGTCTCCGCCGGCTTCGGCTCCTCGCCCTTCTCTATAGCCTCTATGGCGTTCTCCAGGAATTTCTCCTTCACGCTATCCGGATCGCGTACGCTGTCATCGATAGCGCCGTGATACCGGACGATCAGGCTCTTATCCACCAGATATACTTCCGGCGTACGGGTAGCGCCGTATTTGGGGAATACCTCCTGGCTTTCATCGAAAAGATAAAGGAAGGGATATTCCTTTTCCTGGGCACGCTTCTGCATGGCCTCAAAGCTGTCGCCAGGCTGAATGGCCGGGTCGTTGGGCTGAATGGCTACTACGGGGTAACCCATGGGGGCATACTTATTATGCAGGTCGATAATACGCTGTTCACTGGCGACCGCGTACGGACAGGTATTACAGGTGAAAATGACGATATAGCCCTTTGGGGTATTGCCGTTGGCATCCTTGATGTTGTGGAAGGAGTATTCCTTGCCATCCACGTTTTTCAACTTGAAGCCCGGCGCTTTATCCCCTACTCCTACCCCGTGGGGCTCAAGGGCTACCGCTTTGGCCGGTATTTCTCCTTCCGTGGAGGAGGAATTGGATTGTTGCTCAGCATTGGCGTCTGCTTTGCAGGCAAAAGAGGCCAATGCCAGGGCCAGGGTAAAGATCAGATTAAGGTGCTTCATGCTCATAACAGTTTTATTGGAAAATTTAATAATATCTTTCGAGACAGCAGCCCGATGCTTTGAACTGATTTAAACTCATTGGATGCAGGCGAAAGCAACAGGTTGGATTCTCTGGAAAGGCTCCCCGACACTGCGTGTACGGGGCAGGCTTTTTCGAGTTTCGTACTTGGAAAGTACGGGACGAGGAAAAGCCGAAGCCCTGAGGATTCAAGATATTCGCTTGCAGCCCATCTGAATAAGTTTAAATCAGTTCTTTTAAAAAATGAGGAGCAGGGACCGGCAGAATGCTTGATTTTCTGCTCACAGAAATCGCCGGGCCACCGCTTCCAGCTCAGCCATACTTTTGACCGGGGTTCCGATGAAGTGGGATTGGCCTCCTTTGTAAATATAAGTAGCCGGTATTGCCCCCGTCCATTCCGTAGATACCTTGTCTATCCAGTCGTTGTAGCGTCCATCCGCCAGGGCAATGACAGTAGCCTGCAGGTTCCGCTCTTCGACAAATGGCGCCAGCTTGCTCTCAAACTGCCGCGGAAAATCCAGGCTGATCAGGATAACCCGGGCCTTTTCCCCCGAATAAGCACGGGCAAACTCTTCAAAATAGGGAAGTTCCTCCACACAGGGTTTGCACCAGGTTGCCCAGAAATTGATGACATAGGTAGTGTCGTTGTCAAAACGCAAAAAGGGTTCTATCTGTCCGAATTCTTCATAAACGGGAATCCCTTTGACGTAGGCTGCTGGTTCTGGCCAGCTTGTACCCTCGTTTTCCGTTGCCGGCTGATCCTGGGCGGAAGCGGGGGAGGCATTGCAGCTGAACAGGCAAAATGCCAGTCCGTAAATGAAGGGCATGGAACGGAAGAATCTGCTCATAGATAAGGTATTTTTCTTTTATGCAGGTGGTATTAGAACCTCCCAGGCCTGCTTTGGTTCAATGTGAAAACGCAACACCTCGGATTAAATTATCATTTTTCCCCGTTGATGAGGGAGACAGAGTTGCGAAAAAGCAGAATTACCCCAATAAACCAGCCTCTTCCAGTATTTCCTTCACTTCCACCTTTTGTTGCTCATTCAATTCCGGCAGCGGGCTTCTGACGAACCCACCCTGATACCCCCTCAAGGCACAGGCATATTTCAGCCCGGCGATGCCGTAGGTGGCCGTCACGGCCTGGTTGACGGGAAACAGGCGGCGGTACAGCTCCTCGGCATCCTCCTTCCGCCCCTGATCGAACAACTCCTGAACGCGCACGCACTCCCGGGGCGCACAATTGGCCAGGGCCATGACAGCCCCGCCGACACCCAGCGTAAGGGCGGGGTACCAGGCGGATGCCGTACCTACGAGAATGGTAAAATCTTCTCCTGCCGTGGCCTTCTGGTACTGCACCAGTTGTGGTATACTGCCGGAGCTGTCTTTCATGCCGATGATGTTCGGGTGGCGGCTCAGTTGTCCCACCGCCCGGGGCGAGAGGTTGATGCCGGTATATTTGGTGACGTTGTACATCAGCACGGGGATGGGCGCCGCATCGGCAATGGAAAGGAAATGGCGAACCTGGGCATCGTCTTTCATTTGCTCCTGATAGAAGGAGGGGGTGATGATGAGGGCTGCCTGCGCGCCGGCCCGGGCCGCTTCCTTTGTCAGATGTATGGTTTCCCGGGTAGATTCCATGCCGGCGCCCGCCAGGATAAGGTGGCCGGGGCCGGCGTTCTCCCGCGTCTGTTCGATCAACTGAAGCTTTTCCCTTTCGTTGAGGTAGACGGCTTCACTGTTGGACCCCAAAACGAGGTAGCCGCGCAGGCCGGCCCCATTCCAACGCTTCACATTGGCGGCATGGGCCTTGAAGTCGACCGCCCCATCGCGGGTGAAAGGGGTGATCGTCGGGGGGATCACGCCGGTAAGGGTAAGGTTTTCCATAAATTTCCAGATTAGATGAGGCGGCAAATTATCAAATCATAATGATCCTGAAAAGGAACTTCCTGTTTGAAAAGTGAAGCCGTTATTTTGCCCCCTGTTTAATTGCGCTGAAAGCAGGGCGGGGCAGCATTTTTTTCCTCTATTTCTGGATTACGGGCCAATTAGAAGTAGCCCGTCCGAAAAAAAGGGGGCTATTTCCCTTTGTGGTGGAAATAGCCCCTAACTTGACAACGAACTTGCTTAGTCGAAACAGGAAATTTATCTTCTCAGGCCGGTATTACTGGGCAACGGTTCTTCTCCTGCCGGCCCGAGCAGCACCGGAAGGTCTCCGTCGGAGATGATGACCTTGGTATTGGGTGATTTGGCCAGTTCCAGGAACGCTTCGATCGACTTGAACTGCAGCACCTGCGGATCGAGCCCCTGGCTGATGATGTTCTGGGCGTCGCGTACCCCCTCTGCCTGAATGCGTTTGCGTTCGGCTTCACGGCGTTCTTCCTGAAGGACGAATTCCATGCGCAGGGCGCGCTGCTCGGCCTCCAGTTTTTCTTCGATGGCGCGGGCCAGGTTGGGCGGTAGCTGAATGCTCTTGATGAGTACGGCCTCGATCACGATCCCTTTGCCGTCGAGCAGCTTCGTCATCTGTTGCTGGATGGCGGATTCGATCGTGCCCCGTTCGCCGGTGTGCATGTCTTTAGCATAGAATCGGGCCGATACATCAGCTACTGCCGAACGGAAGACGGGAAGAATCACATTGTTCTCGTATTCATTCCCGATAGAACGCAGTATGTCGGGCGCTTTGTTGGATTGAATGTTGTACAGTATAGAGATTTCCGCCCGGATATTGAGGCCTTCTTTGGACGGCAGGTTCAGGGACACTTCCATGTTCTCCGTTTGTACCGGCACTTTCACGATCGTGGTGGTGACCGGATTATATACTTTCAATCCTTCCGTGTAGGGGCGGTCGGCATATTTACCGAAAGTTCTTTTCACGCCAACCTCACCCTGGCGCACGACGGTGCAGCTACTCAGCAGCAGGGCAAAGCCGGCCGCAGCTAACATTACTCTTTTCATAGCACATTGATTTACATGGTTAAAAGGAGGATGTTTCCACTTTGCGGCATCAGGACAAGGCCCGGGATAGCGGGAAGGCTGGTTAGGGCTGTTTTTTTGCATCACTCGTTCGATGCTATCTCCCGGCCCTGTACCTGATACTTATATCTGGCCGTTATATATGGAATGAATGATTGATTGATTAACAGGGAGCCTATGCCTGGCTTCCCGGGTATCAGTAGGAGCACAGATACTGAAGTTGTTCTTCTCCCATGTCGTAACCCAGTTGGGCGCTCTCCCGGAAATCCAGGCAGGCGTCCGGTCGGTTGTACCCCAGTATTCTGGCGATACCGCGGTTGTAGTAAGCTTCGGCAAAGCCCGGGTCCAGCTCGATGGAGCGCGTGTAGTCCAATTCTGCCGCCAGATAGTTGCCCAGCAGCAGGAAGATATTCCCGCGCAGTTTGTACAACACGGCATTGTCTTCGGGCGCCAGCTTTATGGCCTGCTCGATATCGGCCAGAGCCCCCATGATATCTCCCGACATTTTTCTTGTGATACTCCGGTTGAGCCATACTTTGGCCTCGCCTTTCCCATCTCTGCTGAGCAGGTGGCCATAGTCTCTCAGGGCAGCATCTGCATCTCCCATAGCTTTGTGAACAAGGGCCCGGTTGAAGTAGGCCATATCCAGGCCTTCATCCAGTTCTATTGCCCGGCTAAACAGGATCAAGGCTTCCTGATAGCGCAATTCCTGCTGGCGGATCACGCCGAGGTTAAAGGCGGCCGTAGCCAGGGTGGGGTCCAGTTCCATAGCCTGCTCAAAGGCTTTCTCAGCGGCTTCCGGAGAATCCGCCTCCAGATAGGCCAGCCCCGACAGGTCATGCGCCAGAGCATTGTCGGGCTCCATGGCCAGCACCATATTGATGTCATCGGCAGCCCTGCGGTGTTCTCCCCTCTCCAGGTAAACAAGAGCGCGTTGCAGGTAATAGTCCGTGGATGCAGGAAACTGCTCAATGAGTGCCGAAAGCGCTCCCAGCCGGGTGGAAAGATCTGATCCTGCATCTTCCTTCCCGGCCAACCCCAGCAGTTCCTGATAATATTCCATGCGGCGGCCCGTACCCAGCCGGCCTGCCAGTTCATAAGGTTCGAAGGCCAGCACTTTCAGCTTCCGCAGGTTGTTGCCATAGCCGTACATATCTCCGACGTAGGGGTTGATCCGGGTGGCAAAGGTGTAGTCCTGCCGGGCTTCCGCCAGGCGGCCGAGCCTGTATTTGGCAATAGCGCGCTTGATGTAGGCCTCAGCGAAATAAGGATTTTGCGCTACGGCATTATCATAGGATAAGATGGCATTCTCGAACTTGCCCTGCGCCATCAGGTTGTCTCCCATGATGAGGTGTCGGGTGATGCCTTCCCCGGCAATAACCGGGTTGTCACTCACGCGCGACTGAAAGGCGCCAAGCTGAGGCTGCTGGGCATAAAGCCCAGCAGCTGCGAAAGTAAAACAGATTAGAATGAAAATATCTTGAACTCGAAAGTTACCCATAGTTTCAGGTTGTTTGAACAAAGAAAAACTATACTAAATAATAGTTTTACTATCAAAACAAAACATATGCTTTACGGTTCGCAAAATTTGGATATTTTAGAAAAAATAATTAAGGCCTTTTTCCCGGTGAGCGCCGGCATTAGAGAAACGGGGCGGCGAAACAGATAGTCTTACTATCATTTATTTATTCCAGTAAGCGCCCTTTCAGCAGGGCCCTGCGCACCGCTTCCGCGTTCTGGCGGCTGACGGGAATGTGGTGTTGGCCGATATGGAGGAGGTTTCCTTCCAGGGCCCGGACATGCTGCAGGTTAACCAGGTAGGAACGATGAACGCGGTAGAAGGGAGGAGTGGGCAATTCCTCCGCCAGTTTTTTCAGGGCGAGCAAGGTGGTGAGCCGTCGGCCGCCGGTATAGAGATGAACGTAATTTTCCATGGATTCGGCAAACAGAAGCTCCGGAAAGGCAACCCTTTCGATCCTGCCCTCGCACTTCACGAAAATGTGGCCGGGGCCACCAGGGCGCCCGTCGGCTTCCTGGAGGAGGCGTAGTTGCCGGCGGGCTTTGAGGGCGGCTTTCAGGAAGCGCTGAAAAGTAATGGGTTTAACAAGGTAATCCAGCACCTCCAGTTCGTAGCCGTCGAGGGCGAAGCTGGGGTAGGCGGTGGTGATGACGGTCAGCGGGGGCTTATCCAGGGTGCGGAGGAAGTCCAGGCCGTTCATACCCGGCATCTGAATGTCGAGGAAAAGCAGGTCGATAAGGCCTGATTCCAGAGCCGACAAAGCTTCCAGCGGATCCTCGGCGGTGGCTTCCAGAGAAAGGAAATCGATCTTTTCCACATACGCGGCCAGCCCTTCGCGCGCCAGGGGTTCGTCATCGACGATCATACATCTCATCAGAGGTTCAGTTTTAGATGAACTTCAAACCAGCGGCCTTCGTCCCGGACATCCAGGTTGTGCTGCTGCGGATAGGCCAGTTTCAACCGCCGCCGGACGTTCTGAAGGCCGATGCCGCCCTTGTCCGCCTCCGTCCGCCGCTGAAGCCCAGTGTTATTCCGGATGTAAAAACGGAGTTCTTCTCCTTCCACAGCGGCTTCAATACAGATCTCTCCGTCTTTGCGGGCCACGTGTTTGAAAGCGTTTTCCACCAAGGGTAACAGCAACAAGGGGGGTATCTGTTCACCGTTGAGCTGCCGGGGTAGGGAGAGCGTGAGGTTCAGCCCGGCAGGCTGGCGCAACCGGGCCAGCTGAATGTACTGCTCCAGGTAGTCCAGTTCCTGCCGTAAGGGAATGCGCTCGGCATCCGCCAGGTAGAGCTGGTAGCGAAGCAAGTAGGAAAAACCAGCCAGCGCTTCGGCGGCGGCATCGGGGTCTTTTTTGATCAGAAAATAGATGCTGTTCAGGGCGTTGAACAGGAAATGGGGGTTGAGCTGGTTTTTCAGCACATTCAGCTCCGCCTGCAGCTTTTCTTCCCGCAGTTGCCGGTTGTGCCTTTCCACCCGTATCCACTCGATGATGAGATAAACCCCGAGTGCCGGAAAAGTGGCGGTGAGCGTACTTCCGATAACCGCTTTCACCGCCAGGTTGCCCGGGTAAAAGAACACCTCAAGCAGGGCGGGCTCCACCAGCCTGAACCAGCCGTACAACGCCCCGGCGAGCAGGGCCGAGGCCAGGGCCAGCAATGCCGACAACGCCAGCCCGAATTGCCAGTACCGCCGCTTTTTCAACAGCCTGGGGGCCAGCACCAACAGTAAGGTATACACCGCCGCCGCGTTGAACAGCGTAAAGATGGCGCTGGTAACTAAAGAAAGGAGGGTGAGCGGCCGGGGAGAAGACACGACAGCCCAGAATAGGGTGTACAACACCCATCCTGTTATCTGTGCGGCGATATTTATGGCGCGTTTGTTCATGCCTGTCTTCAATTGATGCCATAAAATGAGAAAAAACCGGCTTTTTGCCAAGGTTACTTTTATGAATTGCTGAAGTTGAATGGCCAACGGCGGCTTTGGCGTGGCCAGTGGCCGGGAAGCCATGAAAATGCCTGTTATTTTCAGCTTCTCCTCTTCCCAAAACCACTTGTCAATACACCGGCGCCGGCCGTCAATCAAACTGGCGCTCCTTTGTATTTCTTCCCTTCTTTGTAGCGAACCAAAACAATAACCCGCTATGAAAAAGTACATCATCCTTTTGATCGCTATTACAGCCTTTGCCACGCTCCATGCCCAGACGGACAACCGGCAAGCCCGTTATTACGACGCTTACCAGGCCAACGGCCTGGAGCAACTGAAAACCGTTATCCGGGAAATGGAAACCGAATACGCCGAATCGCCAACGGCCGCCAACGCCCTTGCTGTCGCCCGGGCAAAGTACGGGGCCGTCGGCGCCTGCTTCGCCCACCAGGATGAAGAAAGCGCCAAGCAACTGCTGGTAGAGGCCGCCAAACTCACCAAAAAGCTCCTGAAGGAAGACGGCGGCGCCGAAGCGCACGCCCTGTATGCCGGCATCCTGGGCATGAAGATCGCCTTATCGCCGGTAAAAGGGCCCTTCCTCGGGCCGCAGGCCAGCAAGCAGGCCGCCCGGGCCATGGAGCTCGAACCCGATGACCCTTTCGTGCGCCTGCAGCACAGCAGCAACCTGTTCTACACCCCGCCCGCCTTCGGCGGCGGCCTTCAGCAGGCCATCCAGGGTTTCCAGGCCGCCGCACTGGGCTTTGAAGCACAAGGCACGGAAAACAACTGGCCTTACCTGCAATGCCTAGCCATGCTCGGCCAGGCCCAGCAGGCCGACGGGCAGCGGGAAGCCGCCCGGGCCACTTACCAGAAGGCGCTGGCTGCCGCGCCCGGTTTCCGCTGGGTGAGGGATGAGCTGTTGCCGGCATTGGAGCAGTAAGGGCTTGTGTTGTTTGTTGTTTGTTGCCCGTTGTTTGTTGTTTGTTGAAGGATCCGGAAAACAAACAACGATCAACGGGCTACCACTGCCGTGAGGCATCCCCCCGGGACAACGAATAACACAATCAGCGGTTTGAACCTATTCATTCTCAAAAGGATCCCGGACTGATGTTAAAAAGCAAATACAAAATATGATACAGTTACTCGAAGAATACCACCTCATTCACAGCTATTTGGGCCTCATTCACACCGTGCTCGCCCTGCTGGCTATGGCTACCGGAACGATCGTAATTCTCGGCAGGAAAGGGACGGCCGGGCACAAGCTCACCGGCTATGCTTACGCCGCCGCCATGCTCGGCCTCAACGGCACCGCCCTGGGCATTTACAACTTCGGCAGTTTCAACCTGTTCCACATCTTCGCTATCGTCAGCCTGCTCACCCTGCTGGGGGGCCTCGTTCCGGCCTGGCGGCGCAGCCAAGGCTGGCTCGGCCGGCACTACTACTTCATGAGCTGGTCAATAGTGGGCCTGTACTGCGCCTTCTGGGCGGAAGTGGGCGTCCGCTTCTTCGATATGCGCTACTTCTGGTGGGTGGTGATGATCGCTACGGCGGGCACGGCGGCTGTCGGCGCCATCGTCATTAACAGAGAGAGGCAGAAACTGAGCCTGCCGGAGAAAGATTCATGAACGGTATTTTCTCCGAAACTCTTCCCCAACTTCTCCGTGGGGTATGCCTTTACCTTCTCTCAATTGTTTGCGCGATAATTCAACTTGCGCTTTTTGGGCTTCTGTTCGGCCTGCCCTAAAAAAAATACCCCACCCTCAGGCTCCCCATAATGTGAAAAGAGCTTTCTTCCTCTTTCAGCTGGGCCGTGCCCCGGGAAAAGCCCAGAACGCCGTTCCCGTATTCGAAGTAAGCCTCCAGGTTCAGCATGTTGCCCGATCTGCCGAGGGCAAAGAGCACGTTGGCGCCGCCGCAGACGCCCCCCAGGAAGTTGTCGATGAACTCCGGAAGAATATCCGTGTACCGGGTTTCATCCGCCACGATCTTCTGCCCGAACAGGAAGGTGCCCGCCACGCCGGCAAATACTTCCGGCCGGATCTTTTCCGAAGAACCGATCTGGTAGTGGGCTTTGACGGGGATGAGCAGGCCGAGATGCTCGTACTGGCCGCCGCCGGCATCGAGCACGTATTGGCCGATGTGGGTTTCCGGTTGCAGCGTCAGGCGCCCCGACTTCCGGAGGATGATGTTCTGTATCCGGAAGGCGATGCCGGCAGTAGCAAAAACCTGGTTACTGTAGGAGAGGGAATCTCCGAAAAAGGCATAGGGCCGCAGGCCGAAACGCATAGGATAATCGTAAGAATAGCTTTTGAAATGCAGGCCCGCCACCGGCCCCAGGCTGACGGTGACCGGCAGGGGGAGCGGCTTGGGGTTTTTATAAGGCGTCCCCTGAGAAGTATCGTATTCCTGCAAAAAGCGGGCGATCAGGGCCCAGTTGAACTTCACATCGCCTGGTTTCGCCTGCAGCTCCGGCGCATCGCTGGTGAGCCAGCGCAGAATGCCGTCGTAATTGCGCCGGGTGAGCTCCGTGAAGAATTCCTCACCGGGGTGC
>CAYQKY010000103.1:0-27792 GCA_964418125.1 uncultured Phaeodactylibacter sp.
CAGGGGGGTCGGCTCCTAACCACAACAGTAACCAGTAACCCATAACCGCCCCGTGATTTCGATCCCGGGGCACTAGTGCGACTAGACCGAATTAACGGGCGATTTCGTGGCCACTTAACGTCCTGGTTAACAGTAGCTTAAATTCACCCGTTAACTCGGTCCGCTTTCACAAGGGCCTTTTATGCTCTCAAAGCGCAGCCGAGCGGGAAACCAAAACTCTGAAAAAATAAAAATATATATCAATGAAAAAAATTCTTGTCCCCACCGATTTTTCTCCTGTTGCGGACAATGCAATTCGATATGCCATTGAAATAGCGGCTGAGTTCAAAAGCGAGCTTTATTTGTACCATGTTTACTCTTTTGACAGATTTAATTATGACCTGAATTTCCCCGAAGACGAACAGCCCTATACTGAGAAAGTAGAACGAAAGATGAACCTGACGAAACTGAAGTTCATGGAAAAAATAACACAAAATGGGCTTTCTGTTAAAACCTTTGTAGAGCAAGGCGATATTTTTTCCCTTTTCAAAAGAAAAGTAAAAAAGCACGGAATCGACTTTATTGTAATGGGCAGCAAAGGCGCTTCCGGGCTAAAGAAAGTTATTTTTGGAAGTGTTGCAGCAATGGCGTTGGAAATGGCGAATGCTCCTGTGTTGGTTGTTCCGCCTGGGTATTCTTTTAATCCTCTTCAACACATTGTTTTGGCGATGGACCACAATGAGGTTTCTCTGAGTATGCTCTCGCCGCTCCAAAAGCTGGCATCTAAGTTCGGAGCCAAAGCGACCCTGCTCAATGTAAATACAGGCTCAGGCAGAAATACGTATCGGGAAATTGATTTATACCTTGAAGGTGTAGAAACAACTTATCGTGAGGTGCCCATTTTTAATAGCATCAATGAAACCATTAACAAATTCATACAAAAAGAGGGCTGTGACTTATTGTGTATGATACGAAGAGAGAAGGCTTTTTTTAAAAGCTTCCTTAAGAAAAGTATTACGAAGGCCCAGGTTTTTAGCAATCAAGTTCCGCTCTTGGTGTTGCCTGAAGTTTAGAAAGACAAATATTTTGATTGAAGGAGGCCGTACAAAAAGCGAGCCATGAAACTAAAAAAAGAATTAGGATTATTTGATGTTTTTGCAGTAAGCACCGGGGCCATGTTTAGTTCCGGCTTTTTTCTTTTGCCGGGGCTGGCTTCTCAGCATACCGGGCCATCGGTAATTTTAGCCTATTTTCTTGCCGGGCTTTTAATAATGCCCGCCATGTTCAGTATTGCCGAAATATCTACTGCCTTGCCACGCTCAGGTGGAGCTTACTTCTTTCTTGACCGAAGCCTGGGGCCAATGATGGGAACTATTGGTGGAATTGGAACATATATAGCTCTCCTTTTAAAAACAGCATTTGCGCTTGTAGGTATTGGCGCCTATAGTTCCATATTTTGGGATATTTCAATAAAGGAAACAGCGATAACTTTCGCAATAATATTTGCTGTCATAAACATAATTGGAGCGCGAAAATCTACAAGTATTCAAAAAGTATTTGTGATTGGGTTGCTGTTAGTATTAGGGGCATTTATCGCCGATGGTTTCTGGAATATTTTTTCAGGAGCCCACCCTTCCATAAGATTCAACAAGGGCAATTATGACCCCTTTTTTACCGGAGGGCTCAGCGGCCTTCTCTTTACGACCGGCTTCGTTTTTGTTTCCTATTTAGGGCTAACACAGATAGCAAGTGTTGCTGAGGAAATTAAAAACCCGGAACGGAATATTCCGTTGGGAATGGCATTATCGTTGTTGGTTACAGGGTTGATTTATGTGCTTGGCGTTTTTGTTATGGTAACCGTAATCGGCAATGAAGCCATTTCTGAAGACCTCTCGCCGGCAGCTACCGCAGTGGAGCAATTATTCAATTGGCTACCTCCGAAAACGGGGCTGTATATCATTGTCATAGCTGCTTTATTTGCCTTCGCTTCGACCGGAAATGCAGGCATGCTTGCCACCTCCCGCTATCCGTTGGCTATGGGCAGGGACAAATTATTTTCGAAAAAATTCAGCACGATCAGCCGCTGGGGAACCCCTGTTCCGGCAATTCTCCTTACTGCCGGATTGATCGTCCTTTTTATTATCGTCCTTACCGAAGAAGGCATTGTCAAACTCGCGAGTACGTTTCAGTTGTTCATATTCATGGCCATAAATTTTTCCGTTATCGTTTTTCGAAATAGTAAAATAGCTTCTTACGACCCCGGCTATCATTCCCCCCTTTATCCATGGATGCAAATATTCGGCATTATTTCTTCGCTGGTTCTAATGTTTTACATGGGATGGGGAGCCCTGGTATTTACTCTGATCACCATCATTCTTGCATACTTGTGGTATATATATTTCGTTCGTTCAAAAGTAAAAAGAGAAGGAGCTATTTTCCACTGGTTTGCTTTGCTGGGCAAATATCAGCACGATGAACTGGAAAATGAGTTTATGATGATCTTACGGGAGAAAGGTTTGCGCCAGGACGATCCGTTCAACCAGACGATCGTTCGTTCAAAAATACATTTTATCAAAAACGCGGTATTTGAAGGCCTGGTGCAGGAGGTAGCAAATTCTATTGCCCTGGAATTAAATGTTGATGGTAATGACCTGAATGAAGAATTCCTGAAAACAACTCCGATTGACCCCGCTCTGGTAATTCCTGAAGTTTCTCTTCTCTATGCAAAAGAAGCGGATATAATTCACCCGGCGCTTCATATTGTACTGTGTGCAGAGGGCATTGAAAAACCAGTTGAAAAACATGGTATATTCAGCAAAGAGAAAATTAAAGTATTTTTTTTCCTTGTAAACAATGAGAATAACCCGAAACAGCAGCTCCGCATGTTATCAAGTATCATAAATATTGCAGAACGCGATCACTTTATAAAAGATGTTTTTTCTGCAAAAACAGAAAGAGAGATTATCGAGTATCTTTTGCATGACAAGCGGTATATTTCTTTCAGGTTAACAAAAAATGAATCGTCCAATATTCTGATCAATAAAAAATTGATGGACATAAAACTGCCTCAGGATGTATTGGTTGTCTTTATTGACAGGAACAATACCTCTTTTGCTCCGAAAGGGAACACCGTGCTTCTTGAAAACGACGTCCTTACAATTGTTGGCGAACCGGGATCAATAAATAAACTATATGATCAATTCATCCTGTCAGGGCCCGAGTAGGCCTCCGTCCGTCTCTAATGGCGGCAAACCAATTTTCTTTGCCATTTGCATAGCGCTGCTCACCACCGGTTGTGGAGCTTCGAAGAAGCAGGCGCCAACGACAGCCGGCCGGCCGGAGCTGGAGTTCACCGCAGAAGCAGCGCCCGAATGGACCCAGCTCTTCTACCGCCAATCCGGCTGGTTCGGCGCCGACGGGATCTTTTCCTTTTCTCTGGACGGCGATGAACAACCCCGCAATGACCCGCAACGGGAAGTCCTCCTCACCTTCAGCGACACCTTCATCGGCGAAGTGGAAGACGGCAAACCGGCGGAAGGCTACACAATGGCCAACAACACCGTGGCCTACATGGCCGGCCAGTCGCCCCATCCGGACAGCATCCGCTTTTTCTACAAACAGGATGAACGCGGAGCGCCTCAAACGTTTTTTGTGCCCAACAATGAAAACGCCCGCGAGGGCCAGTACTACTGGCTCGGCGACGGCTTCATCAACCGGGAAAAGGACAATACCCTCTACCTGTTTGCCTACCACATCGAAATGACGGGGCCCAATGTCTTTGATTTTATCGAGCCCGATGTTTCCCTGCTGGCCATCCCTGCCGGCAGCCGCCCTCCTTTCGAAGATCAACGGCAGATCACGACGCCCTTACACATCAGGAACGAGCGCCTGGGAGAAGGCAATATGGGCGCCGGCGTCCTGGTCAATACCGATTGGGCGGGCGCCCCGCACCCCGATGGTTATGTGTACGTCTATGGCTGCATCGGCCAGGACAAGAACCTGATCGTGGCAAGGGTGAAGCCCAAGGACTTTGAGCACTTCAGCAGCTGGCGCTACTGGAACGGCGAGAAATGGGTGAAGGACGAGAACGAAATGATGCCGGTGACGAACGCCGTTTCCAATGAGCTGAGTGTGACACCTTTGGATGACGGCCGCTACCTGCTGGTATTCCAGGTGCTGGGCATCTCGGAGAAAGTAGGCCTGCGGGTTGGCGAGAGCCCGGTGGGCCCCTTCGGCCCCATACAGGAGATCTGGCGCACCCCCGAGATCGATGAGGGCCTTTTGCCGTACAACGCCAAAGCCCACCCCTGCCTTTCCAAGCCGGGAGAATTACTCATCAGCTACAATACCATCACTTTTGATTTCTGGAATGACATCCGGAAGGACGCCCACATCTACCGGCCGCGGTTTATCCGGCTGAAGTGGAAGTAGCGAAGGCGGAAATCGGAAGGCGGAAGGCGGAATATTGTCTCGCTGGGGGCGGCGGAAAGAGGGCGAAAGGCACTTCCACCTTAAAAAATGAAGCTTCCTTAACAAAAGGAAGTTTGAAGCCGGAAGGCTTTTAGGTGCCAGGGGCGCTCTAAAGGCGCTTCGCTCGTGTCGCACTTCCGACTTCCGACTTCGGAGCGCCGCTTGCACCCAGAAGCTTTCCGACTTCCGACTTCGCACTTCCGACTTCAGAACTATTTGGGCACAGCTCGCCAGGTAAATTTCCAGTCCCAGACCACACAGCCGAAGGCCGTCAGGTCAATGGTCTGTTCGGAGTTGATCTCCATAGCGTCAAAGCTGGTGATGCGGTACACTTCGATCTGCACGTCCATCGGGTCGAACACGTTGGTATTGGTGATGGTGAGTTCGGTTTCATCATCGTTCAGTTCCCAATCGGTGGCCGGCCGGATGCCGTCGAAGTCGCAGGTGCCGCCCCCCATTCCGGTGATGGCGCCGTAATCGATGGACATGGTGCCGTCTTCATTGAAGATGTAGATGTTATCTTCCTCACACTCCAGGATCTGCTCAGTCTCAGGCTCTGAATCCAGGCACTTGCCCAGCTTTGAGTCCCACTGCCAGTTAAAGTTGAGCAGCAGGTACTTCACAGAGAGTTCGGTGGTGATGATGAAGTCGGCGTCGCCGGTTTGGCCACTTTCGTCTTCGGCTTCGAAATTGAAGCGTATCGGCGTTTCCAGGCCTTCGTCCGTAAGGGTATATTCCAGGGTGAAGGTTGAGGAGGAAACTTCCATGGTGCCGTTCGTGCCGTAGTTGGGGTCGATCTCGGTACCCAGGTATTTGGTAATTTTCAGAGTTTTCAACCCCCCGGGGGCAGTCACGGTAGCGGTAGTCGTGGCCATTTCACCGATCTTGCCGGTGAAGGTGCTTTCCGACAGAGAGACCGTAGGCGCGGCTACCGGCTCCTCGTCGTCGTTATTACAACTGCTGACCAGTAATGTACCTGCCGCCATTAAACCCACTGCGAGAAATAAGATTAAATTCTTGTACCTCATGATGCGAAATATTTGGTTATTAAATGTATGTGTTGTTCTTATACTTCGTTGCAACAGGCCAGGTGCATTAGCCCTCCCAGCCCTTCAAATCCCCTAAAGGGGAAGTCCACGCACAAATGCACAAAACCTGTTGCCATAGTGCATACATCAGATTAGGTTGGCGGACGACGCCCCCCTCCTGTAAATGTTCTCATCGTATCATTATTCATGGCCGCCAGTATCCAGTAGCGGCCGGTTTCTCCCTTCCTTACCAATTGGAGGCTTTTCGCTTCTCCCTCAGTCCAAAAGCCACTTTGCATGGGGCCGGCGGGAGAGAATCCACCTTTCCCGTCCCCCAGCAGCAGCAGGCCGGTGGATGCATCATAACGGCCTGTATTCACCTCCGGGGAATGGTCATTCCCGGCGAGAAGGGCATCGGGGCGCCCATCCTGGTCAAAATCCGCACAGATGATCCCGGCTACAGGAGCAAACTGGGCGACCAGCGGAAGAGCGTGCAGGGCGAACCGGCCATCCCCCAGGTTTTCAATATAACTGGACTGGAAGGCATGGCATTCCAGGATATAGGCTTCGTCCAGCTTTTCCTTCTCGAATAACTGCTTCAGAGTTGCTTCGGCATACAGGCCGTACCGGGGATATTTCTTTTCAAGGCCGGGGATCTGGGAGAATAGTACATCCCGGGAGTGAGCGGGCGATTCAATGCCCTGAATATGGTAAGACATAACGGCATCGACGCTCCCGTTATTATCAAAATCACCGGCATAAATGCGCACCGGTTCCGACGGGGTAGCCTGGTAGGAGGTGTTCAACCCCACATTACCCGCCAGAAAGTCCGTGTCGCCATCCTGGTCAAAATCACCTCCTGCCAGGCTGTACCACCAGCCCCGGCTATTCTCCAGCCCGGTAGTTTCCTGACGGGCCAGGCGGCCCCGCTCATTTCGGAAGACCGTAACCGGCATCCATTCCCCTACCAGCAGCAAGCCGGGGCCGCTGTCTTTCCCGAGGGCTACCCATACCGCATCCGTCACCATGCCGATGCGTTGCAGGGCAGGCGCCAGTTCAGCCGTTACATCGGAGAACACCCCTCCGTCATTGCGCAGAAGATACGACCGCGGAGGCATCGGGTATCCCCCGGGTTCCACTCTCCCGCCAACGAACAGGTCCAGGGCGCCATCGCCGTCCAGATCAGCTGCGGCGACACAGGAACCGCTGGTGGGCATGGCCGGCAGGGCAGCCGGGGCCAGCCGCAGGCCACCTTTCCAGTCATTGAGATACAGGCGGTCCTGATAGGCTTTATCCCCTGCCGGAAATTCGCTGCCCCCGCTGACGACGTACAGATCGTTGGCCCCGTCATTATTGGCGTCGAAGATGAGGGCGTCCACATCTTCTGATCCTGCCCCTTCCTCCAGGCCCTCAAACACAAAGGCGCCGCCGGGTTTTTGGTAGAATATTCGCCCGGCCTGGCCCCTTGCGCCGCCGATATAGACATCATCCAGCCCGTCGCCGTTGAGGTCGCCGACAGCCATGCCGGGGCCGGAACGGGAAAAGCCATGCGGCAGCAGGGGCTGCTTAAGGAAGTCATTATAAGGGGATTCCCGGTGGACGAATTCCAGCCCGTTTTGCCCGGTGACATCCCTGAGTATAGGCTCGGGCGATGGTACGGAAGGCAGGGCCATGCTTTGTCCGGCATCCTCATACTTCAGCCGAAGGGCCTGCCCGGCGCTGACTGCAGTCACTATCTGCCGCCGCCCGCCCGGCCACTCCACGATGAGGCTGTCGGCAAAAGCATGTTTTCCCAGTCCAAAATGCAGAATGGTTGAAACCGACGACTGAAACCCGCGGTAGGGATATTGCTCCAGGTATTGCTGTTGCCCCTGCACAAAGAGCCACAAGCGGGCCCCGATCCCGTCCGGATTGCCCGGCGGGCCGTCCAGGCTGACATTCAGGCTATGAGCACCAGGCCGGCCGGCTGCCTTGTTCTCCAACAGGAAAGCCGGTTCGTTGATGTTGTTTACCACCAGGTCGAGGTCGCCGTCGCCGTCCAGGTCGCCGTAGGCGGCGCCATTGGAGAAGGACGGCGGCAGGGAGGGGCAGGGGGTAAAAGTAAGGTTGCCTTCATTGCGAAAGCAATAATTCGGAAGGTGGATGCCCTCAAGCTTCCGGATCTTTTCCAACACCAGCTGGTCAGCCTGCTGCTGGGATTGGAACATACCCAGGTTGGCGCTGTGATCGATGAAGTCCTTATCGGTTATATCCCGACGGTAGCCGTTGGTAATGAACAGGTCTTTCCAGCCGTCGTCATCCAGGTCGGCGAACAGGGCGCTCCAGCTCCAGTCCGTCTGATGAATGCCGGAGAGCTGTCCGATCTCGCTGAAGGAGGGCTGCCCGAAGGCGTCCGGGCGGGGAGAGGGCCCGTTGTTGAGCTGCAACACATTGCGCATGTACTGGGGGGCATACCCGTTGGCCAGCATCAGGTTCCACTTGTCGTAATTCATCGTTCCGGCCATGGTTTTTTTGCGCTTCCTGTCTTCCGGAAGCATGTCCAGCACCAGGATATCCTGCCAGGCGTCGTTGTTGAAATCGGCGATATCGCAGCCCATGGAATTGTAGCTCTGATGGCGGAGATAAACGGCGGCCTGCTCCCGGAATGTTCCATCCTGTTGGTTGATGTAGAGCAGGTCGTTGCAGATGAAGTCATTAGCCACGAATATGTCGGGCCAGCCATCCCGGTTGATGTCAGTTATCGCTATGCCCAGCCCATACCCCTCGGCCTGTATGCCGGCAGGTGCAGACACATCGGTAAAGGGCTCCCGGGCAGCCTTGCCATTATTCCGGTACAGGCGGTCGGTACTGGCCCCTTCTCCGTTCAGTTTTCGGGGAAGCGGGGTATTCAGCGTGCTGCGCTGGTTCGCATGATTGAGTACATACAGGTCGAGGTCGCCGTCGAGGTCATAGTCGAAAAAGGCGGCATGGGTGGAGTAGCTGGTATCGGCAATGCCGTATTCGGCGGCCGCTTCATAAAAGCCGGGCACTCCATCAGGCGCGGGGCCTTCGTTGATGTACAACAGGTTGGCCCTTTCGGAAGGCGCACCGTGGCCGGCGGCGCAGATGTAGATATCCTTCCACCCGTCGGCATTGATGTCGGCGACAGCAACACCGGTGGCCCAGGCCTCTGTTTCCAGGCCTGCCTGCCCGGTAATGTCTTCAAACCGCATCTCCCCTTTATTGAGATACAGCCGGCAGGAGGTTTCATTGCCGGTGAAGAACACGTCTTCCCGCCCGTCGTTATTGAAATCGGCTATACCGACGCCGCCACCGTTATAGTAGTAGACATAATTCATGATGTTGAGGCTGTCGCCTTCGGACAGGTGGTTGACAAAATCTACGCCCGTCCGCTCCGGAGGCAACAGCTCCAGCATAGGCGCATCCTTACCTGCCCGGCTGCAGGAAGCAAGGGCCAGGTTCAAAATGGCCATCCCAACAATATGTCTCAGTACTACCGCCATAGAAATATACTCATTGTATCATTTTGCGTAACTACTCAAACGCCTCCCCGGCCCGTCAAATTTATTTGGCTCGAAGGCGTATTACTTCTCCTCATCCGACATCGACGGCGGAGCATCTTCCGGACGGCTGCCCCATTCCTTATTGGGCTCCGGCCCCATTTTCAATACCAGCTTCCCCCCATCGCTCAGTTCCCGGAAATAGAACCAGGGCTTATTCAGCGGCTTGCCGTCCAGCGTGGCCGACTGAATGTATTTGTTCTCTTTGGAATTGTTGATCGTTTCAATAACGAAATCGCCGCCGGAATAATAGCGGGGGTCGAGCTGAATAGTAACCTTGTCAAAGATGGGGCTGCCGATCTCGATCACCGGGTCTACCGCACAGCCGCCCTTCATCTCGAACAGGCCCATGGCGCTCATGACGTACCACCCGCCCATCTGCCCCTGGTCTTCGTCCCCCGGCCAGGCATCTTTGACCGTCGAGCCGTAGTACACCTCCATGATCTCCCGGGCCCAGTACTGGGTGAGCCAGGGCTTTCCGGAATAGTTGAAGAGGTAGGCGGCCTGCATGTTGGGCTGGTTGCCGTGGTTGATGGGCAGGACGCCCATGGCCAGGAGGTTGTTCTCGTGGGTCCACTCGCTGTTGAAGCGCCATTCTCTGGACTTTTCGAAGCCGGCCTGCAGGCGGCCGTTGAACTCCTCCCGCCCCATCAGCCCGATCAGCCCCCGCAGGTCGTGCGGGACGAACCAGGTGAACTGCCAGGCATTGCCTTCCATCCAGCCCTGCCCCAGGAAGGTGGAGCAGCAGTAGGGGTCGAAATCCGGCACAAAGGAGCCGTCCTTTTTGCGCATATTCATGTATTGAACGGTGGGGTCCCAGAGGTTCAGATAATTGTGGGCGCGGCGGCGGAAGTAGTAATGGCCTTCCATATCTCCCATGGCTTTGGCCATTTCGCTGACGGCCCAGTCGTCAAAGGCATACTCCAGGGTATTGGACACCGGGCCGGTTTCGTAGGGCACATAGCCGTATTTGAGGTAATCGTCCAGGAAGCGGTTGCCGGCGATGCCGCTGCACAGGTGCTTCACCGGCAGGGTGGTTTGCACATGCTTGATGGCCTCATACGCCGTTTTCACATCGTAATTGCGAATGCCCTTCTGGTAGGCAGCCACGATCAGTTCGATCTCGTGCGAGGCCTCCATGATGCCGGAGTATTCGACGCCGGGAGGGCCCTTGGGCAGCCAACCGCCGGTCTCGTATTGTTCCAGCAAGGCTTTCACCCATTGGTTGGCAATATCGGGAGTGGCGAGGGTCCAGAGCTGGTTCAGGTTCCAGAAGGTGTTCCAGAAGGCGTCCCCGCCCAGCATGGGCGAGTTGGGGTCGGCCAGTTTCCGTGGATTTTCACACACGTCCATGTACATGCCATTGACATCGCTCCAGATATTCCGCCCGGCATAGGCGCGGTACATGTTGGTGTAGAACTTCACCTTGTCCGTCTCGTTTTTGCCCTCCACCTGGATGACGCTCAGCAGTTCATTCCAGGTGTCGCGGGCGTTCCGGCGCACGGCGTCGAAATCCCAGCCGAAGGGTTCCGCCAGTTCCTTGTCCAGGTTGAGGCGGGCCTGCTCGATGCTCACCAGAGAGATGCCGGTTTGAATGAGGAGGGGCGCCCCGTCCCGGGTGTCGAAGTGGACAAAAGCTCCGATGTCGGTATGGTCCCAGCCGGAGAAGATGCGCTCTGTGTTGCGCTGCACGCCGTCGCGCGTCCAGCCGTTGAAATCCTTGAACGGTTTATTGAAGCGGATGACAAAGTGGACGATGTAATCATTCCAGCCGGCGCCCCGCAGGCTCTGGGAATAGGTAAGGCCTTCGATCTCGGTATCGCTCACCTTGCGGATCTCCGACAGGAAGAGCTCGTTTCCGTACTCCGACTCGATGTCCAGGTCGACGAGCACGCGGGCGGAGTCGGTTTTGGGAAAGGTATAGCGCTGGAAACCGGCGCGGGTGGTGGTGGTGAGCTCTACTTTGGTTTGATAGTCGTCGAGCACTACGGAATAGTACCCCGGTTCTGCCACTTCCGTCTCGTGGCGAAAGCGCGAGCGGTAGCCGGCGTCGGGGTCCTTTTCCGTTCCCGGCTGGGTTTGAAGAGGCCCTGTCTGAGGCGCCATCAGCAGGCCGGCCATGGTCCATTCGTGGATGTGGCTGAAGCCGGTGATGTTGTCCAGGTCGTATTCGTATCCGGCTTTCCACCCGTTGCGCTCATTATCCGGGCTGAGCTTGACCATCCCGAAGGGCATGGAGGGGCCGGGAAACATCATCCAGCGCGAATCGTGGTTGCCCAGCATGGGGTCGACGTAGTCTACGGGTTGCTTGGCGGCGCTCTTCTGTGCATGGCTCCCTGTGCTCAGCCCGATTGCGAGTATTGTTATCAGTAGTATTCTATTCATTACAATGTCAATTAAGTACACATAATAACATTTATTGCCCTACGCCAGACTTGACAAGTTTCTCAGCTGCCCTCTCACTGAAAACTTGTCAAGTCTCCCAGCGCAGGCCTCCGGATCTTCCTTGTTAATCCTGTCTTTCCTGTCATCCTGTCCTTCCTGTCATCCTGTCTACCAGCTATGCTCGATCTCTTCCAGCGTCTTCTCTTTGGTTTCCGGGATCTGCGTCCATACGAAAATGAAGGCCATTAGCGAGACGGCGAAAAATATCCAGAAGGTAAAGGCCGGCCCGATCTCTTCCACCAGAATGGGGAACAGCTGGGTGACAAAGTAGACCGCCACCCAGACCGACAGGGTTGCCACCGACATGGCCAGCCCCCGCAGTTTGATCGGGAAGATCTCGGAAAGGATCACCCAGGGCACCGGCCCGAAGGAAGCGGCGAAGCAGGCCACGTACGTCAGGATGAAGATCAGCAGCACATAACCGCCCCAGTTGAAAAAGAAGGCCATTCCGACGATGCCCAGGCTGATGCCCATGCCGGCGCCGCCGAACAGCAGGAGGGCCTTGCGCCCGGCGCGGTCCACCAGCCAGATGGCCACAAAGGTGAACAGCACGTTGATGACGCCGACGATGACCGTCTGCATAAAGGCCGAGTTGGCGCCGGCGCCCACCTCCTTGAAGATTTCCGGCGCATAGTACATGATGGCGTTGATCCCCTGCAGTTGGGTAAAAAAGGCCAGCAGGATGCCGATGACGATGGCCTTGCGGAAGCGCCCGCCGAACAGCTCGGCTAACGTGCCCGATTCTTCCTTCAGGGTTTCCCTGATCTCCTGAAGGATCTCCTTAGCCCGGGCCATGCCGTTGATGCGGGCGAGGACGCCGAGGGCTTCTTCCTCTCGCTTCTCCTTGGCCAGCCAGCGGGGGCTCTCCGGGACGAAGAACATAGCCACGAAGAACAGGATAGCGGGCAGGGTCTCCGAACCGAGCATGTAGCGCCAGCCCCATTCTATGTTCCAGGCCTCGTCTCCCATGTTCTGCACCAGGAGGTTGACAAAGAAGATCAGCAAGATGCCGATTACGATGGCCAGTTGATACAGCGAGACCAGCATGCCCCGCACTCTGGCCGGCGCCAGTTCGGTGATGTACAGGGGCGACAGCATGGAGGCCGCCCCTACGCCCAGCCCACCGACGAAACGGGCCAGGGCAAACTGCGTGAGGTTGTTGGGCAGGGCCGAGCCGATGGCCGAGATGCCAAACAGGAAAGCCGTAAGGATCAGGATCTTCTTCCGCCCGAAGCGGTCGCTCATATACCCGGCGAACATGGCGCCGAATATGCAGCCGATGATGGCGCTGGAGGCCGCCCACCCCTTCATGGCCGCCGTCAGCTCGAATTTGGCCTGCAGAAAGCCGATGGCTCCGGAGATGACGGCGGTGTCATAACCGAACAGCAGGCCGCCCAGGGCAGCTACCGCCGTCAGCAGATAGACGACGCCCATGTTGACGGGCTGGGCAGAAGATTGGTTGGTCGTTGGCATGTAGTTGTTCTTTTGTCAAATTTCTTAAGCAGTTAAGTTCGCACAAACGCCTTGATCGTCGCGCACTCCTCCCCTTTGCTCTCTCCGTACGGCCGGATGGTGTAGGCGCCCACGGCCGCCGGCACGATAAAGGTCTCGGCATAGTGAACGACGAAGGGCTCAAAGGCCCCGTCCGGGCTTTCCACGATGGCTTCCCTGCCTTCCACCAGGTTGAGCACGTTGACGCCTCCGCCCGTATGGTGTTCCACCTTACCGGTAAACCAGTGCCGGCGGGTCTCGATGAATTCCAGCTCGTGCAGGCCGGTCTTCTCCTCCCGCCACCCCTCGCCTTGGGCAATGGGCTCGAGGCGGTTGATCAGGTTCCGGCGCACCCAGGAGGTGTCTCTGTCCCACTGGATCACATTCTTGCCGTGTTCGATGTTGATGGGCCGCGGCTTGCCGTCCAGCCCCAGGCGCCCCCAGTCCCACAGCTTGAAAGTGAAGATGTAGGGGGTGGCGCTGATCTCCAGCACCATGCTGTCCTTTCCGGAGCAGTGCACCGTGCCGGCGGGGATGAGAAAGTGGTCGTGCTTTTTTGCCGGCCATTTTTTAACATACTGTTCTGCCTCAAAGGGGGCGCCGCCGTTCTGCGCATCCTCGAGCGCTTCGATCATGGCATCTTTGTCGATCCCTTCCTTAAGCCCCAGGTAGACGCAGGCGCCTTCTTTGGCGTCCAGCAGGTAATAACTTTCGTCCTGGGTGTAATGCATCCCGAAGTGCTCCTGTATGTATCCGGTGAGGGGGTGTACCTGCAGGCTGAGATTGCCCCCGTCCATAGTGTCCAGAAAATCGAACCGGATGGGAAATTCCGCTCCGAAACGGGAATAGATACTACCGCCCAGGAGTTCTTCCGGGTGAAAGAAAACCAGGTTGATGGCCGGTATTTCTACGACATCCTCCCCGAAGCCCAGCAGCAGGCTGTTCTCTTCCGGCACGCAATCGAAGCACCAGGCGTAGTTGGGCGGAGAGGGGTCCAGATCACAAACCTCCTTCATCCACTGGCCGCCCCAGGGGCCCGGGTCAAAGAAAGGAACCACCCGGAACGGGCGGCGGCTGGCCTGCCGGAGCCCCGCCCACAGGGCTTCCCCCGGTATCACCTTCGGATGGCCGGGCTTATTGGTGTCCAGCAGGAAGTCAATTTGGGGCAGCAATTGCTTTTTTATCCGGTCACAGACACGCCAGTCGACGAAATAAGCGCGCTTGTACTGGCGGGCAAAGTCTTCTGTGAAGTTCGTCGCGCCCAGGTTGGCCACCTCGTGGCGGCGCATGCGCTGCTGGATCTCCCAGCGCGCCATGTCGGCGTATGCCAGCACGTCCCAGCTTTCGGCAAGGTGGGAAGCACCGGCGCCACATACCAGGGCCAGGCCTTTATTCAGGCCTTGAAGCTGACGGCGGGCGGCCTCCAGCTTGTCAGGGTCGAAGTATTGGCTGATGGTAAGGCGGGTCATAAAGCCGAAGATCCGGTCGTCCGTAACATCCGGAAAGGTTAATGCATCGAGCTGCGCTTCGCTATTGTACGCCTGCTCTGCGTCGACAAGTAATGCAGGCTGCAGGCCTTCTTCCAATGCCTGCCGAACCTCGCGGGCATTTACGCCGTGGTAAAATTCGACTACCAGGATTACCTTCTGCCGGGTAACATCCGGAAGCCGTTTCCGTATTTCCTGCACTATGGCATCCCAGCCGGAAAGGCAGGCGTTTTCAAACTCAGATACCCGGATTACCGGAAACTTATCGTAATTGGACTGCAAGTATTCTGTACTTTTAATTTTTCTGAATATAACGGATTGCATAGCTGCAATGACGTTTGTCCCGGATCAGAGACGAAAAGCCAACGCTAACTGGGCCCGCCCTAATAAATACAAATTCCACAGGGTGAACCAAAATTTTTTGGCGTCGGAGACGATAAACTCGCGCCCCCTCAAGTTGACTGATGTAACGTCTCCCAGGTTCGCGTTCCAGGGGTTGCGTCTCTGAGCCAAATAAATTTGGCACTCCGAGGTTCGCGTTCCAGGGCTAAATACCTTTGAGGTTCAAACCTCAAAGGTATTGAATTCAATACCCCGTATTCTGAGGCCGCAAGTTGGGGTTCAGGTCGATCTCCTCCTGCGGGATGGGAAACAGATTGTGAAAAGGCTGCGGCTGTACGCCGGGCTTGGCCTTCGGCACCTGTTCCAAAAGCTTGCCGAACCGCACCAGGTCGAACCACCGTTGCCCTTCGGCGACGAACTCCCACCGGCGCTCCTGCAGGAGGGCGTCCTTAAACTCCTGATAGGAAAGGCCCGACAAGTCCGGCAGGATGGGGAGTTCTTCCGTTCCATTGAAGCGGGCGCGTTTGCGGACGCTGTTAACCGCCTGGTAGGCCTCGGCCGTTGGCCCGTTATTCTGTTCATTCAGGGCTTCGGCGTACATCAACAATACGTCCGAATAGCGCAGGTAGGGAAAATCGTTATCCGTATTGCCTGCCCCCGGCTCGGCGATGCGGTCCCAGTATTTCTGGATGTGTGGCTCTACCGTCGTAGTGGTCCCATCGGTATTGTTGATCGTGGTCAGCAAGGTCACCTCCCGCCGGCGGTCCTGGGAATCATAGGAATCATATAGATCCTGAGTAGCTACCTGCCACCCCTGAGCGTTGACGCCCGGGATCTGACCGGACAACTGGCGCGGCAGCAGCCGGACGTTGAACTGCCCGACTTCCCAGAAGGAAATGGTGTTATTGGCCGTGCCGAAACCGACATTGAAAATAGACTCCTTGCCGTTCTCATTCTCCAGGCGAAAAGCCTCGGCAAAATCCTCCCACAGGCCGTAATTACCTGACGACATTACTGCCTGGCAGTGGCTGATGCACTCCTGCCAGTTGCCCTGCGTGAGGTGTACCTTGGCGGACAGGGCGTTGGCGGCGCCCAGGGTGGCCCGGCCCAGCCCCTCCCCCGCCGGATAGGACGGCGGCAGGTGCTGTTTGGCAAATTGCAGGTCCTGAAGGATCTGATCGTACACCTGGGCGGCCGGCGTCCGGGAAGGCGTGATCTCCGCATCCAGGCTAAGGACCAGAGGGACATCCCCGAACAGGCGCGTCAGGTCGAAATAGAGCATGGCCCGCAGGTAGTGGGCTTCGCCCAGCAGGCGGTTTTTCAACCCCTCTTCCATTTCCACCAGCGGAATGCCCTCGATGGCGAAATTGGCGTTGCTGATGCCTTTGTAGGCATTGCGCCAGATGTCGTAGAGAAAGGAATTGACCGGCTTGATGTCAAAGTTATCCAACTGGTCGAGGTCGGGGTTGCCGGCCTGCCGGTTCTCCATCTCGTCGGATGCCAGCCCCGCCACTATCCAGTAGCTGCTGTGGTATACCCCCCCGAAGGTGGGAGCCGTACTGGTCGAGTTCAGGATGGCGTAAATGGAGTTGACGGCGGCAATGGCGTCATTTTCCGTCTGGAAGTAGTTTTCCACAAAAACCTGGTCTTTGGGGTTCTCCTCCAGCAGGTTCCGGCAGGCCTGGAACAGGCTGAGGGCCAGAATAAGCGCCGATGAAATATAGATGTATCTTCTCATGTTGATGAATTTCTTGAGTGATGCCTGCTTTTAACTCGGGGCCCGAGTTCAGAATCCCAATTGAACGCCGACGATCGCCGTCCTTGCCAACGGATAACTGCCGTAATCGATGCCCTGCAGCAGGTTGTTCTGCCCGAAGGAGTTGATCTCGGGGTCATAGCCCCGGTAATCGGTCAGGGTGAAAAGGTTGTTGGCCGTCACATACAGCCGGGCCGAACTCATCCCCGCTTTGGCCAGCCACTGCTGCGGCAGGGTATAACCCAGGGTGATGTTCTTGATGCGGATGAAGGACCCGTCCTCCACCTGAGCGTCGCTGAAGATATTGCGCTCGCTAGGGTTGACCTTCGGATATACATCGGAGGGGTTCTCCTCCGTCCAGCGGTTTTCCCAGAACTCCGCCAGCACGTTGGTTTCTCCCGCCATGGTGCCGATCTCGAACAGGTAGGCATTGACGATCTCATTGCCATGGACGCCCTGGATGAAGATGGAAAGGTCGATGCCCTTGAAGGAGAACGTATTGGTCAGGCCCCAGATGAAATCGGGGTTGGCATTGCCGATGATGGCCCGGTCGGCCTCGTCGATCACTCCGTCCGGCTGGCCGGTCAGGTTGCCCTGGGCATCCCTGCCGTTGATGTCCTCATAGCGGCGGTCGCCGGCTTCGGCGTTCTGCCCTCGCAAGGTTGGCCCTGCCTGAGCTTCCGCATCCGACTGGAAGATGCCGGCGGAGCGCAGGCCGAAAAAGGTGCCCAGGGGTTGCCCGACCCGGAGAATGCTCCATCCGGCGGGCACCTGGAGGACGCCGGGAACGGGGATATCGCTGTCGCTGGCCAGTTCGGTGATCTCGTTCCGGTTGGCGGAGAAGTTCAGGTTGGTCTGCCAGAGAAATGCCCCGGTGGTGTTCCGCGAATTGACAGCCACTTCGAACCCCTGGTTCTTCAGCCCTCCGATGTTGGCCAGGTAAGAAGAAAATCCGGTAGTGGTGGGCAGGGGGGCGAACAGCAGCAGGTCAGTGGTATTTTTCTGGTAGAGGTCTGTCGTGAGGCCGATGCGGCCGTCCAGGAATTCCGCGTCGATACCGAAGTCCGCCTGGTTGGTCCGCTCCCATTTCAGGCCGGGGTTGGGATAACGCAAAGGCTCCTGCCCGATATAGGGTTCGTCGTTGTTGAACACGCCCTGCCCGACTGGCCCGACGGTGGCCAGCGACCCGAAGGGCCCGATCTCCTGGTTGCCGATGACGCCGTAACTGAGCCTCGCCTTGAGGCTGGTGAATACCCCCAGCTTTTCGATGAATGGCTCCTGGTGAAGTTTCCAGGCGACGGATCCGGAGGGGAAAAAACCGTATTTGCTGTCTTCTCCGAATTTGGAAGCGCCATCGAGGCGGCCGGTAAGAGTAAAGAGGTATTTATCGTTCAAGGTGTAGTTGGCCCGGCCCAGGTAGGAGATGATGCCCCAGGAGGACTCCCCGTTGGCCGGTGGCTGAGGGTTCAGGGCGCTGCCCAGGTTGTGGTAGCCGGTGCGGTTGTCCGGAAAATCCAGGGCGAAGGTGAAGAGGCGCTCCGACTGAAATCCCTGGAAGGTGGCGCCGACCAGGGCATCGATGGTGTGTTTTTCCCTGAAGGTGCGCTTGTAATTCAGCGTATATTCCGTCAGCCAGGTGAAGCCGTCGACGGTGGCCACCACCGCTTCCCCATTATTGGCTTCGGTACGCTTGAGGAAGTTGGGAACGAAGCGGTTTTCCTTTACGGAATAGGCGTCGATACCTACACTGCCCTTCAGGTTGAGCCCTTCGGCCAGGCGAAGTATGCCGTAGGCATTGCCGATCACCCGGGAATTTTTGGAAATATTATCCGTCTCCGCCGCATCGGCCACCGGGTTGGGCAGGTTCCGGCCGCGGTCGTCTTCGAAGGTATAGCCGCCGGGCTCGCTTTCGTCCAGGACAGGAAGGGTGGGCGGGAAGAGCAAAGCCGAGGCTGTTGCTCCCGGCAGCAGTATACCCGTACCGGGGCTCTGTGCGCCCGTCAGGACGCCCCGCGAATTGATGTGGCTCAGGCTGATGCTGGTTCCCACTTTGAACCTGTCGCTTACTTTCTGGTCGAGATTGGCGCGCAGGTTGTACCGCTCGAAGTCGGAATTGAGGATGATGCCTTCCTGCAGGAAGTAGCCCCCGGAGACCGAATACTGGGTATTGGCGTTGCCTCCCAGCGCGCTCAGCTGATAACTCTGCATGGGCGCCCGCTGAAAGATGGCCTCCTGCCAGTCGGTGCCGGCGCCGATCTTGTCGGGGATGAGGTAGCGGGGGTCGACCGGGAAGCCGGCGTCCCGGTTAAAGGCGTTGATGTAATTGGCAAAGCCTTCCCCATCCAGCATATCGAGCTGTCTCTGTACTTCCTGCAAGCCATAATAGGCATCCAGCGAAACGGAGGACCTTCCCTCTTTGCCCCGCTTGGTGGTGATGAGAACGACGCCATTAGCCCCTCGCGAGCCATACATGGCCGTTGCCGAAGCATCCTTGAGGATCTCTATGGATTCAATATCGCTGGGGTTGATGGCCGACAGGCCGTTGAGGCTGCTGCCGGAAACACCGCCGGCGTTCGTCTGGCTATTGTCACTGGTAATGAGCATGCCGTCGACGACGTAGAGCGGCTCATTGCCTGCGTTGATAGAGCTGCTGCCCCGTATGCGAATGGACGTCTCCCCTCCCGGCCGGCCGCTCACCTGGGTGACCTGAACGCCCGCTGCCCGCCCCTGCAGGGCCTGGTCGAGGGAAGTGGGCGCCGTCCGCAGCAGGTCTTCGCCGGAGATGGAGGAAACCGAACCGGTCAGGTCGCTCTTACGGACCTGCCCGTAGGCGATGACCACCACGTCATCCAGTACTTCCGCCTCCTGGGCGAGGGCTAGGTTGACCACCGACTGCCCGCCCACCATGATCTCCCGGGGGGTATATCCGACGAAAGTGAACACCAGAATGGAAGAATCGCCGGGAACGCGCAATTCATAATTCCCGTCAACATCAGTGATCGTTCCAATGGCCGTTTCTTTGACCTGGATATTAACGCCCGGCAGCGGCAGGCCGTCAGCCTGGTCGGTAACCTGGCCGGTGATGAACCGCGCCTGGCTGTATGCCGGAGCTGATCCGCCGGCCACCATAAGCAGAAAGAATAGGGCAGGTAGGAAGACTCTCATATTGGTTTTATTTGGGCAATGGCCGCCGAGCGGGCCCACTGCCTGTTTTTTGTTTATTACAGTTTTGCAAACTCCTGTAAATGGAGGAGCCCAATGCTACGCTCAAGCCACGAAGGCCTTTCCGCCAAAGCCTTTGTGCCGTCTTTGTGCCTGCCTGCCCGCGAGGACGCGGCCGCGCAGGCAGGTTTTCGTGTCTTAGAGCATGTACAATAGCCGCTCATAAAGCCTATTTCCGCTCAATATCGATAGAATACGTAAACCCCTCTCCCTGATAATATACCTTGTTGAACTCCATTGCCTTGCCGTCGGAGTCGAAGACGGCCCGCCTCCGGAAAAGGATGGGCGCCCCTTCTCTGACCTCCAGCCGGGAGGCCAGTTGTTTCTCCGCCGCTATGGCGCTGATCTCTTCCCGTGAAACAGCAGGATATACTCCGATCTCCCTTTCCAGCATCTGATACAAGGGCTGGGAAAAATCCTCCTGCCCGGACAACCCCAGCCGGGGGTGGAACCAGGAAACGGACAGCAGGCTCGGCCCTTCGGAAGTACCCCGAAGCCTGGATAATTTCAACACCTTTGTACCGGGAGAAACCTGAAAAACCTCGGCAACTTCCATATCGGAGGGGACAAAACGGACGGCCAGTTCATAGTTGATCACTTCCATGCCCTTGGCCTTCATCTCGCCGGAGAAACTGGCCCAGTGGTCCAGCCGGGTAGACACTTTCCGTTGCGCCACCTTGGTGCCAACCCCCTTTTTTCGAACCAGTAACCCTTGGTTAACCAGCTTGCTGATGCCATGGCGAACCGTATTCCGGGAAATGCCCAGTTGATTGGCCAGGTCGACCTCTTTAGGCAGCAGGGCGCCCTGCTGATACTCCGGCTGCCGGATCAGGGCCCGCAGCATGCGCTCCACCTGGCTGTGGAGGGGAACCTTGCTGTTGGGGTCAACCTGATGCTTCATTTCCGAGTATGTTTGAACATACTCAAAGCTAAATGATTTTTCCCGTTTGGCAAAAATGTGGGATAAAATTTTTTCCTGCGGAGAGAAAAAGAATAAAATTCTGTGACAACCAGACTGCGTCCTACAAGTCATTGCCCTGAGGCACTTTTGACAATACCGGGAGGCCCATCTCAAATACCAGCACGCCCAGCCACACGCCTATCAGGAGAGAAAAGGAAGCAACTGCATCAAACCATAACGGATATGCTCTGAGATGATTTCCGGGAGCCATTGAGGAAGTCAGCTCGTTTGCGTAAATTTGAGAAAACCATTGTTATGCACTCACCCTTTCCCGGCATGGACCCCTACCTGGAAGGGCATCTTTGGCCCGATGTCCACAACAGCCTCGCCTATCTGATCAAGGTACAGCTGGCTTCGCGGCTCATGGAACCATATACCGTTCACCTGAACACCTATACGGTGGAAGACACTTCACCGGAGGAAGATGTGGGGATCATGTACCCCGATGTTGAGGTTTTTCGCAAGCCCGGTGTAGTGAAAGAACCGGTGGGAAGCTATGAACCGCCAATAACGCCGGAAACCGTCATCCTTCCGGCTATTAAAAACGTTCAGGTACGAATTCCTGTAGTTGAGATAAAGGACAGCAAAAGCAACCAACTGATCACAGCCATCGAGATACTTTCCCCGGTCAATAAACGCAAGCCGGGGCTGATCCCCTACCGGGAAAAGCGGGAACGCCTGCATAACGCCGGGGTGCACCTCGTAGAGATCGACCTGCTCCGGCGGGGAGAGCGGCCCTTTGAACACCCTTACCTGCCTAAATCGCATTATCTCATCTGCCTGCTCCGGGCCGGCATAGGTAAAACCCACATTTGGGCAGTGGATGTGAAAGAGCCGTTGCCGGTAATCCCCATCCCGCTGAAGCAGCCCGACAGAGACAGCTCCCTGGACCTGGCCAAGGCTTTCAATGACCTGTACGAACAAGGTGTTTTTGAAAGGTCCGTAGATTATTCGGAAGCTCCGCCGCCGCCGGCGTTTTCCGAAGAAGAGGTAGAATGGATGAAGGGGTTGGGGGTGATGGGTGCTGCATAGTAATCCGCTATGCAATTTCTATAGCAATTCCTTCGTATTGGCCGAGGATATGCTCCAGCACGCCCAGGAGTTCATCCATTTCATTAAAGGAAAAAGCGCTCCTGCCCGACGAGAATGAGATCTTATTTCATCACTTCTTTCCGCCCTTCCAAAAACTCCGAAGGCGTCATGCCCGCCATCTTCTTAAACGTCCGGTTGAAAGTCGTTTTATTGGTGAAACCGCACTCCAGGCCAATGGCGAGGATGCTGTAGTGGCGGTAGTTCTCATCCTTCAGGCGCCGCTTGGCGGCCTCCACGCGGAAGGCGTTCACAAAGTCATAGTAACTGGTGTTCATGCCCTCACTGAGCACCTGGGAGAGATGGTGGGAAGGAATGTCGAGCCGGGCCGCCAGATCGGATATCTTCAGGGAAGCGTCCAGATGGGGTTGTTCCCGTTTCATCAGGTCCAGCAGTGCGTCCTGGTAGGCCTCCATCTGTTCTGGCGTGAGGGGGGAGGTTTTGTACTTGCCGGAATCAGAACCGGGCATGATCACAAGGAAATTGCCCAACCGGCCGATGGCGTGGTACCCCGCCAGGTGGATGCCCAGGGCAAGCGCTGCGGCCATGATGTATTCCATGGTAAAAGCAGGTATGCTCAGGGCAAAAAAGGAGAACTTAACGGCCAGGTCCAGCCCCAGCAACAACAGAAAGCCCAGGCTGAACTGCTTCAGCCAGCGGGCGCTCCGGCGGTTCCGATTTTCTTCCTGCTTCTCCTGCAACCGCCGGGCTACCCACCAGGCGGCCGCCACATAGGCCATGATGTGATACATATAGTCGTTGCCCAACAGCATCATCCCCCAGGTGAAGCTATCGTCCGGGTTCATATACCAATCGATCACCCGGAGCTTGTATTCCGCCTCCGCCCGGTAGAGCGGAACGGCCCTCCCGAGGATCACCACTGCCGGCAGCAGGTGCCACAGTTGTGCTTTTTTAAACCCGAACTCCGGCTCCAGCGAGCGGCGGATAAAGAAGTAATAGCCCGGCCCCACCAGGAACAGCGCCGGATGGAACACCCCCAGCAGGTGCGGCCAGGAATGGATCGTACCGGTGAGGAACAACAGGTAGTTCAGCAGGTAGAGGGAGATGATGAAGAAAGCCGCGCCGAGCAGGCGGCCGCCTCTGCGGGCCTCACTTTTTACAAAAAGGATAACGGCCAGCCACAGCCCGTGCAGGGCCGCCGCCGCCAGCAGGATGGTGAGCCACAAAACGCCGTGGGAGCTGATGTTTTCCATGGAAAGCCAGGTTGCTTTGTACATACCAAAGGTAGGCATTGCCGCCAACATTTGCCCGGCCTTCTTTATCCTGAGAGGGCAGATCCAGGGGGATCGCCGGATAACACCGGCAAAAAGGAGTGCCATTTAATTAAACGGGACTTCCGTTCCCCCAAGAAAGCGGAGATTTACCCGCCGAGAGATCACCTGGCTTTTTCAAATTCAACATCATGAAAAAACGGATTCTGGCACTCCTGTTGTCCATTTCGTTCACCTTCGCCCTGCCGGCACAGGAAAACAACCCTGCGCCACCCCCCGGCGCCCCCATCCCCCAATGGCTGCTCGACGACTGGGCCGCCCGTACCTCAGGCACAGGCCTCTGGATCGCCGACAACAGCGCCTACCAAAGCGAGGACGAACCCTTCGGCGCCTACGGCCTGCAGTGGGAGTACGGCCTGGGCAAAAAGAGCCTCCGGGGCCGCCTCTACTGCATTCGGGATGGGCAGGACGCAGGCTCCGCCTGGCAATTCCTGGAATTCTGGGACCCGGCCGCCGAAGAAGCCCGCATTGTGCAGATCGGCGGCGACGGCACGGTGGGCCAGGGCAGGATCTGGCGGCTGGACGACGGCTGCATCAAAGAACAACAGGTATTCGCCAGCCCGGCCGGCGGCTCTTTTGAAACCGGCCACCACATCCGAATGGAAAACGGGGAAAAACACACGCAATCTTTTACCATCGAGGATGGGCAGTGGGTGAAGCGGCGGTACTATATCTGGGAATTAAAAAAGTAATGGCGGCAGGGCCAGAAAGTGCTGAGTAGAAATTAGGCTATAATTTTTTATCTTCGAAAAAAACTACACCAATGGACCAGGCAACAAAAACCATGATCGCCAACCTGGAAAAGAACACCGGCAAAAGCCTGTCGGAATGGGTGGCGGTTGTGAACTCCTCCGGTTTTGCCAAACACGGCGAGATCATCAAATTCCTGAAATCGGAACACGGCTTCACGCACGGCTTCGCCAATCTTGTAGCCCACGAGGCCAGAGGGTCGGCCGCCGCCAACCTGGCGGAGACGACAGACCTCGTCGCAGAACAGTACAAGGGCAAGGAAAACCTGCGACCGATGTACGACAAACTCATGAAAGAGGTGGGGAAATTCGGGAAGGATGTAGAGGCCGCCCCGAAAAAGGCCTACGTCAGCTTACGGCGGAACAAGCAGTTCGCCATCCTGCAGCCCTCCACCAAAACCCGGCTCGACATCGGGCTGAACCTGAAAGATGTGGATCCGCAGGGCAAGCTGGAAGCCGCCGGGAGTTGGAACAGCATGTGCTCGCACCGCATCCGCGCCACGGATTTGAAGGATATCGATGCGGAAGTGGTGAAGTGGCTGAAAATGGCGTATGAGCATTCCTGATTATTATTATTTCACCCGATAAAATCCATTCCAATGAAAAAATTGACCCGGCTATTTCCCATTCTTTTCCTGATATTTCTTTCAACGGTTTTATTCGCTCAATCCCAGCTCACCGAGCACACCCTGAAGCTCGACGATCCGGCCAACATGCCGGAGGCGAGCATCGAAGATATGGCCTGGCTGGCCGGCCGCTGGCTGGGCGACGGCTTCGGCGGAGTGATCGAAGAAACCTGGAACCCGCCTCTGGGCGGGACTATGGTGGCCACCTTCCGCCTGGTATCAGAAGGCAAGCCCGTTTTTTACGAGATATGCCTCATCGAGCCGGAAGGCAGTTCTCTGGTGTATAAGGTCAAACACTTCAACCCGGGCCTGAAGGGCTGGGAGGAAAAAGATGAGTACGTCACTTTCCCCCTGGTGAAGCTGGAACCGAATACCGCCTACTTCGATGGCCTGACCATGAAACTGGAGGGCAATACCTGCCAACTTTATCTTGCCATGGAGCAGAAAGACGGCAGCCACGAAGAAGCCGCCCTGGTTTATCACCGTGTCTCGGCAACAGCCACCCCCGGATCGCAGAATGTGCTGTCGCAATTCCAGTGGGACGGCAAAAAGGTTCCCCTGATGCTGCTCGGCTCCTACCACATGAGCAACCCCGGCGCCGACGCCTTCAACCTGGAAGCCGACGACGTGCTCTCCCCCAAACGACAGAAAGAGATCGAGGAAGTAGCAGAAAGGTTGTCTGCTTTTAATCCCACTAAAATTGCCGTTGAAGCACCATATGGCGACAGCGCTACTATTGCCCGCTATCGGCAATACCTGGCCGGCAATTACGAACTGCGCCGCAGTGAGGAAGAACAGATCGGCTTCCGCCTGGCCAAAATGCTGGGCCATGAAACCATCTACCCCATCGACGTGAAGGGGAACTTCAACCAGGCGGCGCTGGAGGGAGTCGTCGCCGCCAACCCCGCCGAGCACGGCCCGCGCCTGGCGGAACTCCAGCAATACGGCCAGAAAGCCGTCGCCCTGATGGGCCAGTGGCTTAAAGAGGGAACGATTGCCGACATGCTCTACGAGATGAACCGCCCGGAATTTCTGGCCGCGAACTACGGGCTCTACCTGCGCTTCTTCCTGCCCACCGTGGAAGGGGAGAACTACGCCGGGGCCGACCTCGTCGCCGACTGGCAGCAGCGCAACCTGCGCATCATGAGCAACCTGCACCAGATCGGGCTGGGGGCGGATGATAGAGTATTGGTGGTTTTTGGGCAGGGGCATGTGCCGCTGTTTGAGCAGATCGCGGAGGATTCGCCTTACTTTGAGGTGGTAAGCGTATTGCCGTATTTGCGGTAGGGCGCAGTTGCGATTTGTCCCCGGTACTCGGATGAATAAACTTACTGAATCAAAGGGGATATGCCAGGCTCTATGCGTAAGGCGCCCCCCTTGAGGGGGGAAAAGGGGGGTGATTTGCTCCTATCTGCGGCCCACCATCACCCCCTAAATCCCCCTCAAGGGGGACAGGCATGAGAGAGCTGCCCTGGTGAGCAGGCTTGGCAAGGCCTATTTGGCAAAGGGGGACAAATTACAACTGCGCCCTTTGCGGTAGTTTTTTTTGTGATGATCCTTTTCAGCATGGCGTAAGCGATCGTTCTCCTGGCCCGGTAATTCAGCCGCGCCGGGAGAAAACATTCTGCCGATCCGCCTGCTTGTGCCCTTGTCAGTGAAACGATCAATCATTTTGGACTTTGGGCGTTCTGAGAAATGCCCTTTGAGGCCTTCCGTTAAGGCAGAAGCCGGAAGGTGGAACATGGGCGTTTGGCGCTCATTTTGAGCTCTGTTCTGAATTCGCACTTCCGGTTTCCGACTTTCACATCAGCTCGCCCAACGCCAAAAATCATTCAACAATGAGGCCATCCTTCACGCCCCTTCCCTGTATGCCCTCGGGCTCTTCCCCGTCCACTTCCGGAACGCCCTGCGGAATACGTTCGGCTCCACATAGCCGAGTTTCCAGGCGATCTCGCTGACTGTCAGGCCCGGCTTCCGGAGCAACCCGATAGCCAGTTCCGATTTTACCGAATCCACGATATTCTGAAAAGTGGCGCCCTCTTCTTTCAGCCGCCGTTGCAGCGTGCGGGGGGTAACATGCAGCAACTCGGCCACCTGAGGCAACTGCGGTATGGAAGAACCGAACTTCTGCAGGATGGCCCGGCGCACCTCATGGGAAAAAGAGGATGCATTCGCCTTGGCCAGCGCTTCCTCCAGCAGGCTTTTGAAAACGTTGTTCAGCACTGGGTTGTGGCCGATGAGGGGAGCCTGCATGTCCCGGAGGCGGAATTCGACGAAGGCGGCCGGTTGGTTGAACAACGGCTCGGTTTTCAGCACCCGCAAATATTCCCGGATATCTTCGGGGCGCGGAAAGGGAGAAAGCACGCGGACAGGATAAATGGCTTTTCCCGTTAGCAGTTTGATGAAGTTCAGGATGGCCGATAGGCCGTGGTCGAAAACGTGGCGGGCGGTTTCCGGCGACAGTTCCTTCCATAGGGGGTCGGGTTCCATATGGTAGAAAAAGGCCTCCCCCTGTTCTTCCACCCAGCTGGGCGCGCTGTCGAACAGCTTCTTGAATTCCACCAGGTTCCGGAATGCCGTATCCAGGTCGGGGCTGCTTTCCATAAAATAACCCACCATGCCCACCAGCCCGGGAGAGGTGACCTCGCCGAGGTGCAGGCCCAGGAAGGGGTCGCCGGTATAATACAGCGCCTGCTCCCAGGCTTTGATGCACTGATCGAGCCCGGCGATGGCCTCCGGGTTTTCCAGCACCTCCGGGCTCAGGCCAATAGCCTGGCAGACAGATTCCAGGGCGGCCCCTCGCCGCACCGCCACCAGAGCGATATTACGGACCAGGGGCATGGACGCCCAAAAGCCGCTTCTTTCCATAGTGTCGCAAGCTGTTCGTTTTCTGTCGCAAATTACGGCCGTTCCGGGAAAAAAAGGAACGCATTTTTGCCCATCTGATAACACATTTTTTTCATTCAAAAACAAAATCAGGAGATCATGGAAACCATCACCATTCCATCCAACCAACAAACCCTGCTTAAGATCGCTTACATCACCGGGCCCTTCCTGCTGGTGCTTTCCGCCCTCAGCTTCTCCCTGGGCATCGGGCTCATCCCGCCGGGCATTACCAGTTGGGTAGAAGGCATTTTCGGGTCCTACGCCCTTTTGCTCTTCGTGCCTATATACCTTTCCCTGGCAGCCCGGCTCAGCGCCACCCACCGGGTGCTCGGCACCATCGCCACCATCACCGGCCTGATGGGCAGCGTCACCGGCTTCAGCCTGGAGCTGTTCCGCGTCATCGAGTTCA
>CAYQKY010000104.1:0-27741 GCA_964418125.1 uncultured Phaeodactylibacter sp.
CCCTGGATTCGCATATAATTCATTTCATTCTACTTCACTTTAAGAACGGCCGCATCGCGGTGGCAACCCCTTTTGCAAGGGTAAGTAGTCGGACATATTTAGGTGACGTATAGCTTTTAAGAGTATATTTTTCAGCTCAACGGACAGGAAATTCTTCAGTTCCCTGGTATACCGTTTTCTTTACTTGTCAGCTTTCCATAGGAGCGTTGCTGCCCCCCTTGAGGGCCAGGGGGTGATGGCTCTGCGTTTGCCTAGTACAACTTTGTTACTTTAAAAAAGCCGGGCCTGCCTGCCCGCCAGGCAAGACACCTATCGGCCTGGCAGGCAGGCGCGGCTAAAATTTAATTTAACAAAGTAGAATTACAAACCACCTCACATCTCTCCGGCCACAATATCCAGAAAGCCCACCAGGCGCCCCTGGCCATCGCGGCTGAGGGCCACCAGGAAGAACTGATCGTTACTGTTGATGAACTGTATGTCCTGGAGGGTGGAATATTGTTCGAACTGAAAGGTATACCCCCCGGGCTGAGCGCCATCCACCTGAAGGTGGATGTGGCCGCCCTCGCCCTGGTTGTTGTACTTGCCCGGCAGGATGGTCGAAATGAGGAACCGCCCTCGTTCATCCGTTTGCACCGTACCGCTGATGCGTGCGGTTTCGGGCTTGTTCTTTTCGCTTTGCCGGTAGTCGCCCTTGGTGTCTGTATGGTAAATCAGTAGAGACGCTCCCGGAACGGGCCTCCGGTTTTCCTTTCGGAGCAGGGTTCCGCAGATGATCAGAGGCGTGCCCGGCTCATTTTCCGGTGCGGGATATACCCTGCAGGCGGAGGGCAGGTTTTGGAATTGTTGCAGGGTGGCTTTGCCCCTTGCGTCCAGAGGGGGGATGTCACCGGTTGGCTGGCACTGAGCGTTCCCCACCAGGATGAGCAGTAAAAAAACAACAGTCGGGAATTTCATAAGCGTTAAGGTTTTGCTTTTCAAAAATGAACGGCCGCTTTTCCGGTTTAAAATAAGGCAAGAGGAAAACTCATTTCTGAAAAGTAGAAGAACGCCCAATGAGAGCCCATAAACGACAGCTTAGAACTGCCCCAGGAACTGGATATCCTCGATCCGCTCCTGGGCCACATCCTCATAGAGGGCGTACAGCAGGCCGTCCTTCAGCCCCACACCCGGCACCATGATGTAGTCGGAACTGAAGAGGCGCATCACTTCGATGTAGATCTCCGAGGCGGGGATGATCACATCGGCGCGGTCGGGGTTCATCTTGAGGATATTCATGCGTTGTTCGTAGGTGAACTCGCCCACGTAGGCGCGCAGGGCCTGCAGCTCGGCCAGGCTGATGCTGTTGCGGTATTTCTGGTTGGAGAGTTTGAACAGCTTGTTGATGTTGCCGCCGGTGCCTACAGCGATGACCGGTGGTTTAAAAACCGGGGCAACTTTATCCCTCCACTGAGCGATGCTCCTGAAGGCTGCCTTTCGGTTGCGCCCTTCCAACTGGCGTACCGAGCCCATTTTAAAAGATTTGGCGTTCACCCGGTTCTTTCCTTCATAGATGTTGATCTCGGTACTGCCGCCGCCGACGTCGATGTGGATGTAGGTTTTATCATCCAGGTAAGGCACGATGGCCTTGCTGAGGTATTCGGCCTCCTCCTTGCCGCTGATGATGCCGATCTTGAGGTCGAAATAGGTGGCGATGCGATGGATAATATCTTTGCCATTTTTGGCCTCCCGCATGGCGGAGATAGCCCGGGCGATATAGCCGTCTACATCGTACAACTCGAGCAGCAGTTTGAACGTGCGCATGAGCTTCTCGAAGTTGACGAGCGTTTCGTCACTGACGCGCCCGGTGGAGAACACATCCCGCCCGAGGCGCAACGGGAAGCGGATGTATTCCTGGTTTTTAAAGCTGATGCGTTCCCCCTCCTTGATAATGCGGATGACCTGGAGGCGGATGGCGTTCGACCCGATGTCTATGGCGGCGAGTTTCATGTTGTAATGGTTTAGCGCTAAAGATAAGGCGGCTTCCCAGGATCGCAAATTTTATTAACTTAGGGGCATCAACTTCACTCAACTAAAACCATACTGACTATGGGACTGATCTACTGGCTTCTTATCGGTTTTGCCGCCGGCGCCATTGCCAAAATGCTGACTCCTCAGGAGGAAAAAGGCGGCTGGATCTCTTCGATCATCATCGGGATTGTAGGCTCCGTTGTGGGCGGCTTCTTCGCCGGCCTGGTGGGCATTGCCGCCAAAGGGCTGCTCGGCAGCCTGCTCGTCGCTACTGCCGGAGCTTTCCTGGTTCTTTTCATCTACCATCGCTATCTTGCCGATAAGCTGAACCTGCCGATATAGGGTTTTAGCCTTTGCAGATCATTGCCCCGGCTGAATGCCGGCCAGGCAATGATCTGCACGCAAGCCCCCCAGCGCCTGTTTTAAAACTGCTTCCCGTGAACCCGCGCCATGGCATATCGTTTTTCTTCCTTCTTTTTTTCGCCGGGGCTACCCTGGTGATGCTGTGCTTCGCATTGCCGGCAATGGCCCAGCAATACAGTTACAAGCTGTATACCGTCGATGACGGGCTGCCCACCAATGCCGTTTACGGCGGACTGCAGGACAGCCGGGGCTACATCTGGTTTTACACCGAAAAGGGGGTTTCCCGTTTTGACGGGTATTCCTTTAAGAACTTCACGGTAAAAGACGGGCTGCCCACCAACGATATTTTCATGCTCACTGAAGACTCAAGCGGGCGGCTCTGGCCTCACAGCTTCGGGCGCCGCCTGGTGCGTATTGAAGGCGACAGTATCCGTACCATTGCGGAAGACAAGGAACCTCGTTTTCACAGTTTCTCGGTTTTCAGTGACGGGAGCAGGGTGTGGTTTAAGGACGTCAACCGAAGACGGCTCATTGCGGAAAGCGGCCCGGGCTTCGATACCATTCGATACTTTCAGGCCAAGGGGCCGGAAAAGCAGAAGGCCTCAGATAATGATGGTATTTACCCCTATACATGGAATGTTTTCCTGCGCATCCACGCCGGGACCGGGAAATGCCAGTTGATAAACAGTACAGGAGATGTGCTCGATGCTTTCAGTATCCGGGGTATGGACATGGGTCTTGCCAAAAAACTGGCCGCCAGATTACACAATTCCTTCTTTTCCTTCGGGGGCGGCCTGCTCATTCAGCCTTACTCCGACAGCATATTGTACCATCTGGGCCTGGAAGAAAAACGCATTACCGAGTTCAACCTGGTAGATATTTTCGGTAGCCAGCCCGACCTTATCCGTTATTATGAGCAGAATGGCCAGTTACAGGTACAGAGCAACCTGGGGGTATTCGTCCTGGGCCCCAACCTCAATATCCTGGATGTATTCAAGCCGAAACTGCCCTCCTCGATCCGCCTGGACCGCATTTTCCGGGACAGGGAAGGTAATTTCTGGCTGTGCAGCAAGCAAAAGGGAGTATTTTTTCTGACGGCCGAAGAACGCAATGCTACCGTCCTTGGCAACCCGGCAGGAATGGAAGACCACGCCATCACCTGCCTGGCCGGCGATGGGAAGGGGGCTCTGTACGCTGGTACCCGCCGGGGTTCGGTGTATCGCATAACGGCCCGCCAGAAGCTGGCCCCCCTGCTTTCTGCCCCTCCTTCCCGGTACAATGATATCGTTGAAGTGAAAGCAATGGCCATCGACGGAGAGGGCGGCTTGTGGATAGGCAGGCAAAGCCTCGGCCTGGAGCATTACTCCCTGTCCACCGGCACGGCCAGGCATTTTTCTCATTCAGTAGGGCAGGCCGATATTCAATATGGAAACTATGAGAAGCAATTCCTTCGCGATTTTGACCCCAGGGTGCTGCCCCTGTATGTAAAAGGGTTAACCTGGGAGCCGCATCAAAGCCAACTGGCTGTAGGCAGGGCGCATTATCCTTTCCTCTTTTCAATGGACGGACAGGGGAAACCCGTTATACGGTTGATCTCCTCTCAAAGAACTCATGCCGTTGTTTTCGGCCGGCAAGACAGCATCTGGTTAGGGCACCAGGATGGACTGGCTGTATATTGCCGGGGCACTTATAAACACCTCCGGGAAGAACTGAAAATGCCCGAATGCAATATCTGGGATATGGAAACCGGCCCGGAGGGCGTCCTCTGGATCGGCACTGACGGCTATGGGCTGTTTGCCTTCGACGGGAAAAAAGCTGTCTCCATTTCCGGAACGGAGAACGATATCATACAGGATGTATTCATCGGCCCTCTGGGCCGGGCCTGGATCGCCACCAACCGCGGGGTGAAAGGCATCGCCATAGCTTCTCCTCCGGAACACAGCCGCGTCGTGCAGATACTGACCACCAACAGCGGCCTGGCCACCAATGAGGCCAACGCCGTATACGCCGACAGTTGCTTCATCTATGCCGGCACCAATGAAGGGCTGGCCATTGTCGACCGGGCCCTGCCATTCGGGGATTCCTCTCCTCCCCTGCTGATCCTGGATGAAATACGCATCAACGGCACGGCCGTTCCCCTGCAGCAAAGCTATGAGCTGGCTCACCACGAGAACGAGATCGAGGCCTTCTTCACGGGTATTTCTTATAAGAGCTTCGGCAACATCATCTATGAATACCAGATGGATAATGCCGACAAGGGCCCGCAACAGGCCCATATCCGACAGGCCCGCTATACCGGCCTGCAGCCCGGGAATTACACTTTCCGGGCCAGGGCCATAGATATCAAGGGAGCCGGAAGCGTTCCCCTGCCACCGGTCGTATTCACCATACACCCTCCGTGGTGGCAGGCCCCCCTGGCCATTGCCACCTGGATAGTCCTTGCCGGCGCCCTCATCCTGGGCATTTACCGGGCCCGGATAAACGCCATCCGCCGAAAAGCCGTGAGAGATACCGCCATTAACAAGCGGTTTGCCGAGCTGGAGCTTCAGGCCCTGCAATCGCAGATGAACCCCCACTTCGTTTTCAATTCCCTGGGCGCTATCCAGTATTTCATTCAGACCAATGACCAGAAACAGGCCGATCGTTACCTCTCCAAGTTCGCCTACCTGATGCGGTTGTTCCTCGAATCGTCCAAGAACAAATTCATCAGCCTGGCGGAAGAACTGAAAATGATCCAGTTGTATGTGGAGCTGGAACAGCTTCGCTTCAAAGGGAAATTTGGTTTTGATATGGAAATAGACAGCCGGATCGACCTCCATGCGGCCCTTCTGCCGACAATGCTGCTGCAGCCTTTCGTGGAAAATGCCATCAACCATGGCTTTTTTCACAAAGATGGTAAAGGGCAGCTGAAATTTACCGTCTGCCAGATGAGCAAAGGGCGGCTGAAATTCGTTATCGAAGATGACGGCATCGGCAGGGAAAGGGCCATGGAGATCCGGATGCAATCCGACAAAAACTACAAATCCAGGGCCCTGCAGATCATCACCGAACGCCTGCAAGCCCTGCAGGAGGTAGAGGGGTATCACATTGCCATCAATATTGAAGACCTTTTCGATGAAGCAGGCCAACCCCAGGGAACGAAAGTGAATATCGAGATACCGGAAATTGAATAACTGGTTATGATAAAAGCGATCATTGTCGACGATGAGGAACATGCCCGTTTAACCCTGGCCGGCAAGCTAGGGGAATACTTTCCCAATATCCATATCGCCGGCATGGCGGAGAATGCGGAGATGGCTTTCCAGATGATCCTTTCTTCCCAGCCCGACCTGGTATTCCTGGATATCGCCATGCCCAAAGAGAGTGGGTTCGACCTCCTCAAACGGCTTCCCAACCTGAATTTCGAGATCATTTTCGTTACCGGCTTCGACGACTACGCCATCGACGCCATTTCCTTCTGCGCCATCGGCTATATTCTGAAACCCATACAGGACGAGCTCCTGATCAAAGCGGCCCAACAGGCCCAACAGCGTATTCTCGAAAAACAGGAAAACACCCGCAACCGTCAATTGCTGCAAAACCTCTCCCAACCCGGCCATGGCAGTAATAAGATCGGTATCCCTGCCATGGATGGGCTGGAGTTTGTCGCCACCAACAAGATCATTCGTTGCGAAGGGATGCAGAAATGCACCCGGATCAGCATTCAGGGCCGTCCGCCGATCACCAGTTCCTACAATATCGGAGAGTTCGTCCGCCTGCTGGAACCGTATGGGTTTTTCCTCGTGCATAAGTCACACCTCATCAACCTGGCGTTTATCAGCAAATACAGTAAGGAAGGCCTGGTCATCCTCGAAGACGGCTCCAGCGTCCCCGTCTCCAAAAGGAAACGAAATAATTTCCTGGACCACATCAGCAGGCTCTGACCCCGTTCCTTCCACCATTCCGCCCGATAGTCAGATCACCCTGCGGTTTTCCCCTAATGTACCGTATATTTATTGCGATGGGTTTCACAGGTTTAATTATCCATCCGTTACTTTCTTCACCCCCATCCCGACAGCAAACAAGTAAAAAGAGATAACGGCACAACTCCGAACCAGCATCACCCTGTTGGCTCCGAAAAACGACTGTATCCTTTCAACACCTGAATGATCCATCCATTGACGCGCTCTCTGTTAAATAAAGGAGCCTTCTACTCAACAGTGGTCGGCTCCTTTTTTTTCCCAACGGGAAAAACTCCTGTCCTAACAGGCATGGCCTCTCCCCGCCATCCTGAAGAATTGTCCTATCTTTAAGTTCGAACATTGATAACATACAGCCTCCAACAGTACGAACTTATGAAAGGAAAATTTTCACTCTTCGCCCTCCTGTTCTGCCAAGCTCTTTTCGCCGCCCAGCTCCCTCCCGGCTTTGCCGAAGAGAGGATTGCCGAGGGCCTCGACCCCACAGCCATGGCCGCCACGCCCGATGGCCGGATCCTCATCACCCAAAAGAACGGCAGCATACTGGTAGTGGAGAATGGGGAACTGCAGCCGGGCCCTTTCCTCCAGGTAGAGGTGGACAACTACAACGAACGCGGACTGGGGGGGATCGCCGTCAGCCCCGGTTTTGAACAGGACAATTACGTCTACATCTTCTATACGGTTCCCGGCGGAAACTACAACCGCATCAGCCGATTCACCGCCAACGGCAATTATGCTTTGCCGGACAGCGAAGCGGTGCTTTTCGAACTGGAGGCCCTTTCCGGTACGATACACAATGGCGGGTCTATGCACTTCGGGGCGGACGGCAAGCTATACATCGCCGTTGGCGACGGGGCCAATGCCGGCAACGGGCAGAACCTCAACACTACCCTGGGCAAGATCCTGCGCATCAACGCCGATGGCAGCATTCCCGAAGACAACCCTTTCTACGATCAGCTTACCGGCGACAACCGGGCGATATGGGCCTACGGTTTCCGCAACCCCTTCACCACCGCCATGCAGCCGGGAACGGGCCGCCTTTTTGCCAATGACGTCGGCGGGGGGAATTTCGAGGAGGTCAACGAAATACTACCCGGCCGCAACTACGGCTGGGGTGACGTGGAAGGCCCTCTGGGCGGTGCTCCGCCCCCTCCCAATTATCAGGATCCGCTGTATGCCTACAGCCACAGCATCGGATGCGCCATTATCGGCGCTACCTTCTACAACCCTCAGGAACAACAATTCCCCCCTCAGTATCTGGGCAAATATTTTTTTGGCGACTACTGCGCAGGTTACATCAAAGTACTGGGCCCCGATAGCGGCGAAGTGACAGAAACCTTCGCCAGCGGCATCGAACGCCCGGTCAGCCTGCTGACCGCCCCCGACGGCTCCCTGTATTACCTGGAGCGGAGGGGGCTCGGAGGCGGTTCCCAACTGGACAATACCAGCACCTCCAACGGCGTCCTGTGGCGCATATTCTACACCGGCAGCGGAGCGCCATTTATTTCCTCCCACCCCTCTCCAATGCTGGCGCCGGCCGGAGAAGAGGCAGCATTTGAGGTTTCCGCCTCCGGCGCTCCGCCCCTCGCTTACCAATGGCAGCGCAACGGGGCCGACATGCCCGGCGCCACCACGCCTGTCTTATCCCTGACGGCCGGCCTGGCCGATGACGGCAGCCGCTTTCGCTGCCGGGTGAGCAACGGGGAAGGGGAAGTGCTCAGCACCGAGGCCCTGCTCACCGTTACCGCAAATACCCGCCCCGAGCCGGTGATATTTGCCCCCGTAGAAAACCTCACCTACCGGGCCGGGGATACCCTCTTTTTCAGCGGGACGGCCACCGATGCCGAAGATGGCAGCCTGGGTAACCAACAACTGATCTGGCGCATCGACTTCCACCACGATGAGCATACGCACCCCGCCATGGCCCCCATTACCGGAATTGACGCCGGCTTCTACGTCATACCCATTATCGGGGAAACCAGTGATAACGTATGGTACCGGCTCCACCTTACCGCCGTGGATAACGAAGGGCTGAGCCGTACGATTTACCGGGATGTCCTCCCCGAAAAAACCAGCATTACCATCAATACCATTCCACCGGGCCTTCAGCTGAGGGTAGATGGGCAGACGGTGAACACGCCCCACACTTTCAACAGCGTTGTGGGGATATTGCGGACGGTGAAAGCGCCAATCACCCAATCGGAAGGAGAATCCTTCTTCACGTTCAGCCATTGGGAGGGCGGAGTGGATCAAGCTGCCGTTTCTTTCCAGGCGCCCGATTCTCTTTTCAGCCTTACTGCTTATTATAATGAGGCCCAGGCGGGCAGCGGTTCGGGCCTGACCGGCGCCTACTACGACGAGGAGGAACACAACTTCAGTGGGGTGCCGGCCTTCTGGCGCATAGACACCTCCGTAAACTTCAGCTGGGGCGGCAGCTCGGCTGCGCCCAACCTGATCGGTGAAGACTTCTATTCCATACGCTGGACGGGAGGCATCGAACCCCTGTTCTCGGAGGAACACACCTTCTACATCATCTCCGACGACGGCGTCCGCCTCTGGGTAGCCGACGAGCTCATCATCGACCAGTGGGTACCCCAGGCCCCAACCGAAACGCAGGGCCGCATTTTTCTGGAAAAGGGGCGCCGCTACCCCATCAAACTGGAGTATTTTGAAGACGGAGGCGGGGCCGTCTGCCAGCTCTTCTGGAGTACGGGCCGCCTACCCCGGGAAATAATCCCCAAACGGCAGCTTTACCCGGATATTCCCACCGTAGTAGCTGAAGAACAGGCAACACCGGAGATCCGGATATTCCCCCAGCCGGCGAGAGCGGAAGTAAGCCTGATGGTGGATTCCGAAACGGGCGCCACCCTGCAGGCCGAGCTCTATACCCTTGGCGGCCAGCTGGCCTGGAAAGGGTTGCTGTCGCACGCGCCTCCGCGCAGCCTGCACCGCATCGATATCCGGGGGCTGGAGCCGGGGCTCTATGTGATGAATGTTTCTGGAGGAGAATGGAAGTGGGGAGGGAAGGTGGTGGTTTATCGGTAGGGCTTCGGGAAATGGGATAGCTGTTTCCATATTAGCATTCTAAACCGCTTCATTCCTGAGTACTGGCCACCTGAAGCTTGCCCGGCTGATCCCGGCAAATGTCGGGAGAAGACGGGGCAGCCCTTCCGAGGAACGAAAAAGCGCCTCCCGAGCTCTCCCCGGCGGCGCTTTTTCGTTCAACAAACCACCTGCAGTTCACTGCTTCTTCAGCAGGTCTCGGATCTCGGCCAGCAGGTCCTCGGCAGTGGGGCCGGGAGGAGGCGCAGGAGCTGGTTCTTCCTCCTTCTTTCTCTGCATTTTATTGTAGGTACGCACCAGCATAAAGATGATGAAGGCGATGATCAGAAAGTCGATCACTTTCTGGATGAAGGCGCCGTAGCGTATCTGTACAGCTTCCTTGACGACTTCGCCGGCATCGTTCATTTCGGCGGCCTGCAGGGTGATAGCCAGTTCGGTGAAATCGACCCCACCCAATGCCAGGCCGATCGGCGGCATGATGACGTCATTGGTGAAGGAAGCGACCACCGCCCCGAAGGCGCCGGCGATGATCACGGCAACGGCCAGTTCCAGCACATTGCCCTTCATAATAAAGGCCTTAAATTCTTTCCACATAAGCTTTGCTTTGTTGGTGATCATTTGTCTTGACAGGAAATAAATTTAAAGCTAACTCCCTTAATTGCAAAATCTTTTTTTGTATACGGCGATTTTATGAACACCCCCCCGTTCAGGATGTTTCTTCAACATAAGTTCATTCAAAAACCAACACCATGATGAAACGTACCGCAAATGCTGTCTGGCAAGGCACCGGAAAAGAAGGCAAAGGCACTTTGACCACCCAGAGCGGCGCCTTCAAAGAACAGCCCTATTCCTTCCGCATGCGCTTCCAGAATGAGGATGGAAAGGAAGGCACCAACCCGGAAGAACTCATCGCCGCCGCCCACGCCGGCTGCTTCACCATGGCACTGGCCGTAGAGCTGGAAAAAGCCGGATTTACCGCCAAAGAGTTGAGTACGGAAGCCAAACTCCACCTGGATAAGGTGGATGGCGCCCCCACTATTACCAGGATCGACCTTATTCTGGAAGGCGAAGTGCCCGGAATTAAAGAAGAACAGTTTATGGATCTCGCCAGCGGCGCCAAGAAAAACTGCCCGGTATCGAGGTTGCTGAAAACGGCGGAGATCACGCTGGATGCTACGCTGAAGGGTTGATTGGGTTGATTGGTTGCCGGGGAACATTCCGATGGACAAAACCGGCCTGATCAACTGTATTGGCCGGCCTCTTCCTGCCTTTACAGCCGATGCGGCCCACCCGCCTGCGCCCGGCAAAGGCAGGTAAAGATAGCCCGCTCAAAACGAACGGCTACTCCGGAGAAGCACTCCGAAGTAGCCGTTTTTCTGTTCGGGCCGCCACCCGGGCCATGCACAGGAAGCCAACCATCAAACAATATAACAATGGAGCCATAGAACTATGAACCTACGCTCCCGCCAGTTCCTTCCGGATCTTGTTCAGCGCGGAGCCGGCGTTGACCCAGTCGATCTGTGCCTGGTTGTAGGTATGGGCCACCTCGAACTCATCCGTTGATCCGTCGGAGTGGTTCAGGAGAACCTTGAGGTTCTTGCCCGGCGCCATGCTGTCAAAGCCCAGCAGGCTGATCTTATCGTCCTGGCGGACTTTTTCGTAATCATCCGGGTTGACGAAGGTAAGGGCCAGCATGCCCTGCTTTTTCAGGTTGGTTTCGTGAATTCGGGCGAAAGATTTCACGATGACGGCCTTAACGCCCAGATGGCGGGGTTCCATAGCCGCGTGCTCACGCGAAGAACCTTCCCCGTAGTTCTCCTCGCCAAATACCACGGTGCTGATACCGGCGGCCTTGTACTTGCGGGCGGAATCGGGCACGGGCAGGAATTCAGCTTTGGAATCGCTATCCACGTAATTGGCCACCTTGTTCATCTCGTCATTGAAGAAGTTGATGGCGCCGATGAAGCAGTTATTGGAAATGTTATCCAGGTGGCCGCGGTAGGTCAGCCAGGGGCCGGCCATGGAGATGTGGTCGGTGGTGCACTTGCCCTTCGCCTTGATCAGCAGGCGCATGCCCTTGAGCTGATCCTGGGTGATGGGTTCGAAAGGAGTCAGCAGTTGTATGCGGTCGGAATTCGGGTCTACTTTCACTTCCACCCCACTGCCGTCTTCGGCCGGAGGCTGGAATCCGGCGTCTTCCACGTCGAAGCCTTTGGTGGGCAGCTCGATGCCGGAGGGCGGGTCGAGCTTCACTTCCTGCCCGTCTTCATTGACCAGGCTGTCGGTCAGCGGGTTGAAGGTCAGGTCGCCGGCGATGGCCATGGCGGTGACGATCTCCGGCGAGGCGACGAAGGCGCGCGTCTGCGGGTTGCCGTCATTGCGCTTGGAGAAGTTGCGATTGAAGGAGGTGATGATGGAGTTGGCCCGGTTGGGGTCGTCCGTATGGCGGGCCCATTGGCCGATACAGGGGCCGCAGGCATTGGCCAGCACTACGCCTCCCATCTTTTCGAAAGCTTCGAGCTGGCCGTCGCGGGCCACCGTGTAGCGGATCTGCTCGGAGCCGGGAGTCACCGTAAATTCGGACTTCACTTTCAGCTTCTTGGCCACGGCCTGCCGGGCCAGGGAAGCGGCGCGGTCGAGGTCTTCATAGGAAGAGTTGGTGCAGGAGCCGATCAGGCCTACCTCCAGTTTCTGGGGGTAGCCGTTCTCCTTTACGGCTTTGGCAAATTTGGAGATAGGCCAGGCCAGGTCGGGCGTGTAGGGGCCGTTGACATGCGGCTCCAGTTCGGAGAGGTTGATCTCGACGACCTGGTCGAAGTATTTTTCCGGGTTGGCGTAGCACTCGGGGTCGCCCGTCAGGTGCTCGCGGATGCCGTCGGCCAGTTCGGCCACTTCAGCCCTGTCCGTAGCGCGCAGGTAGCGGCTCATGGATTCATCGTAGCCAAAAGTCGAAGTGGTGGCCCCGATCTCGGCGCCCATGTTGCAGATGGTGCCTTTGCCGGTGCAGGACAGCGATTCGGCGCCCGGGCCGAAGTATTCCACGATAGCGCCCGTACCGCCCTTGACGGTCAGGATGCCGGCCACTTTGAGGATAACGTCTTTGGAGGACGTCCAGCCGCTCATCTTGCCGGTCAGTTTCACGCCGATCAGTTTGGGCATTTTCAGTTCCCAGGGCATGCCGGCCATAACGTCGACCGCATCGGCGCCACCGACGCCGATGGCAACCATGCCCAGGCCGCCGGCATTGGGCGTATGCGAGTCTGTACCGATCATCATACCGCCCGGGAAAGCGTAATTTTCCAGTACGATCTGGTGAATAATGCCGGCGCCCGGTTTCCAGAAGCCGATGCCGTATTTATTGGAAATGGAAGACAGGAATTCGTAGACCTCTTTATTGACCTCATTGGCTTTGGACAGGTCGGCAGCAGCGCCTGTTTCCGCCTCGATGAGGTGGTCGCAGTGCACGGTGGAAGGCACCGCCACCTTGTCCCGCCCGGCAGTCATGAACTGCAGCAGGGCCATCTGGGCGGTGGCATCCTGCATGGCCACGCGGTCTGGTGCGAAGAAAACATAATCTTTCCCGCGGGTGAAATTCTGAAGAGGAGATTCGGGGTGGAGGTGAGAATAGAGAATCTTTTCGGATAGCGTGAGCGGATGGCCGAGCAATTTTCTCGCTTCTTCCACTCTTTGGGGCAAGGCCTTATAGACGGCCCTGATCATATCGAGATCGAAAGGCATAGTTGAAATTTTTTATTTACTTTTTATGTGATAGATCGAACCTTAAAGCAGAAAAGTGCAAACGCCCTGGCATCTCTTCTTTTCCGCTATTTTTGGGTCAACAAATGTACGATTTTTGGGCAACTTTTAACAGGCCGCCCTTAATATAGATCGCATTGGCCGGACTTTTGTTTCGGGTTCAAAAGGCATTATGAAAAAATACCAGTTCACTTCTCCCCGCCTGGGCTTCCGCCAATGGCAGGATGCCGACCTGCCCCTGCTCACTGCCATCAATCAGGACGAAGCGGTGATGGAACATTTCCCTTCTACGCAATCGGCGGCAGAAACGCGGCGGCAGTACCTGCGTTTCCGGGCTCTTTTCCGGGATTACGGCTATGCCCCTTATGCAGTAGACCGGCTGGAAACGGGCCGTTTCATCGGCTTTATCGGCTTTGCCCATCCCCGGTTTGAAAGTTTCTTCACGCCCTGTATCGAAATTGCCTGGCGGCTGGCCCGATCGGAATGGGGGCAGGGGCTGGCCACCGAAGGCGCCCTGGCCTGTCTGGACTATGGCTTCAATCGGCTGGGGCTCACCGAAGTATTCGCCTTTACCACCACTACCAATAAGGCCTCCGAGCGGGTCATGCAGAAGGCCGGGATGGAGAAGGTGGGAACATTCGGGCATCCGGCGCTGGAGGAGGACAGCCCGTTGTATCGGCATGTGCTTTACCGGATCGGGAAGGGGTAGCCGGGCATATTCTAATTTAGCCTATTTTTGTCCGGTGAAACCATCAATTGAAACATCCTATAATACGCTCAGAAATGTACCCATATAAAGTAGAATACATTTATGCCGCCCCCGAGAAGAGAAAGTGGTATCAATCCAAAAACCCGGTTGATGCCTGGACGCTGGCCAAGGAACTGGAAGCCCTGCTTGTAGAATCCCACTCGAATGGTTACGAGCTGATAAATATCACGCCGATCCTGACGCACGAAGTCATACAGGGCAGTTTTGCGGCCAGCCGGACGGATGGGCTGATGGTTACATTCCAAAAGGCAGAACCCGCAGAATAACTATGGCTGATTTCCGTAGGATCGTCGTCAAAGTAGGCACCAACGTCCTGGCCCGGGAAGACGGCCTGCTCGACATCACCAGCATCAGCCACCTGGTAGACCAGATCGCCGCCCTCAAGCAGGCGGGTACTGAAGTGATCCTGGTGTCTTCGGGAGCTGTAGGCGCCGGCCGCAGCCTGTTCGAGGCGCCGGAGGGTATGAGCAAGGTGGTGCGCCGGCAGGTGCTCTCGGCCATCGGGCAGGTGCGGCTGATGGAAACTTACCGGCAGCTCTTTGCCAACCACGGCCTGTTCTGCGCCCAGGTGTTGGCCACCAAAGCGGACTTCCAGGGGCATACGCATTACAACAACATGAAGAATTGTTTCCTGGCCCTGCTGCGCGACAAGGTGGCGCCGATCGTCAATGAGAACGACGTGGTTTCGGTGAGTGAACTGATGTTTACGGATAATGACGAACTGGCCGGACTGGTGGCGGCCATGACCAACGCGCAGGCCCTCATCATCCTCAGCAGCGTCGACGGCCTGCTCAGCGGCCCGCCCGGCGATCCGGGCAGCGAGGTCATCCCCGAGATTCCTTACGATGACAAGCAGTGGCTGAAGGCCATCGCCCCCTCCAGGTCGTCTTTTGGGCGGGGCGGCATGCACACCAAGTTCCGCATTGCCCAGAAAGCCGCCAAAGTGGGCATCACCACCATCATCGCCAATGGCCGGCGGGCCAATATCCTGCTGAATATTATGAAAGGCGATTTTACCGGCACCCGTTTCCTCCCCGCCGGGTCATTGTCGAACGTAAAGAAACGGCTGGCCTACCATTCGACCGAGAGCAAGGCCGCTGTACACATCAACGCCGGGGCAGAAGCGGCCCTTTGCTCCCCGGAAAAGGCGTCGAGCCTGCTGCCGGTCGGTATTATCCGGATCGAGGGAGATTTTCAGAAAGGGGATATCGTCCGCATCATCAACGCCGAAGGCCAGCCCATCGGACTGGGGCAGGTACAGTATGGGGCAGATACAGCCCGGCAGTACATAGGGCAAAAGGGGAAGCGGGCGTTGGTGCATTATGACTATTTGTACATCGGGTAGGCAGTAAGCTTGAGTATATTGGAACGCGGAGGTACACTCCTGGCAGAAGAAAGAGAAACACCTGGAAATATATAGAAATGCCTTGGAGCCTACCGGCAATGTATTTCAATATTTCCAGGTGTTTCAACCGTTTAAGAAAACTCCCTACTGATGATAGGCCTGGTTGTGCGCCAGCGCTGCGCCACACTGCGCACAGGTGCCCGCCGTCCCGCTGCCTCCTGCACATCCCTGCGGGCAGGTGTAGTGATACACGCCTGCGGCGTTCTGAGCCGGGGATGTTTGCTGAGGCTGCTGGATCATCGGGCTGTTGGCCGCGCCGGGCGTGCTTTGGTTGTGGAAAGCGGTATTGTGGACGTAGGCCGTACCGCAAACGGGGCAGGTGCCGGCTGCCGGCCCACCGCTGCCTTCGCAGTTGTTCGGGCAGATGTAATGCTGAACGCCCCCCGGGGCAGCAGCAGTATTGGCCGCCCCACTGTTGACGTTAGGCGGAGGCGTAATGGTAGGCGCCGTATTATCAGCCGGTTGCGCCGTAGTGCCCGCCGGTTTCTTCTCATTGTTAGAGCAGGCCAGAAACAGGCCCAGGATAAGTGTGAGAATGATAGTTGTACTAAATTTCATGTTCAGTTGTTGTCGTGATGAAAGTTCCAAATGTAGGGATTTTGCAGGGAAAAATAGTACTACTCTATGGCATATTCCGTCCGCATCTGCTCCGCCCTGGCTAAAATCATTTCCCATGCCAGTAACCATCCAACAATCAAGCCATTCAACAATTTAAAGCCCCAGGCATTTCCCTCACCCCATAAACCGCCCCACCAACTGGTGAAAATGATGCACACACCTCTCCATCGACGGGGAGAAGCGCCCCTGCCGGTAAAAACGGGAGCGGATACCCAGCTGTACGCTCTCCACCACCGCTTCGTCTTCCAGCTCCGTCTGGCCGATGCGGTTGGCGGTGCGGCGGTGGGCCTGGCCGCGGAAGGCATAGGTGCGGAAACGCACGCGGGTATGGGCAGGGCCGAGGGGCTCCACTACGTTGAGCGACAGGCCCCAGGGATAGAAGTTGAACATAAGGTTGGGAAAAAGCCAGAAGTAGTAGGCATAGACGCGGCGTCCGTGGTCCGGGCAGCCTTCGGGAATATCGAAGCAGGGCTCGTCTTCCTTGGCAATGCCGACCTGCAGGTTGCAGTAAGGGAAAAGTTCATAATCGTAACTGCCGAAGTCCAGCGCAGCATTGAGGCCGGGGTGGACGAAGGGCACGTGAAAGCCCTCCAGGTAGTTGTCGCAGTACAGGGCCCAGTGGGCCTTCACATCGTAGTCCACCGAGCCTTCTTCCGCAAATTCCAGCGTATCCAGCGGCATCCAGGCGGTGCGCTCGCGGATGGGGCGGGAGATGAGGTCGAAATCAGCAAAAGGATAGAGGGAAATGAAGTACAGGCCGAGCCATTCCTCCAGCCTCACCTGCGCAAGGTTGTCGGCTTCGGAAGGGAAGTTTTCCGCACCCTCGAATCCGGGCATCCTTTTGAAGGCGCCGTCCAGAGCAAAACACCGGCCGTGGTAGCCGCAAGTAAGCCGCCGCACTTTGGCGGGTTTTTCAACAATGACCTTGCCCCGATGGGTACACACGTTGGAAAGACAACGGGCGCGGCCCTCCCCGTCGCGGGCCAGCAGCAGGGGTTCATCCAGTACGCCGGGAAGTAAAGTGAACGGATAAGCATTGGTTTCCTCGTTCAACACTCCTGTATCGGCCACATACTGCCAGGTGGTGGCAAAGATCTTTTCTTTTGAAAATTCGAAAATGTCAGGATCTTGATAGAAGGAGGTGGGAAGGGTGGCCGCCTTGCGAATATCCGGGTCGATGTGGAAGGGCTTCATCACGGGAGTTTTCCGAAAGATAAGCAGCCGGGAGAAAATATGAGCGGGGAGAATTAAGAAAGCGGACACTTTCACCGTGCCCGCCTTCCATGGGCAACAAAACCAGAGTATTGGCGGCGCCCCCCGAAAATCACCCATCACGCACAGTTTCCTTATTACGGGCCACTTGAAAGTGGCCCATCCGAAAAGGGGCGCCGCCGCAGGATGCCGGATCCCTCAATTATGGCGACATCCTTATGAAAGATTGGTGTCCAACCTGGCTATCCATAACAACGAATATGCGATAAAGGCCTGCCGGCAGGGAACCATCCAGGCCGATGCTGATGGTTTCCTCTCCGGAATGAGGGGCAATTTCCCGGCGGAACACTTCCCGGCCGTAGTTGTCCGTTACCTGCACGATGGCCTCTGACGGCAGCTCCCGCCCCAGGCGGAGGTTTATCCTGTCGTGAGCGGGGTTGGGAAATACGGTGAAAGGCAATGCCTCCGCAGCGGCCAGCGTGGGCGTCACCGCCAGTGGCTGGGCGATGAACACATCATCGTTGAGGCAGGTGATGCGGCAGTTGCGGCGCACGATATCCGCCAGGCGGTTGCTCTTGATCCAGGCTCTTTCCTCCAGGGTAAGCCAGGGGTCGTTTTCGTAGTAGAAACGGTCGCCATCCCGCAGGGCCGTGAACTGATGTTCGATGATGCGCATGGCCGTTTCGCCGAACAGGGCCTCAGCCATGTGGTCCTCGGCCAGCATGCCTACCCAGGGGTCGATATTGTTTACATCATAGTACAACATCTCCATGCTGGCGCTCATCAGCGGGTCGGAGACAACTTCTTCGAAGGAACTTCTCGGCGCCAGGCCGAAGTCGGCCCGAACGGTGTTGTAGTCGGGTAGGCCCCGGTCTCTGCCCCGGTTGATATTGATCGCCACCAGGTCGAGGCCGCCGGCGCCGGGGGCTCCGAAAAGGAAATTCCGCAGGCCGTCGATGACCTGGCAGTCAAAGTCCTGCTGCACAACGGTAGACATGCCGATCAGGTAGGGTTCGATACCGCCTACCTCCAGGGTGGCCTCGGGGTTGAAGAAGGCGTCTTTCAGCAGTATGTCCCCCTGCGGCATGGCGTGCCCCTCGTCATCCATCCGCAGCAGAATGCTGTTGATGGTGGTATGGCCGTAGCGGTAGGCCGCGGCCGAGAATACGTTCATGATGCCGGGGTCAGTGTAGGGGTTGTAACCGTTATAGGGAGCAAGGCGCATACCAAGAGTGGGTAGCCATTCCTCATAAACGATGGCCTGCATGAGGGCGCCGACCAGCTTGCGGGCGTGCTGGTAGAGCTGCTCGTCCGTCCAACCGGGATGTTCAATGGCCAGCTCCCCGCACAGGCGGTTGTGTTCGCGCACAAAAAGGGTATGCATGGCCAGCAGGAAGGGGTTCTCATTGGCCCGGCTGTCGCCCAGCACAAACCAATGCTGCACAAAGGGAAAGGGCATATCCATATGCGGGGCGTTGGGGTCGATCGGAGCCCCCAGTTCCCCGGTAGTGGTGTTGAACGGCGGAAGCTTGCCGCTGGAAACTTTCAGCCGCCCTCCGGAAAAAGTGCGCAGCCAGGTGGCCCGCTCTTCATCGGAGCCGTAAACGGCGGAACCGTCGATGTAAGCGGAAATGGCATTTACGTGAACCCTGGGATTATCAACTCCCGTTCCCGTTTCCGGATCATATGCAGAACGGCGCATGGGGATAGAAACCGTCCCCGTTCCCGACGGATCGAAGAACAGATCGAATGGCGGAATGGCAATGTCCATATGCTCCTCCGGGTTATCGGGCACCAAAGTAATATCATGGTCAATGAACTGCCCCCAGGCCCAGGTATAAGCGCTTAACCCGCGGGGGTCATCCTTCAGGCTGTTCTGGGCAAAGAGCATATTGCTTATCACACGGGGATTGGGGCGATCGGAGCCGGCCGGCGCCGATATGCCGTCTTCATAACCTATGGTGGTAGCCGTCACCATCTGCTCGCCGGCAGCCCCCCAGCCGGGTTCCAGGAAATTGTTGTTGCTGCCGTCGAAAGAACGGTATTCCTGGGCCGCCAGTGGCCACAAAGCGCTCCCCAGAAAGGAAATGGCGCAAAGAGCGCATACGCGGAGTAGAACTATCTTCATAAGTGTATCATTTTTCGTGAATTGGATCAAACTGTCATTCCAGGGGGCATCAACGGGGGGAAGATCAAAAGGAAAACCCTTTTAAGATTTCATACTATTTTATCTTAAAATTGTTGCACAGGTTGGTATATTTTTTTTATTAATCCGAAAAATTTAACTTTCAGGAAATCCGGCAAGGCTCCAACTCCACTTTTCCGACAACGTTCAAACATACAACGATTTCACCTTAAGCTTGTCAAAGGGGAAGCCATCCAGCAATATAACACCCCTCGTTCCTCATTCCGGCCCCAGCCTAAGCTTCTCCCGGTTGATCTTCCTTCCCATATCGGCCAGGGAAGTGCGTTCGAACTCGGATCGCAGCTCCGCCTTATGGCTGGCCCAGAAGTCATGGACCGGGCAGGGAGCGGCCTGCCCGCACCCGGCAAGGCCCAGCAGGCATTTGTCGAAGAAATCTTCCCCTTCCAGGGTTAGGATGATGTCGGTGAGGAAGATCCTGGCCGGCGGGCGGGCCAGCGCTACGCCGCCGTTTGGCCCGCGGTAGGAGCGTAGTATGCCTTTCTGGGTCAGGGACTGGAAGGTCTTGGTGAGAAAGTGAAAGGAGATGTCCAGCTCCTCAGAGATCTCCCTGATGCTTACATACTCTTCCGGGGGCTTCTCCGAAACTAGGTAGAGCAGCGCCCGCAGGCCATAGACACAACCTTTGGAGAGGACTTTCATGGCAATTTTACTTTCCTGCAAAATAGGGTATATTTTCCATATACATGGCGACGGGCCACCTGAAGGTGGCGCCGTCCGGGCCAGTGGAAGCGGAACGAATTAACGGATAAATTCAAGCTACTGTGAACCAGGACGTTAAGGAGTCACGAAATCGACCGTCAATTCGGCCTAGCCGCACTAGCGCACCAACAGCACATCTCCTTCGAAGGATTCCTGCTCGCCGGCGGCGTTCTGCACTTCCACCTGAAAGACATACACCCCTGCCGGGGCCGGCTCCCCCTCAAAGCGGCCATCCCAGAAGCGGCCTTTTTCCGCCGAGCTGAAATTGTTTTGTTCATAGGCCAGCCCGCCCCAGCGGTTGAAAATTCGGAAGCTAAGGACCTGCACCTCGGCGCCGGAATAGAGCTCGAAGCGGTCATTGCGGCCGTCATCGTTGGGAGAAAAGGCATTGGGGAAATAAATGGGGCACTGCTGAGTTACGGTTACAGAATCAGTGATGATGCAGCCTTCAGCATCAGTTACAGAAAGGAAGAACCGGCCCGGGAACAGCCCGGCGAATTCGGGGGCCAGCAGTTCTTCTCCCCCCAGGATGTATAGGAAGGGTGGCGTTCCTCCCTGGGTTTCCACCCATATCCTGCCATTGCTTGAACCACATTGGCTGGGGGTTATTTCCAGGCCGGATATGCGCGGGGAGGTATATTCGGGAATGGTAGCGGTTGCGGTGGCCGCGCACCCGTTCCGGTCAGTGGCCAGGATGGAATAGACGCCGGGGCTAAGGCCATGGAAGGCCCCCGAGCTTTGTGCCGGGCCGCCGTTAATACTGAAAGTTAAAGGGCCGGAACCACCGGCAACGGTTGCTGTCAGCTGGCTGTTTCCCGGGCCACATGCCTGGGCTTCGATAGCGGCCACTTCCATGGCCGGAACGAGCGGTATATCCACCAGCCGGCTGTCGGAACATCCGGCTTCATCAGTAACCGATACCAGAAAGGCTCCGGCGTCCAGGCCGGCAAATTCAGGGCCGGGCTGGCCCGAAGCGCCATCGAGGCTGTACAGAAGGGCCCCGGCGCCTCCCCCGGCATCCACGCTGAGGGCACTGCGCCCCGGGCCACAGGGTTTTATGCCGATCCGCTCTATCTGGGGCCCCGGCTCACCCGGAACAGTCGTGTTTTGGTTGGCAGTGCACCCCCGGCCATCGATGACGGTTATGGTATATTCACCCCCCGTCAGGCCGGAAAACTGCGGCCCGTCGGCCGGGGCGCCTCCGTTGAGTACGTATCGATAGGGCAACAACCCGCCTTCCGCTTCCACCAGGATCGAACCGGCGCCTGTCCCACAGCTGTCTTCCTGCACCAGAAAGCCGGTAATAACGGGCGCCTCTCCAATTGCGCCCACAGTAGCCTCCAGGCTGGCAGCACAGCCCTCGCCGTCTCGTACATAAACCGAGTAATCCCCGGGCGGCAGGCCGGTAAAGGTACGAGATGGCTGAAAGTTGATGTTATCCAGGCTGTAGGCCAGCGGGCCGTTCCCCCCGCTGGCAAATACCTCTATGACGCCTTCCGGGCTGGCGCAGGAGGTGGGGGTGGTGTTCACCGCCCCTATCAGGACGGGGTCTGCGGCCAGGAATTCCAGCCGGCTGGCGGCGCCGAATATTTGCATCCGCAGGTTGCAGGCGTGGCTGAGCTGGCTCGTGGCAAAGTCGATCTGGAAAGCCCCTCCGTTGGCGGCATCGTTGGTGGCGTAGGTGACGGTATTTTCGCAGTCTTCGACGAAAGTAACGATGCCGAAGACCTGGCCGCCCACGTTGAAATTCATGCGCACCGTGCTGTTTGCCGGGTTTTCAATATCCACGTCGATCATCTGGTTGGTGATGGAGGCCATGATGAGCTGCCCCTGGTAAAAAGTGAGGTCGCCGGCAGAGCCGTAGCCTATATTACCCAGGTAGTTGTGGGATGCGGCGTCGATGTCAAAAACGTAGAGGTCGCCACTACCGCCCGCTGTGTAGATCCGGCCCTCCCTGTCTGCAACGAGAGAAGTGAAAAAAGGAGAGTTGTTGTTCGGGATGGTATAGGCCAGTGTTGTTATTCCCGTATCTTCATCAATTACCAGGAGCCTTCCGTCGGTAGTAATTCCCCAGAGCTGGCCATCGTTTGTATAGGTAATGTCACTGATACTGCCCCCGCCGGCCACCTGAACGTAGGCCACGTACTCGGCCGTACAATTTTCCATATTGGCGCGGAACAGCTCCCGGTTACTGTTGATAATGAGGAACTCCTGGCCGGAAAGCGCAGCCGAATGAAAAACGATCCATGATAGGATAAAGGTTCTTATGGCCATATTGGGTAGCAGTTCAGGGCCAGCCGGCCCGAAGTATCAAATTACCATCCTTTGGCTGAAAATTCAAGCCGGGATCGGCAAGATCGGCAACAGAAAATAACTTCCCGGAAGACAAAGAGTAATTTTCACCCTAATATTTTGCGATCTGATAACCGGAAAAAATTTATTTTTGATAGATTAGCGTTTCCTGAAATCAGGAACAACCATTCATTACCTATACCCAGGAATCTTTACAGCAGTTCAGAGAACACCATTGTGCGTTACGAAGCAATGCTTCCCGTACATTCACACTATTACATATTTACACAAGAATAGTCCATGTATTTCAATTCAAAAGGAAAGGAGGAGGCCACCTTCGACGCCATCGTCATCGGCTCGGGTATCAGCGGCGGCTGGGCCGCCAAAGAGCTTTCGGAAAAAGGGCTGAAGACGCTCGTTCTCGAGCGCGGGCGCATGGTCAAACACGGCGATTACCCTACGGCCATGACCGAGCCCTGGGAGTTCAAATACCGGAACGGCGCCGTTCCGGCGGAGGTGCTCAAGGATTACGAAAAGCAAAACCGAACGGGCTACACCATCAAGGAGGAAAGCCTGCACTGGTGGGTAAAAGACACCGAGCACCCTTACACGGAAGTCAAACGCTTTGACTGGATGCGGGGCTACCACGTGGGCGGGCGCTCCCTGATGTGGGGCCGCCACTCCTACCGCCTCAGCGACCTCGACTTCGAGGCCAACGCCCGCGACGGGCACGGTGTGGACTGGCCCATCCGCTACAACGATATTGCCCCCTGGTACGACTACGTCGAGCAGTTTGCCGGCATACAGGGGCAGGCCGAGGGGCTGGCCCACCTGCCGGACGGCAAGTTCCTGCCGCCCATCGCCCTCAACTGCGTGGAGGAACACCTGCGCGACAACATGAAGCAGAACTTCGGCCGCACCCTTACTATCGGGCGGACGGCCAACCTGACGCAGGCCCACAACGGCCGCGGCCCCTGCCAGTACCGCAACCGCTGCATCCGGGGCTGCCCCTACGCCGGCTACTTCAGCAGCAACTCCGCCACCCTGCCGGCCGCCGAAGCAACCGGCAATATGGCTATCCGGCCCCATTCAGTGGTGCATTCCATCATCTATGACCCGGAAACGAAAAAGGCCAGCGGGGTGCGGGTTCTCGATGCCGAGACCGGCGAAAGCCTCGAGTTCTTCGCCCGCGTCATCTTCTGCTGCGCTTCCGCCCTGGGCACCACCCACATCCTGCTCAACTCTGCCAGTGAGCACCACCCCGACGGGCTGGGCAACAGCAGCGGGCAGTTGGGGCGCAACCTGATGGACCACCACTTCCGCTGCGGGGCCCGCGGCATCCACGAGGGCTTCGCCGACCGCTTCTACAAGGGCCGACGCCCCACCGGTTTCTACATCGCCCGCTTCCGCAACCTCGACAAGCAGAGCGAGCGCAAGGACTACCTGCGCGGCTTCGGCTACCAGGGCGCCGGCAGCCGCCGCGACTGGACGCAGGGCATTGCGGAACTGTCCGTGGGCCTGGGCGCCGAGTTCAAGGAGAAACTTATCGTCCCCGGCCCCTGGCAACTGGGTATGACGGCCTTCGGCGAATGCCTGCCCTACGAGGAAAACCGGGTGACGCTCAACAAGGACGTCCTCGACATCCACGGCCTGCCGACCCTGACTATCGACTGCGAGTTCAAGGAAAACGAGAAGGCCATGCGCCGGGATATGATGAACGACGCCGCCGAGATGCTGGAAGCCGCCGGGTTCAAGGAGGTCGAAACTTACGACAATGAGTCGTATCCCGGCCTGGGCATCCACGAGATGGGCACCGCCCGCATGGGCCGCGACCCGAAAACCTCAGTGCTCAATGAGTGGAACCAGGTGTGGGACGCGCCCAATGTGTTCGTCACCGACGGCGCCTGCATGACCTCCGCCGGCTGCCAGAACCCGTCGCTGACCTACATGGCGCTGACCGCCCGGGCGGCCGATTATGCCGTGAATGAAATGAAGAAAATGAATTTGTAAACCGCAGTTCGCGGTTCGCAGTTCGCAGTTGGCGGGGCAGGCTAATAGCGAACAGCGAACAGCGAAAAACCTATCCATCCATGGACCGCAGAGAAGCCATCAAAAGAACCGCCCTCCTTACGGGCTTTGCCATATCCTCCTCCACCCTCGCCGGCCTGCTGCAGGGCTGCCAGCCCGAGGCGAAGAGCCCGCTCGACAGCTGGGCGCCCTCTTTCTTTACCAAAGAGGAAGGCCTCACCGTTGCTGAGATCGGCGAAGTCATCCTTCCGCGCACCGATACGCCGGGCGCCAAAGACGTGTTCACCCACGAGTTCGTCGACCTCATGGTGGGCGACTGCTACAAGCAGGAAGAACAACAACGGTTCCGCGACGGCCTGGCCCAACTGATGGCCGGCTGCGAACAGGCCAACGGAAAATCCTTCCTCGATTGCAGCCCCGAGCAGCAACTGGCCTTCCTCAACGAGCAGGACCAGGCGGCCCGCGCCACCGTGGAGGCAACCCCCGGCCTGGATAAAGAGGACTATCCCTTCTTCCTGACGCTGAAACAGCTCATCCTGCTGGGGTATTTCACCTCCGAAACGGTGGGCAAAGAGGCCTTCGTTTACGATCCGGTGCCGGGCGTCAACGAGGCCTGCCGCCCCTATGAGGCGGGCACGCCGGACTGGGCGCCGAATAGGTAGGGGATTCGTTGATTCGGGATTCGGGATTCGTCTCTGCCCGTCCGGAGCCTTCTTCGAGCGCCGTAGCCTTGGCGAAGGTGATGGCGGAGGCGGAGATTCGTTGTTTGCTGTTTGTTCGGACAGCTCCCGAACCGACAACAAACAACTGCCCAGCTCGCCCCTGGCTCCACCACAAAATGGCCCGAAAATGACTCCTCCCCCACACTAAAGGCCCCTGCGGTGCGTTAATCCTTCCGTAAAAGACAAGAAATCCATGCACCGTATATTTATTCTTCTACTTTTCATCGGCGCGCTCAGCAGTTGCGCCCGCGAGCGGGGCAAGACCCAGCGCGACCTGCAGAAGATCTACCTGGCCATCAACGAAGGCAACCTCGATGAGGCCAATGAACTACTGGTGGCGGAGAACAAACTGGCCACCTCCCCCCTGGCAAGCGACGGCTACACCAAAGAACTATACGGCCAGGTGCACGTCCTGGAAACCAAGACAATCGGCGACGACAACCAGATGATCATCTACAAGCTGGAAAAGCACGAGCGCAACCGCGGCATACAGCGCCGCATGATGTCGGAAGACTTCAAGGAACGGCGGGCGGCCGGCGAAGTAAAGTCGGTGGATGAAGACAGCGGGATCATCGTGTATACGGTGCGTCGCGTAGCCTTCGAAGTAAAGACGGACAATGGAGAGTACCGCTACATCATCGACCCGACGGAAAAGGCGCTCAATGTGCACTTTCCGAACAAGCGCAAGGAGGTACAGATGTTGATGGAGAAGTATTTTCCGAAGGGGTGAAGGTTCATCAATCGGAAGGCTAATCCGGATCGACGCAACTCAGGTTCTGAAGTTTTCGCAATGTATCCACCCCAAACATCCCGACATTCCCTTCTACCGCCTTGCCAAAGAGGCGGTTGATGCTATTTCTCCCCAATTGGTTGTACCCCATTGCCCATACATACACCGAATCGGGATGGTACTGCCCGGAGCCTGCCGCCGGCGCTTCCCCCACCGGCCGGATCACATCCGTGGGAACCAATGGAATAGTCCGTTGGCCGGCTCCTTTTGCGGATGTATAATAGAATTGCATCGCCCCCAGTGCAAAAGCAACCGGATCATCCGGAACCTGGGTTTCGAGCATACCCCCAGCAGGAATATTGAACAATGGCCTCCCCTGTGCGTCAAACTCCGCTTTTTCTCCGAACTCCTGGCCGTAGGCGATGTAAATGGAGCCGGTGAAGCCCTCCGGAAGGAGGAATTGCTGTCGTGGCATTTTCCCGGGATAAGCATCCAAACCTTTTGTGCTTTCCAGTTCTGCCGGCAGAAAAACGAGCACTTCATCGATATGATCCTTCCAGGCCTCTCCTTCTTTCATGGAAATGAGGATCAGCTGCTTTCCCCGTTTTTTTAAGCGATACCTGGCGAAGGGTTCCGCCAGCCCTTCCATCCGGATGATGGCCATCGTGTCATTCTGCTCCGAAAAAACCTCATAGGTGAGCGGCCCGAGACGGCCATTTCCCAGCGGCTTTCCATCCTGGAAAATAAAAAAACTGCCGTCCGCCCCAAACCTAACCTGATGGGTTGGCTGGCCAGCGTTTGTCCAGCGCCCTGTAAAGTCGGCTTCGGTATTGTTTGAATCGGGTTGGTGGCAACTGTTTGCAAGCAAGAGCAACAGGATCACCCGGCTGGGTTTACAGAGGTAACGCATTGGATGGTGTTTTCAACTTAAAAGGACTTGCAGCCCATCATATTGTTTACCTCCAGCATGGCCGAATGCCAGGCGGGCGATTCTCCAACCGCTACTGATTCCTGAAGCAGGGGGAAGTATTGTTCCTGGATGGACAACCCTTTGCTGTTTTTTACGACTGCTATCCATTTGTTTTTGTCTGTCGTATTGGAGTATGCTTTTCCGCCGTCCTGGCCATCACATATTCCAAACACATCATCAGTTCTGGAGGGCTCTGTGCATTCCGTTCCGAAGAAATATACGCTCATAGCCCCTGCTCTATTTCCAAGAGTGAATCAAACAATACGTTGCCTTCTGCGAGCGATTGATTTAGATAATTCTCATCAGAGGGTATTCCTTCATAACTGCCCAACTCCTGGATGCTTCCATCCGCTTCATCCAGCTGATAAACAGCGACATCGGAAGCAGCGGTAATAGATATCACAGGCACAACCCCATTAAGTGCGGTAAGCGCCCCTTTGGAGTTTTCTGAATTTTCGATCTTATCCCTGAGGATCTTACCCTGAATTGCAATACTCAGGAAATTTATTATATAAGGGCTATGCGTAGTAATGATAAGCTTATTATCAACATTGATGTTATTAAATTCCAGCAAGCTATTCAGCATTTGCCGCTGGGAACTAGGAAACAGGTTCTGCTCCGGTTCTTCCACAATATTGATAAATGCGGTTTTATTAAACTTTGAAGACAGAACAGAAAGAGCCGCCCTTTTTTGCTCGTCTGTCAGATTATCATTAGCCCATATTTCCGCAACCCCCTTTTTGAAACGCTCCAGCTCATCACTACTCATAGGCTCTCTGCTGCTTTCTGTTTGTTTTCTGACAGAATTGGCAAGATACCAGGAAACCAAATAGAGAGGCACCACCGACTGGAATCCGCTTGAGGCTTCGGTCAAACGCACCTTGTAATGGGCGCAGTTGCGATTTGTCCCCGGTACTCGGATGAATAAACTTACTGAATCAA
>CAYQKY010000105.1:0-27708 GCA_964418125.1 uncultured Phaeodactylibacter sp.
GAATCACGAATCAACGAATCACGAATCAACGAATCACGGATCAACGAATCACGAACCAACGAATCACGAATCACGAATCAACGAATCACGAATCCCGAATCACGAATCACGAATCACGAATCAACCACCCCCGCCTCTCCCCGCAAAAACGCCAGCGCCAACTGATTAAACCGTTCATACTGCTCAATATTAACGACATGGCCGCACTTTTCGATAATGGCCATACTGGCTTTCTGGTGCCGGGCCACGAAACGCCGGGCCGCTTTATTGAAAACGTAGTCCTGCTCGCCCATCACCACCAGGCTCAGCTTTTCCAGTTCGCGGTTGTAGAAGTTGCGCAGCAGGCGGAAGAGGTCTTTGTACAGGCCCACCCATTTGAGGTACTCCCGGGAGGTAAGCTTCTGTGATTGCAGGCGGAACAGGCGGCGGGCCTGCCGGTGGTTCCTGCGCGGCAGCACGATCCAGGAGAAGAGGTCGTACATGATCCTGTAAGGCAGGAAGTAATTCAGGAATTTGGCGGTATGCACAAACAGCCGGATGGTGAGGGTAGCCCGGAAAATGCCGCCCGCCATCACCATCTTGTCGATCAGGCCGGGGCGCTCCTCGTCCAGCTTCTGCAGGATGACGCTGCCGAGCGACAAAGACAGGAAGTGCGCTTTTTTAATACCCAGGTGGTCGATCACCCGGAGGACGTCGCCGGCGACGATATCAAAATTGTAATTGTCGTATGCCGGTTCGATGTCTTTCGACCGGCCGTGGTCGCGCAGGTCGATCAGCAACAGGTTGAAATAGGGCCGAAATGCTTCTACCTGATACTTCCAGGTGGTATGGCTTCCGCCGGCGCCGTGGATGAACACCACCCAGTCGGCCTCCGGTCCGAGGTGGTGCACTTTATGGTAGAGCAATTGGTTCTTCCGGCTTTCCTGCATGTGGATCACTATTGTAACTGTATTCAAAATACAGAAAACCGGAAAATGGTTCGGACGGGCGCCTGTAAAACAACTCTAAATGCCTGGACAAAAACAATATAACCATCCAGCCATATAACCATCAAACCGGGGCCACGGAGAAATGCCATGGAGCATTGTTTTCGAAGCAGAAAAGAGTGAATTGAGATTGTCCAGGCATTTCCCTCACCGCACGATCACCACCTTCACCCGCTCCCGTACTTCACCCATACTCACCTCCAGCCAGTAGGCCCCCGGCGGGAACTGCCCGGCAGGGGCCTCCAGGAACATATCCTCCGTTTCCAGATGGAATACCCGCCGCCCGTCTGCCCGGAACAACTGTACTAGCTTGTTGCCTTTGATCGGGATTTCTACGTTCAGCCGGCTATGCACCGGATTGGGGAAGGCACGGATGCCGTTTCCATCGGGCCGCAGAGGAGGTGGCGTCAGCCCGATCTGTGGGCTGCCGTTGCTCTCGCATTCTTTGCCATACAGGTACAGATAGTCGTAAAATTCGCAGCCGGAGGGCAGTGTCACGCGCACCGTATGCCTGCCGGTGAGGGATTCGGTAGTGACGGGGAAAGTGAGGCAATTGCCGGTGGTTATAAAACCCACGGGGCTGATCCACAGGTATTCGTTGCCTTCCGGCAGGCAGATCTCCCAGGATTCGCCCAGGCAGTAAGGCATGGATACATCGGGAAGGATGCTCTCCGGCAGGCTGCTGACATTTACCGTTACCTCCCGGGTTGCGGTGCAGCCGTCCGAATAGGTGATCTCTACCCGGTATGTCGTATTGGCCGAAGGGCTTGCCAGGGGGGCGATGCATCCGGTGCAGCTCAACCCGTCGGCGGGGCTCCAGATGGCGTTGGTATTGGGGGGGATATTGGCCCACAGGCGGACGGATTCTCCCTGGCAGATGGTGGTGTCGGGGGTGATCATGGGCAAGGGGCAGTTGAGGGCATGGCAGGTAGCCTCGCCTGTGGCTGTACTGCACAGGCCGGTACCCTGTTTGGTAAGTTCTATGGACGCCTGCTCGCCCGGCGCCAGGCCGGTGACTTCGAATTCATTGGGCGAAAGCCAGCCGCCTGCCTGGCCGCTGAGCACGTTCACGGCGTAGGCCGTATCACCGGGCGTGGTGTCCCAGCTGAAGACAATACGGTTTGGGAATGCTTCGCAACTGATCGCCGGCATCCCGCTCACTGCTTCGATGGAGGCCAGAGGGGCGCTGCAGCCGTTGACTTCCACCTCCAGGAAGTATTCGCCGGGAGTATCCACAGCAGGGCTGGCCTGGCTGGAGGTAAACCCGTTGGGCCCCGTCCACCGGTAGGTGGTGGCGCCGCTGATGTTGACGCCGGCAACGAGCTGAATGGGCTCGCCCGGCATACAGCCGGGAATGAACCCGGCCTGGGCTTCCGGCGACAGGCCGGCTTCCACTTCCAGCAGGGTGGCCTGCCGGATGGTGCCGCTGGTATTGGACACTTCCAGGCGATAAATGCCGGCACAGAGTCCTGTGAGGGTATCGGCGCCCGGCTGGGCCAGGGCGCTGTAAATGATATTGCTGTCGGCATCGGAGAGTTCGTACTTCCACAGGCCTGCCGGGCCGCCGCTGATGCTGGCCACCCCGTCACACCCGGTAGAGCAAGGCGCACGGAGGATACTGATGTCCGGCAGCAGCGCGGCGTCGGGCATGGCGGTGGCGAAGAAAGTGGTGGCCGGATCTTCCCCGCAGCTGAACGGCATCCACGAGCCGGAGTAGCCGTCGCCGAGCAGGCCGATCTCGAGGTTGAGGTTGGCCTCTTCGGGTGTGGTGAAATTGTCTTTCACCTGAACGGACCAGCAGAATTCCAGAGGGAGGGGGCCGGCATTTACCGAACTACAGGGGCCGTCGCCGAAGTTGTTGCCGGGGTCGCCGTCCAGCCTGGCGGCGCCGGGGCAAAGCAGGCCGTATTCGGCGTCGAAGGCGAAACCGGGCCCGGCGGTGTCGCCGGTGTTGCAGCTTTGCCAGGAATCATACCAGTCCCAGCGGCCGCTGGGCGCCGTACAGGCTTCGGGCGCGGAAGCGTCCAGCGTGCTGAGGTTCCAGCCGGGGCCGAACTGAATTTCCACCCCGTGCAGCCACTCCAGGGACAGGCCGGGATCCCAGAAGGAGGCCTGATAGCAGAACTGGACAGTTTGGCCGGCCTGGTAAAAACCGTTGACGGGAGGCGGGTCGGCAGTGAGCAGCCCGCGGCGGCGGGCGCAGGTAGTACAGTCTTCGTAAGTGGTGGCCGATAAGGTAAAGGCGCCCTGGTCGGCAAGGGTGGCGCCTCCTACCAGAAGGAGATAGCTTTCCCCGGGTTCAACCGCACTTTCCAGGCTGGCCGTCCCGGCCGTATCCGTCGACCAGGCAATGGGCAATTTTCCGGAGCAGCCGTCGCCCTGAAAAAGCAACAGTACCGGTTGGGCGAGTTCTCCTTCCAGGTTGACAGTCAAATGGTTGCCGGTGGGGGCCAGTTCGTACCATACGTCGGCGGAAGGGGCGCTCAGGCTGGGGCCTGCGCCGAAATCATCGGCGATGCGTATCAGCGGGGCGCTGGGCGTAGCATCCAGGTTGTCGCCACTAAGGGTAGCCGTGGCGCCTTCGGCGGGAGTACAGCCGGAAACAGGGCTGAAAGGAATGGAAATTGCATTTTCGCAGCTGTCATTGGCCGGTTGTCCCCATGCAATAGCAATTAGGGACACGTTGAGCAACAGCGTGAACCAAGGTCGTCTCATGATGCTCCAGAGGTTTTAATCGCACAAATGCCGGGGGGTAAAGTGCAATGGGGGGCGCCTTAAAAAGCAGCGGAAACATTTGTGTTTGGGCCCTGACTTTTAGGTGGAGCGTTGTTCATTCATTGCCGGGAGCCTCCCGGGCAATAGTGCGTTTGTTTTTAATCCAAGATACCCCAAACCGCCTTTTCGCTGCCCGGAAAGCAATTTTTTAAATGAATAAAGGGCAACCCCGCTATTCGGAATTGCCCTTCATTCACTCATTTTTACCCGCCGTAGCCTTTGGCGAAGGCGGGCCTTCACTCCCTCACCACCAGCCAACCCGTCCGCACCTCCTGCCTGGAAACCATCCTCAGCAGGTACGCGCCGCCGGGAACGCCCTGCAGCGACAAGGTATAGGCCTGATCCGATGTCTGCAGTTCCCGGATGAGCTTGCCGGAGCTGCTCCATAGCTGAAGGGCTTTAACTCCTTCCCCGGGCAGTTCCATCTGTACGTTATTACTTGCCGGGTTGGGGTAGAAATGCAGAGCGGCGGCTTCCTGAACTGCGGATGGCGGAGCCGGCCTGGCCTGGCAACCATCGACAAAAACGACAGCCGTCTCGGTAGTAGTGCAGCCGTAGCTGTCCGTCATTTCTACGGTGAAGGTGGCCGTCTGCGAAACCCTCCCTTCCGTCACCGGGCAGGTGGGGCAATCCAGGTACTGGGCCGGGTTCCAGGAATAGCTTACCGCGCCGGGCGCCTCCACATACAGGGTGAATGGTTCATCCGGGCAGACGGCCTGGAAATCGCTGATATCCTCAACTTCCAGGGGGGGCGCCGCTACGAGTTCAAAGCGTTTGGAAAAGCGGCAGGCCGGTGTGCGGACAAGTGCAAAGTACGGCCCGGCAATATCGGCAGTGGCGCTGCTGAAACTCAGGCACGGGCCGGCGCTGATAAAGGCATCAGGCCCTACCCAGTAGATGATCCCAACATCGGGCAGGCATATTTCCAGCGGTTCGCCTTCGCAGAAGACGATGGGGTCGTCCGAAATATAGGAATCGGGGATCTGGCCGACGTAAACGGTAGTGGTTACCGTCTCCGTGCAACCTGCCCGGTTGGTTGCAGTAAGCTTATAAGTTGTGGTCGTAGATGGAAAAGCGGACGGCGCGGGGCAGTCGTCACAGCTAAGCCCGTCGCCCGGTGACCATTCGAACGTATCCCATCCGGTGGGGTCTACGGAAAGCAGGGCCTCGCCCCCGGCGCAGATCATGGTGTCGGCGGGAGCTGCCAGCACGGGGCAGCCGGAAGGAGTGCAACGGCTGAAAACAGCGGCCTCTCCACAAACGTCTCCGCCGATGGCCCTGATCTCGATCTCCACTTCTTCGCCGAAGCCCAGGCCGCCTACCGTAAAGGTGGTGGGGCCGGTAAACTGGCCATCCTGCCCGCTGACAACGGCCACTTCAAAGCCCGCATATTGGGACAACTCCGGCCAGGAGAAGGTAACACTATTGGGCAAGGCCTCGCATTCGACCAGAGTGGCGTCGAAGGCCTGGACAACGAATACTTTCAAAGTATCACTGATGGTGCAGCCGGCGTCCGTATAGGTATAAACCAACTCGTGTATTCCACCGCCGGCAACATCGGGGTGGAAAGTGTCCGTAGCGTCATCGACGCCGGCGCCGGCCCAACCGCCAACACCATTGCTGGTGCCTCCGGTGACAAATGCGGCCAGCGGTACCGCCCCGGCATCGGAGCATACCTCATCCGGCGCGGCCGTGAATAGGCTGAGCACGCTGCAATCCGGTGCGGAACAGGAAGCCGGGGTGACGGCAGTACAGCCGGCGGCATTGGTAACCTCCAGTTCGATACTGACGGTTTGGCCTGGCAGTAAGCCCGTCACGGCATACTGGTTATTGCCGACAGGGGTTCCGGCGGGGCCCTGCAGGTGGGAAAGGCCGTACGTCAGGCCTGGTTCTACTATCCAGGAAAATACCACTTTGCCCAGGCTGCTGGTGCACCTTACCTGTGGCGCATCCGGCGGGTCGGCCTGGGCAACCTGTACCGAGTCGGTGCTGGTGCAGCCGCTGGCGCTGGTAGCCGTTACAGAGTAAGTTTCGGCGCCGGCAGGAAGGACGTAGATGCTGTCATTCTCCTCGCCGGTGCTCCAGAGGAGCGTTCCGTTGCTGTTGGCCACCAGCAGGGTGCTGTCGCTGCTGCACAGCAACCCATCCCCATCGATGGACAGGGTAGGCAGGGGATGGACGATCACGGTGAAACGGCCGATCTCCCGGCAACCGTAATCTGCCGCTCCCGGCAGGATGTAATCTCTCGACTGAGAGGGGGATACCCATGATCCCCAGATCAGGCTGTCGGATTCGTAGGCCAGCAACTGGAGGCTGTCGCCCTGGCAAAGATATGCCGTATCGGCGGGCGCCAGCGCGATGGCCGGCGCCGGGCTGACCGTAACGGTGGTTTCCCGGAGGAAAACGCAGCCCAGGCTGTTGGTGATGGTGGCCGAATAGGTGGTGGTTTGCAGAGGGCTTACCGTAATAGTGGAAACGGAATCGCCGGTGCTCCAGCTGATGTCTCCCCCGCTGGCGAACAGGCTGACGGATTCCCCTTCGCAAATGGCGGCATCGGGGCTGATGAAAATGCCGGCAGAACTAGCCACGGAAACGGCAGCGCTCAGTTGCACGGAGCAGCCGTTAGGCCCTTCTGCCTGCAGGTAATAGATCGTAGATTGCTCCGGGCTGACGGTTATGGATGCGGTAGTGTCGCCCGTGCTCCATAGGAACTGTTCCCCTTCGGTGGCGGCAAGGGTTACAGTAGTCCCCGGGCAGAGGGTGCCGCTGGTGTCGGCACTGATCTCCGGGTTGAAAGGAATACTGATGACCACTTCGTCGAAGCCCGCACAACCATTGTCATTGAACGCAGTTACGCGGTAGATGGCGCCGTCTTCGGGCGTAACGGTTAACGAAGGGCCGGAACCGACGGAGGTATTGCTGTTACTGGCGTACCAGGTAAAGGATGTGGCGTTGCCGGCGGCGGTTATGGTAAGCGGCTCGTTCGGGCAGGCGATAATGGTATCTTCCGCGATCTCCACCACCGTCTGGCCGACGAGCGGCACCACCAGGTCAAACGGGGCGGAAGGGCAGCCGTCAACCGTCACTACCAGGGTATAGGTTCCCGAATAGAGGGCCAGCGGGTTTTTGTTCGAAGAGCTGAATCCGCCAGGCCCTGTCCAGCTATAGGTGGCGCCGGCGGAAGGATCGGCCTGTCCGTATAGCTGTATGGGTTCTCCCTCAATACAAGGCAGGTCATATGTGGCGCTGGCCAGTGGGACGATAGTTGTGCCGACCGTTGCGGCGACAACTCGGTTTTCGCCGGTGGAAACATTGAATACATTCACAATATAATGCCCGGGGCAAAGCTCGGGCACAGTGTCGGTACCGGTGCTGTTGGTGCTGGAGTAAAAGACTTGCCCGAGGCTGTCTGTCACAGCGTAATCCCAGGGGCCGTCGCCGCCGCCGGTGATGATCAGGCTGCCGTCACAATTGTCTCCACAGCTGCCGTTGATGGCGGCGATCTCCGGGGCGAAGGGGTCCGGGCAATAGAGGCCGGCCTGCAGGTTGTCCCACCTTTCCTCGAAGCAGAGAGTGCCTGTGCCGGAACCGGAGACGCCATCGCCCAGCATACGTACGGAAACATTGAGGTTGTTCTGGACGCCATAATCTCCTGGATTACACTCTGCGGCGGTGATGGCCCAGCAGAAGGAGAGCTGGGGAGCGGAAATGCCGATATTGGCGCAGTTCTCGCCGGCCTGGCCGCGGTTATTACCGGGGTCGCCGTCAATGAACGGGCCATCGAAAGCGAAACCGGGCCCGTACAACTGGCCGTTGCCGCTCTCCCACTGATCGTAATAATCCCAGGCGCCTTCGCCGGAGCAGGACGGAGGCGGGCTGGGGGTAAAGCTGCCCTCGTCCCAACCGGGGCCGAAGCTAAGCTCAAGGCTGTGCAGGTACTCTCCGCCGGAGCTGGCGTTCCAGCGGTTCACAACATAACACATCTGCACCTCCTGGCCGCCGGGAAAGGTGCCGTTCTCCGGGGCGGGGCTCATGGTAAAGAAGCCCTGCCGCCCCAGGATGCAGGTACTGCATTCGTTGGTGGTGGTGAGGTAGAGGTTAAATTCGCCCTGGTCCTCTGCGTTGCCTCCGCTAATAAGGAGGTAATAAAAGCGGGTAGGGTCGACATAGGTGGAAAGTTCCAGGCTGCCGTCGCCGGAAGCGCAGGCTATAGGGTAGGCGCCGTTGCAGCCTTCCTGTCCGTTTTCGAAAAGGGCGATAAAGGGCGTTTCAAGCTCTCCATCCAACCGGATGGTAAGGCTGTTGCCCATTGGTACGAACTGAAACCATACGTCGGCGCCGCTCTCCGGTGTTTCGCCGCTGCAGCCGGCCAGAGCGGGAAAGGGCGCCGAAGGCGTAGCCCCGACGTTGTGCGTTGGAAAAGTGTCGGTTACAGAATTGCTCTCCGGGCAGGAAAGGGGCGTTTTCAGCTGGAGGTTTTTGGCGGTGGAACAGTTGTCGTTGGAGGGTTGTGCAATTAATTGAGTCAGGAGGCTGCAGGATAGCAACAGCAAGATGGCTTTTCTCATCACGCAAGTTTTTAGGATTATAATTTGAATCATTTCCGTTGCTCCATCGGTGGGCAGGGGGTAGTGTCCCGATCCAATGAAAACATAAAGATAATATATATTAGGCGATTAAGGAAAAAACGGGACAGGCAGATTTATCGTCGGCAAAAAAACTGTGGACAGAATTTATTCCACCACTATCCAACTTACCTCAATGTCATCACTTGTCTGCATCCTTATCAGATACCTTCCCGGGTGCAGCCCCAGGAGGGAGAACTGCTGTCCACTATCCGGCCTTTCCCACCGGCGTACCGGCTGCCCAATGGCGTTCAGGAGTTGTACCTCATCCGGTTCGGCATTTTGGCTTCGCAGGTAGAAATAGCTGCCCGCCGGGTTGGGGTAGGCAAGGATAGTACTTTCCCCCGGCGCCGGGCGGCCGATGTCCGAACAGCCGCCTTGTGCCTTGTAAACCAGCAGTACTTTCCCGCGTAGTACGCATTCTTCGGAGATCCGGGCAGTGTAGTAGTAAAGCCCCTCGATATCCGGCGTGGGAGAGGGGAACGACAGGCAGTGGTTGGAGAAGCGCTCTCCGATGGAGTTGGCCCACTGAAACCGTTCATCGGGCAGGCAGAAGAAGAAAGGCTCGCCGGGACAGGCGTAGAGGGCGTCCGGAATAAGCACCTCCGGCAATTCTTCAACGCCCAGGGTGAGGGTGCTGGTGTAAATGCAGCCGAGGCTGTCGATAGCCGTCCGGGTATAGATGGTGGTGGTATCCGGCGAGGCCATAGGGAAAGGGCAGTCCGTACAGCTCAGGCCATTGGCCGGCGCCCACTGAAAAGCGAAGGCCGTCAACGGGGCGGCAGTGAGCTGTACGCTGTCCCCGGAGCAGATCGTCCTGCTGACGCCCCTGGCGGGCCGCTCGCAGTAGGCGGCGCGGCATGTTTTCATTACTTCAACGTTACCGCAGGGGCCCTCCCCGAAAGCCCTGATGGCAATAGTAACTTCTTCTTCCGAGATAAGGCCACCGGCTGCAAAGGAGGTAGGAGAGGTGAAATGGCCGCTCTGGCCGGAGAGCACCTCCGCTTCATAGAGGCTGTCCTGTGGCAGGGCAGGCCAGCTGAAGGTGATCCGGTTGGAACTGGCCTCGCATTCTACCATCGACTCGAGCAGAGGCTGTTCCACAGCCAGTGAATCGGTAAAAGTAGTGGTGCAACCTTCATTGTCGAGGCTTAGTGTATAAAGGGTGTCAGTTTCCGGGTTGTCCCGGTAATCGTAATACAGGGTATCGGCATCGGCGAGCATAATGCGCACGACATCCCCCCGGCAGATTTCCGGCGGGAGGATGCTCAGGGTGGCCGACGGAAATGGGACGGCCCGCACCGAAATGCTTTTGTTCACCCGGCATCCTTCCTCTGTTGTGATGGTGACGGAAAAAGTATCATTTCCCAGCGGCGCCGCCACGAGGCTGTCGGCAGTGCTGCCGTCTTCCCACTCATAGCTGGCCCCGCCGGCGGCCCGCAGCAAGGTGCTGTCGCCCAGGCACACCCTGGGCTGGCCGGCAGTGAGGCTGACAAAGGCTCCCTGCCTGATAGCTATACTCAGGCTGTCCGCGGCGATGCAGCCCGCTCCGTCACTTGCTTCAACGAAGAAGGTGGCAGCGCTGTCCGCCACCGCCTGAATGCTGTTTCCGGTATCGCCCGTACTCCAGAGGAAAGCGCCCTCTCCGGCAGCGCTGATGGTGACGGTATCGCCCGGACAGTCCAGCAGGGTGCGGTTTGCTGTGAGCCGGGCCAGGCGGGGAAGGCGTAGGGTGTCGGCCCCTTCGCATCCGTAGGGGCCGTTGGCAGTCACCAGGATTTGCTCGGTGGGCAGGCTGAGGAGAGCGCCGGGAACGGAAAGGGTTTCTCCGGAGCCCAGGTAGGCAGAACTGCCGTTGGGCAGGAGCCGCCGCCAGAAGAGGGTTGGGCTGTTGGCCGAGGCGTTGAGCAGCAAAGGCGCCTCTCCCGGGCAGTAATGGCCGGCCGGAGCGCTGGCTGTTACCGTTGGGGGCTCGAAATAGCGGACGTGTATGCTGTCCGGGTCCGAAGGGCAGTTATCGACGAAAGCGGTGAGGATGTACAGTCCTGTATCAGGGGGGATGAAGGTGGGCTCCTGTGTTGAAAACCCGTTAGGGCCCTCCCACTGAAAAATGGCGCCGGGGTTGGTGGGGACAACGAAACCGTACAAGGGCCCCAGCCCGCCGGTGCTGCAGTCCGGGCTGTAAATGATGTTTCCAATGGGAGGCGTGAGGGTGTCAGGGCCGGCGCCGGCGAGGGGCCCGCCGGCGAGGGCGCAAAACAGGACAGGGATTATAAAACGCATAACAGGGCAATTTGGGGGTAAGTTACAAATTCTCTCTTCCACTGCTCTCCGGGCATCAAGCCTGAATGTTGAAATGAGGATTAAAATCGTTGCCGGGCGCCGGAATCCGTCTTCGCTGTGCTTGTCCGGGTAAACTCCCCCAACCCCCTCTTAAGCTATCAGTTAGCTGGGTGGAAGAGGGGGCTTTACCCGGTGGTGGCTTCTAAGGCGAACAAGCCTTCATTGGACAGCCGCACCCCGAAGCCTTTCCTCTTCCCCATGGGTTGCCTGCAGCTTAAGAGAGGGGCGCCCTCGCTAAAAGCGAGGGTGGGCCTACCTGCGCCGAGGCTTCGGCAGGCAGGGGTGAGTTCAAAGCTCGGCGGAAGCGGCTCTTGAAAGCCTCCAAATCCTCGTAAGCTGGCAACCGTACCTGATTCGACATTTCAACCTGATGCGCATGCCACTTCACCCTACTTCACCACCAGCCACAAAGCGCCTAACTCAGTTCCGGCGCGCACCTTCACAAGATACAGCCCAGGCGCCAGGCCCTGCAGCGAAAGCCGTTCGCCGCTTTCCGGCTTCATCCAGTTCCGCACCGGCTGGCCCATAACATTCATCAGTTGCACCTGATCCAACTCCAGGTTGGAGGTATGCAGGTAGAAGTGGCTGCCCGCCGGGTTGGGGCTGAGGCGCAGCCGGGAGCGGATAGAGGGCTCCTTTTGTCCGGTGATCACCGGGTAAACCGTCGGAGGAGTATCCACGATGAAAAGTTCTTCCCGGAAATTGATGATGCGCACATCGCGGATCTCGAATCGGGCCTCGGGGCCGAAGCCCCTGTTCATGGCGAGTATGTCGTCTTCAATGGTGATGAACATCTCTCCGATAGGGCCGAAGCCTTCGGCATCCATGCCGTCGATGCGGGTGATTCCCACGTCGATGCGCCCGGCCTCGTCGTCCCGCCGTTGCATGTAGATCAGGTTTTGAGCGGGGTCGCCCAGCCAGGAGTCGGACAGCACCAGGGCGGCGGTGCCGTCTTTTACAACCGACTCGTCGAAATAAATACTGAAGGCCAGCCCGTAGACGCCGGAGGCGGGCGCATTCTCTGTGCCCAGGATGAGCGGCAGCTGCATGGTAGCCCCGGCGATGAGGGTGTCGGGCTGCAGGTAAAAAGGAGCGTTAAGCGGGGTGGCGGGCTGATCGGGGCTGCCGCCGGGGCGCCCGTTACCGTCCGCTCGTGCGAGGCCCCAGTTCTGGCTGATGGCCAGGGTGTCGGCGGTGGAGGCCCGGCCGTTGCCATCGGTGTCGATATGGCGGTAGTTGACGCCGGAGGCGGGGGTGTACTGCGGCCAGAGGGGGGCGGGCTGGCCCTGCCAGGCGATGCCGGCATTGGGGCGCAGGGGGCCGATGGAGTCGTAAGCCAGGCCGATGTTCAGCAGGTCATAGTTGTTCACCAACCCGCTGGAATCGGTATCGCCGGGCCATACCAGCTGTTCGGTGACGGTGAGGTAGAGGAAGGCCTCCCAGCATCGGGCGGTATCCAGCAGCTCGCAGATGTTCAGGCATAGGGTGTCCTCGCCGGGTTGTACAGCAGTATAATCAAGGCAGGTGATGAGCGTGTCGATGTCTGTTGTTACCAACCCCAGGCTACAACCCAGCTCCGTAATGCCGTACGGAATGGGCGAGCCGAACATGCTGGCTACGCTGCACCACTGGCCGGTTTCGCCGACGGTAAGCGTGTCGCGCCATTCCTCCCGGCACGGGCCGGACAATACGGCTACCTGCACACTGTCGGTACCGGTGCAGCCTTCACTGTCTTCTACGGTAAGGGTATAGGTGGTGCTTTCCGTAGGAGTGGCCAGGGTGGTGAGCTGATCGGGAGCGGAGAGGCCGGCGGTGGGCGACCACTGTGCGCTCACAGCGCCGGGCGCTTCCGCCTGGAGCAGTACCTGTTCTCCCGCGCAGAGGACGGTGTCGTTGGTGATGGCGTCGATGGGTGAGGTGCTGATCACGGCCTCAAATTCAGCGGTGCAGCCGAAGGCGTCTTCCAGCCTCAGGTTGTAATTTCCGGGAACGAGGTTACTCAGCGGGGCGGAGATGGTGTTGTTCAGGTAGTACTCGTACGGCGGTGTTCCACCGGTTATGGTGTTAATGGTGATGCTGCCGTCATCCTGGCTGATGCAGGAGGCGTTGGCGGCGCTGATATTGGCCCGTATCGGTTCCGGTATCTCCACATCGATGGGGTAGGTAACCTGGCAGCCCGCATCATCGGCAACGACGATGGAGGTAGTAGACGAGGGGATCTGCCAGGGCACGTCGAAGGTAGGCTGAAAAGTAAGCCCGCCGTCGATGGAATAGTCGTACTGCTCGCCGCTGCCGGCCCCGCCGCTGAAATTGAAGATCTCTATAAAGATGTCGCTGTCAGGACAAACGGGAGGGCCGACATTCATGGAGGCGCTCAGCGGTTCGGCCTCTCCGATGACGACTTCCAGCTTTTGCGTGCAGTTTTCATCCATCACCCAGAGCGGGTATGTGCCCGGACAAAGGCCGGTGAAGCCCGTGCCGGCGCTCCAGTTGAGGCCTTCATCCCAGGTTATCTGGTAAGGCGGCGTGCCTCCGCTGATGTCCAGGCTGGCGCTCCCGTCGCACAGGCCGTTGCAGGTGGCGTCGGTGGTATTGATGGTGACGGTGAAAGAGGCGAAAACCTGCACATCGAAGGAAGCGCCGGCCTCGCAGCCCAGGTCATCGACGAGGTCCAGGGAGTACGTGCCGGCATCGGCCAGGCTGACACCGGGCAGGATGGGGTAGGGGCTTGTGGAAAATACCTCCTGGCTGGGATCAGTCCAGGTGTAGGACTGCCCGCCGCCGACATGGGGGTCGAAAAAAAGCGTATCGCCTTCGCAGACGGGGCTGTTGGAGAAGGGCAACAGGCCGAAGTCGAGGTACATGCGCAGGTAAATGTTGTATTCATAGCTAAACGGCTGGCCCTGCGCATCCAGCCCGGTGACGGTGAAGAACTGGTCGCCAAAGAGGGGCTCCGTCACCGGGTTGGGGCAATCGCTGCAGCTCAGGAGAAATGCCGGATCCCATTGGATGTCGGTAGCGCCAGGCAGAGGCAACTGCAACCGGACGCTGTCGCCCTCACAGATCGTGGTGTCGAGGGCTACGGTGTCCGCCGAAAGTGAGGAAGGTAGAACTGTAACCGCCGGGTTGCCGCCAGAGGCCAGGGCAGTAGAAAGGGAGAAGAGTAAGCCGAGGATTGTAGTTGCGCATTTCATAGAAACTGGATTTAGCGTTTGTCCATGGGGTGATACTTTTTGAGCGGATCTTTACTTTTTCAGCCTTCTGTAGGCGGGCGTAATGAAAAAGTAAAGATCCGTTCTTTACAAAAATAAGGGTGGGGAAGGGGGAAGGAAAGTACAATTTTTAAGAATTCTAGTTATTTTTGATTGAAACTAAGTGGGTGAAAACCTTTAAATAGTGGTATATTAAGAATTAATTCTAGATTTTTATTACTGAAAAGCTTAACCGTATGGTTTCTCTATTGCCTGATCGGTCCGAAAAAGACAGGTGGAACGGCAGCCGGGAAAAAGCCCTTTACCAGTTCTGTGATCGTTATTTTTATAATCGTTATAAAAGTAATGATTATGTTTGTAATCATTATAAAAGTAATCGTTATTTTTGTAATTAATTTTCAACAATCCAACAATCCATCATCCCTCCCATGCACAACACCGCCCTCGTCCAACTCCTCCGAACCCTCCATACCCGCGAGTGCACCCGCTTCGGCCATTACGTCCGCTCTCCTTTTTTCAACCGCCATGAAAAGATCGTGGCTCTTTACGACTGGCTGAACGGTTTTGCCCCTGATTTTGAAGATGAGCAAATGAGCCGGGCCGGCGCCTGGGCGGCCCTGTACCCGGAAGAGCCTTATAACAATACCCGCCTCGATAACTTCACCAGCGACCTGCTGCAACTCCTGTACGGTTTTCTGGCCTACCTGCAGTACGAGCAGCGGCCGGTTCTCGAACGGCGGCTGCTCATCGGCGAGCTGCTGGAGCGGGATGCCGAAAAGCACACACAGCGCAACGCCCGCCGTGCCCGCCGGTTGCTGGAGCGGCAGCCCGGACGGAGCTACGAGTCCTTTCTGGAACAGTCGATGCTCGAACAACAGCTCGACCTCTACGAGCTCAACCGCCGCCAGCGCCACTTCACTGGCCACCTGCAACGAGAAAGCGATGCGCTGGACCGCTACTACTGGTGTAACAAACTGCGCATCGCCTGCGATATGGCCAGCCGCAATGCAGTGATCAATGCAGGGTATGCCTGCCATTTCCTCGATGAGGTGCGAAGCGTTTATGAAAACGCCCCGGAACTACAGGCCGAACCCGCCCTGCAGGTTTATTTTCAGGCCCTGCAGATGTTGGAGCAACCGGAGGTGGAAACCCACTATTTCAGGCTTGTGGAACTGTTACAGGAACGCCCTGAGATAGTGACGGCCGATGAACTGCGCACCCTCTACCATTACGCGCTCAACTACTGTATCAGGCAGATCAATTCCGGGGAGGGCGAATACTACACGGAAGTATTCCAGCTCTATGAGCTCATGCTGGCCCGCGAATTGCTGTTCGTCCATGGCCAGCTCACGGAGTGGTCCTTCAAGAACATCGTCACCACCGGCATCCGGATCCGGGCCTACGGCTGGACCGAACGGTTTATCAACCAGTACCGGCAATACCTGCCGGAAGAGGGCCGGGCCAATGCGGTGGCCTACAACCGGGCTTCCCTCTACTATGCCCGTGGGGACTACAGCAACGCTCTGATCCAGCTTCAGGACGTGGAGTTTACCGATACCTCTTACCACCTGGGCGCCAAGATCATCCAACTGAAAAGCTATTACGAGCTGGATGAACCGGAGCCGTTCTTTGCCCTCGTGGAGGCTTTCAAAAAATATCTGCTCCGCAACCGGGAAATTTCCGGATACCGCAAAAAGGCCAACGCCAACTTCCTGCAACTGGCAAGGAAGATCTATGAGTTGCGCCTCGAAGCTCCCGGCCTGCGGAAGGACGCCCTGGAAACGCGGCTGAAGGCCCTGCGAAAAGAAATGGACTCCAGCACAGAAGTGGCCAACAAGAGCTGGCTGGTGGAGGCGCTGGAGAAGCTGAAGTGAACAGGAGTGAATACTTCCATTGTTTTTATCCGGGCATTTACCTTTATTTCCATGTATTTCCTATATTTCCACCTGTTCCCGTCCAGGCCGGAAGCCTGTTTGTCAAACCAAAATAAAAGATTATGCTTCCTTCTTTCCGATCCAGGGCCTTCATACTACTTATTACGCTCATTTCCGTTCATGTCCAACCCGCCCACACCCAGGCGGCGGCCGAAGACGGCCTGATGCTCCCTCACCTTTTCTCCAGCCATATGGTCCTGCAACGGGGCCAGATGATCAAAGTGTGGGGAAAGGCGGCCCCCGATGTGACGGTAAAGGTGATGATGAACGGGCATACGGCTGTCGCCCGCTCGGACGAAGATGGCGAATGGCTGGCCGAGCTGCCGGCCATGGAGGCGGGCGGCCCCTACGAAATGGAAGTGAGCGGGCCGGGCGCCACCATTCGGTTCGAGGATGTGCTGGTGGGAGAGGTATGGGTTTGTTCCGGCCAGTCGAATATGGAATGGCCGGTGAGCCTGTCCATTAATGCCGAAGAAGAGATCGCCAATGCCGAATATCCCCGGATACGCCTGTTTACCGTGCCGCGAAATATGAACACCCGCCCTCTCAAAAATACCCTGCCGGCAGAGTGGGCGCGCTGCAGCCCGGAAACGGCGCCTGATTTTTCGGCCGTGGGCTATTTCTTCGGGAGGCACCTTTGGGAGAATATAAAAGTGCCCATCGGACTGATCGACGCTACCTGGGGAGGCACCGCAGTGGAATCCTGGACGAGCGCCAAAGCACTGGCCGATGACCCCCAATTGGGAGAAGTCGCCCGCAGCCTCCGGGAAATGGACTTCGACGCCATGGTGCAGGCGTCACAGGAAAAACGGGAGGCATGGGAAAAGGCGATCGATGAAAAGGACACCGGGCTGAAGGAAGGTTGGCACCGGGAGGGCTTCGACTGGAGCGGCTGGGGAACCATGGAATTGCCCCAACCCTGGGAAAAAGCAGGGTATGAAGGCCTGGACGGCGCTGTCTGGTACAAGCGTACTTTCAACCTGCAGGCTGATGAGCTGGACGGGCCGCTAACCCTGGAACTGGGCCCCATCGACGACAGCGACATCACCTTTGTCAATGGCGTGGAGGTGGGCAGGATGATCAACCAATATAACGTCAGCCGCTCTTACACCCTGCCTGCCACTATTCTCCGGGAAGGGAAGAATACGATCACTGTGCGGGTGGTCGATACGGGAGGCGCCGGCGGACTTCACGGCAAGGCGGAGGCCATGAAAGTGGTAACGCCTGAACGGGCCATACCCCTGGCGGGCCAGTGGCATTTTTCCGTTGGCCTTTCCGGCCTGCCCGAACCGCCCCGGATGATCCACCCCAACAGCCTGCCCTCCCTGCTCTTCAATGCTATGATCCATCCGCTGCTTCCCTTCGGTATCCGGGGTGTCATCTGGTATCAGGGCGAGAGCAATGCCGGGGAGGCCTACCTGTATAGGGAGCGTTTTCGCCTGATGATTCGCGACTGGCGCAAGCGGTGGAGAGTAGGCGATTTCCCCTTCCTCTTCGTCCAGCTGGCCAATTTCCGGGCCGAAAAGGACGAGCCCGGGGAAAGCCAGTGGGCGGAACTGCGCGAATCACAGGCTATGGCGCTGGAAGAGCCCAACACCGGCATGGCGGTGGCCATCGATATCGGACAAGCCGATGACATCCATCCCCGAAACAAACAGGAAGTGGGGCGCCGCCTCGGCCTTGCCGCCCGCGCCATCGTCTACAAGGAAGAACTCGAATACAGCGGCCCCATATACCGGGCATCGGAAATTGAAGGCAATAAGATCCGCATCTACTTTGATCATACCGGCCAAGAACTCATCAGCCGCCACGGCCTGGAATGGCTGCGCGGCTTCAGCATCGCCGGCGCCGATGGAAAGTTCTATAATGCGAAGGCAAAGATCAGTAATGGCAATACCGTGGTGGTGTACAGCGAAAAGGTGCCGGAGCCCCGCTACGTCCGCTACGCCTGGGCCGACAATCCCGGCCAGCTCGACCTGTACAATGGCGTGGGGCTGCCCGCCGCTTCATTTCGGACGGATGAGCTTGAAGTATCGACGCAGAAGCGGTGACTGGGAGGCCTGAGTAGAGTAGGGCAGGATTTGCGATCTGCGATTTTTGATTTGAGCGGGCATGGGACAGCCAACGTTGTGCAGTCCATCGCCGGGCACATCAAAAATCGCAAATCACACATCAAAAATCGCAAATTATATTTGCCTCCCAATGCCATAGAAATGATAAAATTAAATCCCCAGCGCTTCCGCCGCGCGCTCAAATGCTTCCGGGCGTACATAGAGAAGGTATCCGTACGTTTTCTTACCGGTTGCTACCCCGGTGGAAGCATAAATATTGACCCCGGCCCGATAGATCCGTTTGTGAACGTCGGCCAGGGCGCCGACCTCATCGTCGCCCTGTACCAGGATAGCATGGTGGGGCCCCTCCAGTTTAAGGCCGGCGTGGCGGGCCAGGTCCGTCAGGTTGCGGGACTCTTCCGGAAAAATGGAAAGCTGGGTGCTGTACGGGCCGACCGGCACGGCAGTGAAGGCGAGCAGGTTGATGCCCAGGTCGGCCAGCTGCTGAAGGAACAAGTAGGCCTCGCCTGGCTGGTCTTTTACGGTGGCGTAGAAATATTCTATCCGGCGCATTTTGGTTGCCATAGTTAGGGGGTTTGTTCGTTCTGGAATAGTTTCTTGCTCGAAAACTTTTGAAGCTCCCGGCCATTTCTCAGCGCTCTTGGCGATCGTTCAATTACTGGATTGGGCTAGTGGCCTAGTGTTGGACAAAAGTCGGAATAGCTTTAGGCTTTCCGCAACCCTTTGGCTATCAATAGTGTCCAAATTTAGACGGGTAGCCCTGGATTGTTTTATTGTTGGGCAAACCGCCTGGGGCACTGTACGGTAGCACTTAAAGTTATTTGAAAAACGGAAAGGAAGCAATGATAATGGTCAGTGATGTTTAGAGGTTTCCGGCAAAATAGAGGGGGAGGAAGGTTAGTTTTTGTTCGGGGATCTGGCCATAGGGGGCATCGGAAAAGACATGCGCTTCAGTGATTTTGGGATACTTTTCAAGTAAAAGGTGCAGGCTTTTCAACCGGCCGGATGAACTACTTTTAACTTCTATCGGAATAATAGCTCCGTTTTTTACGGTAAGATAGTCAACCTCAGCTGTACTGCTTCTGGCAGTCCTCGACCAGTAAAATAATTCTTCCTGCCCACTGGCCAGAAACTCCTGCCCCACAAATTGTTCGGCCATCGCCCCCTTGAAAATTGTCAGAAGCTTGTCCTTGATATACTCCGTTTGAAAAGACATGCCGCTGAGGTGGGATAATAAGCCAACGTCAAGCAAAATAGCTTTGAATTTTCGGTCGGAAGCACCGGCTCGCAATGGTAGCCCGGCAGGTGAGGACGCTCGTACCTTGTGGATCAGCCGTGCCGTGCACAACAGGTCAAAAGCCTTTTTTATCGTGGGGTTGGTAAAACTGTCCGAAAGAGTCGAATACTTGATCTGTTGTCCGGTTTTTTGAGCGACAGAGAAAAGAACGTCGTTCAGGCATCGTTTGTCTGCATAGGGGGTATATTTTGAGAAATCCTGCCGAAAAGTATTAACAAGGTCCGACTGGACTTCATATACATCTTTCAGGCTGGATGTTTCCAGAAAAGTTTTCACACATTCGGGCATGCCGCCTATGAAAAAATAACGGCGTACCTCGGAAAGCAGTTGTTCATGAATAGTTTCGGGCAACGCTTTGGGTGGGGAGGCTATTATTTCAGCCAATTGTGAGCGCCCGGTTGCTGTTAAATATTCTGAGAAATTCATGGGGTGCATGTTCATCAGTTGTATTCTTCCAACGGGAAAAGAGATATCCTGCAGGGCAAATTCCAGAAGGGAACCCGCTGCAATAACATGCAGGCCGGGTATTTCTTCATAAAAATAACGAAGGGCGCTGATCGCATTCGGGCATGCCTGGATCTCGTCAAAAAAAAGTAGGCTTTTTCCCGCTTCTATTCGTTCATTCAGCAGTACCTCCAATTCCATGACAATACGTTTGGCGTCCAGGTCTGCTTCGAAAACCTTGTGCCAGTTTAGCCGCTTCTCCAGGTTCACGACATGAATCTTCCCATTGAAATGCTTTTCCCCGAAGTCAACGATCGAATAAGACTTTCCAACTTGCCTGGCCCCGTGGATAATCAGGGGTTTCCTGTTTTTTTGTTCAGACCAGCTGATGAGTTTTATGGTGATGTTTCGTTGCATTTTTTATATTTTGGTAAAAATGCAGATATGATTTTAAAAATACAAGGTTAAAACGAAAATTAATTTTTAAAAAAGAAAGGTTTTTATCGGTTTATGAATTTGCTTATTTCGCACGAGGTTGGCGCCCAAATGAGCCAAGGCCAGCCAGCGAACACCAAACACCAAAAAGTGAACAACCGTTGAGCCCCTGCCTGTCGGGAAACCCGCCTCAATACAAAACCACCCGTTTATTCAGGTTCCTCAGGATACCGCCCCACTCCTCCAGCAGCCGCTCTTTCTCCTCTTCCTCCAGCCGTTTGGCCCGGTAGACGATGTACGGCATCAGCACCTTCATCCCGCAGAAGGCGAAGGTTCCGTATAATATAATATATGGTGGAAAATTCGCTCCACGCTGCTTTTGGCCCCCAGAACATTCGCACTACTCCCTCACCACCTTCATCACTCTCCTCCATTCTTTCATCCGGACAACCATCCAGTACAATCCGCTTTCCAGGGCGGCCATATCGACCGGTTCTGCCATTTCAGTCCTTCCTTCACCGGCGCTCACGCGTTGGCTGAGGCTGTTGTACAGTTCCCACCGGTATTCTCCCTGTTCCGGGGCGCTTACCAGCAGGTGTGTAACTTGAGAACTCGGATTCGGATACACACTCACTTTCAAAGCCTGCTGTCCCGGCTCGTCCAGCCCCGTCGTCATCGTTTCTACTTCCCGGCACAGGGTGTCCTGCCCGCAGGCGTTGCCGGCGATCAGGCATACCTCGTATACTCCCGGCGCTTCAAAGGTATGCACCGGCTCCGGGGAGGTAGAAGTATTGCCATCCCCGAAATCCCAGAACCATTCTTCAGGGGCATTGGTGGAATTGTCGCTGAAGCCGGCCGTCAGCCCCTGCAGGGTGACGGAAAAATCCGCCTCTGGAGGCAGGCAACTGGCCATTACGGTAGTACAGGCCCTGGTATTGCCGCAGATGTTGCTTACCGTCAGGCATACTTCGTAGGCTCCCGGCGCACTGTAGAGGTGTTGCGGGTTGGCCTGGGTCGAGCTGCTTCCGTCGCCGAAGTTCCACAGCCAGGCGACGGCGCCGGCGGAAGAGGTGTCCCGGAAAGTGAAGACAAGGCCGTCGGCGGAATAGTCGAAGCCGGCCTGGGGCGGCGTGCACCCGGCTTCCACCAGTTCACAGCGCTGGGTATTGCCGCAGGGGCTGCTTACCGACAGGCAGACGAGATAGCTGCCCGGTACTTCAAAAGTGTGGGTGGGGTTTTGCTCGGTGGAAGTATTGCCGTCGCCAAAAGCCCACATCCAGGTAGCAGGGTTATTGGTGGAAATGTCGGTAAAGCTGAGGGTCAGTTCATCGGCGGTATAGGTATAGTTCGCCTGGGGGGCGAAACAGGTGACAGTGAGGTTCTGGCAAAACTGCGTCATGCCGCAGACGCTGCCTGCTGTGAGGCATACCTGGTAAGTGCCGGGCAACTCGTAGGTATGCTGCGGGTTTGCCGCAGTGGCGGTATTGCCGTCGCCGAAATCCCAGAGCCATTCGGTGGGGGTATTGGTGGACTGGTCGGTAAAAGTGACGGCCAATTGGCTGGGCGTGTAGGTGAACCCCGCTTCGGGGGGTGAACAGCTCACGGAGAATGTCTGGCACGACTGGGTACTTCCGCAGATGGTGCTCACTTCCAGGCAGGCCGTATAGGTGCCCGGCGCCGGGTAGGTGTGCTGGGGGTTGGCTTCCGTGGAGGTGGATCCGTCGCCGAAGGTCCAGGCCCATTGGGTGGCGGCGGGCAGGGAATTGTCAGTAAAGGAGGCCGAAAGGGCGTTGATGGTGTAACTGAATGCCGACTGGGGAGCTGCGCAGGATACCTCAACCGTCTGGCAGGCGGTATTCTGCCCGCAGATGCTGCCGGCCTGCAGGCATACCTGATAGCTGCCGGGGGCGGCGTATTCGTGTTGCGGGTTGGACAGGGTGGAAGAATTGCCGTCGCCGAAAGTCCACAGCCAGGAATCGGGGTTGTTGGTGGCCTGGCCGGTGAAGGACAGGTTCAGTTCGTCGGCCTGGAAGGTAAATCCAGGCTGAGGGGCTGCACAGCTAACCTGTATTGTCTGGCAGGTTTCGGTGCTGCCGCAGGCGCTACTCACCTGCAGGCATACCTGGTAATTGCCGGGCAGAGAATAGGTGTGCTGGGGGTTGGCCTCCGCAGAAAAGGCGCCGTCGCCAAAGTCCCATACCCAGCTGGCGGGGGCATTGGCCGACTGGTCGGTAAAGGAAATGGCAAGCTCGTCGGCCTGGAAAGTGAAGGCGGCTTGTGGCGCGTTGCAGGTTACCGTCACCTGGCGGCAGGCCTGATCGCTGCCGCAGACGCTGCCGGCCAGCAGGCAGATGGTGTAGGTGCCGGGGGCGGCAAAGGTATGCTGAGGGTTTTGGGCATTACTGCTGTTCCCATCTCCAAAAGTCCACGACCACTGGGTGGGTATATTCCGTGAAGTATCGGTAACGGTAATGGACAGGCCGTCCCTTTGTATCATAAAGCCGGCTACCGGCTCGGCACATTCTATGACAACCGTTTGGCAGGTTTGAGTGCTACCGCATACGCTGATGGCGGTAAGGCATACCTCATAGCTGCCCGGCGCGGCGTAGGTATGCTGCGGGTTCTCCTGAGCGGAAGAGTTGCCGTCCCCGAAAGACCATAGCCACTGGGTGGGGGCGCCACTGCTCGTATCGGCGAGGAAAAGGGATAGCATGTTCGCCTGATAGTTGAACCCCGCTTCCGGCGCCGGGCAACTGAGGCTCAGTTGCCGGCAGGTAGTGGTGCTGTCACCGCAACTATTGCCCACCGTCAGGCATACTTCGTAATCTCCCGGCAGGCTGTAGCTGTGCAGAGGGTTTTGTAATTGGGAAGTAGCGCCGTCGCCGAAGTCCCAGCCCCAGTTAGTGGCCGTCATGCCGGATGTATCGGCAAAGGAAAGGCTCAGCCCGTCGGCCTGGTAGGAGAAGCCGGCCTGCAGAGGGGCACAGCCGGCCTGTACCATCCGGCAGGTTTCCGTCATGCCACAGATGCTGCCGGCCTGCAGGCATATTTCATAAATGCCGGCGCCGTCGAAGGTATACTCCAGGATGGGGCCCCGCAGGCTGTCCTGCCCTTCCACGATCCACAACCAACTGGCAGGCTGGTTGGTGGAGGTGTCGGTGAAGGTATATTCCAGCTCGTTGGCGGCATAGCTGAAGCCGGCTTCCGGCGGGTTGCAGGTAACGGTAATGTCCTGGCAGGCGGAATCCTGCCCGCAGGGGCTGCTCACCTGCAGGCAAACAGTATAGGTGCCCGGGGCGGTGTAGGTATGTACCGGGATCTCTTCCGTGGAAGTACTGTCATCCCCGAAGTCCCAGTTCCAGCTCGTGGGTTCATAGATGGAGGTATCCTGAAAAGTGATGCTCAGCTCATCGGCAGTGATGGTAAATTGCGCCTGAGGAGGAGGGCAGGAAACATTGACCGTATTGCAGTATTGCCCCTGCCCGCAGACGCCGACGATGTTGAGGCAGACGTCATAGGACCCCGTCATGGGAAAATCGTGAAGCGGGTTTTGCTCTGCAGAGGTGGCGCCGTCGCCAAAGTCCCACTGCCAATCCGTGGTGCCGGCGGAGGAGAAATCGATGAACTGCACCGAAAGGCCGTCGGCATCGTAGTCAAAGGCGGTAGTGACGTTGCCGCAGGCCACTTGTACGAAATCGCAGGAGGAAGAATTGCCGCATTCGTTGGTGGCGGTGAGGCAGACGAAGTAGAGCCCCGGTGTGTCAAAGCCATGATTGGGGTTTTGTTCGGTGGAGGCCTGCCCGTCGCCGAACGTCCAGTACCATTCGGTAGGGGAGCCGGGAGAGTTGTCCTCGAAGGATACGTCCAGGCCATCGGTAGCAAAGGTGAAATCGGCAAGCGGGCTGAAGCAAACGACCGTTACATCCCGGCAGGACTGGGCCTGGCCGCAACTGCCGTTGGTCGTCAGGCAGACGGTATAAACCCCTTCGTCGGCATAAGTGTGGGTAACCTCCTGTCCGTTGCCGGTAGCCCCATCGCCAAACTCCCACTGCCAGTCGGCGACCCCAACGTCGCCAAGGCCTTGGAAAGTGACGGTCAGGCCGGGGCTGGATGCCTGAAATCCGGCGTTGGGTATGCAAAAGCTGCCCTCTTCGATATACAGCATGGTGTCGGCAGGCGGGCTGGTGAGCAGGTCGATATTGCCGGATGGCCACCGGATCAGCAGGCTGTCGATGGTGCTGGAGCTCCCCAGCCCGAAGTGGGCCGTATAGGAATTCATGATCCCATAACTTTCTCCGCTGCGGATCTCGCGGACCTGCTTGCCCCAGCTGCCGTAGAGCTCCAGCCGCGCGCCGACGCCGTTGGTGTTGGGGGAATTTCCCCTGAGGCGGGCCTTGAAGAAGTGGTTGCCGTTGCCGGTATTGATGAACAGGCGGTCGCTCTCATTGCTCACCTGGTTGTAGCTGAAGCCGAAGCCAGCGTACACATCCAGAAACCCGTCGTTGTTGAGGTCGCCCACCGCTGCGCTGTGAATGCGCGTAGGAGCGCCGGGGAATGGGGTTGCGGCTCGGCTGAACGTATTGTTGCCGTTGTTGATCAGTAAGGCGTGATCGTTGCCCAGGGAGGTGAAAAGCAGGTCGACGAAACCATCGTTGTTGAAGTCGGCGAACTTCACCTGTATGCCGGCCCCGACGTTGTTCAAAGCGGAGGCCAGGTTGCTGGCCAGGGTAATGTCGGTGAAAGTACCGTCACCGTTATTGCGGTGGAGGGTATTGTTGATGTCATGGTTGATGACGAAGCAGTCCAGGTCGCCGTCATTGTCTATATCGGCGAAATCGGAGGCCCAGGATTGCCCGAAGGGCTGCAGGTTGGCCTGGGCGGCGACGTCTGAATAGTTGCCGTTGCCGTCGTTGCGGAAGAGCAGGTTGAGCCGGCGCCCGTCAGTGGGGTCGTCGACGCCGAGGCGGCACTTGGAGATGTAAAGGTCCAGGTCGCCGTCGTTGTCGTAGTCCGTCCAGACCGACCCATAATTCCCCGAATTGTCGGAGGGGATGGTGGAGGCGGCGTTAATGAGGCTGAAGTCGGCCGTCAGGTTGCCCGCCCCGTCGTTGGCGAACGGGACGCTCAGCCCGTCGTCGTGGCAGGCAAACACGTCGAGGTCATTGTCGAGGTCGATATCCACAAAGTTGGACCCCTGCAGGAAGATGGACGGATTGGTGATGATGGTAGTGGCGTAGCTGCTGCCGCTGTTGTCGGCCCGGAGCAGGTAAAGGTTGTTATAGGCGCCGCCGGTGAAGATGTCGTTGAACCCGTTGCCGTCGGCATCGGCCACACAGAGGCTCCATTTTGCCCCTCCCAGGTCGGCAATGAACCGGGTGATGAAGACGGCCGAATCCGGGAGCTGGTAGTGGATGTACAGCAGGCTGCGGTTGTCCAGGCAGACGATGTCGTCCAGGCCGTCGCCGTTCATATCCACCACCCCCATGGGGGCGCCGCTGCGCAGCGTGCCGTTCTCCAGTTGGCTGGTGGAATCGGCGAAAGTAACCTGGCAGAAGGTATTCGTTGAATGGAAAGAGAGTAGGAGAAGAAGTGGTAAATATTTCCTCATTTTTCATGTTCCTTTTCGGGAAGCCACGCATTTGCAGCCTCCCAAGTTGTGGGATTATTTTTTGTTCACGAACCAATATCCGATTTGAGAACGAAAGTTACGATTTTTTAAATGAGGAGCTGTATGGGAAGGGGGGAAAACTGTTTCATGGATTCATGGATGGGAGCGCTCCGGAAAGCTCCTTTAAGGGAATGAATGACTGGAGGAATGAATGATTGAATGCGAATTTCATATATCAAAGCCTTTTTTACAAGAGCTAATACATATGGAATTATATTCATTCCATCATTCCATCATTGGACTTTCCGGAGCGCCCTCAACCATGCAACAGTGAAACCGTGATTTTTCTGATTATCACGGATTGCGTAGCTGCAATGGCGAATGCTAACTCGGCCTGCCCTGTGGAATAAATATAAATTCCACAGGGTGAACCAAAATTTTTTGGCGTCGAAGACGATAAACCCATATCCCCTCAAATTGACTGGGGTAACGTCTCCGGCCCAAATACACTGACGCATAGCTGGTCAGCGTATACTGACAACGCAGGCGTTCGTCAGTATAAATTTGGGGATCCGGGTTCACGTCTTCAGGGCAGCTACGCAAAACGTTACAATCAGTGATTTTTAAACCCAGAAACTTTTCCGCTGCCGGAATGGGGCGAACAGCTCGTCCCTGCCGTTCTCATTTTCCGGCCAGAAGATCTTCGGTTCGTATTTGGGGGCCAGAGCGCGGAGGCGTTCGACGCGCTCATTGGTAGAGGGGTGGCTGCGCAGCCACTTGGGGATATTGATCCCCGGCTTGGGCCTCAGGAAGCTGAAGAAGCCGCCCTGGTTGTAAAAATCGAGTTTCTGGAGGGCCAGGGCCAGCGCTTCGGGGTCGCCGGTCAGGCGGGCAGCCTCCAGGTCGGCCTCCAGTTCGCGGGTGCGGGAGAAGGCGTTGGCCATCGCCGCCATCAGGGTAGGGGCGAAGATGAGCAACAGGATGGCCACCCAGGAGAAGGGCGGCTGGCCCATGATCAGCATGGGCAGGTAAAGGAACAATAGCAACTGCCCGAGGAAGGAGAAGGAGCGGGTCAGGCGCAGAATGATGTTGACCGTCGATTTGAGTTGCAGGTCTTTGTTTCGGATATGGCTGAGCTCGTGCGCCAGCACGCCGGAGAGTTCCCTCAGGCTGAGCCGGCTCAACAGCCCGTGCGTAAGGGCGATCGCCGGGTCTTTCTGGCTGCCCGTGGCAAAGGCATTGAGCACTCCGTTGGGGATATAGTACAGCTGGGGCATACGGTCCAGGCCCGCCCGCTCGGAAAGCTGCTTCATGACGCTCAACAGATTGGGCGCCTCATGGCTCCTCAGGGGGCGCGCTCCCTGCATGCGCATGATCAGTTGCGAAGGGAGCCGGGTACTGGCCACCATGCCGATCACACCCAGGACGCCCGCCCAGATCAGGCCCGTGGGGCCGAAAAGAGAATAGCCCAGAGCCAGCACCAGGGCCAGCATGCCCGCCATTAAAGCCGCAGTGCGGCCGAAATTGGTTATCTTTTGAAGGAATATCTTGTCTTCGCTCATTTTTTTCTTTTGGGTAAGGGGCTGAATGAGTGAATGATTTTTCAGCATACCCGCCATCACTCTGCCCCGGATTTCGATGTACATATAGAACAACTGCCGTGGGGCAGACGTTCGGTGCGATTATCCTATACGACTTAACATCAAGAGTAATGCCAGCGTGGCCGGCCGGATAAAATGACAGGTGTTTCCCGGGAGAGGTGACGGAGTGGCAGAGGAGGTGGGGGTTAAGTGGGTGGACAGAAACATTGAGACATGGAAACGTGGCTAAGCCCCCGGATATTCAGTAATTCACTCATTCATTAATTCAGTCCATGTTCTTACACCAATGCACAGATACACGAATACACCAACCTCACCATTCCCATTTTTTCGACAAAGGATTTCCAAAGCCCCGTAAAAGGCGTATATTTGCGGA
>CAYQKY010000106.1:0-26695 GCA_964418125.1 uncultured Phaeodactylibacter sp.
ATTCGTGTATTCGTGTATTCGTGTATTCGTGTATTCGTGTATTCGTGTATTCGTGTATCCGTGTATCCGTGTATCCGTGTATCCGTGTATCCGTCAAGGTATAAGAATCTTGATCCCGATCAAGGATTTCCTTTCCCCGTCCCTCTATTTTTGTCAAAAATTCAGAACGATCATGGAAACGCAAAACCTTATCACCCGGCTGCAGAACGACGTGCAGCAGATCATCGAAACGGTGGAAACCGAATTGTTGCCATTGGAGAAGAGTGAGCTGAACCAAAAGCCCGCCCCGGAGAAATGGAGCATCCTGGAGTGCTTCGAGCACCTCAACCGCTACAACCGCTTTTACAACCCGGAACTGGAACGGGCTCTGGAACATAAGGGAAAAGCCGCTCCTTTCCGCCCCGGCTGGCTGGGCAACTACTTCGTCCAATCCGTTGTTCCGGAAAACACCAAACCCATGAAAACGATGGCCCACCTCAACCCTTCCTCCGGCAGCCGGCTGAGCGTGAAAGTGCTGGAAGAATTCCTGGGCCACCAGCGCCACCTGCTGGAACTGCTCACCAAAGCCAAGGGCGCCAACCTGAACCGTCGGGCAGTGCGCGTAGAGGTCTTCCGATTGCTGCGTATAAAGACGGGAGATGCTTTCCGCTTCGTGGCCGCTCACCAGCAGAGGCACCTGCAACAGGCGCTGAGGGTGTTGGAAGTGATGGTTTGAGAGGGGATGGATGGGTGGCGAGGAGGCTGCCGGCCCAACAATCTAACAATCACCCCACTCGCCACAAACTATCGACAAAATACCTTTTCTTATCAAAGAAATGTTCCTGCACGGTGAAGCCGGCCTGCACGGCAAGGCTTTCCAGCTCGGAGAGGCTGTATTTTTTCGACAGTTCCACATCTATAGCTTCCCAGGCCTCGAAATGGAAGGATCGGTTTAGTTCCTTGATGAAAACGTGCTGATCTTTCAGGCTGACGAGGTAGCTTTTCGTTTCGCCGTTGGCGGGGTTGTAAGTCTCCCAATGCTTGAAGTCCTGCAATTCGAAGTTGGCGCCCAGCTCGCGGTTCATTCGGCGGAGCAGGTTGAGGTTGAAGGCGGCGGTGATGCCGGCCGGGTCATTGTAGGCATTGAGGATAGTATCCGGGTTCTTTTTCAGGTCGAAGCCGATGAGGAGCAGGTCTCCGGGGTTGAGCTCAGCCTGTATGGCCGTGAGAAAATTCCGGGCTTCCTCCAGGGTGTAGTTGCCGATGTTGGCCCCGAGGAAGAGCACTACTTTAGGTTTGCCGGAACCGCCATGCAGTTCGTGCAGGACTTTAAAGTAGTCGCCCTGCAGGCTCTTCACCCGAAGGCCGGGCAATTCGGCCTGCAGGCTCTCCTCCAGTTCCAGCAGCACATTCCGGGAGATGTCTACAGGCTGATATTGAAAGTCAACGCCGCGTTCCAGGAAGTGGCGCAGGAGGACTTTCGTCTTCATCCCGTCGCCGGCGCCCAGCTCGAGGAGCTGAAAATGATCGAGGCCGATCGCCTGAAGAACGGCTTCCTTCCGGCTTTCAAAGATCTCCAGCTCGCAATCGGTGAGATAATACTCCGGCATGCGCATGATCTGCTGGAACAGCTTGTCGCCCCGCTCGTCGTAAAAGTATTTTGACGACAGTTTTTTGGGGGTTCGGCTCAGGCCCTCGAGCACATCCCGTGCGAAGGCGGTGAGCGGTTGGGATCGTGGTATGGTAGACATAGTTTGTGTGTATCGGTATTTTGGTGTATTAGTGCATTAGTTTGTAGTGTATCAGGGGGCTGGTGCAGCATACCTGTGTGGCCACTAACCAGAACGATTGATATACCGATACACCCCAACACTGATACACTATTTCCTTACTTCGCCAGCCGCAGCCCCGTAAACTGCCAACGCTCATCGGGGTGAAAGAAATTGCGGTAGGCCATTCGTATATGCGAGATGGGCGTTGCGCAGGAACCGCCGCGCAGCACCATCTGGTTGACCATGAATTTGCCGTTATACTCACCCAGGCCGCCTTCGAACTGCGGGTAATTGGGATAAGGAAGATAAGCGCTCCCGGTCCATTCCCAGGTATTGCCCAGCATCTGGTGGTCTTTTGGCCCTCGCTGAGCGATGGGGTGGCAACGACCCGACTCGACGAAATTGCCGTTTTCCGGTATCTTCTTGTACCAGCGCCGGCAGGCGGTTTCCCATTCCTGCTCGGTGGGCAGGCGCAGGCCCCGCCAGCGGGCATAGGCGTCGGCCTCGTAATAGCTGATGTGGGTTACGGGTTCGCTGGGGTTCACCGGCTGAAGGCCGTGGAGGGTATAGTGCCACCACTGGCCGTCCTGTTCGTACCAGTAGAGAGGGGCCTTTACCTCCAGTGACTGTGCCCACGACCAGCCTTCATCCAGCCAGTGTTCGAAGTTATCGTACCCGCCGGCTTCAATGAACTCGATGTATTCGGCGTTGGTTACCAGGCGGTTGGCAATAGCGTATTCGTGGAGGTAGGTTTTGTGAACGCTCAGTTCGTTGTCCCAGCAGAAGCCGTCGCCCTGATAACCGATCTCATAGACACCTTCCGGGATAGTGGTAAAGGCCAGTTTGGAGGCTTTTTTGTTTTCCCCGGCCCGGCCCTCCGTTTCCACATAAGCGGGGTGCAGGGGGTTGTGCCCCAGGATGTACTTGATATCCGTTACCAGCAGTTCCTGGTGTTGCTGTTCGTGCTGCAGGCCCACTTCGATCAGCGCCGCCAGTTCCTGCGGCGCCTCATTGTCATGATACTGCCCCAGCAGGCGCGCCAGGTGTTCATCGACATAGGAGCGGTAAGCCAGCACTTCGCGGAGGGGCGGGCGGGTAAGGTTGCCCCGCTTATTGCGCAGGATGCGCGGCCCCTGGCTCTGGTAGTAACTGTTGAAGCAGTAATTCAGGCGTTCATTGAACAGCGTGTAGCCATCCAGGTATTTGGCCAGGATAAAATTTTCAAAAAACCAGGTGACATGCCCGAGGTGCCATTTGGGGGGGCTGACGTACACTACCGGCTGGGCAACGAAGTCTTCCACTTCAAGGGGAGCGCAGAGGTTGAGGCTCTGCTCCCGTACCTCCCGGTAGCGATGCAAAATGGTTCGTGCCCGCGTGATGTTGGTTTGGAGTGTCATGGTATGTTTCTTTTTGTGTAAAGGTTTAGAGTTTGTTCAAAATTCAATCAATGGGCTCCAAGCGGCAAATTTTATCCTGCACTGCGTTAAAAAGCCTCGTCATACCTTCCAGGTATGCCTACGTTTTTTGCCTTGTTCAGAACAAAATTTCCTCGCTTTCGCCTCATCATCGAATTTTGAACAAACTCTAAGCGTGGAAGGGTGTAAAAGTGTAAATGTGTATGAGTATGGGCGCCCGGCCTCTTACACCCTTGCACATTTACACTTTTACACAATACTAGGCCTTCAGCCGCCCAGCAGATCCAGCAGAGCCTCCCGCACAATTTCGTAATCCGTCCACGGAATTAAATGTCCGGTATTTTCCAGATAGATCAGATTGAGGAATTGGGGAGGTATATTTTTTTCACTGAATGTGATATTGGACAACGGCGCCAGGCCGTCTTTTCTGCCGTGAATATGCACGACCGGAACGGAGATATCTCTCCATCCGCCGGCGATGGCTTGCAGGGCTTCGGCATGGGAAAACTTTTCATCGGCGGAAACTTTGAGGGCTGCCGGCAGCATCCAGCGGGTGGCTTTCCAGCGGCCGATATGGGAATACCAGAAGATGGGCTCATTATCGGGGTCATTGACCGGGGCCAGCATGACTACGGCCGACACCTCTTCCGGATAATCCATGGCACATTTGCCGACAATGGGGCCTCCGTAGGAATGGCCCACCAGGATAACAAACTCTGCATCGTACTGCCGAACCACCTGCCGAACCTGTTCGGACTGTACTGCAATCGATGTTACCGCTTTGCCCAGGGCGGATTCTCCGTATCCCAGGCGGTCGAGAGCTGCCAGGCGGGCTCTTTGCCGCAGCACCGGATCGGCGAGATAGCGGTAGAAGTTGTTCGAGGACCCTGGTGCTCCATGCACGAAAACTATGAGCGTATCCTTCTGATCCAGCCCTGTTTCGATATAGCGGCTGGGGTTACCCTGAAAATCGAGATAGTGGATGCGGGCCGGCGCCCGGCGCTTCCCGAAGTAGCGCTCTACTTTCGCGTCTTCCGTGTGAAAGGAGACACAGGAATTGATGAAGAGGACTATGCCTGCCAGCAAGGTGAAAACCCACTGGCTAAACCTCAGGGCTAAGATCATTAGGTGTAGGGTTTATCAGAAAGGCAGTGGCTCACTATTGCGCCGCTTTTCCTAATCTAACGTGAGTTCGGGATTAGTGGCTTTGAAAATCAATCCTTTAGGCCAGTTACTTGTTGCTGGTTGTCAGTTGTTTGTTCCCGGGAACTGACAACGCCAACAGGCAACCAACAACGATCAACAAAATCAGGGTTTTGAGACTATATATTCTCGAATGCATCCCGAACTGACGTTAATCTAATAATGCCGCCCTTACCGGATTGTTTAAAAAATTAAGCTTTAACTGCTTCTTTATCCAGTATCCCAAAGGAGGCATCAACCGCCGAACGCAGGAAGGAATCCACCAGTTCAGCCTGCTCTGCGGCCGTTTTTTTCTTTACTACTTCCGACATTTTGAGTATGGCGCCTTTCCATTCATCAGTATGCCATTCGGCGCCTTCCGGCAGGCTGGGCAGGGTATTGTAATCGGCCTTGCCTTCTTTTTGCCAGTGGTTGACGTAGAAATAGAATTCACCGGCAATATTATCGGCCGGGGCCAGGCCGATACCGACCGTTTTGGTCAGGTTGCTCTGGTCATCAAACTTAACGGGGATCACACTTCCGGTATCGAAGTGGTGAGGCCAGGTGGCAACCTCCGTTGCGTATTCATATTCTTTGGCAATTTCGGCGAGTACAAGCTGAGCGTTGTGGCGGTATCGGGCCAATTCCTGAAAATACCCGGGGTCCGTCATGTGAAAAGGCGCTCCTTCATCCAGTCCATGTTTGGGCAGGTTGAAATGAGTGATCGGCTGAATATCATCCGCTTTTTTTCCAAAAGAGCGGGCCTGGGTACGCACGAAGCTGAGCGCCGTGGCCTTGGTCTGCCCGGAAAGTGGAAAAACACCCAGGGCTTCTTCGTTCTCATTGATCAGCTGCAATTCAAAGGTTTCATAGAGCAGGGCCATCCGGATACGCCGTTTCAGGTTAATTTCCTGGCCGGCCAGCGCCTTCAGTTTGGAAAGCCAGGCCATATTCGACTGAGAGTCATCGGCGGCTTTGGGGAGAAGGCTGTTGCCAAAAATGGCGACAAACTGCGCAGCATGGTGGAGCTGGGTTGACGCCTTATTCAATTCAGTGGTTTCGGTATGAGCCAGAGTTTGCCAGTTGTCTTTTATTATCATTTGCGGTTGTTTTTTTCACATATTCTAACAGAAGGAAGGAGGCAGGGGTTTACTCTGCTCATATAATTGACACCATTTCCGCTTTTTTTCTCACATAAACACGGCGCTGCACTTTTCTTTCACAACCACAAAATCATAGGGGACAGGGCTTTTGATGTGCGGTTTTTGACGTTTCTCCGGCAGAATGCCACACCTCAAAAATCGCACATCACACATCAAAAATTCAAAAACCTAGTGCGCTCACTTCTTACCCCGCCTCCGCTTGCTCTGCCTGGGAGGCTTGTATTTCCTGATGCGGTTATCCTGACGGGTCACGGTGACAGGCTCGCTGGGAGCGCTTTCTGTGTGGGCACGGTTCGCTGCCGTCACCAGATAAGTGTAGGTTTGGCCTTCCTCAATAGAAGCGTCGATGTACTGAAACTTTTTACTGTCGTCGTTAAAACAACTGATATAACGGATATTCTGAGGTGCATCCATATCACCCACGCCATTTCCGGCAAACCGGTAAACGATGTAATAACTGGGAGGCCTGTCCCTGTCTTCCTTTGCCGGCCCCCAGACGACCCTGGCCTTACCTCGCTGGTTTTTCACCTTTTTCAGGCTGGGCGCGGAAAACAGGCCCTGAGACAACTCTGGCCGTTCGGGCAGCAGGGCCAGCTCCCTGAAATAAACCCGCAGGGAATCCTTCAGCCCCAGCGGGTCATCCAGTACCGACTGCGCACGGAAAAAGGCGGCGCCGCTGACGCGGCGGTTGCGGCGGTTGAGAATGACCTGCCGGCCGATCTCACCCGGCTCGTTCCATTGTTCCTGCCGGTCGTTGCCCACTTTATAGGCGGCATGGCCGATGTACAGCTGGCCGGGGCCGGAATGCAGGCTCCACCAGCGGTGCAGAGAAGCGTAATCGGCGGGCTCAAAGCCGATGTTCCAGTAGAGCTGGGGGATGACATAATCGATCCACCCGTTGCGCAGCCAGCCCAGAATGTCGGCGTAAAGGTCATCATAAGACCCGATGCTGGCCCTGGTTTCCGACCCCATAGGGTCTTTGTCCTTATTGCGCCATACGCCAAAAGGGCTGACCCCGAAATAGACATTGGGCTTCAGCTCTTTGATGGAAGCGCTCACCATTTCCACGACGGCATCCACATTGCTGCGGCGCCAGTCGCCAATATCTTTATAGGCAGAGCCGTAGAAGCGAAATTCCAGGCTGTCGGGGAAAGTTTCATTGGCCAGTGGATAGGGATAGAAATAGTCGTCGAAGTGTACGCCGTCTACATCATATTTAGCCACTACTTCGGCCACTACGTCCCGCACGTGTTCGCGCACCTGTGGGATGCCGGGGTTGAGATAGAAGCGGCGGCCGTAGCGCACCACCCATTTTCGGTGTTGGTTGAAGACGTGCAGGGGGTGCAAAGCGGCGGTATCCAGGCCCATAGTTGCCCGAAAGGGGTTAAACCAGGCGTGAAATTCCATCCCATTCCTGTGGGTTTCTTCGATGAGGAACTCCAAGACGTCGTATTCCGGGCTGGGCGGCATCCCCTGCTTGCCGGTCAGGTATTCCGACCAGGGGGCGTATTCTGAAAAATAGAATGCATCGCCGGCCGGGCGCACCTGGAAGATCACGGCGTTGAACCCCAGCTCTTTGAGCTTTTTGAGCATGTTCTTCCACTCTTCCTTATGGGCCGTCGGCCAGGTGGTGGGCCGCTTCGGATAGTCCAGGTTGTTGACCGTAGCCACCCAGACGCCCCGGAATTCCCGCTTGGGCGAAGGCGAATCCCCTCTCCTGGGCTGGGTATGAGCCTCACTGGCACTGAAAAACAGAATGAAAAGAACCAATGCAAAAAATGAACCGCTGCAACGGGCTGCCATAATGTGTAGTTTGGTTTGGACAATGAAACTTTGCCCCCATAATGGAAATTCCGGCAAATCGTTACGCTTTCAGGAAAATAAAGTTCACCCGCCTGCATAGAGCCCCTCCTTCTCCCAAGGAAACATCGCGGGCCCTCGGCCTTCCATTCCAGCCAGGTAAAATTCCCTCCTTCCCTAATACACACTCACCGCTTCTCCCCGGCATTCGTCCAGCAGCCAGTACTTGTTGATGACATTCTCCGTAGATTCGATCTTCTGCGCCAGCTTGGCCAGTTCCTCTTCCAGGGATTTGCGGGAATAGGTGGAGGCATGGTGCTTCAGCAGCACCAGCTTACGGGCGAAGCGAAGGAAGTTGGTATACCCTCTTTTCTGCTCTGTGGTGATCTTGCGGTTGCGGATCACGTAAATGCGGAGGGTCTCGATCAGCGAAAGCAACGCCTCGGTATCTTTCAGGGCGTAGTAGGTGCGCAACAGGAGGAAGGTCGTATTGAGGTGGTACTTCACATCTGTGAACTGTACCAGTAGTAGGGCGGAAAGGGCCTCGTTATACATTTTCTTGTTGTAGTACAGGTTACCGAGGTTGTAGTTGTAGGCATTTTCCTGGCGGTGGGGCGGGAGCTTGTCCCTGAAATCCTGAAGGAATTGCTCTGTCCATTCAAATTCCTGAAGGCGGCAGCCGAGGGTGGCGATGTTCTTGTAGTCCCACTCGGAGATCATGCCCTTTTCCAGCACCAGCTCCTGTTTGAGGCCCTGTTTGTAGAGTTGGAACAATTCCCGGAGGTATTCACTATGCCCCGAGTTGATCATCCGGATACAATAATTATAGGAAAAGCTGTACAGGTCTCGTCCGTCATCCGAGGAAAGGGAATCCATATCTTCGGCCAGCATGCGCTTCATGCGCTGATAGTGTAGAGGGTTCTGCTCATCGTTCATGCTCATGAGCACCCGGTAGTACAGCACAATGGTGGTATCCTCCTTGTAATCGTCCCAGTTTTCTTCCAGATAACGCAGCAGTTCATCCAGCATCCGGAAATTATAGGTCGTATTCATCATGATGGAGTTGGCCGTGAGGTGGCAGCAATTGCGGAGCTTCTCCACGATGTAATACTTGTCCAGGTTATCGAGCATCTGCTGGAAGGTATTGGTCTCCGAGCGGTCGAAGTAATGCCCGCTGTAGTACCCCAGCATGTTGTTGAGGTGATAATTGGTATAGTAATATTCATTGTCGTGCACCGGATCCTCCCGCAGTTTCTTCTTCAGCTGCTTGCTGCGGTTGGTCAGAATGTCGAACTGATGGTTGTTGAATGCTGCCTTCAGGGTATACAGGCGCCGGTTGTACCGCTTATGGCCAAACTGCTCATAGGCCAGGAATTCGTGGTAAAGCTTTTTGAGATAGGACATTACGTTGTGTAACTGCTGCTCATTATATGCCTCTCCCTTGAAAAGGGCGCGAAACACTACGGGCTTTTCCAGGTTCTTGGCCGGGCCGTCAATCCGGCCCAATATGATAGTCAGCAGCTCCTGTGTCTTTTCATGCTGGTTGAAATAAGGAGATTGAGCAAACTGCAAAAAACGTTCTCTGTCCTTGGGAGAAAGCTCGCGAATATGTTTTACCAATCGGCTTTGATGCATAACAGGCCAGGGTTAAATTCCAGTAATTCGATAATAAATCTGAATAAAAAACTAAATATCAACAATCTATAAAAACACTCCCGCTCTTTGTCGGGCAGAAATATACAAAAATGTACTTATGTGCTCTCGTTTTTTGTCCGACATTTGTACTGTGCCTCACGATGAAACACTATAAACAGCGGCCATTTTAAAAACGTGACTCATTACTAGCAAAAATGTAATTCCCGAAAACAGAGGCAGCTCGGCAAATTTTTCAACTGAATTGGCTCCAAAACGCAAGCTGCCCAAAACCACTACTAACAAATTGCCCTATGAAAGCAGCCGGCAGCCCCGGCTTACCCTGCCCGGATATTTTCCGGTAAGGCACACACGATTATTATCTCATGAACACCTTGGAAAAGAGTGCTCTGCAATTTGCAGCAGCACTCTTTTCTTTTATACGCCTTGCCGCCGAATAGGTTACATTGCTGCCGGTGAATCTGAACCAGAGCCGGCCCGCTTCTTCCTTCCGCCTTCTGAAACCATGTTTGATGGCCTGCCTTTGGGATGAAAAAGGCCGCTTTTCCCTTTCAAACCCGGCTTCCGGCCCTGCTCTGAGAAGGCCCGATTGGCCCGAATTCCGGCCACGGGGCAAGAAAAAACACTTTTTTTTTGGGGTGGAAATTATTTTCCGGAGCCCAAAAATACAGATTTAACCACTAAAAAATACACAAATAACTGTAAATCAGTTACATAAAATTGAACAACCCACAGAATAAAGCCCAGTAATATAATTAATTGTACTTCACATTGAGCGGAGAGTTATAGACTTTTGTACTGTGCAGAAAAGAAATGTCGAAAGACCAGAAAAAACTGCAGCTAACAAATCATAATCGCGCTAAATAGGCCTTCAAATCCGGCTTACTACTAACAAATTATAATCCTTTTTTGTCGAGCCGCCCGGCGGTTCTTTCAGTTGTGATCCCACGAATGCAATTATAATCTCATGAATTTTTATTCGAGGGCATCAATGGACGCCCTCTTTTTTTTGGTATGTAGATAGCCTCTCAAAGCTCTTTTGGAACCGGCTCCGCTTGCGGGGCCGGTTTTTTTTATATCTTTACCCATTGAGAATTCTAAGCCTGAAAAGATAACCCGGAGGCCCTGAATGAAACATTTAGTAGCGCCATCTTTACTCGCCGCCGATTTTACCCGCCTTGCGGAGGAGGTCACTATGGTCAATGAAAGCCAGGCAGACTGGCTGCACCTCGATGTTATGGACGGGCACTTCGTGCCTAATATCACCTTCGGCCCCATGGTCATTGAGGCGGTTAAACGCCTGTCCAAGAAGCCCCTCGACGTCCACCTGATGATACGGGAGCCGGAGAAGTATATCGAACAGTTCCGGGAGGCCGGCGCCGATGTGATCACTGTGCACTATGAAGCCTGCACCCACCTGCACCGCGTCATTCAGCAGATCAGGGATACCGGCGCCACCCCTGGTGTGTCCATCAACCCCCACAATTCCGTCAGCCTGCTGGAGGATATCCTCGAGGAGGTTGGCCTCGTCCTCCTGATGTCCGTAAACCCCGGTTTCGGCGGCCAGAAGTTCATCTACAATACGCTGCTCAAGATCCAGCGCCTCCGGGGCCGGCTGACGGTGCGCAACCTACCCGCCCGCATCGAAGTGGATGGCGGCATCGGCCTGCACAACGCCGAAAAAGTCCTGCAGGCCGGCGCCGATGTCCTGGTGGCCGGCAGCGCCATTTTCAAGGCCGATGACCCCAAAGGCGCCATCCGCCGCTTTAAAGAGATCGGCAGCGAGATCCAAAAGTTTGCCTGAGGCGCCCCCCAGGTAACATAACCCCCTTTTCTACGTTAGGAATTAGAAGCAAAGGCCTTGCAGGTTTCCGAAACTTGGCAAGTCTGCCTACCTTTGCGAATCAAAAAGAAAACACAAACCAATAATCCCGATGATAAGGAACCTTACGCTTCTATCCCTGATCCTGCTGAGCCTGTCCCAGGCATCTGCTCAGAATGCCGGCAAGCTCTTCTACCTGGATGACGACAACCTTCTGGCAACACTCGACCCCAATACCGCCAACAGCACTCCCGTATCCGTCAATGCCGCCTTCAGCGGGGGGCTGCTTCCCGGAACGGTTACCGTTGATAACGAAGGCGGCCGTTTGTTTTTCATCACTTCCGATGCGGTGCAGGGCGAGGAACTGATAACCGTCGACCTCAATACTGGTGAAGTGATCAGCATCTCCGGCCTGTCCATCATTCCTGCTTTTCTGGAATACCACTGCCTCAACGGTATGCTGTATACGCTGGATGAACAGAACAACCTGAGCGTTATCGAACCGGAGACCGGGGAGGTAACCGTAGCCGCCCCCCTCAGCCAACAGGCTATCGACCCCTCGACGGCAACGATCGACCCTTATGCCAACCGGCTGTTTTTCATCAACTTCGGGCCTGTCAGCCTCCAACTGATTGCCGTAAGTACAGAGACGGGACAGGTGCTCACCGATTTCGATATCGGCGATGATGTTTCCTTCCGGAACATGGAATACAACTGCCGGGACGGCCAGTTGTACGGCCTTCTGGATAGTGAGGCGGCATCTTTCACCCGCCTGGACCCGGAAACGGGAATATCTACTTTCCTCTCCGGCCCCATAGCCGCCAATGGCTTCCTGGCGCACAGCCAGAGCCTGAGCCAAAACCGGCAGGCGTATACCTTCTCCGGCCAGGATGAGAATGGAACCGTCCGCCTGTATACCGTATCCCTGTCCGACGGAGCGATCCTGTCGCAACCGGCCATCGGAACGGAATATTTCCTCAACAGCTCTATCGCCTACGCCAACCGCTGCTCGGCCGAAGCCGACTTCGGCATCACCGTAGGCTGTGCCGGCGATACCACCCGCTTTACCAACACCTCCACGCCGGGGGCGTCCTTCCTGTGGAATTTCGGCGACCCGGCCTCCGGGGCCGCCAACACCTCCACCGAAGCCAACCCCACTCATGTCTATAATAATCCGGGCATCTATACCATCACCCTCATCGCCACCGACTGCGGAGCTGACACCCTGTCTAAAGAAATTGATGTGCCCGGACTGGCAACGGCGCCTTTCGCCGATACCACCCTCGCCTGCGAGGATGATTTCCCCCTGACGCTCAACGCCCGCACCGACGGCGCCACCTACGTGTGGCAGGACGGAAGCACCGATTCGACGTTTATCGTGGAATCTACTGATGTCCCCATCGAGGTTTCCGTGGAGGTCACCCTCGGCGCCTGCATGGCGGAGTTCACCACTTTCGTGGACCGGGACGAGGACGCCAACTGCCCTTGTTTGCTGGTAATGCCCAGCGCATTTACCCCCAATGGAGATACCCATAACGACTTCTTCGAACCGGTGGAAAGGAACTGCCGGATCAAGGCCGGGAGTTATACCCTGCGCGTCTACAACCGGTGGGGAGAACTCGTCTACGAAGGCAACGACCCCGATGCCAACGGATGGGACGGCTCGTATAAAGACGAACCCGCACCTGCCGAGGTCTATTTTTATACTCTCCAATACATCTCCGAGACAGATACGGGCGATGTGCCCGGAGAACTACAGGGCGACCTGACGCTTCTGCGTTAAGGTATTTTCGCATCAATTTTCCGCCTGCCTTCCAAAGGCGAACCCGCCGGGCAGGCGGAAAATTGATGCCCCCTTCAAGGCAAACATTTCGATTGTATTTCTACCATATTTCCACTGTATCTCTACCTATCACCCAATGCTCTTCACCGGAACCAATAATCTTCGATAATGAACGGCAAGGCTCTTTACCCCATCATTCTTCTTTTGCTCTTCCCCATCCTCTTCCACGCCCAACCCACCCGCTCCCCGCTCGGGACGCCAGGCCCGGCCTACTGGCAGAACCGCGCCGACTATGACATATACGCTACACTGGACACCCTCCACCACAAGATCATCGGCAAGGTAGCCATCACCTATACTAACAACAGCCCTTACCCGCTGGACTATCTCTGGCTGCAACTGGAACAGAACAAATTTCAGGCCGGTTCGCGGGGCGCTCAGGTGAATGCCGCCGGCAGCCGGCATGAAGGAAATATTACCCGGGGCTTTGAGATCGGAGGCGTTTTCTACAACGGGCCGGGGGCTATGGCCAAAAGCGTGCCGGCCGCATATACGATCACGGACACCCGTATGCAAATAAAGCTCCAGGCCCCCCTGGCGGCCAACGGAGGAAAGGCGTCCATTTCCATTGACTACAGTTTCACCATTCCCGAAGAAGGGGCCGACCGCATGGGGCGCATCCTCCTGGACGACGGCTGGGTATATGAGATCGCCCAATGGTATCCGCGAATGGCGGTGCTGGATGATGTGACGGGTTGGAACAACCTGCCTTACCTGGGCGCCGGCGAGTTCTACTGTGAATACGGCAATTTCGAATACACCGTCGACGTGCCCAACGGCTTTGTCGTCGCCGGCTCGGGCCAGTTGCTCAACCCTGGCGAGGTGCTGCCCCGTTCTTACGCCAAAAAGCTGGAGGCCGCCCGGCAGAGCGACAGTACGCGTTTCATCATATCCCCGGAAGAAGCCGGCAATGCGCCCGCAGGAAGCGGCAAACGGGGCATCTGGAAATTCCGCATGGAGAATGCCCGCGACGTGGCCTGGGCATGCGGCAAAGGCCTCATCTGGGATGCCGGCAGCGCCAGGCTGCCGAGTGGAGAGCGCGTGCTCGTTCAATCCTTTTACCCTCGTGAAAGCCTCAGCGGGTGGGACAGGGCCACCGAATATGCCCGGGCTTCCGTTGAACATTATTCCGAAAAGTGGTTCGAATACCCCTACCCTACCCTGAGCAACGTGGCGGGCACGGTTGGCGGCATGGAATATCCCGGCATCCATTTCACCTCGTACAGCCGCAGCGGCAACTCCCTCTGGGTTACCCTCGACCACGAGGTAGCCCACAACTGGTTTCCTATGATCGTAGGTAGCAACGAACGCCAACACGCCTGGATGGACGAGGGTTTCGTGACCTTCATGGGCTATTACGCCGCCCGGGCTTTCGAAGGGGCGGATTATTCTTCCTACATCTCAAACTACAAGGCCATGCGGCAGCGGTTCATGGAAGCGGAACTGGGGGCCGTCATGCGCCCGCCGAGGGAGATCAGCAAAGGCTTCAGTGACATTGTCTATTTCAAGCCGGCCATCGCCCTGCTCGTACTGCGCGAATATGTGCTGGGGGCGGAACGTTTCGACTATGCCTTCCGCCAATACATCCAAAACTGGGCCTACAAACATCCGCAACCGGAAGATTTTTTCAACTGCATGGAAAATGCCAGTGGGGAAGAACTGGATTGGTTCTGGCAAAGCTGGTTCTACCAGGAGGAACGACTCGACCAGGAGATTACCAACGCCCGCCGGAGGGACGACGGTACTGTCCAGATAACGCTAACCAACAAGTCCGGTATGCCCATGCCCGTAGTGGTGGAATTTTCCCTGGCCGATGGGGCAACAGAACGAAAAAACCTGCCGGTGGAGATCTGGAACCAGGGCGACACTTACTTTTTTACCTACCAGCCCGCCCAGCCCGTACAATCCATCCTCATCGACCCGGATGAGTGGCTGCCGGATGTGGAACGGCGGAATAACCGATGGGCGTTTTGACAAAACTCATTGTTCCTTGAAATTCATCGCTTTGCGAAAAAGAAAGGCAGAAAAACGATGAAAAAAGGCTCAGCTTCAGGCCGGAGAACTGTCCTGGTTTGACTGGAATTGAACTGGTAACTTTGCAACGCAAGATTTTCCAGATTTTGAAAATCTGGAAAATCTTGACAGCCCGGCAAGCCATCCCCCAGCACGTTTACACCTTTACACATTTTCGCTATTACACCACCCCCTACTTCCCCCTCATCATCTCCACCCCCGTCCAGCCTTCCGGCGCCGGTTCGTTCATATAGTGGATGGCCTTGGCATGAAAGTGTTCAGCGATCTTATCGCCTGGATTTTCGCCCAGGACCTGCTGAAAAGCATTCAACGCGCCGGAAAAGTCTTTTGACAGATACAAGTCCAGGCCCTGCTGAAACACCGACAGGGTGGCCAGTTTTTTCTCCGCCTGTTCCGGCGGGTCGCCGTCGAAGCACTCCAGGATGCCGACCGGCTCATTCTTCCCTTTGACCTGCACCTGGCCGAGGTAGCGCAGGTTGAAGGCGCCGGGTTCGCCGATCTGGCTGAGGCTGTCCTGGGTGAGCAGGATGGAGGCGCCGTAGTACTTGGTCAGGCTTTCCACCCGGGAGGCGGTGTTGACCGTGTCGGAGATGGTGGCGGCATCCATGCGGTGGTCGTCGCCGATGACGCCCATGATAAGTGGCCCGGTATGCATACCGATGCCGACCTGTATGGGCTTGCGGTTTCTGTTCAGCCTTTCCTGGTTGTAGCTTCTCAGGTTGTGCTGCATGTCGATGGAGGCCCTCAGGGCGTTTGCCGGGCGGCCCGGGAAGATGGCCATGATGGCGTCGCCCAGGTATTGGTTGACGAAGCCCTGCTGAGCCTGTATGATCGGCCCCATGCGGCCGTTGAGTGATTTGACGAACTGGAAGTTATCGGACGGGCTCATGGTTTCCGCCAGGGTCGTGTAGTCGCGGATATCAGAAAACAGGACGGTAACGATTTTCTCCGCCTGGTCGCCCAGGCGCACATCGGTAATGCTTTCCCGGCCGATGGAGCGCAGGAATTCCAGGGGGACGAATTTGCCCGATACCTGATGGATACGGCAGAGGTTGAGGTGCGTCCGGATGCGGCTCAGGAGTTCATCGCGGGAGAAAGGCTTGGCAATGTAGTCGTTGGCGCCGGCCTGAAAACCTTCAACCAGGTCGGCCACCCGGTTCTTGGCGGTCAGCAGCACGATAGGCAGGCTGCTGGGAGGATAAGTTTCCCGGATCTTCTGGCATACTTCATACCCTGACATTTTGGGCATCATAATGTCCAGGATGATGAGGTCGAACGGTTTGCTGCGCTGGATGATCTCCAGGGCCTGGCTACCGTTACCTGCCTTTTCCACCTGATAACCCTGAAGGCGCAGGTGGTTTTCCAGCACCTTGAGGTTGACCGGCTCGTCATCGACGATAAGAATGCGGGCCGCGTTTTCCATTGGGGCTACGGCCTTTATCAGGGGTTGTTCAACGACGGCCCCCATGGTGAGGGCCTCATCCCACCCGCTGTCGTGGAGCCGGCCCACCGGCGCTCCCCTTCCCGTCGTTTCGCCAAGGTCGGGCGCCAGCCGTTCTTCGGCCCGGCTGAGAGGCAGGGTGAAAGTGAAATGGCTGCCCTTGCCGGGTTCCGACTCAACGCTGATGGAACCCTTGTGCAATTCCACCAGTTGTTTGGTCACCGTCAGGCCCAGGCCGGTGCCTCCGTATTCGCGGGACACCGACCCGTCGCCCTGCTCAAATGCGTTGAAAATGGACTCCTGCTTGTCGGCCGGTATACCGATCCCGGTATCGGAGACAGTGACGGCCAACAACCCTTCCCGCTCTTCGGCACTGACGCGTACCGAGCCGCCGTCGGTGAATTTGATCGCATTGCCCACCAGGTTGTGCAGGATCTGTTGCAGGCGGTTCTCATCGGCTTCCACCAGGGGAATGCGCTTGGGGATCTGGTTGTACAGCTTGATGCCTTTCTCCTGGGCCAGTGGGGTAGAAAGGGCCAGCACGATATCCGTGGCCGCATACAAGTCTGCCGGCCGGAGATTCAGCGGCAGGTCGTTCTTTTTAATGCGGGAAAAGTCGAGGATATCGTTGACCAGGCTGGACAGGCGGCGGCCGCTGGCGGCGATCATGGTGAGGTTGCTGGCCGCTTCCCGGGGGAGCTTGCCGCCGGCGCCTTCCAGAAGGGACTCGGCCAGGCCGATGATGCCGTTGAGGGGTGTTCGCAGCTCGTGGGAGGTATTGGCCAGGAAGTCATCCTTGAGTTGGTCCAGCTTCTGGAACTGGGCGGCGCGTTGTTCTTCCAGAGCAGCTTTTTCTTTCTGCTGCCGGTAGCGGTTGCGCTGCCAGAAGGCAAAGGCCAGTAACAGGGCGAAGCCGGCGCCGGCCAGGGCGTAGTTGCGGATGGCCCTCTGGCGGCGGGCGTTCAGCTCGCTCAGGGCTTTCTCTTTTTCCAGGCGCTGGATCTCGGCTTCCTGGCGTTCGGCATCGTAGCGGCTCTCCAGCAGGGCCACCTGGCGCTTTTTCTCCTCCAGAGACAGGCTGTCCTTTAGCTCCTGGTATTTCTGGAAATAGCTCAGGGCCTCGTTGAGCTGCCCTTTCTTTTCAGCGGCCTTCGACAGCTGCAGGTAGGCTTCCTTTTCCTGTTCCCGGGATTTGGCAGCCTGGGCCACCTGCAGGCTTTTGCGAAAGAGGGCGTCGGCCCGCGCCAGGTCGCCCTGTTCCAGAAAAATGCCGCCCATGTTGTTGTACTCTACAGACTTGGCATATTCGTTTCCGATGGAATCATAGCGTTCCAGGGCTTTCTGGTGGAATTCCAAAGCTTTGCGCCAATCCTTGCGGCCGCGGTAAAAGTTACCCATATTGTTAAAGGCATAACCGCTATCCTCCTTATTACCGATCTTTTCACTGGCGATCAGCGCGCGGTTGTAATATTCCATCGCTTTGTCCGCATCGCCCAGGTTCTGGTGGCATTTGCCGAGGTTAACTAAAAGGAGGGGCAATTTTTCCTCTATCGCCCGGTTGGGCTTTCCGCGCAGAAGCTCGCGGTAAAGCGCCAGCGCCTCCTCGTAGTACTGCCTCGCCTTTCGGTAGCTGCCTTCTTCGGAGTAGATATTGCCGATGTTGAATTTGGCGTTGGCGATGCGTTCGCGGTCACCGGAGAGCTCGGCAGCTTCCAGCATCTCCATATAAGTGTCCAGGGCGACCTTATTGCTGCCGCTGGCCTGGTGCACGGCGCCCATCGTTTCTTTGATCACGGTGACCGTAGCGGCGTCGCCTTCCAGTTGGAGGTACTGCAATGCCTCGTCCATGGCCCGCATAGCGGAATCGAGCGCTGCCTGTTCAACGGGGTTGATCTCCCGGTTAGGCCGGATGATCTCCCTCACCGGAGGGATTTCCACATCATCCACAAACCCTTTGGCCTTTTCGAAGAGTTGCTCCCCGATGCGCACCAGGCTGTCCCGCTCCCGTTCCAAATTGACTTCCGGGATCCTGATTCGGAATTTCTTTTTCTTTTCAGGAGGGGGCGGCGGTTCCACCTGTACACCCTTCGTGAGGCTGTCCGGCGCCTGGGCGGCAGCAAAGGAAACGCCCAGCAACAGGAACAGCAATACCATACTCAATTTGTACCCGCTTTTCATGATCTCTCCATTTGATGTGAGGGCATGTACAATATACGACAGTGCCGGAGACTTTACCGCAACTTGAATTAATTATTAGGACGATAAAACCAGCATACCGGCCGCACATCATTCCTGTATCTGCACCACTTTCACCTGCTCCCTTCCGAAGAAGGCCGGGTAATACATCAGGGAAGCCTGGGCAGGATTCAGGGTGTACCTTCCACTGAAGCGGGGTTCCAGGTTGATGGTAAATTCATATTCTCCCGGTTCCAGCGTCTCACAGAAAATGGCGGTTTTGTGGCGTAAGTACTCCCGGTGTACTTCCGGAAGAGATCGGTTTTCTCCATCCTGGTAGTAACTGCATCCGGCCGGTATTGGGATCTCCAGCATGACGTAATCCGCCGCCGCTTCGACGCGCAGCGTTACTTTCAGCCGGGCGGGAATGCCGGCCTGCAGGCTGCCGGCAGGTTGCCCCCTTTGCCAGAGGCTGGTTTGGATGTCGAAAAGGCCGCCGCGAGCCTCCGGCTGCCGGTTGAAGAAAGACTGATAAGCTGTGAGATAAACTTCCTGCCGCCCTTCTTTGCGGATCAGCAGAGGCCCCTCGGAGCTCAGTTCCACAGACAGGGAGCCGCGGAAGAAAGGCTCTCCCTCCCCGTTCACCCACAGGCGGTTATTCCATTCCTCTTTTCCTGCCTCCGCCAACATTTCCGGAAGGAGGGTGCTGAGCGCCTGAGCCGTTTCAAAGGTATTGTTCCAGCCCCCATACTCCGGCCGGCGCCGCTCCAGCAGAAAGCGGCGGATGGGCGGCAGGTCTCCTTTGCGGCCGGCCCGCTCCAGGATGGTATAAGCCAGGAGACTGGCCTGCAGGCTGCTGCCTCTCCAGCCGTAGCGGATGTCTCCCCAATAGTTGTTGCCCATAGCCGTGGTTTTGCGGTAAGCAAAAAGGCTATCCAGGCTGTAAAATAACCCTCTTTGTTGCCGGATCGACATCAATAACAGGCGATCGGCAACGGATAAAGGCAGGGTATCCAGGGGCGCCAGCAGGGCGTCATATGCTGTGTTCTGGCCGTTGGCCGCCATGACATCCAGCGCCAGCAACTGCTGCGCTCGGGGCAGCTCTCCCAGGCGGTTCGTCAGGTAACGCATGCCCTTTTCGAAGGCCGGCGAGGGAAAGCCGGCTTCCGCCGCCCGGGCCAGGGCTTTCAGCACATAAACGGACATCCAGGCGTTGGCGCGGCCCTCCGGCCACCAGCCCCAGGCCCCGTCGGGGTTCTGCGCTCGCTGCAGCCTGCCCATTGTTTTCAGGATTGCCGGCGCGCCATCCCAGGGTTCGCCCAGCTTTTCCCGAATGTCCTTTTCCAGCAGGAGGGCCAGCAGGCGGCTTGCCGTCTGTTCGTTGCAGCCGTAGGGGTACTCCTTCAGATACTGAATGTCGGAAAGAAAGGCGCGCAGCATTCCCTCCCGGGCACAGAGGTGTACCTGGCCGTATTCCGGCTCGAATTTCCATTCCACGGTGGTATCTCCTTCCAGCACCGCAAAGTGGCCCCTGCTTTCCGGGGCGCCGATGGGGAAGACAGGAATATGCCTTTCTTCTCCGTCCACGTATCCCTCCATCTCGAGGGCGTAGGTGAACGCCAGGGAGTCTACACCGGCGGGCGCTTCAACGACGGCATCCTCTTCCAGGGCTTTGCCGATCCGGCGCCTGCCCTCCCCTAGCAGCTGATCGCCCTGCAGGAAATAAGTCCTGGCCGCCAGGCTGTCGGGGGTATAGTTAGAAACCTGCCCCAAAAGGCGCGCCCGGTCTCCTTCCAGCAGGAAGCGAGGTAGGTGGAGCTGTGCAGCCAGCGGTTTGTAGGATTGAACCCGGCCAGTCGCCAGCCCGGCCCGCTGCCGGCCGTCCATGCCAATGGCGAACGTTTGCCAGTTGGTGAGGTTGCCCGGAAAGTGGGCGGTAAAGTAAGCCTCTCCGTTCTTATCCGTAAGCAATGAGGGTTGCCAGTAGGCATGATCCCGGAAACCGGCGCGCAGGCCGCTGTAGGCACTCCAACCACTGGCGGGAAGGGTATCCGGCAGCAAGGCGGGCGGGGAAATGTCCATCGGCGCTTGCCCCGGCCGCTCACCATCGAGGCGCAACGCCGCAGTCGAATTGGCCCGGTAAACAGGCATGCTGTAATCAGTAACCATCACTCCCGATAATACCACCCCGGAAGCATCGAGCTCCACCTTCACCGCCTGGCCGTAAGAGGTGTGTATCCTCATCCGCTTCCTTTGATAGCCTACATAGGAAAATTCCAGGTCAACCGGGCCGTGAGGCGCCCACAACTGATAATTGCCGTCAAAATCCGTTTCCGTTCCACCCAGCAATACACCATTCTGATAGGCGGCTACACTGCAGAAGATGATGGGTTCTCCTGTTTCAATGTCCGTCACATTGCCGTAAATAAGCCGTTTGCCTCCTTCCGGTGGCACGGATACCCCTGGCCTGCCGAAAACCTCCATGAGATCGGCATCGGCGGGTAGGGGTGCGTCAAATAAGAAGCGCTGAAGGAGCCGGCGGTTGGAATCCGGCAGGAAAGGGGCGCCGGCCAGATTCTGGTAAAGGAGGGTATCCCGGCGAACGTCCACCGTTCTCCGGTGAACATGGCCATCCCGGCGGAAGGCGTATAAATGATAGCGGCTGGCAGGGAGCCTTACCTCCATGAGCCCGGGCCGGGAGATCCAGTGCGCCAGGCTGTCATGCCGGACCATGAGGGCCGCCAGCAATTGCCGGCCCGGGCTTTCGGGCATATAGCCCGGAAAGTAGCCGCCCTGAGGTTCCTCCTCCGAAAACTTCAGGACATCCAGCCGGAGGCGGGGCCGAAGGACGGGCTCGAGTTTTACTGCTCCGGGGTGCAGGATCAACTGTCCGGGAGGATGAGCCTTAGGGGGAATTTCCGGAAATACCTTGCGCCCACTCGTAATGTCAAACGTTTTGCTTTCGTACAGCCGGTCCCGGCCTTCCTCTATCTGATAGGCAAAGCCCGGCTCGAAGGCCGCCTCCGCCTCAAAACTCCCTCTTTGCACGTAACGGATGGGGCGGCCTCTTTCAAAGGGGCCTGCCTTCAGTGTTTTTCCATAGGGAACAGTAAGGGCGTAGCCCCCGAAAATAGCGGTGCTGTCCTGCCAGAGGTATACTTCAGATCTGTGGGGCACCTTTTTGAGTTCCAGGATGCTGTTGTGCAACAGCCTCAACTCCTGAAAAGAGAAGAAAGGATCCACCTTCCGGCGGCTGATGCGCCCGGCCCATTCCGATTGCGGGTATCGGGCCTCGTCGATCGACAATTCCAGCTTCTGCCCTTTAAACAGGGGCACACCCCTGATCGTGTATTCGTATTCCCGGGTGCGCAGGATGAAGGTATTCGGCCCTTCCGGAGCGGAAAAGCTGTAGGGCCGCGAAGCCGAAGCGCCGCTGTAGTAAACAAGCTTGCGGTTGCAGTAGGCCAGGACGATGGGCTGTTCCCTGCCCTCGCGGACAATATAGGGAGCAAATTGCGCCACTTCCTGATAGAAAGGATCGCCATCCAGGGTGTCGTACTCCAGCAATACGCCCTCCGGCGGATGGCGGAGGCGGTAGAACGGGATGCTGTCCAGCCCGAACCGCCGGCGCCATTCCGGGCCTATGGGCCGCCGAGCGGGCGGAAGCCGGCAGGCTGTCAGCCGGTAATCATTGTATTGCAAAGCAGCTTTGGGGCGGCGGTATCGGATTTCCGGCAGGCTGTAGTTATTCCCCGGTTCAAATTGAGAACGGATGGCGCCCGCCGCCAGGTTGACGTTGGGAACAGGCCGGCCATGGTAGTCCAGCGCCTGTACCTTCACCGGGGCCGGTTGGTTGGGAACGGCCCTTTGAGGTTGTTCCACCTGTATGGCCAGCATTTTTTTGTAAACCGGCAGAGAAAGCTCCTCTTCCCGGGCCTTCCCTGCCCAGGTGTACTGCAGCTTCAAACGGTAAGGAGCGGCGGTTGGGTTGGGAGCGCTCCATTCCAGCAGGCTGTCCGTCGCCCATCCCCGGGCTGCTTCCTGCTGCCGGCGGTACAGGAACCAGGATACCGGCAGCCGGCGGGGGTTGATTATCCGAAAGGAAATGATGTCTTTCTCATTGGCGCCGCTGTATTGCAGGCCCGGCTGGGCGGCTCCCTCCACAGAAAGAGCAGAATACAGGCCTTCACCGAACAGCTCATAGCTGCCTGCCAGAGGGTTCAGCCGCTGCCGGAACGGCAGGGGCACTTCCGCTTCGGAAAGAAGAGCCCCTGAGCTTTCGGTAAGGCGCAGTACGGCCTTTCCCGTGTCCGGAAGGCCGTTCCGAATGAGGTTTCCTTCCACCCATTCATCATTGAGTTCCAATTGCAGCCTTTCACCGAAAGGGCCGCGATAGAAAGAAGTGGTGTGTTGATGCAGCTCACCGCCGGGCGCGGTGAACCAGGCCATGGCCCTGGCCTGTATACCGGCGGGAGGCCATACCGAAGCGGGTATGGTAATGGCGGTTTCCTGCATGGGCGCCAGCGCCTGTTCATGCTGCCAAAGGGTATCCGGCGCCATTACCTCCTCTCCCTGGAAGTCGCCGGCCCTCATGGTTTCGAGTACCAGCACCAGTCGTCCTCCCCCCAGCGGCAGGCCATTAGGGCCATAGGCGGACGCCAGCAGGCGGACGGTATCCCCCGCGTCGAAATGCTCCTGCTCCGGGCGGAGGGTGAAGGACACCTCGTCCAGTTCATAGTCCTTAAGCAGAAAATCCTGGCGCTGTCCCCGCCGGCCATGGCGCCCGGCCTGCTGTTCCCAAACCCAAACTTCGTAACGCTTATCTAAATCCAGGGTGTCACTCAGAGGCAGGCTGTAGGTGTAGGAGCCGGGCTCTCCCGGCAGCAATTCAGCCCGGTGCAATATCCGGCCGTAGTGTTCTTTAAGCAAAAATTCCATCGGGCGGCGGAGGGGGCGGCCCTTCGGTTTGGTGATGTAAGCTTTCACCTGCAGGGGATCTCCCGGTCGGTACATCGGCTGGCTCAGCGCCATGTATCCCTTGAAGGACTTGTCCTTTTTCGGAAATAGCCGCCAGCTCCTGCCCCTCAATTTCCAGTACAGCCCACGAGTGAGGCGCACCGGGAACAGCACTGCCCGCCCCACCTCAGAGTTGGCGAAGCGGCGGAGCCGTTGCCCGGTGATGCTTTGGTTCTTTAAGTCGGACAATTGAAAAAAGGCGGCCTCTTCCCCCACTTCTATCCGGACGACTCCTTCCCGGTGGCTCTTTCGCAGGAGGTAGGCCCGGCATTCCGGGTCATACGGCGCCTCCTTTTTTTCCAGCCAAACCTTTGCATCCGCGATCGGCCGGGATTCCGCGTCCATGACCTGAAGGGCCATGTCGCGCCGGTTTTTCGCCAACTGCACATGAAAGGAATGGATGGATTGCTGTTCGAGCAGAAGGTCCTGGCCGTCTATCCAGGCCTTGAGGTAATGGCCCGGCGGGAGTGCTGAAGGTTCATCCAAAAGGAAGGTGTCCACCGCCGTATGGAGGTGGTCTAGCGGGTCCGCATTTTCCTGTGTGTACAATTCCAAGGCCTCCTGTGGGGAAATGGCGTACACCAGCCCCCGGGAGGGCGCCTGCCCCGCCAGCACCAAACCGTACAGAAAGAGCGTAGCGGCCAAAAGAAGTTTTTTCATAGCCCAAGGTTTGTCAGGATCAAAAGGCATAATATGGCTTTTTCTCCGAAAGAGGGCAAACAGTAATGTGGGAAACAGAGCATTGAACATACCGGAGCAGGTTTTCACCTTACAGATGCCCCTCCCCTGCCAAATACACATAAATCGCTGGCAACTGCTAAAAAAAACCGGCGCTCTGCCCGGATGAGGAACTATTCCCCCCTCAATACGGTAAAGATTAGAACAGTTTTTTAACCGGCCGGCCGGCAGCACATAATCCTGCCGCTAACCGCCAGCCGCTAACCACCACCCGGCATGGTACAGAGAACGCTATCCCTTTACCGGAACTCCTTCCGCGGTTTCTCCCGCGAAGTATGGCTATTATCCGCAGTGATGCTCATCAACCGGAGCGGCACCATGGTCATCCCGTTCCTGTCAGTGTACCTCACCCAGGTCATGGGGTACAGCCTGGGGCAGGCAGGATGGGTGATGAGTTGCTTTGGCGCCGGCTCGGTGCTGGGCTCCTATATCGGCGGGCGGCTGACCGACCGCATCGGCTTTTACCAGGTGCAGTTCTGGTCCCTGCTGCTTAGCGGGCTGGCCTTCATTGCGCTTGGCTATGTCAACAGCCTGCTCAGCATCTGTGTGGTAGTTTTCATTACCAGCACCATCGCCGATGCTTTCCGGCCGGCCAACATGTCGGCCATCGCTGCCTACAGCAAGCCGGAGAACCGCACCCGCACGCTGGCGCTGCTCCGCCTGGCCATCAACCTGGGCTGGGCTATCGGGCCGGCTATCGGGGGGCTGCTGGCCGCCAGCGTGGGCTACGGCCTGCTCTTCTGGGCCGACGGCCTGACCTGCATGGCCGCCGCCCTGTTCTTCCGCTTTGCGCTGCCGGAACGGCCGCCGGCAGACAGTGGCCAGGACGAAGAAAGTGGCGGCGCCCTGTTGACTGCCGGCTCTGCTTACCGGGACCGGGCCTTTCTTTTCTTTCTGTTGCTGGCCTTGCTGAACGGTATAGCCTTCATGCAGCTGTTTGGCACCCTGCCTGTATTTTTCAAGCAGGAAGTCGCTCTGGATGAGAGCATGATCGGCCGCCTGATGGCCATGAACGGCCTGATCATCGCCATCACGGAGATGCCCCTGATCTTCGTGGTGGAAAAGCGCTTTCGCATTTCGCAGATGATCAGCGCCGGCACCCTGCTTATCGGCGCCTCTTACATGCTGTTCAACCTGTTCGGGCCGGTAATAGGCATGGCCTTCGCCTGTATGATCCTCATGACGCTGGGAGAGATGCTCAGCCTGCCCTTCGTGGCCAGCATGGCGCTGGGGTTTACCAATGACAAGAACCGGGGGCAGTACATGGCCTTGTTTACCATGACTTACTCGATCTCTCACATCATAGCGCCGAATATTGGCCTGCAGGTAGCGGAGCACTTCGGTTTTTCCACCCTGTGGTACCTGATCATGGGGATCTGCCTGCTGGTGTGGGGCGGGTTTACGTATCTGGACCGGAGGCGGTGACAGGTGGGAGAATGGAACGCGGATTGGCGCGGATGCAGCGGATTTACGCGGGTTTTGGGAAAGGGCATCTTGCAGAGGCCAGTCCGGGTTCCAATTAAAAGTACATACGCAGGGCGGAGAGGAGGGACCGCTTTCAAGAGCATTTCATTTCTCCCCAAAAAAGCGGAACTTTGCCGCCCAATCCATTCAAGCGGAAATGATCGGCACAGACCTTAGTTACGCCATACAACTCCTCAAAGCGGAGGCTGTGGTGGCCATCCCCACAGAGACCGTCTACGGGCTGGCGGGCAACGCCCTGAGCCCGAAGGCCGTTTCCACCATCTTCGAGGTAAAGAACCGCCCCTCCTTCGACCCCCTCATCGTGCATACCAGCCATCTGGAACGCATCGCGGCTTTTACCGCCGAAATGCCGGAAGCGGCACAGCGGCTCGCCCGCCGTTTCATGCCCGGCCCTTTAACACTGTTGCTGGCCAAGTCGGACATCATCCCCGATATCGTCACCGCCGGCTCGCCCCGGGTGGCCGTCCGCATCCCGGCCCACCCCATGGCGCAGGAACTGCTTACCATGCTGGATTTCCCCCTGGCGGCGCCCAGCGCCAACCCCTTCGGGTACATCAGCCCCACCACCGCCCGGCACGTGGAAGACCAACTGGGCGACAAGGTCCCCTACATCCTCGACGGCGGCCCCTGCCGGGTAGGCCTGGAGAGCACCATCGTCGGCTTCGAGGAGGGGCAGGCAGTGGTGTACCGCAAAGGCGGCATTGCCGTGGAAGAGATCGAAGCGGTGGTGGGCCCGGTGCGCGTCCGCCCTCATTCATCCTCCAACCCGGCGGCGCCGGGAATGCTGAAGAGCCACTACGCCCCCTCTGCTCCGGTAGTGCTCGGAAATATTGAAAAGCTGCTGGCTCGATACGAGGGAAAACAGGTAGGCGCCATCACCTTCCAACGTCCCGCCCCCGGTATTCCTGCCGAGCGGCAGCTCACCCTCTCCCCCACCGGCAACCTGGCCGAAGCGGCGCGCAACCTCTTCGCCGGCATGCGCCGCCTCGACGCCCTGAACCTCGACGTTATCCTGGCGGAACTCTTGCCCGAAGAAGGGCTGGGCAGAGCGATCAATGACCGGCTGCGGCGGGCGGCGGCGTGAAAGGGGGATGGTTGGTTGAATTGCTGAATGGTTAGATTGTTGCCGGCCGCCTTGTCGGGGCGCAATTTATTCCATTTCATTCCATCAGTCGCT
>CAYQKY010000107.1:0-26687 GCA_964418125.1 uncultured Phaeodactylibacter sp.
GATGTCGAATAGAAGGGGTCACAACACAATGGCTGCTTCTTTCTTGATAGCGAGCAGGGCTTTTTCCACTGCCATTACTTCCCGATGGTTCACAATGTTAAACAACGCCTGGGCCAGTTCCTTACCGTCGGCTTTCGGGCCGGCCTTATCGGCTGCCAAAGCTACCATATTGACGGCTTCGTCCCTCGCCATTTTTATGATCTCCCACAACTGCTCGGATACGTATACCTGTTGGGTGATGTTGTGCTCGTATTCCTGCTGAATGGCCAGCAGCAGGGCCACCCGCAGTTCTCCTGATGTCATGCCTTCTTTGCGAATGCGCAGGAGGAGGTTGGGAATTGCGATCCGCTCACACAACATGGACAACCTTTCGTACGCCTGCAGTTTCAGGGGAAGCGCCGTTTCAACCTGGCTTTTTTTGATCTGCGCCATCTGCATTCGATACTGGTTCTCGAGATAGGTTTTCAGCAGGTAATATGCTGTCAGGAAAACGATCAGGGCGGGTATCGTCAGCTTCAGGACCTCCAGAATAAAGGACAACCACGTAGGCATAGGGCGGATTTCAATGGTTCAGGCGTAAATCTACCAAAATTTGGTGCAATTCTATAATTGGCTTTGCAAACCAAAAGCCCTCCTGCCCTGTTCCCTTTGTTATAAAGCAGGTACGCTTTATATTTGTGGAATCAGAAAATGAAAATACAATGAGCGAGGCAAAAAATACAGCTACGGACGCCCCCATATCCCTCACCGAGGGGGCCGTGCGGGCACTGGAAAAGATCAAGGCGGAACAATCCATCTCCGACAGCCACGGCCTGAGGGTCGGGGTTCAGGGCGGCGGCTGCTCCGGCTTTTCCTATATCCTGGGCTTCGATGAAGAAAAAGAGAACGATCAGGTCTTCAATGTGAAAGGCATTAAGGTACTCATGCAGAAATCCCATGCCATTTATCTGCTCGGTATGGAGATCGACTGGGAAGAGGGCCTCAACAACCGGGGGTTTTCCTTCAACAACCCCAACGCTAGTGATACCTGCGGATGTGGCACGTCTTTCTCTGCCTGAGTGGAAGGAAAGAAGGCCCATCCTCATTCTCTGGCCGGGTAAAAATGAAGAAATGAGGGAATGATTTACCCGGCGCCCATTCATTCCCTCATTCCATAAAACAGCAACTTCCCTTGCCCACCTCAATAAACTGTCAAACAGGCGACGCCCGAATCCCCCCTCCCCAAGCCCAACCGTATTATATATATCATCCAACTGACAAATTCAGGCTTTGGCTCTTGTTCAAAGCAACTATACAGAAAATCAAGGGTATTTTTGAAATGATAAGCTGATAACCCAGCTTTTTTCAAACGATTACCCGACATCTTTAAAAAAAATCAAAACCACACATGAAAAGATCATTACTATTTTTTTCGGGGCTTTGCCTGGCTATGGCCCTGGATGCTCAACCCACTATCCTTTTCGAGGAACAGTTTGACGAAGGTATTCCCGATACCTGGGAAATCGGACCGGGCAGCCCGGAAGGGGCTGTATGGCAATGGAGCCCGGATGGCCATGTAGACAGCGCCATGATCAACGGCGTAATGGCCCCTGCGCTTTTCTGGGGAGGCCCCACTCCCCTGGCGTCTCCTACTGCATCCAATGGTGCTGCTTTGTACAATTCGGACGTGTACGATGCCGGTGGGATCGGCCCGGGCGAAGGCCCCTATCCCGGAGGAACATCAGGCGCCTTGACCACTCCATCCATTGACTGCTCGGGTGAAACTGCTATTCTGCTGTCTTTCTACCAATATGCCAGGGGCTTCCTGAATCAGGTGCCCACATTGGTGGAAGTAACCAACGACGGTGGCGAAAACTGGACGAATTTCCCAATCAACGGCCGGGTCACCGGAAACCGGGTTACCCCGCAGCGGGATGAACATATGGTCATTGACATTTCCGAGGTGGCGGCCGGCCAGCCGGACGTAAAGATCAGGTTTACGTGGGATGGGCGCTTTTACTTCTGGATCATCGATGATATACAGGTGATGACGCCTCCGAAATACGTCACATCAATGGATGAAATTTTCTACACGCCAGCCAGCTATGCTCAACCGGTTTCACAAATACCCACCGATACCTTCGCCTTTATTGCCGTTATGTCTAACCTGGGAAGTGAACCCATCCCCAACCTGGTTTTCCGGGCCAGCGTGCAAAGGGTGGTAGGTAATTCCACCGTATTGGTTCATCAGGACAGCCTGGTGCTGGACGCCTTCCCCGCCCTGGCCAAAGACTCCGTTCTGGAGATCCCCCAACGCTGGGCGCCAGAGCTGGAACAGGGCATTTACCGGCTGCGTTATGAGGTCTATTCACAGAATCCGGATGTAAATGACGAGGAATTTACCGTTTTTAACGATATCATCACTTCTCCTTTCCGGGTAACCCCGGTTTTGTTCTCCAATGAAGAAGGCGATATTGAGAACGCTTCCCGCCCTGCCAGCGGTGGAGACTACGCTCTTGGAAACTTATACAGGATGAGCCCCCTGGCAGGCAACAACTTCCAGACCAGAGAGCTCCGCTTCGCTGTCGCTAAAAATGAAAGCGACGGCCCGCTTACCGGCAACTTAGTGACCTTACTCGTCTATAAAGTAAAGGATGAAGTAGAATCCGATTGGTCGAACTTTGAAACAACCTCTGATGAATCGGTGGAAGTAGTTGGATTCGGCACCTACGAATTTACATCCAGCGACGATAACTATGACCTCATTTTGGCTGATGTGTTCGACCTCGACGGGAACCCCATTGCGCTGGAAGCGGGCGCCCGCTACTTCGTCATGGCCTCTTACGCCGATGAATCCAACCGGATCTTCCATGCGACCAACGACGAGCTCTTAAGCAATATCTTCCGGGGCGTTTCAACGGTACTTTTCTCAGATGGAGAGTGGGGATTGGGGGGCTTCGGGCCCGAGACCAATGCCGTTATGCGCATGGTAATAGAGCTGTCCACCACTACCGATGAAGTACCGCTGGAAGACAGCGCTATGTCTCTTTTCCCAAACCCCAGCAGCGAGGCACTCAACGTCCAGCTCGACCTCCAGGAAGCCGGCCCTGCTATGCTGATCATGGCAGATATGCAAGGGCAGGTACTGGATATCCGGGAATACCAGAATGTACAGAAGGAAACTCTTCAGTTTGACGTCAGCCACCTGCCGGCCGGCACTTACCTGATGCGGGTAAGTACGGATGAAGGAACGAAGACGAAACAGTTTGTAGTGGTGAAGTAGAGGTAAGTGAAAGTAATTATCTCGGGCCATTTAAAAGTAGCCCGTATGAAAAAAGCAAGAGCCATCCGGGATCGATCGCGGATGGCTCTTGCTTTTTTTGGCCATGAGCTCAGGCCTGCTTAATTATTCTTAAAGTAAGAAGACTTGATCTCCTCGCCGGCCTGTACCTTGTCCAGGCGTTCTTTGAACTCATTGGACATTTCCAGGTTGTCCTTCCTGGCATAGATCTCCTTAAGAGCGATGAGGGTATTCATATCGCTGGGACTGAGCGCCTCTGCCTTCTGGAAATAGGGCAATGCCTTGTCGAATTCCTTAAAGATCTGCTCTTTGAGCGCTTCGTACTTCTTAAGGCCTTCTTTAGAGTAGTCGTCGGCATATTTGTTCAGTTCCTGTGTCATTGCAGCAGCCCGGTTGTAGTAAAGGGCGCCGATGCTGTACACCGCATCTGAGAAGGTGGGGTCCTTCTCAGTGGCCTGGTTGTAGTATTTAAGAGCCTTATCAAAGTATTCCTCCGCTTTTTCGGTGTTGCCCTCCTTCATTTCCCGCTGGTGGAGGTTGTCATATACATTACCCAGCGTAGAATACAGAGAGACATTATCCGGCTCCTTCTCGATGGCCTGCTCCAACTTGGTGATCAGCTCATCCAATTTGTTGATGCGCAGGAAGTGGTTGATCTCAGCGAAAAGGAGAGACACATCGTCGGGATACTTTTTACGCCCTTCCTCCAGATACTTATACGCAGCTTCGATATCTTTTTCGGCTTCCATCTTATAGAGCGCCTCATAGATAGCCGGTTTGGCGTAATCCATTTCATACAACTTCTTGAAGTATTCCCCGGCAGCTTCCGGCTCACCGGCATTCAAAGCGGCCAGGCCGGTGATATACAACTGATTGTTGTAATCCTCTTCTGCATCCAGGGCGCTTTGCTCGCCTTCTTTCTGCAGTTTTTCGTGCAGGATGACGGCCATTTTAAAATCCTTGAACGCCCCTTCGAAGTCCTGGTCTTCATACAGGAAGATACCCATATTGCTCAGGTTGCCCTGAGAAATCTGAAAACCTTTCAGTGCATCCTTGGTCTGCCACTTCTTCTCTGCCAGTTCGTAAGACTTCAGATAAGCCTCGGCCGCTTCATGGGCCGGATGCTTGATTTGGGGCAGTTCATCCAGGCTGCCCATACCGAGCTGGCGAACAGCGACGATCTGATTGGCGACCTCGTTGTAGATCTCGCCTTTTGAAGCCCAGGCCGTAGGATCTTTAGCCATTTCCGGATCTTGCAGGGCAAGGTCGATCTGCTCAACTGCTTCTTTCAGTTTTGCCTTGTTCCCGGAGGGATCGAGGTTATAAGCCCCGAATGCTTTATTGGCCTCTCTCAGCGCCTTTTTCCCATCTTGAGCATGTGCTGCAGTAATGAGTAGCATAGCCAGGAGGCCCAGAATCAGTTTTTTCATAGTGAACTCTTATTTATTTTCAATGTTTTGATGCAAATCTAAAGTTTTGACGCCACTTTGCCTCAATAGGATATTTACAAAATGTTAAAATTATCGACAAAAGGGCACTTGCTTTGCGCCAAATGTAAGCCATATGCTCTCATAAGGAACAACGACCGGGGGCCCTTTCATGTTTTATAAGCCCCTGATCTGTTCTTCTATTCCTCTTCATTACTGGCCACCTGTCCGTTTTCCGGTGATCCATCGTCTTCCTCGGATTCGCGAACCACAGCCACATCGGCAATCTCATCCTCCGGGTCGAGCCGTATGAGGCGAACGCCCTGAGTGGACCGGCCCATGACCCGCACATCGCTTACCGCCATCCGGATCACGATACCCGACCGGTTGGTGATCATCAGTTCATCATCATCCCTGACCGATTTTATGGAGACCACCCCTCCGGTCTTCCCGGTTACCATCATGTTTCTCACCCCTTTCCCACCGCGGTTAGTCAGGCGATATTCACTGAACGCTGTCCTCTTGCCCATCCCCTTTTCGGAAATGACCATAATGGTAGTATCTTCTTCGGTGGGGTCGATGCAGACCATACCTACCACGACATCCTTGCCGTCATCATTGAGAGAGATGCCTCTTACCCCGGCAGCCGTACGGCCCATGGAACGCACGGCGGATTCATTGAAGCGGATGGCGTTGCCATTGCGGCTGGCCAGGAAGATCTCGTTCTGGCCGTTGGTCAGCCTGGCTTCGAGAAGTTGATCGCCTTCATTGATGGTAATGGCGTTGATCCCACCGGCACGAGGCCGGGAGTATGCCTCCACCACCGTCTTTTTTATGAGGCCGCGCTTGGTACCAAAGATGATAAAATTATTGTTGACGAACTCTTCGTCGGTCAGGTCTTCGATAATGATATAAGCCATGACCTTATCATCTTTGGGAATGGACAGAATATTCTGTATTACCCGCCCGGAAGAATTTTTCGCAGCTTCTGGTATTTCATATACCCGGAGCCAGTAGCACTTACCCTGTTCTGTGAACAGCAGAAGATAGTTGTGAGTCGTTGCGACGAAGAGGTGCTCGATGAAGTCAGTATCCCGGGTCTTGCTTCCGCGGGAACCGCGGCCGCCCCGGGTCTGCGTGCGGTATTCCGTGATCGGAGTACGCTTAATATACCCCAGGTGAGAGATGGTGACCACTACTTCTTCATCAGGTATCATGTCTTCGATGCTGATCTCACCGTCGGAGAAGCTGATGTCAGTACGGCGCTCGTCGCCATATTTTTCCTTTACCTCCAATAACTCTTCCTTGACGATCTCCCGCTGAAGGTCCTCGCTCTCCAGGATGGCCTTGAGATGAGCGATGCGCTTCTGGATCTCGTCGTATTCTTCGCGAACCTTGTCCCGCTCCAGCCCGGTGAGTTTCTGCAGGCGCATATCCAGAATGGCGCGCGCCTGGGCATCGGACAGTACGTTGCCCTCTTCCCGGGGATATTCCTCGGTGTCCGCTTCTTCGATCAGCGGGCCGAATTTCTTCCAGAAAGCTTCTTTGTCGTCGATGAAATCACCCCGCATCAGCCCTTCCCTTGCCTCTTCCGGCGTGCTGGATTTGCGGATAAGCTCGATCACCTCATCCAGATAGTCCAGTGCAATGAGCAGGCCTACCAGGATATGAGCCCGGGCAATGGCCTTGCGCAGGTCGAAGCGCGTCCGGCGGATGATCACTTCGATCCGGAATTTGATGAACTCCTGGATGATCTCCTTGAGGCTGAGCGTACGGGGGCGGCCATTTACCAGGGCGACGTTATTGACCCCATAGGAAGTCTGCAGTGGCGTATATTTGTACAACTGGCTCAATACGACGTTGGCAATCGCATCCCTGCGGATATCAACGACAATACGCAGCCCCTGCCGGTCCGACTCATCGCGGATATCACTTATGCCGACGATCTTTTTCTCATTGACCAGTTCGGCGATCTTAGCCACCAGGGAGGCTTTATTGACCTGATACGGGATCTCCGTAACAATGATCGTCTCTTTACCGTTCGGGGTAGATTGTATTTCTGCCCTGCCCCGGACCACCACCCGGCCTCGGCCGGTCTCAAAGGCATCTTTAACCCCCTGATAACCATAGATAATGCCGCCGGTCGGGAAATCCGGAGCGGTGATGTGCTGCATCAGCTCATCGACCGTGATGTCCGGGTTATAAAGTTGGGCAATAATGCCGTCCACCACTTCGGAGAGGTTGTGCGGCATCATATTGGTGGCCATGCCCACGGCGATGCCCGACGCGCCGTTGATCAGCAGGTTGGGCACTTTGGTGGGAAGCACCGAAGGTTCTTCCAGTGAGTCGTCAAAATTGAGGGTGAAGTCTACCGTATCCTTATTGATGTCCGCCAGCAGGTCATCGGAGATACGCCGCAGGCGGGCTTCGGTATAACGCATGGCCGCCGGGCTGTCGCCGTCCATGGAGCCGAAGTTACCCTGGCCGTCGACCAAAGGATAACGAAGGGACCAGGACTGCGCCATACGGACCATGGTGTCGTACACCGAGGAGTCGCCGTGTGGGTGGTATTTCCCCAGTACTTCTCCAACAATACGGGCAGATTTCTTGTGCGGTTTGTTGTAAGTCAACCCTAATTCAGACATGCCGTAGAGCACTCGCCGGTGTACCGGCTTCAATCCGTCCCGCACATCGGGCAAAGCTCGGGATACGATGACCGACATCGAGTAATCGATGTAGGCGGACTTCATCTGGTCCTCGATGTTAACGGGGATAATTCGCTGTTTCAAAGGCATTTACGCTTTTTGTGCTTTAATGAACTTTTTGCTTCGGGTGTAGATTCAAGAAGCGCTCAGAGCCTGTCCAAAAACCTTACTCATTGCGCGAAAGCGGTTTCATGACGGGGTTTCGTACAGGCGCTACAAAGACATGCAAAGATAAGAAAAAAGCGCCAAATTCAGGAGGCATTTCTCAACTATCCGGCGGGTAATTTTATTTAATTCACCCGCATTTTCGGCAAGCCCGAAAATGCGGGCTTTTGAGGATTTTGCGATTTTATGGCCCGGCAGGCCAGTTGAAAAATTATCTTTGCTGAAAGAACCAGAAAAATTATGCCGAAGGAAGTAAAACCGTACGACGAACAGGAAAGCAAGAAGAGCCAGGTCTCCCGCATGTTCGACCGCATCGCCCCTTATTACGATTTTCTCAACCGGCTGTTGTCCGCCGGAATAGATACGGTATGGCGCCGGCGGGCGATACGCCAGTTGCAGGGCCGGGATGTCCGCGTTTTGCTGGATGTTGCGACCGGCACGGCTGATGTCGCCCTGGAAGCCGCCCGGCAGTTGAAGCCGGAACGCATCATTGGCGTTGATATTTCCCGGGAAATGCTGGAAATTGGCCGCTCAAAAGTAGGCAAGCGGGGGTTGCAGGGCCTGATCGAATTAAGGGAAGGAGACTCCGAGAATTTACCGTTTCCGGACAATACGTTCGACGCCGTTACCGTTGCTTTTGGAGTGCGCAATTACGAAGACCTGGAAAAGGGCCTGATGGAAATGCGCCGTGTACTCAAGTATGGGGGGCGCCTCGTGGTCCTGGAATTTTCCCGGCCGCGGATCTTTCCCTTTAAGCAGCTGTACAATTTTTATTTTTCAAATATCCTGCCGCTTATCGGCAGGCTGACATCCAAAGACCCCAAAGCATACCGATATTTGTACGAATCCGTGCAGGCCTTTCCGGACGGAGAAGATTTCATCAACATTCTTAAAAAAGCCGGTTACAAATCGAACCAATGCATACCACAAACACTAGGGATTTGTTCCATCTATACGGGGGAAAAGTAGCGCTGCTCTTCGCCGCTCTTTTCCTGTGCCTCTCGGCCGCAGCCCAGCCCAGCGGCCACGGCAACTACAACTTTTTCGACTTCCAGCAGAAGCCTTATTATTTCGGCATTACGCTGGGGTACAACACTTCCTCATTCAAGCCGTTCCGCTCCAGCGGTTTTCTGGAAAGCGACAGCATCCGAAGTATCGAATCGGTGCGTGGCCCGGGCTTTAATCTCGGCATTGTCACCAACCTCAAGATGGGCGACAATTTCGACTTCCGCTTCCTCCCTACCCTTTCTTTTGCCGAACGCAATATCCAGTACAATAAGGTAGGCAGGCTGGCGCAGTTCAGCCAGCGAAAGGTCGAGTCCGTACTGGTGGAAATGCCTTTCCACATCCGCTATAAATCCGCGCCATACAACGACTTCCGCCTGTTCGTCATCGCCGGGGTAAAATACGCCTTCGACGTGGCCAGCGACTCCCGAACCCGGCAGGCCGAATCGCTCGTGCGGATCTCTCCCAGCGACTTCTCTCTGGAATACGGGGCCGGCATCCAGTTTTTCTTCCCCTTCTTCATCTTCTCCCCGGAATTCAAGGTCTCCCACGGCCTGGGTAATACGCTGATCTATAACGATAACCTGGAGGAATCGACGGTGCTGGAGAAGCTGTTGTCACGGACGTTCACGATCTCGCTGCACTTCGAGGGGTAAGGACAGGATGACGGGATTTCAGGATTAAGCGGTTCTGTGGCGATTCTTCGGAGAGTCATTCGGAACGGAACAACCGGATCGCTTTCGCCGAACCCTCGAAAGGACAGGCGAGCCGGATCGATGCTATTTTTCACGAGATGATCACCCACCGCCCGGGCGCGGCGTTCCGAGAGGCCCAGGTTGGCGGTTGCATCGCCCACATCATCGGTATGCCCCCTCTATAGGGCAGTCTTCCGTTTCTTCCCGATAGGTTGCCAGGTCGGGCGTGAGGCCCAGAAAGGTGTTCCAGCCCACTAGCCGTTCGTTGATGCGCTCCTCCTTGTAGGTGAATTGGCAGGGGGGCGCTTCGCTATCCTCACGCAATTCTTCGAATCCGGGGTTGACGACCAGGTTCTGGGCAGCCCAGCCAGATCAGAATAGAAACACAGAGAGAGCGGATCATAGTTTTCTCTGCTTAACGCGAAACTCTTTGAAAGTTACCCGGGGCACGTTCGGAGGTATTTTTTAAGTTAAAAAGTGCAAGAAAATTTTAACTGAGTAAAAGATTGTTGTAAAAAATAATCCCGGTTATCGATGCATCAGAAATACTTCTCCTGCACATACCCGATCACCTCCGGGAAAAAAGCATTGAACTCCTCGTCGAGCGCTTCGAAATGCAGGATCAGGCTTTCGAGCGCTCCATCCAGGTACTCGGGTTTGCTCACCCTGTATTTCATGCGCTGGAAAGCGATGGACAGCCCGTTGTGCGACCCGTACGATCGCAGCCAGTCATTGGCGATCATCAGCGGCAGGTGCTTTTTCAGGCCGGGAGGCATGAGCCCCATATTGTCTTCCAGCACCTGATAAATTTCCTGCGTGAACTCCGGCAGCGGCTGATCGGAATAGCGATGCCAATTGAAGGACAAGAGATAGTCATAAAAAACGTCGATGATGACTGAAGCGTACTTGCCGTGCGGTTCGTACAGCCGCCGCACGCCCTTCAGCACTTCCGGGTGGTTGTCGGTGTAGGTGTCAATGGCGCGGTGCAGGCGCACGCCCTCCTGTATGGGTTCGGGATACTGCCGGACCTGTTCGTTGTTGAGGTAGTCGGCCAGGAAATTGCCAAGAAGCAGGCTTTCCCGCTCGCCGGAGAGATAGAAATGAGCCAGAAAATTCATGCGCCGGTTTTCGTGGTTTCCTAAGAATACAAAAGAATAACGGCTTTGGTTGGAAACCTGCTTCTCTTCCCCGTAATTCTTTTATCTTTGCGCCGCAAAAAATAAAAGAGAATAAATATATGGGACTGAAGTGTGGCATCGTAGGCCTGCCGAATGTCGGAAAATCGACCCTTTTCAATGCGCTTACCTCCGCCAGGGCGCTGGCGGCCAATTATCCCTTCGCGACCAAAGACCCCAACATAGGCGTGATCACTGTTCCGGACAAGCGGCTGGACAAGCTGGCGGAACTCGTCCAGCCCAAGAGCGTTATCCCGACTACTATCGAGATCCTCGATATTGCCGGCCTGATCAAAGGCGCCAGCAAGGGGGAAGGGTTGGGCAACCAGTTCCTGGCCAATATCCGGGAGGTTGACGCCATTGTGCATGTCGTTCGCTGCTTTGAGAACCCCAACGTGGTACACGTCGACGGAGAAGTGGACCCCGTTCGCGATAAGGAAGTGATCGACATGGAGCTGCTGTTCAAAGACCTGGAAACGGTGGAGAAACGCCTGGAGCGCGTGCGAAAACAAGCCAAAAGCGGAAAAAAGGAAGACCAGAAGGCGGTAGCTGTTGTCGAGCATGTTAGGGAAAAGCTGGAACAGGGCATCCCCGCCAGGGCCCTGGAGCTGGACGATGACGAAAAGGCCCTGGTAAAGGATATGTTCCTTTTGACGGCAAAGCCTGTGCTTTACGTGCTCAACGTAGATGAAGATTCCGTCCATGAAGGCAACCAGTACACCCAGGCCTTCAGCCAGTCAGTAGCCAATGAAAATGCAGAGATCATCTGGATCAGCGCCGAGATCGAGGCCGAGATCGCCCAACTGGAAAGCGCGGAAGAACGGGCAGAGTTCCTGGAGGCGATGGGGCTGGAGGAGCCTGGCGTCAACAAGCTCATCCACGCCAGCTACCACCTGCTCGACCTGATAACCTACTTCACCGCCGGCGAAAAGGAAGTCCGGGCCTGGACCATCCGGCGGGGGTGGAAAGCCCCGCAGGCTGCCGGCGTGATCCATACCGACTTCGAAAAAGGCTTCATCCGGGCCGAGGTGATCAAATACGAGGATTATGTCAAATACGGTTCGGAAAACGCTGTGAAAGAGGCGGGTAAGATGTCCGTGGAAGGAAAGGAATATGTGGTTTCAGACGCGGATGTGATGCATTTCAGGTTCAATGTGTAATGGAACGTTATTTTATCCTATACAAGCCCTACGGTGTACTCAGCCAGTTCACCAGAGAACACCCCGGCCACCGGACACTGGGAGAACTGTTCCAGTTTCCCAAAGACGTTTACTCTGTCGGGCGGCTCGACCAGGACAGCGAAGGGCTGCTGATCATTACCAATGACAAACGCCTGAACCATCTCCTGCTCGACCCTTCCTACGCGCACAGCCGCACCTACCTGGTGCAAGTGGAGGGGGAACCACAAAAGGAGGATCTTGGAAAGCTTAGAAAAGGGGTCCGCATACGGGTGGGGAAAAAAGAATATACCACCCTGCCGGTTCAGGTGCGCCTCCTCCCCCAGCCCCCTCCTGTCCCCGAACGCGACCCGCCCATCCGCGTACGCAAAACTGTTCCGGATTCGTGGATCGAACTGGAACTGCAGGAAGGCAAGAACCGCCAGGTGCGCCGCATGTGCGCCAAGGTTGGCTTCCCCGTGCTTCGCCTCATCCGGTCAAAGATCGAGCGGCTGGAGATCAGAGATATGCAGGTGGGGGAAGTCAGGGAGATGGAGAAGAAGGATATCTACCGGTTGTTGAGGTTGGGGTGACGGGGGGTCAGGGAACAATCGAACAATTTTAACGAGAGTGTTGAGAAATGTGTGTCTTCCTAAAAGAATACCTCTTTATTTTCAGCGGCCTGCGAATAGCGAAAACCGAATTCCGAACAGAGCCATTTTAACCATCTAACAATCAAACAATGACCTACCCTCCCACCCTCATTCTCGGCACCGCTATGTGGGGCTGGACTACGTCCCGGGAGGCCTGCTTCGAACTGCTGGACAGGTTCTATCAACAGGGCTTTCGTGAGGTGGATGGCGCCACCAATTACCCTATCAATAAAAAGCCTGAAGATTTTCGAAAGGCCGAAAATATTCTGCAGGAATGGATCAATGCTCATGAAGTGCAGGACCTGCGGATGATGATGAAAGCAGGCAGCATCAATAACCTCAGGACACCGGACAACAACCTGACCAAGAGCTTCCTGCTCATGCTTTTGGATGAATACCGGGGCATTTTCGGCCCTAACCTGTATACATTTATGATCCACTGGGATAACCGGGAAGAGGAAAAAGATATCCGGGAAAGCCTGGAAGCACTGGCCATAGTCCGGGAGGAAGGGTTAAGAGCCGGCCTGTCCGGTATCAAACACCCGGAAGTATATGCCCGGCTTAACCGCGAATTCGGCATTCCGTTCCGGATACAGATCAAACACAACCTCCTGTATTCCGACTATCCGCGCTATTCAGCTTTCCACGCCAAGGCCGGATTTATCACCTACGGCATCAATGCCGGCGGCATAAAACTGGACACCGGTGAATACGGCGAAAGCAGTTCCCTTAAGGCCAGAGGTGGAAATACGGAGACAGAGCCTCCCTTTATCCGGCCGTTGCGGAAAATCATAGAAGAAGCGAACTCCAATGATAACCGCCCTCCGGTTTCCAGTTTCAACCATTGCGGCATGGCCTATGCCTTCCATAGCCCGGATATTGAAGGGATATTGCTGGGGCCTTCCCGGGTGGATCAGCTTGAAGACAGTCTCGATTTTTACGCCTCTCTTAAAACTTACGATTACCGGGATTTGTATCAAAGCTTAAAAAAACTGAATGAGCAACAAGCGGGAAAAATATGATTTTCTGATCATAGGCGGTGGGATCTTCGGCATCTACGCAGCGCTCTATCTGTCGAAATTCGGCCTGCGCATCTGCATTGTCGAGAAGGAGAAAGAGCTGTTGAAGAAGGCTTCCATCGTCAACCAGGCCCGCTTGCACAGTGGTTACCACTACCCCCGCAGCGTGGCCACCGCCCTCATGTCGGACGACAACAAAGCCCGCTTTACAGCTGACCATCAGCAGTTTATCAACTCAGCGTTCGAAAAGTACTATGGCATTGAACGATACGGGTCTTTTACCGACAGCCAGCAGTTCGAGCGCTTTTGCGCATTTATAAACATCCGTTGCGAGCCGGTTCTGCGGCACCCCTTGTTCAACTACCACCGCCTGGAAGCCCTGTACCATACGCAAGAATATTCTTTCGACCCCATTCTTATCGCCGAATATTACCGGCAACAGCTTAAGCAGCACGATGGGGATATTGAAGTACAGATGTACAGCGAGGTAAAGCAGGCTGAGGCCCGGGGTGATACCTGGGCTGTGGAAGTTTCCAGCCTGGAAAACGGCCGGCGCCGGGAAATGGAAGCATCGCAGGTGATCAATGCCACCTATGCCGGCAGCAATGCCATCAACCGGCTGTTCGGCATGCGGGATATAGACCTGATGCACGAGATCTCGGAAATGGTATTCGTCACTTCCCCTCAGGTAAAGAACATCGGCCTGACCGTTATGGATGGAAATTTTGGTTCCCTCATGCCTTATGGCCTTTCCGACATGCTCTCGCTTTCCTCGGTAGCCTACACCCACCACAAAGTCTCCTACGATAACCTGCCTACCTTCGACTGCCAGCAACTGAACCCGAAGTGCCGGCCCGATTTTCCGTCTGTCTGTAGTTCGTGCCCCGCCCGCCCCCGCTCTAATTACCGCAAGATGATCGGCCAGATCAAGCACTACTTCGCCGATGAAGTGGAATTCCACTATTTCACTTCCATGTTCACCATCAAGTCCAAACTGAAAGCCAATTATATAGACGACGGGCGCCCTACTGAGATCTCCATTCTCAATGAAAATCCACGATTTTATTGCATCTTTGCCGGAAAGATCAACTCCATCTATGAAGTGGAAAAGGTGGTGAAAGTTTAGCCCTGAAAATAAAAGCCTTAACAAATATGGCCAACGAAGTACACGTATCTTCCGAGATCGGGATGCTGCGGCGGGTTATTGTGCACCGCCCGGATGAAGGCATCGCCCGTATCTCCCCTAAACGAGCCGAAGAATTGCTGTTCGACGACATCGTGTACCTGCCCAAGATGCAGGAAGAACATGACATTTTCACCAACGTGCTGCGCGCATTCATCGGCAACGAGAACGTCCTGGGAACCACCAACCTGCTGAGGGAGGCCCTTCGCCACGATGAGGAAAGCAAGCGCGAAATGCTGGGCAAGATCGTCGACTATGAAGAACTGCCGACCAGCTACCGGGATATGCTGCTCGACATGCCCGATGAACTGCTGGCCAAAGTGCTGGTCAATGGCTACTACCCGGAAGAAGATTACTTTCTCTTCGACCCCATCCCCAATTTCATCTTTACCCGGGATATTGCCGTTACCGTCAACGACCACGTGGTCATTACCAAGCCGGCGAAAGAGGCGCGCTTCCGGGAAAATTACCTGACGCGTTTCATCATCTGGGCCCATCCCATCTTCCGGGAACTGCGCGACAGCGGGCGCATCATCAATATGAACCGGGTGGATGAATTCCCGCCCTCCCGCCGGGGAGAAATGATCTCTATTGAAGGCGGAGATATGATGGTCCTCAATAAAGAATACCTGCTCATCGGCTGCAGCGAACGCACAACCGAATATGCCGTCAGGTCACTCAAAGATGTGCTTCTACAGAAAGGCGTTATCAAACATGTCGTTCAGGTCAATATTCCTACTGACCGCAGCTATATGCACATCGACACCGTCTTCACACAGATCAACCGCAACCACCTGGTTGCTTACAAACCCATAGTCGAAGACGGGCTGGGGTCTTACGTCACTGTTTACGGGCAGGATGGAGTGGAACGCCACTACCCTACCGTCAAGGAATTTATCCTGTCGGAGATCAACTCCAAAATGCAGTTCATCTGGAGCGGGGACGGCGAATCACCCTACCAGGAAAGAGAGCAATGGACGGACGGATGCAACCTGGTGGCCATAAAACCCGGAGTAGCCCTCACCTACGATCGCAACCCCATGACGGAAAAGGCCTTCGAAAAGGCAGGCTACCGCACCGCCCACGCCCGTGAACTGCTGGCGGCATTCAAAGACGGCATCATCAGGCCGGACGAGATCAAAGAGACGATCATCCTTCTGCCTTCCAATGAGTTGTCACGGGCAAGAGGCGGCTCGCATTGCATGACCTGCCCGATCGAACGGGAGGATCTGTAGGCGGCCTGGTTATTGGTTGACTGGGTTGATTGTGGGAGGCTCCTAATCAACTCAATCAACCCGATTTCACCCTGAGCTTGTCGAGGGGCAACTCAATCAACCACAAACATGTACACACACGAGTTCAAAAAACGGGTACGCTACGGAGAAACGGACCAGATGGGCTATCTCTACTATGGCAACTACGCCCAGTACTATGAGATCGGGCGGGTGGAACTCATCCGTTCCCTTGGCCTGACATACAAGGCACTGGAAGCGGAGCATGGCATCATCATGCCGGTAATGAGCATGAACACCCGGTATGTGCGGCCCGCCCTTTACGATGAGCTCATCACCATAAGAACAACCCTGCGAAAACTACCTGATCTGTTCATTGTTTTCCATATGGAGTTGTTCAATGAAGCAAAAAAACTGGTCAATGGTGGAACGGTGAAACTGTGCTTTGTAGAGATCGCTTCCCAGCGCACCATTCCGGCTCCCGATTTTTTAGTGGAAAAACTGAGGCCGTATTTTGAAAAAATTTGACCTTAAAGCAATACAGGATTATTTCCTGAACCACCCCTGGGTGAAGAATACCATAAGGTGGACGAAAGAACATTCATTGCCAGGATTTTTTAAGGTGCCCATTTATGATGTGGTCGTTTTCCTCTATCACGAATCTCAGCGCTACGACCTTTTCACCCGGGCCAATGCCATCGCTTTCAGTTTTTTCCTTTCGATCTTCCCTTCTCTCATCGCATTTTTCACTTTGATCCCCATCTTCAAGTGGGCGCTTATCGACTACCTTCCGGAAGGAGAGAATTTCGACATCTACCTGCGCAGTGAGATCCTGCGCCTGTTGCCCGGCGTGGCCGGTGAACGCCTGTTTGCCTTTGTGGATGACATCACGAACAACCCCCGGTTCGGCCTGCTTTCCTTTGGTTTCATTATGGCCATCTATTTTGCCTCCAATGGTATGATGGCCCTTATGCAGGGATTCGAAAAGTCTTATATGAAGACCTTCAAAAAGCGGGGAGAGATCAGAAAGCGGTTTATTGCCACCGGGCTGACCTTCCTGCTGGGCATCCTGCTTATGGGAGCAGTTATCCTGGTCATCCTCGGCGAATTCCTCCTGGGCCTCTTCTACGGCCTGGTGCACTGGGATGTATTCACCGGAGTAATGATACAATTCCTGCGCTGGCTGGCCATTCTGCTTCTTTTCTATTTCGGCATTGCCATCATTTACCGCTACGGGGCCTCCGCCATACGAAAATTTCAGATTTTCTCTCCGGGGGCAACCCTTGCCACCGTGCTTTGCATCATTACCTCTCTAGCTTTCTCCGCCTATGTCAATGAATTCAATACCTACAATGAGCTGTACGGTTCTATTGGCGCTATTATTGCGCTTATGCTCTGGATACAGCTCAACTCGCTCATCCTGCTTGTAGGGTTTGAGCTGAATGCCAGCATCGCCATCAACCGGGATCTTAAGGCCGAGTTCGAGGAGGAGGATCTCTAGAACGTGTTTAAATTTAGTTTTTCAGCTAATATGAGATGGATCTCAAAGCCGCGCGAGGCTTATTTTTTGGCGCATACCTGCTTCCGCAGGCCGTAGCCGGACAGCTATGGCAGGCGAAGGCCTGTAAGGTACATGCCGAAAAATAGCCGAAACCCGGCGAAAAGTGGCGCTCACATTAGCGAAAGGATTAATTTTAAACACGTTCTTAAAAAATCTAAGCACTCACTCCTCCTCTACCTCACCAGCGTCACATCACCCTTATAGAGCCTTTGTTTACCATCGATGAAATCGACGATGGTGTAATAGGCAAATACCGCCGGGTTCATAGGTTCGCCACGGAAGATACCGTCCCAGCCGAAGAGCGGGTCATTGGGCGGGAAGTTATAGCCCTCATAAACGAGTTCTCCCCAGCGGTCAAATATTCTCAGTACAGTGATCTCCCTGACGCCTTCTCCGGCGTAAATGGTAAACACATCATTGGCTCCGTCACCGTTCGGCGAGAATGCGGTGGGGATATAGACCCCGTCGGTCTTATCGACAAATATGGTGATGTCATCAGTTCCGGAACACCCGTTCTTATCGGTCACGGTAAGGAAGTAAGTAGTGGTCTCCAGAGGCCGGGAATAAGGATCGAGGCAATCCATACAGCTCAGGTAATCCGTGGGGTTCCAGATGATCCTGTCTATCTCCTCGTTCGAAATACTGGCCTGGCCGTTCAACTGAACAGAATCGCCCAGAGTGATCTCTATATCCGGGCCCAACCTTACATCTACCTGAGGCAGTTCCACAATAAATAACGTAGTATCCCATCCACATCCGTCAGAATCTTCTATACGCAATTCATAGGGCCCGGAAGACAGGCCTCCGAAGGTAGTTTGCTGGGTAAGCGCTCCACCGTTCAGGGCGATCAGGTAAGGCGGCGTGCCGCCGTTTATGTCTTCTACAATGATGACTCCTGTTTTTTCACCAAAACAGGTAGCTCTCGTTGCTATGTTTGCTCCGGAAGGATATTCCGGTTCCGTCACCCGGGTTGTATCGATGGCCGAACAACCATTTTGAGTATTGGCCACTTCCAGGACGAACAGTCCGGGTTCTCCAACCATAATGGTGGGCATTCCTGCATGCGAGAGGATCTGCCCTTCCAGAGCTGACCATTGATAGGTGTAGGGTTGTCCGGCAGGGCTGACCGTGCTGGGCACCACGATCAGGTTATCGTTACAATTCAACCCGATCACATCGGGCGTTTCCACTACCGGGGCCAGCTGGTCAGCCAGGACCGTCATGGAATCGGCTCTGGAACAACCATTCAAGGTGTCCGTAACCGTCAGGACATATACGCCCGGCATAACGGCGTTAGTAAATAAGGAATCAACCGGCCCGATGATGCCTCCTGCCGGCCCTGTCCAGTTGTACACAAGATTGGGGCCTATAGAGGAACCCTCACCGGAAAGCGTGGCCATCTCCTCGTAGCAATCCAGCATCTGCGGCTCTCCGGCCACAGCCGCCGGGTAGTCTGTCAGGTCATTGACCATTACCTGTTCGATGGCTTCGCAGCCGTTAGTCGTGTCGATAACGGTAAGCGTGTAAAGGCCTCCCGTATTGATCGTTATGCTCAGGGAGTCGCCCAGGTCGCGCCCGTTCTCGTCCGACCATTCGAATACAAGGCTATCCCCTGCCGATGAGCCGCTGCCATCAAGGATCATATAACTCGTGAAACAATCCAAGGAACCAATTTCCCGGATCAGGACAAACGGAACCTGGGTATTCTCATCTACAAACACATAGGAAGTATCAGATGCACAGCCCTGAGCATCAACCACATACAGGGAGTAGGTGCCGGAGGCACTGACGTTGGGATACTGCTCGTTCCTGTTATCATCGTTTATACCCGGGCCAGACCAATGGTAAGTCACATCACCCTGAGTGCTGGATCCAGACAAGGTAACCGATTCCACAATACAAGTGAGCAACTGAGGCGGCCCGGCATTGGCAACCGGCACGGGGCCGCCTTCCGCTACATAAACGGAATCCATATCCGTACAGCCAAACATGTTGGTTACTGTAAGGATGTACAGGCCCGGCGCGTCCACCACAGGATTGGCCGAAGTTTCATTCCCCGGCAGAATGCCCGGCCCTGTCCAGAAGTAATCGCCCGGGCTGGATCCGCTGGCATCCAGAATCACAACCTCCTCTTCACAGATAAAGGAAGTATCCGCTCCGGCATCCGCTATTGGCTGAGGCGCCAGTTCCAGGCCGAAGGTAGCCGTGCCGGCACATCCGTTCTCGTCTGTCACAGTAACGGAAATAATACCCGGTTGGAAAACATCAACGGATTGGCTGCCAGTGGGTTCTACAGACCACTGGTAGGCCACGAAATCCTGCACTACAGTCAGCGTGGCTGTATCACCCGGACAAATGAAATCAGGCCCGGAAATAAGCGGCAACGGGCTCTCCAGCATAGTGAGATGTATCCTTACAATGCTGTCACACCCGTTGGCAGCGCCGTTGGACACAATGTGCTGATAAGTACCTCCCTGGCTTAGTTCCAAATCGTTCCATAGAAGCGTATCGCCTTCGCAAATGGAAGCTTCCTCAGAGGTTATGGAGTTCTGAAGGACAACGAGGTCCAGGGTAACGGTACTGTCACAGCCATTGGCCGCACCTTCAGGAATGTTAATGACATACACTCCCGTCGTCGAGTATTCCATGCTGTCTACGACATAGGATTCTCCTTCACAGATCTCCGCAAGTATATATTCAGATTGCGGGTTGTTGACAACGAGGTCCAGGGTAACGATACTGTCACAGCCATTGGCCGCCTGATTGTGGAGCGTATCCAGGTAGGAACCCGGTTCGGTAAGGTAATCATCACCAAACTGATAACCTTCTCCCCGGCATATCGTGGCCGAAGTAAAGCCGAATGCCACAGGCTTAACCGACAGGTCCAGGGTGTAAATGATATCGCAGCCATTGGGAGCTTCACCGATTGCGGTATCCTGGTATACACCCGCCTGAGTATAAACTGAGTCGAGCAAGGTATACCCATCTCCTTCGCAGATGGTATCGGTTATGAATTCCCTCAACGGGCTTTCGACCACCAATGTCAGCATGACAATGCTGTCGCAACCACTGGCTGCTACCAGTATATCGGTGTAAGAACCGGCTATGGAGTACACTTCCTCTCCCAGGAGGAATTCCTCTCCTTCGCAGATACTGGCATTGACCTCTGCAAAGACCGGCTCTATAACCATAAGGTTGAGTATGGTAATGCTGTCGCACCCCTCTACCGCGCCGCCGGGGATGGTATCGTAATAGGTTCCGCTCACGGTAAGCTCATCTCCACCGAACGGATAAACCTCTCCCTCACAGATCGTATCGTTAATGGTATGGTATACTGCATCATCTACTACCAGGTTGATGATAATGATACTGTCACAGCCATTCGCCGCCCGGCCGGCCAGGGTATCCCGGTATGTTCCTGCTTCGGTGTAAACCATTTCATTCACCACCAACTGGCTTCCCAGGCATATACTGGCGTTGATCTCATTGATGGCCGGAGGCCTTACTTCCAGCTCCAGTATGATGATACTGTCACAACCGTTGGAGGCAGCTCCCGGGATGGTATCGTAGTAAGTACCCGGCTGAGTATAAGGCATTTCGTTAACCATCAACGTGTCGCCTTCACAAATGCTCTCGGTTATCTGATTGACAATGTGCGGGTTGACCTTCAACTCAAGGAATACGATGCTGTCACAGCCGTTAGCTGCCTGGCCGGTTAAGGTGTCGGAATAAGAACCGGCCGCCGTGTATTCGGTTTCATTCAGGGTATATACACCTCCTTCGCAGATCTCCGCCACGATGGTATCTGCCGGAACTTCCAGAACGGCCAGTTCCAGGACCACGATACTGTCGCAGCCATTCGCTGCCCCACCCGGAATAGTATCCCGGTATGTCCCCGTCTGATCGTAAACCATATCAATGAACGGGTATTCTTCTCCTTGACAAATGCTGTCCGTGATAATATTCACCGAATGCGGCAATACGGTAAGCTCCAGCCGGATGATGCTGTCACATTCCTGGCCGCCGGCGCCTGGAATAGTGTCCCGGTAAATGCCGGTTTCGAAATACTGCCGCTGGTTAACGGTTATGGTATCTCCCTCGCAGATCTCGGCAACGATGACTTCCTCGATTACCTCATCAACAGTGAGGCCCAGAATAACGATGCTGTCACAGCCGTTCGCCGCCAAGCCGGAAAGCGTATCCCGGTAAATACCCGTCACAGAATATTCATTATCTCCGACCACAAACACATCTCCCTCACAGATCGCAGCTGTTATTTCATTAACAGCGTGGCCGAGAACAGTGAGGTTCAGCATGATAATGCTGTCACAGCCATTGGCGGCGCCGCCGAAGATGGTATCGGTGTAGGTACCGGCCATGGTGTACTCCAGCAAATTCAGCTCCAGGGTATCCCCGGCGCAGATACTTTCGGTAACCTCATTGATGGCATTCGGCAATACAGTAAGTTCCAGGATGGCTATGCTGTCGCAACCGCCAACCGAGGAGCCCGCCAGCGTATCCGCATAGGTGCCCGCCACATTGTAGTATACACCGTTGAACAGGATGCTGTCTCCTTCACAGATCTCAACCGGGATAATCTCGACAACGGCATCGACAACAGTGAGATTGAGGTTTACAATACTGTCACAGCCATTGGCGGTTCCTCCCGGTATGGTGATGGTGTAGAAGCCGGTAGAATCGTAAGCCGTTCCATTGACAATAACCGAGTCTCCTACGCAAATTGTCCGGTTGAGATCGTTAACTACATGCTCATTCACGACGAGAGTGAGCACTGCAATGCTATCACAACCAAACTGAGACCCTCCTTCCAGAGTATCGGTGTACACTCCTGCCACACTGACCGGCACACCGCCAAAGTCATAGCTTCCGCCTTCACAGATGGCCACTTCGAACTCATTGACGGCCAAGGGGTGAACCGTCAGGTTGAGTGTTAGCAGGCTATCGCATCCAAAAGGAGCAACATCCGGTATGATGTATTCGTATTCCCCGGATTGAGTCAGGGTATCTCCCTGGAAGACATAATATTCCCCTTCACAGGCCTCAGCCTCAAACTTCTGCTCGTAGAAACAGGAGTCTGAGCAGGGCTCGGGCGGAGTCACTGAGAAGTTATCAATACAACCCGAATCCGAAGCGTCAAACACCCTGATGTTCACCGGCCCGCCGCTAATGGGATAAGGCCCGAAGGTTCTGGGCACACCATATGGGAAGATGGGGCCGTTGGTGCCATTGGGGAAGCGCTGCCTCCAGCCAATGTTGGAGACATTCAGGCCGCTCACGAAGACATCGAAAGTAAACACATCGTCAGATGGGTCTGATGGGGTCCCATTATCATCGCATTCAGCCACCAAAGTCTCCGCTTCAATCAAACATATCTCACATGTTGGCGGTGGGTTAGCAAAAACGCTTACCGTACAGAGCGGGTCATCACTATCCGTGACGGTTATTGTCACTGCGCCGGCGCTGATGGGATATGGGCCGAACAATCCTGGCGTACCGTAAGAGAACTCAGCCCCTAACTGGTCCGGGCCATTACCGATCCAGGTTCCGGCAGTATTGAATCCGGTGACATTAACAACGACATAGAACACGTCATCGCTGGGATCATAAGGCGTATCATTATTGAAACAGGGACGCCCCTGAACAGTGGCGGAAATTGTACAATCGTCCGAACAATCCGACAGGCCTGCAACTGTAAAGAAGGTTGCACAGTTTGGATCAACATTATCCGTGAAGGCAATTCCGATCAGCTGGCCCTGTGCCGGATAGGGGCCAAAGACCACTTCTTCCCCATAATTGCCGGTTGTTGAATTACTGGCAACCCACCCCGTTCCGGGAACATTATTTCCAAAAACAGTAACGCCAAAGAAGAAAAAGTCATCTGTCGGGTCACCCGGTGTTCCATTATTGTCACACCAGGGGTCAGTGGTAAGTACGGCGGTTACAGCACAAACCGTGGGGCAAGGTGGGGGCGGCTCGACGATCAATTCATTAAAACAGCTTGGGTCGTCCGCATCTCTGTACAACAGGAAAATATCCCCATTGACGATCGGGAAAGGCCCATAACTGATAGTCGTCCCGTAGTCTCCGGCATTACCGAGGTTATCCGTCCAACCATTTTGCCCAGTAGCGCTATTTCCGTTGATACTCACTTCAAAGGTAAACTGGTCGTCATTACCATTCTGAGGAGTACCATTATCCAGGCATTGTATATCAACTAATTGCGGGGTGATCCTGCAATTCGAACAGGGCTCCGGCGGATTTACGAACAAGGTGAAATCACATTCCGGGTCATCTCTATCCGTGAAAATTATTGTCCTTCCACCGCCGGCTATCGGGTAAGGCCCAAGTATAATGGGGCTATCGTATGCACCAACATCGCCTTGATTGGTTGTCCAGCCATTCGGGCTCAAATTATTGCCGGATACGATCACTTCTACTGTGAATACATCATCATCCGGGTCGGACGACGTCCCATTATTGTCACAAAGGATCTCGACTACTTCAACCGTCATTGCACATTCAAAGGAGCAAGGCGGCGGCGCCTCTACAAGAAGCGTGTCCTTACAATCGGGGGCATCGTTATCCGTGAAAATGATCGTAACATCCCCATCGGCAATATCGTAGGGGCCGAAGGTGGCGGCCTCTCCATAGTTACCGGAAATACCATCGGCAGTCCAGCCACTGCCTGTTGCCAGGCCGGTCACTGTAACATCTACGTTGAAGAAATCGTCATCGGGGTCAGCAGGCGTGCCATTGTCATTACAGTAGACCGAATCAATAGCTGGCGTGATCACACACGGTTGAGAACAGGGCTCGGGTGCGATAACCATGACCTGAACGCCGCAGGAATCCGTATCGTTGTCCAGTATTTCGAACTCGGCATCCCCGTCACTGATCAGGAATGGGCCCAATACAATTGAGTCGCCATACACTCCTGTCCAGACATCATCGGAAGAATGCCATCCACTGCTTACGTTCTGCCCGGTGACGATGACCCCGAAGAAGAACACATCATCATCGGGATCATTGGTCCCATTATCATCACAAACGGGGCCGGACACCTGCACTTCGATATTAAGCACTGTAAGGTCAAGGATCAGAATACTGTCACAGCCGGCGGCGGACATTCCGTAAAGGGTGTCCTGATAGATACCTGTAACCGAATAATCAATACCATTGAGGGGATAAACATCACCTTCACAGATGAGAGCCGATATATTATTGGTAACAGCCTGATTAACGGTAAGGTCGAGGATCTTAATGCTATCGCAACCGTTGGGAGCAGCCCCCGGAATAGTATCCCGGTAAACTCCGGCAACAGTCAGGGCATTTCCACCGAAGAAGTACTCCTCCCCTTCGCAGATAGCTGCAGCGATATTCTCCGTTATCGGATTCAATACCTCGATCGTTATGGAGTCTGCCGCAGTACAGCCTAAGGAATCTGTATATGTATAGGTTACCAGATAAATTCCGGTACCAACTGATGGGTCGAATTCATTTACGGCCACATCGCCTCCCCAGGTACCACCCGGAGGCATAGCAGAAAGCGTTTGTATGCTATCTGATGGACAGAACGGTCCCGCCGGATCAATGGCTACAGAAAGATCCTGGACTGTAATTATCTGGCTGACGGATGTGGTGTTTCCACATTCGTCTGTATAAGTCCATGTTCTTGTAATGGTTTCCGGGTTCGTCATTCCATCACTCACTTCCTGTCCGGCAACAGTACCGCTGCCATCACAGTTATCTGTCCAGCCCAGGGCCTCCATTGGAGGTATGCCTGCCTGGCAGGAAACCGCCATATCAGCAGGCGGGCCGTCCAACTGTGGTGCTGTCTGATCCTGGACTGTGATAATCTGGCTGACACTGGACATATTGCCACAGGCATCGGTATGTTCCCAGATACGGGTGATCGTCCGCGGGCAGCTCTGGCCGTCGTCTACTTCGGTAGGCGGCACCGTACCAGCTCCGTCACAGTTATCCGTCCAGCCCAAATCGGCCGGCGCCGGAATGTCTGCCACACATTCCACCGTGATGTCTGCTGGAGGCATGTCAAATACTGGTGCTGTCTGATCCTGTATAATAATAACCTGAGCGGCAAGAGCCGTATTACCGCAGGCATCCGTGTACTCCCAGGTCCGCGTAATCATCCGCGGGCAGGACTGCCCATCGTCCACCTCCGTAGGCGGTACCGTACCGGAGCCGTCACAGTTATCCGTCCAGCCCAAATCTACCGGCGCAGGAATATCTGCTACACACTCCAGGATAACATCATCAGGCGGAGCATCAAAAAGTGGTATCGTCTGGTCCTGGACTGTGATTACCTGGCTTACGCTTGCCGTATTACCGCAGGCATCCGTATACTCCCAGGTACGCGTGATGGTACGCGGGCAGCTCTGCCCATCGTCTACCTCCGTAGGCGGTACCGTGCCGGAACCGTCGCAGTTGTCCGTCCAGCCTAAACCGGCCGGCGCAGGAATATCCGCCACACAATCAACTGTAATATCTGCCGGCGGCGTATCGAATACCGGCACCGTCTGGTCCTGGACTGTGATTACCTGGCTTACAGCAGCCGTATTGCCGCAAGCGTCCGTGTACTCCCAGGTACGGGTAATGGTACGCGGACAATTTTGTCCGTCGTCCATTTCTGTGGGCGGTACTGTGCCACTGCCGTCGCAGTTATCCGTCCAACCCAAATCAACCGGCGCCGGAATATCCGCCACACATTCTACTGTAATATCCGCCGGCGGCGTATCGAACACCGGTAACGTCTGGTCCTGGACCGTGATTACCTGGGCGGCGAGCGCCGTATTACCGCAGGCATCGGTGTACTCCCAGGTGCGCGTGATGGTACGCGGGCAGGACTGCCCATCGTCCACCTCCGTAGGCGGTACCGTGCCGGCGCCGTCGCAGTTGTCCGTCCAGCCCAAATCAACCGGCGCAGGAATGTCGGCTACACAATCAACCGTGATATCTGCAGGCGGCGTATCGAACACCGGTAACGTCTGGTCCTGGACCGTGATCACCTGGCTTACGCTGGCCGTATTGCCGCAGGCATCCGTGTATTCCCAAGTGCGCGTAATAGTCCGCGGGCAGCTCTGGCCATCGTCTACCTCGGTGGGCGGTACCGTGCCGGCGCCGTCGCAGTTGTCCGTCCAGCCCAAATCAACCGGCGCAGGAATGTCGGCTACACAATCAACCGTGATATCTGCAGGCGGCGTATCGAACACCGGTAACGTCTGGTCCTGGACCGTGATCACCTGGCTTACGCTGGCCGTATTGCCGCAGGCATCCGTGTATTCCCAAGTGCGCGTAATAGTCCGCGGGCAGCTCTGGCCATCGTCTACCTCGGTGGGCGGTACCGTGCCGGCGCCGTCGCAGTTGTCCGTCCAGCCCAAATCAACCGGCG
>CAYQKY010000108.1:0-26533 GCA_964418125.1 uncultured Phaeodactylibacter sp.
GGTGCTCGTGCCCACCACCATCCTGGCGCTGCAGCACTACCGCACCTTCAAGGAAAGGCTGGAAGAGTTCGGCGTCAGCGTCGATTACATCAACCGCTTCCGCTCCACCGCCGAGCGCAATGAGATCTTCAATCAGCTCAGGGAAGGAAAGCTCGACCTCGTCATCGGCACCCACGCCCTGCTAAACAAGAAATCCGGCTTCAGGGACCTCGGCCTGCTCATCATCGACGAGGAGCAGAAGTTCGGCGTAGCCGCCAAGGAGAAGCTCCGCAACATCAAGGTCAACGTCGATACCCTGACGCTGACCGCAACGCCCATCCCCCGCACCCTGCAGTTCTCCCTGATGGCCGCGCGCGACCTGTCGATCATCCGCACGCCGCCGCCCAACCGGCAGCCCATTCATACCGAAGTGCGCATTTTCAACGAGGAGATCGTCAAGGAGGCCATCTATTACGAGGTCAACCGCGGCGGGCAGGTCTTCTTCGTCCACAACCGGGTAAAGACCCTGCCGGATATCACCGCCATGGTGCGCCGCATGTGCCCCGACGTGGAGGTGGCCACCGCCCACGGCCAGATGGACTCCGACAAGCTGGAAAAGACGCTGGTCCACTTCATCGACGGCCGCTACGACGTACTGGTCTGCACCAACATCATCGAGACCGGCCTGGACATCCCCAACGCCAACACCATTATTATTAATAACGCCCACCAGTTCGGCATGAGCGACCTGCACCAGCTGCGAGGCCGCGTGGGGCGTTCCAACCAGAAGGCCTTCTGCTACCTGTTCAGCCCGCCCATGTCGACCCTCACGCCCGAGGCCCGCAAGCGCCTGAAGACTCTGGAAGAGTTCTCCGACCTGGGCAGCGGCTTCAACATCGCCATGCGCGATATGGACATCCGGGGCGCGGGCAACCTGCTGGGCGCCGAGCAGAGCGGCTTCATCGCCGATATCGGCTACGAAACTTACCAGAAAATACTGCAGGAGGCCATCCAGGAACTGAAGGAAAGCGAATTCCGGGAGCTCTTCAAAGAGGAACTGGAGAAGAACCCGCAGTACGTCCGCGACGTGCAGATCGACACCGACGTGGAAATGCTCATCCCCGACGAATACGTCAGCAGTATCTCCGAGCGCCTCAGCCTGTACACCGAGCTCGACAGCCTGGAAACGGAAGAAGAGCTGGAAGCCTTCGGGGAAAAACTGCGCGACCGCTTCGGCCGCATCCCGCCGCAGGTGGCCGAACTGTTCGAAGGGCTGCGCCTGCGCTGGGTATGCAAAGCGCTGGGCTTTGAGCGCCTCATCCTCAAGAACGACAAGCTGCGCTGCTATTTTGTCGACAACCCCCAGTCTCCCTTCTACGAGAGCCGGCTCTTCCAGAACATCCTCGATTTCGTCAATAAGGAGGGGCGCAACCGCGGCCTAAGCTTCAAACAGTCCAACCGGTACTTCATTCTGGTGAAGGATTATGTGAAAAGCCTGCGGGAAGCGCATGAGGTGTTGGAAAAGATCAGAGAAAAGGTTGCCGGAGAGGTTGCCGCTGAAAGTTAAAACATTATTCCGCCGCTTCATCCTTCTTCCCACTGAGAGCTTGTTTTTCACGGCCCAGGCCAATCACCTATGTAGTTTTTTTTCAAATACTTACGCATGATTTCAGCCAAGAACAAAACTTCAGTGTGCTGAAACACACTCATACCCACCATTCAACAAGGAAACCAACCGCCCAAACAAAAAAATGAAATTCATAATTTTGTACAACATTACGTGAAAAATATCAAATAATCATTGGTTTATTTGTATTTTAACCGAATAATTTTACCAAAAACAAATCAAGAAGGCCGTACCGGTATAACCCCGACTTTCTCCCCAGATACCTTTTTTTGTTGAAATATTAGATTCCCCATTGCCTGAATTTCATTAGATCAACACCCAACACCCTCCGGCCATGGCGAAAATCGTAATAGACGGAAAACCGTACAATGCAGAAAAAGGCAAAAACCTGCTGGAAACCAGCATTTCTCTGGGTTTTGACCTGCCCTATTTCTGCTGGCACCCCGCACTGGATTCGGTAGGCGCCTGTCGGCAGTGCGCAATTAAAAAATTCAAAGACGAAGAGGATGCGCAGGGTAAGATCGTCATGGCTTGTATGGAGCCGGTGGGAGATGCAGTACGGATATCTATAAAAGACCCCGAAGCGGAGCGTTTCCGCAAGCAGGTTATCGAAAGCCTGATGACCAACCATCCTCACGATTGCCCCACTTGTGACGAAGGCGGGGAGTGCCATCTTCAGGACATGACCGTCATGACAGGCCACAACTACCGGCGCTACCGCTTCAACAAGCGCACCTACCGCAACCAATATCTGGGGCCCTTCCTCAACCACGAGATGAACCGTTGCATTCAGTGTTACCGCTGCGTGCGCTTCTACCGGGACTATGCCGGAGGGCGGGATATTGACGTCTTCTCGGCCCACAACCACGTTTATTTCGGCAGAAGTGAGAATGGCGTGTTGGAAAATGAATTCAGCGGCAACCTGGTGGAAGTTTGCCCCACCGGTGTTTTTACCGACAAAACCCTGAAAAAACATTATACCCGGAAATGGGACCTGTCGCACGGCCCGTCTATCTGCCAGCAATGCAGCCTGGGCTGCAACATCATCGCCGGAGAACGGTACGGGAGCCTGCGCCGCATCCTGAGCCGCTACAACGGAGAAGTGAACGGCTATTTCATCTGCGACCGGGGCCGGTTCGGCTACGAGTTTGTGAATGGAGACGACAGGCTTCGGCTGCCCTTCTCAAAAAAGAACGGCGCTTTCGAAGCGGTAAATCCCGGGCATGCCATGGCTGAAGCCGCCGCCATGCTCCGCCCGGGAGCAAAAGTCATCGGCATCGGGTCGCCCCGGGCATCGCTGGAAGCCAACTTCGCTCTCCGGCAACTGGTGGGCGCCGGCAACTTCTACGACGGCATGGGCCGTAAAGAACGCGAACTCACTCAGAAAGCTATCCACATCCTCACTTCTCTTCCCGTCCGGACGCCTTCACTTCGGGAAATGGAAAAAGCGGACGCCATCCTGATATTGGGTGAAGACGTCACCAATACTGCTCCGATGATGGCCCTGGCGGTGCGCCAGGCGGTGCGCCAGATACAGTACGGCCTGGCAAGCCATATCGATATTCCGCTCTGGAATGACCAGGCGGTGCGCGAAGCTGCGCAGGGCGCCAAAAGCCCGTTGTTCATCGCCTCGCCCTACGCCACCCGGCTGGATGATGTGGCCCGGCAAACCCACATCGCCCACCCCGGCGACATTGCCCGGCTTGGCTTTGCCGTCGCATCCGAAATAGACGCCGGTTCACCTTCGCCGGATGGGCTTCCGAAAGAGGTAAAGGCTTTAGCCGGACAGATCGCAGAAACGCTGGTGGAAGCCGAACGGCCCCTGGTCATTACCGGTACAGGCCTGCAAACGGCCGCCCTCCTGGAAGCGGCCGCCAATATTGCCCTGGCTCTGCACAAACGGAAAAAGGAGCCGCTTCTGAGCTTTGTCCTTCCCGAAGCCAACAGCGCCGGCCTGTCGCTACTCGGAGGAAAGCCTCTGGAAGATGCATTCCGGGCCGGAGCCGATACGGTGATCATCCTGGAGAACAACCTGTTTCGCCGCGCTGACAAAAAGGAAGTGCAACAATTCCTGGAAAAGCCTCAGCACCTTATAGTGCTCGGCCATATACATACGCCAACTGCCGACCCTGCCAACCTGGTAATACCTGTCGGCGCTTTCCCCGAAACCGACGGTACGCTGGTCAACCAGGAAGGAAGAGCGCAGCGCTACTACCAGGCCTATATGCCCGCAGAACCGATAATGGAAAGCTGGCGCTGGCTGGCTAAGCTGGCGGAAGCGGCCGGAAGGAAGGAATTGGCCGGATGGGCGAAGCTGGAGGATTTCACCCGCGCCCTGGCGCAGTCCAGCCCGGTATTCCAGGGCATAGACGAGCTGGCGCCGCCTTCCTCCTGGCGCATCAACGGCCAGGCCGTGGCCCGGCAGCCGCACCGCTACAGCGGGCGGACCGCCATGGCCGCCAACCGCAATGTACATGAGCCGGCGCCGCCCGCCGACCCGGATTCGGCCCTGAGTTTCTCAATGGAGGGTTCGGGCAAACCGCCTTCTTCCATCATTCCCTTCTTCTGGTCCCCCGGCTGGAACTCTGCCCAGGCCATCAATAAATACCAGATCGAAGTGGGCGGCCGCCTCCATGACGGAGATCCTGGGAAAAGGCTTATCGAGCCTGGCTTATCCGAAGCTCAATACTTTGAGGCTATACCGGAGCCCTGGCATAGAACGAAGGGCGCCTGGCAACTCGTGCCCCGCCATCACATCTTCGGGTCGGAGGAAACCAGCGCCCTGTCGCCGGCCATCCGGGAACGGTCGCCGGGGCCTTATGTAGCATTGAACCCGAAGGACGCCGCCGAGGCAAAGATCGGGGAAGGTGATCTGGTTCGAATAACACTGCCCGGCGGAGAAGAGCAATTGCCGGCCCGGATGCTTGACACTTTGCCCGCGGGCCTGGCCGCTTTGCCCTACGGCCTGCCGGATGCCCCCTTTGTGGAAGGAATACCAAATGCAGGCGTCAAAAAAGCAGAGGAATAGCAAAGGCCATAAATCTAATGTATGGAGATACCATTACGAAATTCAAACCCTGAACCCTCATGAGCGACACCCTGCGCCTCTGGTTGATCGTGGTGGGCGTCATTGCGCTGCTGCTGACCATCGCTCCGGGCCTGATCTGGCTGGAGCGGCGGCTGCTGGGCTGGTGGCAGGACCGGCAGGGCCCCAACCGGGTGGGCCCCTTCGGGATATTCCAGCCCCTGGCCGATGCCATTAAGCTGATATTCAAGGAAGACTGGATCCCGCCATTCGCCGACAAGCCGGTCTTTATCCTGGCGCCGGCAGTGGTCGTGTTCACCGCCTTTATGAGCTATGCCATAATACCACTGGCGCCCGGCATTGTGGTAGCCGATCTGAATATCGGCGTGCTTTTCTTCCTGGCCATGTCTTCCCTGGGCGTCTACGCTATAGTACTTGGCGGCTGGTCATCCAATAATAAATATTCGCTGCTGGGCGCTATGCGGGGAGCGGCTCAGATGATCACCTATGAGGTGTTTATGGGCATCTCGCTGCTGGGCGTAGTGATGATGGCTGGCTCGTTCAACCTGTCGGAGATCGTGCTGGCGCAACAGGGCATGTGGAATGTGGTGCCCCAGTTCGTAGGGTTTGTCGTCTTTTTCATTGCCGGTGTGGCGGAGCTGCACCGCCTGCCGTTCGATATTCCCGAGGCGGAAAGCGAGCTGATCGCAGGCTACCACTCCGAATACTCCGGTATGAAGTTCGGTATGTTCTTCGTCGGGGAGTACATCGGAGTGACCATGCTTGCGGGTTTCACCACCACCATGTTCTTCGGCGGCTGGCTGGGCCCGTCTTTTCTGCCGGGCATCGCCTGGTTTTTACTGAAAACCTTTGCCATCATCGCCTTCATCATTTTGCTCCGCGGGTCGTTGCCCCGCCCGCGTTATGACCAGCTGATGGGTTATGGATGGAAAATACTGCTGCCTTTGTCATTGATCAACCTGATGGTGACGGGCTATTTTTTGCTTCGTTAAGCGTTTAGGAAAATTTTTGAATTCATGCTCAGCATTCTCGAATCGATATGGATCGTTTTTATCCGGCTCTTCAGCAAGAAGATAACGGTGGAGTACCCGGATGAGCAATTCCGGCTGCCTCCGCGTTACCGGGGGCGCATTGTACTGACCCGCGACCCGGACGGTGGAGAGCGTTGTGTGGGCTGTTACCTGTGCGCAGTGGCCTGCCCGGTCGACTGTATCGCTCTGCAGGCTACGGAGGATGAAAACGGCCGCCGGTACCCGGAGTTTTTCCGGATCAATTTTTCCCGCTGTATTTACTGCGGATTCTGTGAAGAAGCCTGTCCGACCTACGCCATACAGCTGATCCCCGATTTCGAGATGAGCGAATACCGCCGCCAGAATATGGTGTACGAAAAGGAAGACCTGCTGATCGACGGAGAAGGGAAGTACCACGGCTACAATTACTGGCGGGTATCCGGCATGGCCATCGGCGGCAAGGGCAAGGGAGAGTCCGAGCGGGAAGATCCGCCGATCGATATCAAAAGCTTATTGCCTTAACCATGGAAGTTGCATTTTATTTATCCGCCCTCATTGCCGTCGCCGCTACCGTGCTGGCCATTACGCGGTACCACGCCGTGCATGCCTTGTTGTTCCTTATCGTGTCGCTGCTGGCGTTGGCGGTCGTGTTTTTTATCATGGGGGCGCACTTTGCGGCGGCCCTCGAAGTGATCATCTACGCCGGCGCCATCATGGTTTTGTTCATTTTCGCCATTATGATGCTCAACCTGGGCAAAGCGACCATAGAATGGGAACGGCAACTGTTGCGCCCGCGGATCTGGGTGTTGCCTGCGCTGCTCACCCTGGTGTTGGCCGCCGAACTGATCTACCTGCTCGTTATTCGCGGCGGCCCGGAGAGTTCTGGAATTGAACTGGTAAGGCCCGCCCGGGTGGGCGCCGAGCTCTTCGGATTCTACATCCTCGGAGTAGAAATGGCCGCCTTCCTCCTGATGGCTGGCCTGGTAGGCGCTTATCACATCGGCCGCAGAGAGAAAAAAGTAATTCACCGTTACCTGAAAAAAGAAGAAGTATGACCCCGGATTACATGGAGCAGGGAATGTTGCTGGCCATCGTATTATTCTGCCTGGGTTTTGTGGGCTTAATGATACGCCGCAATGTCATTTTCATGCTTTTATCCATTGAGATCATGCTCAATGCGGCGGGCCTGGCATTCATTGTGGGCGGCGCCCGCTGGGCAAATGCCGACGGCCAGGTCATGTTCATCTTCATCCTGGCTATGACGGCCGCCGAAGTCTCGGTCGGGCTGGCGCTGGCGCTGAAGATCTTCCAGAAATATAAAACGCTCGATTCGGATGCGATCAATAGAATGAAAGGGTAGCATTTACGAAAAAATCAGTTAAACCGATAAACTCATGCTGGAGAACCTGTGGCTAATCCCCGCCATACCCTTTGCCGGTTTTTTCATACTGGCTGTCCTGGGCCGCCGGCTGCCCCGGGCGGCTGCCGCCTGGATCGGGACGGGCAGCATCGGGCTTTCCGCCCTGCTGGCCATTCTGGTGGGCATTCGGTACCTTTCGGCGCCCCCCGAGGGGTATGCCTTCCGGCAAACCCTGTGGCAATGGATAGAAGTTGCAGGTTTTAGCCCATCCATCTCCTTCTACCTGGATTCCCTTTCGCTGGTATTCATTTTGATCATAACGGTAGTGGGTTTTTTCATTCACCTGTACTCCATTGAGTTCATGGAGGCAGATGAAGGGCTCAAGCGATTCTTCGCCTACATGAACCTTTTCGTAGGCGCCATGCTCACCCTGGTATTGGCCGATTCGCTGGTGTTGATGTATCTGGGCTGGGAAGGCGTCGGCCTGGGCAGCTATCTGCTCATAGGTTTCTGGTACCAGGAACCGGCCAACGGTTATGCCGCCCGCAAGGCGTTTGTTATGACCAGAGTGGGCGATACGGCTATGGCCCTGGGGTTATTTCTGCTTTTCACCTCCTTCGGCACCCTCGATATTTCAACGATCACGGCAGCCGCTCCGCAACAATGGCGCCCGGGTGATCAGTTGGCCGTATGGGCTGCTCTTTTACTCCTGGGGGGCGCCCTGGGCAAATCGGCCCAGCTTCCTCTGCAAACCTGGCTGCCCGACGCCATGGCGGGCCCTACGCCGGTGAGCGCGCTGATCCACGCCGCCACCATGGTCACTGCCGGCGTATACCTCATCGCCCGTATGCACGCCGTTTTTGAACTGGCGCCTTCGATAATGGCACTCGTCGCTATCATCGGCGCCGCCACCCTGTTGCTGGCGGGCTTCAGCGCCCTTACCCAGTCGGACATCAAGCGGGTGCTGGCCTACTCAACGATCAGCCAGATCGGGTACATGTTCCTGGCCCTGGGGCTCGGTGCCTGGTCCGCTGCGGTTTTCCATTTCTTTACCCACGCCTTCTTTAAGGCCCTGCTTTTCCTCGGCGCCGGGGCCGTGATCCTGGCGATGCACCACGAGCACGATATGTTCAAAATGGGCGGCCTGTGGAAAAAAATGCCCGTGACCTTCTGGACGTTCCTGGCCGGCTCGGGCGCCCTGGCCGCCCTGCCCCTTGTAACCGCCGGGTTCTACAGCAAAGACCAGATCCTCTGGTACGCCTGGGCCGGGGAGCGGGGCAACTCCTGGCTGTGGGCCGCCGGCATGCTCGGCGCTCTGATCACTGCAGCCTATACCGCGCGAATGGTGATCCTGACATTCTTTGGAGACATGAAACAGGAACCGGATAAAAGGCCGGGCGTGCTGATCAAAATACCGCTGATCGTGCTCGCTGTGCTGTCCATCATCGGCGGCTTCGTGGAAATGCCGCACAACATGGCCGCCGTTCATCTGTTTTCCGACTGGTTGGGCACGGCCTTGCCGGCCATTCACGTCGAGGAATCACTTCAGGCCAGTGAATTTCTCCTTCAATTGGCAGCGGCAGCGACTGTTTTTGCCGGTTTATTCATCGGGTACTGGTTCTACCTGCGCCGGCCGGAACTGGCCGCTTCAGCACACCGCTCCTTTGCCAGCCTGCACCGGTTCTGGTTTCAGGGTTGGGGATTTGACTGGCTGTACGAGCGGTTGTTCATCCGGCCCTTTACATGGCTGGCCGCCGCCAACCGCGACGATATCACCGATTCTTTATACACGGCTCTTGCCCGGGGAAATCAGGGCCTGTATCAGCTTTTCAGCCGAACCCAGACCGGCCAGTTGCGCTGGTACGCCTTCGGCATCGGGGTTGGCGCCCTGATTATCATCACCATAATCGCAATGTCATGATCCTGGTTTGGTTGATAACGATACTGATGGGAGGCGGGCTGCTGGCCTGGGGGAGCGGCTTTATTAACCGGTCCTGGCCGCGGTGGATAGCGCTTGCCACAACGCTGGCCAGCCTGTTCCTGTTCCTCGCTTTCGCTTTTTCGCTTCCCGGTATCGGGTTGAATCAGCCTGGAGCGTGGCTGGCGGAATTCAATGCGCCGTGGATTCCCGCTTTTGGCGTTCAGTTCCACCTGGCGATGGATGGGCTCAGCCTGCTGCTGCTCGGTCTCACCTTTATCACCGGCGTCCTGGCCGTCCTGGTTTCCTGGACGCAGATCCGGGAGCGGGTGGGCTTTTATTACTTCAACCTGATGTGGATCCTGGCCGGAATTGCCGGGGTCTTCCTGGCGCTCGACCTGTTCCTGTTCTACTTCTTCTGGGAGGTGATGCTGGTGCCGATGTATTTCCTGATCGGGATCTGGGGTTACGAAAACAGGATCTACGCCGCCTATAAGTTTTTCCTCTTCACCCAGGCTTCCGGCCTGCTGATGTTCCTGGCCATCCTGGCCCTGTATTTCATCCACGGGCAAAATACCGGTAACTATACTTTCGATTATCCCGAACTGCTGGGCGCCGAGCTGCCGGCCCGCACCGCCTTCTGGCTGATGCTTGGCTTTCTGGCCGCCTTTGTAGTGAAGTTGCCGGCCGTTCCCTTCCACAACTGGCTGCCCGATGCCCATACGGAGGCGCCGACCGCCGGGAGCGTCGTTCTGGCGGGCCTGCTATTGAAAACCGGAGCTTACGGTATACTGCGGTTCGTGATCCCATTATTCCCGGAAGCCGCCCGCGATTTTGCCCCCATAGCCATGGCTCTGGGCGTTTTAAGTATCCTCTACGGCGCCAAGCTGGCCTTCGCTCAAACCGACCTCAAGCGGCTGGTGGCCTACACCAGCGTGAGCCACATGGGTTTTGTGTTGCTCGGCGCTTTTGCTTTCAACATAATCGCCTACCAGGGAGTGGTAATTCAGCTGCTTGCTCACGGCATCAGCACCGGCGCCCTGTTCATTATCGTCGGTTGTATACAGGAAAGAATACATACCCGCGATATCGGCCAGATGGGAGGGTTCTGGCAGAAAATGCCGGGGATGGGCGCAACGGCACTGTTGTTCGCCCTGGCATCCCTGGGGTTGCCCGGCCTCGGCAATTTCGTCGCTGAATTTTTAACCCTGCTGGGCGCCTGGCAGGCCAGTATTCTCTGGACGGCCCTGGCCGCACTCGGGCTGATCTTTTCGGCTGTTTATTCCCTGCGGATCGTACAGCGGGTTTTTCACGGCGCACCGATGGCAAAACCAAACCTCCCGGACCTGAACGTTCGGGAATGGCTGATCATGGGGCCCATGATTCTGCTGATATTCTGGCTTGGCCTGTATCCCGGGCCGGTACTGAAAAGCGCCGACGCCCCTCTGCGAAATATCCTGGCGCCTGTTTCAAAGGAGGAAAGTTCGATCGGGATGGCGCCGGAAGAGGATGGGCTGTCTTTACCCCTGCAAAAACCAGAAACGGAAAAAATGAAAGTTATCAATAGCAAATGAAGCCAACACTAAAACGGAAATGATATGTCGTCAGAGGACTTTCGAAGCCTTTTGCCCCTGCTGATCCTGGCCGCCGCCTCGATCCTGCTTCTGGTGGTGATCGCAGTCCGGCGGGATCACCGGCTGGTGTATTACCTGACGGTGGCGGCCCTGGCCGCCGCCCTGGCGGCTTCGCTGACCCCGGTGGAATATTCCTCCCGGACGGCGAGCCCGCTGCTGGTGGCCGATGGCTTCAGCCTTTTTTATTCGGCGCTGCTGAATGCGGCAGGGTTGATTGTCGTGGTGCTTTCCTATACCTATCTGCGCCCGCTGCGGGAGCAGATGGAAGAGTACTACGTACTGATCCTCCTTGCCGTACTGGGCTCGGTTATACTGGCGGCTTCACGTCATTTTGCGTCGTTTTTTCTCGGACTGGAGTTGTTGAGCGTCAGCCTGTACACCCTGGTAGGGTATCTGGTGAAATCCAGAGATCGGTCAATGGAGGCAGGATTGAAGTACCTGATCCTGGCGGCGGCGGCTGCCGCCTTCCTCTTATTTGGCATGGCGCTGGTATTTTACGAGGCCGGGCAGCTGGGGTTTTCCGGGATCGGAAGATATCTGGCGGAGGCGGAGGCTTTGTCCTTGCTGCTCATCACCGGTTTTGGGCTGATCATTATTGGAATTGGTTTCAAGCTGGCCCTGGCGCCTTTTCACATGTGGGCGGCCGACGTGTATGAGGGCGCTCCGGCGCCGGTAAGCGCACTGGTCGCCACCGTATCGAAAGGAGGGGTTGTGGCTGTACTTCTGCGTTTCTACAGCGAGGTAGACGGATATCAGTTCCCCGTACTGGCATTGCTTTTTTCCATCTTTGCCGCTGCTTCCATGCTGGGCGGCAACCTGCTGGCGCTGCTGCAGGACAACGTGAAGCGAATACTGGGCTACAGTTCCATCGCACACCTGGGTTACCTGATCGTCGCCTTTCTGGCAGGAGGGGCGATGGCTGCCGGCGCCGCCACTTTCTACCTGGTGGCCTACTTCATTACCATTCTGGTAGCTTTCGGGGTAGTGACGCATCTGTCATCCGGAGAACAAGAGGCCGAAAAACTCGGGGATTACCGCTCCCTCTTCTGGCGCCGGCCTGGTGCTGCAGTAGTATTCACAGCCGCTTTGTTGTCGCTGGCAGGCATCCCGCTAACGGCGGGCTTTATCGGCAAGTTTTACATCGCCGCTGCCGGCGCTCAGGAAGGCCTTTGGGCTTTGCTGTTCATACTGGCCGCTTCGAGCGTCATTGGCCTATACTATTACCTGCGGATCATCGTGGCCATGTTTGCCCCGGCGAAGGATCCGGCTCAGCGTATTGCGCCTTTGTTTTCCGGTGTGGGCCTGCTGCTGGTTATTCTGACGGTTGCCCTCGTCTGGCTGGGCATTTTCCCGCAGGCCATGCTGGATATGATCAATGAGTGGGTGGCGGGATAGGCTACCCATCTAACGCTGGCCATTGATTGCCGGGCCATGTACGATGTACGAAGCCAGTAGTGGCCGGGAGCTGTAGACTGTGTACGAAACCCCACCCTGCTGCCCAACTCCAGCATGGTAGTTTCAGGATAAATTGAAAGCTTATGGAAGAAGACATGATACAAAACGAAGTATACTGGCCATTGGTGGCATATGCCGGAATCGTATTGCTGGTGATCGGCGCCATCGTGGTGCTGTCCTACCTGTTGGGCGAGCGGCACGATGACAAGGCCACCGGCGAGGTGTTCGAGTCCGGGATATTGCCTACCGGCAGCGCCCGCCTGCAGTTCTCCAGCCATTTTTATCTCATAGCTATGTTCTTTGTGATATTCGACCTGGAGACGGCATTCATCGTCGCCTGGGCCATTGGTTACGAAGAGGCCGGCTGGCCCGGTTTCATAGGGGCGCTGATATTTGTCGGGATCTTGCTGGTCGTACTGGTATATGAATGGAGCACAGGAGCGCTGGACTACGGCCCTCAGGGGCGGAAGATCATCAAAGCATTACAAAAAAGACGAAAACAACAGAAAATATGAAGTGGTGGATTACCGATCCGGCCAGCCCCGCCGAGCCGGTCCGGGGAAATGGCTCTTTTGAAGAGACGATGCAGCAAAGCATCATGTTAAGCACCCTGCAGGACATGCTGGCCTGGGGCAGAAAAAACGCCATCTGGCCGTTCCATTTCGGGCTGAGCTGCTGCTTTGTCGAAATGGCGACCAGCCTGACCAGCAAGTTCGACGTGGCCCGGTTTGGCGCCGAGGTGATCCGGGGCACCCCCCGGGAGGCCGACCTGATGGTGATCGCCGGCACGGTATTTATCAAAATGGCCCCCATCATTCAGCGGCTCTACGAACAAATGATGGAGCCCCGCTGGGTCATTTCAATGGGTTCCTGCGCCAACTCCGGCGGTATGTACGACATTTACTCCGTCGTACAGGGAGTCGACAAATTCCTGCCAGTAGACCTGTATGTTCCCGGCTGCCCGCCCCAGCCCGGCGCCTTTATGGAAGGGCTGACGTTGCTTCGCGATGCGGTGGGCAAAGAGAAACGCCCGCTAAGCTGGGCCATAGGCCCCCAGGGCGTATACAAACCCGAGCCCCCTTCCCTCCGCGGCCTCAAGAGAACAGACCGGAAAAAAATGGGGCGCATCACCCCAGCCGATCAGGCGCAGGGAGAACCACTGGGGTTTCCCTCAACAGTCGAGTATTTGAAGAAAAAGGATAAATAAGCCATAACACTTTCATTGAAGCATGGAGGAACTTACCAGAAGGCTGCAGGAACGGTTCGGCGAAAGACAAATCGCCACTCAATCCACCCGCGATGGAATACCTACCTATTGGGCTCCGGCCGGGGATATTCCAAAGGTGCTGCGCTTTTTCAAAGAAGAGATCAGCCAGCCCTATTCCATGCTGTACGACCTGTTCGCCATCGATGAGCGCCCCAGGAAACACCGCACAGGGCAAGAGTCCGACTTTACCGTCGTATACCACCTCCTGTCTTTTGAGCGCAACGCCGACATCCGGGTCAAAACCGCTTTGAAAGATGGAGAACGGGGCCTTCCCAGCATCTGCAGCCTGTGGGCCAATGCCAACTGGTACGAACGGGAAGCCTACGACATGTTCGGCATCCACTTCGAAGGCCACCCGCACCTGCGCAGAATACTGATGCCCCAAACCTGGGAGGGCCACCCCCTACGCAAGGAACACCCCGCCCGGGCTACCGAAATGGGCCCTTTTCAACTCCCGCCGGACAAGCAGGACCGCGAGCAGCAGGCCCTCCAGTTCAAGCCCGAAGAATGGGGGCTGGAACGAGAGTCGGAAGACACCGAATTCATGTTCCTGAACCTGGGCCCTCAACACCCCGGCACCCACGGCGTGCTGCGCCTGGCCCTCCAACTGGACGGGGAAGATATCGTCGATATCGTTCCCGATATTGGGTTTCACCACCGGGGCGCCGAAAAGATGGGCGAGCGGCAATCCTGGCACACCTACATTCCCTATACCGACCGGGTGGACTACCTGGGCGGCGTTATGAATAACCTGGCCTACCTGCTTGCCGTCGAGCGCCTGGCCGGCATCGACGTGCCGCCCCGCGCCCAGGTTATTCGTGTGATGCTCTGCGAACTGTTCCGCATCGCCAGCCACCTGGTCTGGTACGGCACTTTTGCCCAGGACGTGGGCCAGCTCTCGCCGGTATTTTACATGTTTTCCGACCGGGAGCGCATCTTCGACATCATCGGCGCCATTTGCGGCGGGCGAATGCACCCCAACTGGTTCCGCATCGGCGGAGTGGCCGCCGACCTGCCGGAGGGATGGGATAAAATGGTAGCAGATTTCGTAGCCTACTTCCCCAAACGCATCCGGAAATACGACCGCCTGGTAATGAATAACCGGATCTTCAAAGACCGTACAGTCGGCATCGGAGTTTACGACACGCAGGAAGCCATCGAATGGGGCGTCACCGGGCCTGGATTGCGAGCGACGGGCCTGGATTGGGATTTTCGGAAAAAACGGCCCTATTCTTCCTACGATCAGTTCGATTTCGAGGTGCCGGTGGCGGCTAATGGCGACTGCTACGACCGGGCAGTGGTGCGCATCGAGGAAATGCGGCAAAGCCTTCGCATAGTCGAGCAATGCCTGAAGAATATGCCGGAGGGAGATTACAAATCCCGCCACCCGCTGACAACGCCGCCGGCAAAAGAACACACCATGCATGATATCGAAACCCTGATCAACCATTTTCTGAACGTGAGTTGGGGGCCGGTAATCCCCGCAGGGGAAGCCTTCCACGGCATTGAGGCGACTAAAGGTTCCAACGGCTATTACCTCATCAGTGACGGCAGCACCACGTCTTACCGCACCCGAATACGCACGCCGTCCTTTCCCCACATGCAGATGGTGTCTTTCATCAGCCGGGGATATACGGTGGCCGACCTGCTCGCCATTCTGGGTAGTATCGATTATGTATTGGCGGATATAGACCGCTAAAAAAACTTTTAGCATGCTTACAGAAGAAGAAAAACGGGAAATAGAAGCACACATTGAAAAACTGCCCAGGCGCAGCGCGGCCTGCCTGGAGGCGCTGAGCGTAGTGCAGAAACACCGCGGCTGGGTATCGGACCAGAGCCTCCATGAACTCGCCGAATTCCTGGATATGACGCCCCACGAATTGGACAGCGTGGCCACCTTTTACAACCTGGTGTTCCGCCAGCCGGTAGGGCGGCATGTCATACTGGTGTGCGACAGCATCAGCTGCTGGGTGATGGGTTACGAAAAGCTGGTGGAGCGCCTGAACCAGAAACTGGGCATACAGTGGGGGGAGACGACCCCGGACGAGCGGTTTACCCTCTTGCCCATGCCCTGCCTGGGAACCTGCGACCACGCTCCGGCCCTGATGATCGGCGATGACCTGCACCGGGATGTGAAGGTGGAAGGGCTGGATGAAATACTGGAGCGGTATGAGTGAGGTGGCTGGCGGTTGACCCTGTGGAATAAAAGCTTAGTGAGTCCTTAGTGCCTGCCTGCCCGCGAGGATGCGGCCGCGCAGGCAGGTTTTAGTGTCTTAGTGGCAAGAAAAAAGGCTATAGCCTGTAGAAATACATAGAAATACATGGAAAAACCATTGACACAACATATCGGCCTTTCGAAAGGCCCGTTGAGCCTGAAGGAATACGAAGCGACGGGCGGTTATCAGGCCGTCCGCAAGGCCCTGAAAGAAATGGCCCCGGGAGAGGTGACAGAGGCTGTTAAAGACTCCAACCTGAAAGGGCGGGGCGGCGCCGGTTTCAACACCGGCCTGAAGTGGAGCTTTGTGCCTATGGGGGAAGACGCTCCCAAAACGAAGTACCTGGTGGCCAACGCCGATGAGATGGAGCCCGGCACTTTCAAAGACCGCCTGCTGCTGGAAGGCAACCCCCATCTGTTGCTGGAGGGAATGATCCTGGCCGCTTACGCCATTCAGGCCAACGAATCTTACATTTTCCTGCGCTGGGCATATAAAACTGCCCACAAAGCACTGAAAAAAGCCATCCAAGAAGCTTACGCCGCCGGTTACCTGGGGCGAAACATACTGGGGTCGGGCTACAGCCTGGAAATGCACGTGCACGTCAGCGTCGGCCGGTATATGTGTGGTGAAGAAACGGGCCTGCTCAATGCGCTGGAGGGCAAGCGGGCCACACCACGCGCCAAGCCTCCTTTCCCGCAGGCCAGCGGACTGTTCGGCAAGCCGACGATCGTCAATAATGTGGAAACGCTATGCAATGTGCCGTTTATCGTCGACCGGGGAGCAGAGTGGTTCAAGGGCTTGAGCCTCACGGACGAGGGAGGAACCAAGATATACGGCGCCAGCGGCAAGGTGAAGCGGCCCGGCGCCTGGGAGCTTCCGCTGGGGACGCCCCTGCGGGAGCTCATCGAAGAGCATGCCGGCGGCATGATGGATGGCCACCGGTTTCGGGGAGCATTGCCGGGCGGCGCCTCCACCGACTTTCTGACGGAGGAACATATGGATCTGCCCATGGACTACAACAACGTGATGAAAGCCGGCAGCCGCCTGGGCACCGGCACGGTGATCGTTCTGGACGACAAGACCTGCCCGGTCGGTTTCGTCCACAACCTGGAACGTTTCTTCGCTCAGGAATCCTGCGGCTGGTGCACGCCCTGCCGTGACGGCCTGCCCTGGGTGGCCAAAACCCTGCGGGCCCTGGAAAAAGGGCATGGCAAGCCGGAAGACCTGGAGATCCTGTCTTTTCACACCACCTACCTGGGCCCGGGGAATACTTATTGTGCACTTGCCCCGGGGGCTATGGAGCCCCTGCAGAGCGCGCTGAAGTATTTCCGGGAAGATTTTGAGCGGCACATCCGGGAAGGGGGGTGTTCCTACCGATAATTTCTCATTCTAAGACAATTAGGAGGCGAGGAGAATTTGCGATGTTTAATTTGCGATGTGTCCGGGAAGAGCCGCTACCACTGTGCAACCCATGGTGGGCAAATCAAAAAATTTTAACCGGCTGCAGAGACGGCCGCACATCGCATATCATGCCACCCCTAAATGTCATAGAACTAGAATAGAACTAGAATATGATGCTTGGAATATGACAATGTCTTTAAATCAGGCCCATGCCGGGCCGTGTAAAGGTGCAAGGGCAATGAGGCTGCTTTCATTTACACCTTCACACGCTTACACTTTTACACAAAGAGGCAGTAGTTCTACTCACACTTTACGGATAAAAGCTCACCGTGCCTGTTGATGCAGGTCATTGATAGCCCGTAGAATATCGCGCCGGCTGATCTGCCCGGCCAGTTTGCCATCGTCATCAATGACCAGGAGTCTTTTGTATACGGAGGTAAGAAAGATATCGGCCACGTCGTAGATATCGGAATTGACGGAGACGGTCCTCATTACATTCGACATGAACTGGCCGGCAGTCCGCCTACGTACAGGCTGATCGTGGTAGGTGCTGCCGAATAAGATCTTCAGGCAGTCTTTATCATCGATCAGGCCGACCAGTTTCTCCCTTTCATCGAGTACCGGCGCGCCGGTGATCCTGTTCTTGATCAGCGTTTCCACAACCTCCATGATCTCCGTATCCGGATGGAAGGTGATCAGGTCTTTTGCTCTAACCATGTAGTCCTTGATCGGGGCGCGCTTGAACTCCAGCTTAGGAGATTCGCGCTCAACTGGTTTGTTCTGATAATTCTTCATAGGCTTTATCGGTTTAGGACTTTCACTTGATACAGCATATTATTTGCAAAACAAGGTAATAATATAATTGTTTTTTGCCTGAAATCCTAGATTACAAACAAATATTTCATCACTTCCTGATGATTTCTTCTGTCGAAGATGGGCCCTTTGGCTACATACTACGCAACAATTCTCCAGCTCTTTCCAGCGTTTCCTCCGTTTTGGCGAAACACAGGCGGATCACCTTATCCGTGCTGCCGTTGGAGTAGAATACCGACACCGGTATGGCCGCCACGCCCCATTCGGTGGTCATGCGCTTGGCAAACTCCGTATCCGGTTCGTCGCTGATAGCGCTGTAGTCGAAAAGGTAGAAGTAGGTGCCTTCGCAGCGCAAGGGGCGGAGGTGTGAGCCCTGCATGACCTCAAGGAAGAAATCTCTTTTATGCTGAAAAAAGTCGTTGAGGGATAGGTAGGTTTCCGGATCGGCCAGGTAGTCGGCCAGCGCGTATTGAACGGGCGTATTGACGGTAAACACGTTGAACTGGTGGACCTTTCGGAACTCCGCCATCAGGTGGGCGGGCGCCAGGCAATAGCCCACTTTCCAGCCGGTATTGTGAAATGTCTTGCCGAAGGAATAGGTGGCCAGGCTGCGCTCCCACAGGCCGGGGTAGCGGAGTACGCTCTGGTGTTCCCGCCCGTCGTAGATGAGGTGCTCGTAGACCTCGTCGCTGAGCACCAGGATGTCGGTGCCGGCGGTAAGTTTTTCCAGTGCCTGCAGGTCTTCGGTTTTCAATACCGTACCGGTAGGGTTATGGGGCGTATTGATAATGATCATGCGGGTGCGGGGAGTAACCATCTGGCCGAGTTCATCCCAATCTACCCGGTAATCCGGGGCGCTCAGCCGGTAAGGCGCCGGAGTGCCGCCATTGACCAGTACGGAAGGAAGGTAGGAATCGTAGGCCGGCTCTATAAGGATCACCTCGTCCCCCGGCCGGATGAAGGCGGTAATGGCGGTGAAGATGGCCTGGGTGGCGCCGGCTGTTATGGTTATTTCGCTATCGGGGTCTACCTTTGCGCCGTAGAGCTGCTCCGCTTTGTCCGCCAGCCGCTCCCGCAGGCCCTGCACACCCGCCATGGGGGCGTACTGGTTGTACCCTTTTTTCATATACTGACAAACCAGATCGGAGAGCTGTTCCGGAGAAGGGAAATTAGGAAAACCCTGAGACAGGTTGATCGCGCCGTGCTCATTGGCCAGGGCCGACATGACGGTGAAGATGGTGGTGCCGACGTTGGGCAGTTTGGAGGTGAGTTGCATTGGCTTTGGTTAGGATAGTTTCTACGCAAAAGTAGGAGAAAATGGCTGATATTACATCCTGATCCTGGAGTTACGATCCGTACCACTGATGGCAGGTTCGCCTATGGCTATACTAACTGGCCCGGAAAAACAAGCGGCGCCTCCGACAAGCCTGCAGGGTAGCCCGCGGAGCCAACAGTAAACCCGCCAGGTCCGCCAGGTAGGAGGGGCATGCAAGGGGCGCTACCTTCGCCACCAGCGAATAGCGAATTGCCAATGGCGAACCGCCGCTCACTTATACCGCTCATACACCTTATCGATCGCCTCGGCCAGCTTGTGGTCCTTTTCCGTAACCTTATTTCCGGCGTCGTGCGTATTCAGCGCAAAGCTGACGGTGTTGTAAACGTTATTCCAGTTCGGATGGTGCTGCATCTTTTCGGCATGAAAGGCCACCTCGGTCATAAAGGCGAAGGCTTCGGTGAAATCCTTGAATTTGAAGGATGCTTTGAGTTTGTTGTCTTCTTCTTTCCACATGATTGGAGTGTTGTAGTGTTTTGGTGCATTTGTGCATTTGTGCATTTGTGCATTTGTGCATTTGTGCATTTGTGCATTTGTGTTAAGGTTATAAAGGGGTAAATGTTCATTGAAAATGAGTGCCTTTTGGAAGGAAAACCGTTTTTACCTGAACCACTCTGCCGGTTTAGGGTTCGAATAAAGGTAAAACGATCCTTTATGCCTGACTCCCAATACGACCTCGTGATCATCGGCTCCGGCCCTGCCGGCTCCACTACTGCCCGCTTTGCTGCTCAGCAGGGGCTGAAAGTACTACTGGTGGACAAGCGGCAGGAACTGGGCGCGCCTATACAGTGCTCGGGCGCGGTGAGCCGTCATGCCCTGGAGGAAGCAGGTATAACGCCCGACGCGGAGTTCATACACGAGCCCATCTACGGATTCGGCATTTACAACGAAAAGGGCTACAAGGCCACCATCGACTACCGCCTGCTCAAGCCTGAGGAATACGGCCCGGAAGAAGGCAAAAAGCCCCTCGGCTACGTGGTCGACCGCCGCCGCTTCGACCGCTACCTGATGACGCAGGCGGAGCGCGCCGGTACGGAAGTATGGCTGAAGACGGAAGGGCTTTCCTACAAACCCGGCAGCAACGGCAGTTGCGAGGTCTTCCTTCGGCGCTTCAACCAGGAAATCACTGTGAAAGCCCGCGTGCTGGTGGGCGCCGACGGCCTGCAATCACAGGTCGGCAAATGGGCCGGGCTGCGAACCCACATCAAGATCACCGAGCTGGCCAGCTGCCTGCAGTTCATCGTCGACCAGGTGGAAACGGAAGGGCTGCTGGAGATCATCACCGGCCACGAATGGGCGCCGGGCGGCTACGCCTGGGTCTTCCCCAAAGGGTACGGATACGCCGAGATCGGCCTGGGCGTCATTCCCACCATGACCGATAGGAATGCCCAGTGGCACCTCGACCGGTTCATTCACCATTCTTTCTTTAAGGAGCGCTTTAAAAATTCCCGCATCCTGGAAATACAGGGCGGCGGCGTGCCCCTGGCGGCGCCCCTGCGCACCCAGTACGCCGACAACCTCATCCTCGTGGGCGACGCCGCCCGCCACGTCAACCCCATTACCGGCGGCGGCATCCATACTGCTCTGAGCGGCGGCTACATCGCCGGCAACTTCCTGGCCGGCTTCCTGAATCAGGGCAAAGCACCTACGGCTCAAAACCTGGAAGGCTACCAGAACCGCTGGCTGGAAGAACTGGGCAACAAGATGTGGAAGCTGTACGAAGTGAAAACCGAGATCTTCCGGAAAAATGACCTTGCAGAGCGCGATATCCAACTGTATCAGACCATGGCCAGCTACTTCAGCCCCGATTCCGAATACAAGAAAATCTGAACACCATGGACTTAATTCTAAAAATTTCCGTAAGGAAATGCCGTTTTCATGTCAATCCTGTAAATCATACAATCCTGTCCCATGTCCAATAAAGAACCCGTCATTTTCGCCATCGGCTGGAACGCCTGCATCAACTGCGGGGCCTGCGTGGCCATCTGCCCGCAGGAAGCCGGATTCATCAGCGCCTTTGACACTATTGCTGTCGACCGGCCCTGCGATATCGCCTGTTTGTTGTGTGAAGACATCTGCCCGGTGAGTACGATCAGCCATAGTCCTGCAAACTTGACAAGTTTTGCCCGCTGATGGCTCGCAGTAAACTTGTCAAGTTTATCGAAAAACCATAAAACCCCTCACATGCGACTGATCCAACACAAAAAAGAAGCCTACTGGTTTTACCGCTACCTGTCCATCTTTTACGACAAGCTGGTCAACCCGCTTTTCTGGACGAAGCGCATGCGGGACGAGGCGCTGGAACTGGGGCAGCTGGAACCCGGCTTGCGCGTCATCGACGTCGGCTCCGGGACGGGATTCACCACTGAGGGCATCGTACACCACGTGCCGGCGGCACAGGTCACCTGCGTCGACCAGAGCCCGCACCAGATGAGCAAAGCGAAGAAAAAAGCGGCGCTGCAAGGCTGCACCTTCCAGTTGGGCGATGCCGAGAACATACCCTTCGAGACGGATAAGTTCGACCGCTACGTCTCCGCCGGCAGCATCGAGTACTGGCCCAACCCGCAACGGGGCATCAACGAGGCCTACCGCGTCGTCAAACCCGGCGGCATCGCCCTGATGATCGGCCCGCTGGAGCCCGAGAACGCCATCGCCCGCTTCATGGCGAATACCTGGATGCTGTTCCCCAAAGAGGAAGAATACCTGCACTGGTTTCGGGAGGCGGGCTTTCAGGACATCAGGGTGCGCTATGTGAAACCCCACTGGGTAACGGGCAGGGGAGAATACGGCATTGCCATTTCCGGAGTGAAGCCGCAGGCCGGTTTGTCGCCGGCGGCAGCAGCGGCAACTGACGAGGAACCGGAGGAAAAAATGACGGTGGCCCGATGGCTGCAACTGGCCGGGCGGGTACTTATCGGATCTCTGGCCGGGTTTGTCTTTATTCCGGCGGCCCTGTTCGGCTACCTGCGGCGGGCCTTCAGCGGCCAGGAGGATGTGCCGGAGGAGTACCGCGAGCAGCTGAACGGATATCAGATCACGGCTCTGGCGGTTATTGCATTGATCATCGGGCTGGTGATCTATCTGGCCTGAGCGGAAAAATGGAACGCGGATCTGCGCGAATGCGGCGGATTGGCGCGGGTTTGGGCATCGAGGTGGCCTCCTTTTCCCCTGATCCTGGCGATCAAGCATTTTCCTACGGATTGAGGGACAAAAAGGCATAACCTGAATACATTGCTTTGATAGATTTTCCAGATTCTGGAAAAACTATAATTAACAAGATATAAATGGACACCCTCAACCAACGCATCCAACACTTCTACGACTGCTCCACCGCCCTCTGGCTGGATACCTGGGGGGAGCACATGCACCACGGTTATTACGGGGCAGACGGTAAAGACAATAAAGATCACGCCCAGGCGCAGGTAGACCTCGCCCTGGAGCTGCTGCGGTGGGGCGAAGTGGAAAAGGCCGGCCGCATCCTGGACGCCGGCTGCGGAGTTGGGGGCAGCGCCCGCCTGCTGGCGCAGCTGTACGATGCCGAAGTACTGGGCTGCACCCTCAGCCCGGTGCAGGCGGAGCAGGGCCGGAAATACAACGAAGCGGCAGGCCTGAGCGATAAAGTTGAGATCAAAGCCCAGGATATGATGAGCCTTTTGGCTGCCGATGGCCCTTTCAATCTCGTTTGGTCGATGGAGAGCGCCGAGCACATCCGGGAAAAGCAGGAGCTGTTGGGCCTGTTCCACAGCCTCCTGGAGCCGGGCGGAAGGCTGCTGATGGCCACCTGGTTTCACCGGCCATTGCCGCCGGCGTTGAGCAGCAAAGAAAAAAAATTGCTGGAGGGTATTTATCAGTACTACCACTTGCCGCCCATGGTGTCCATCCCCGAGCTGGAGGCCATGGCGAAGGCCGGCGGCTTTGAGCAGGTGAAAACGGCCGACTGGACGAACGCGGTGGCGCCCTTCTGGGGCGCCGTTATGCGCTCAGCCTTCCGGTGGCGCAGCGTGAAGGGGCTGCTGCAGGCCGGCTGGCCCACGCTAAAGGGCGCCTGGGCCATGCGCTATATGATCAAGGGGTATCGGATGGGGCTCATTCGATTTGGAGTACTACAAGGGCAGAAAGTGGAGGGCTGATTTAGCCGGATTGTTAGATTGATATATTGTTGACCTCAATACGTACACCTTCCTTATGAGCTTTGTTATCAACTTCATCCGTTTTTCCCGACTGCATACGGTGGTCGGCACCACGCTGAGCATCCTGGCGCTGTACATGCTGGCCCTGTCGTATTCCGGTTATCAGGACTGGCACCTGCCGGAGTTGTTTCTTACACTGGCCAGTTGCCTGGGCGCCAACATCTACATCGTCGGCCTCAACCAGGTCACCGATGTGGAGATCGACCGCATCAACAAGCCCTACCTCCCGCTGGCCTCCGGCGCTTTTTCCATGCGGATGGGGTATTTTCTTATCTCCGCTTCGGTTATCCTTTCCCTGGGCATCGCCTTTTACATCGGGAAATACCTGTTGCTGACGGTCCTGCTCAGCCTGGCGCTGGGCACGGCCTATTCCCTGCCGCCGTTCCGCCTTAAACGCTTCACCTTCTGGGCGGCCTTCTGCATCATCGCCGTGCGCGGGCTCATCGTCAACCTGCTGCTGTTTCTGAATTTTCACTTCATCATCAACGGCCGGGAGAACATCCCGCCCGCCGTCTGGCTGCTGACGGGCGCCATTTTCGTGTACAGCATTGTTATCGCGTGGTTCAAGGACATACCCGATATGGAAGGGGACCGGCAGTACGAGATCCGCACGCTTTCCCTGCGCATCGGCGCCCGGAAGGTATTCCTGATCGGCAACTTGTTGATCAGCCTGGTCTATGCCCTTCTTATCGTTTTTCCTTTTTTACTGGACTTTGAACTGAACGGGGGCGTTTTTGCGGGGGCGCACCTGCTGCTCCTGGCCTTGTTGTGGATAGCTAACAACCGGGTTGACCTGCAGCGAAAGGTTTCGGTGCAACGGTATTATCAGTTTATCTGGGTGCTGTTTTTTCTGGAGTATATTACATTTGCGGCGGCGGGGTTGATCGGAGGCGCCTGATACACTACGCTCCTAATCACTACTTCCCTCACAAAAACCCCAACACATCATCCCCCTTCTTCCCCCCTTCCTCCTTATTCCACGTATGCTCGAACCGCCAGTCGTGCCGGTCGAGTTGCGACAAGGCTGCCTTGAGCAGTTCAATGCAATTATGAATGTCCCGCTTGTGGGCCAGCTCGATGGTCTGGTGGATGTGGCGCAGGGGGATAGAGATGGCCCCGGCGATGGCGCCCCGCTTGCCGTAGCGCTGCAGGCCGGCCGTGTCGGTGCCGCCGGCGGGGAGGACTTCCGGCTGCCAGGGGATGTTATTATCGGTGGCTGCCTTCTTCAGGAAATTCACCATGCGGTAGTCGGAGATGACCGAGCCGTCCATGATCTTGATGGCGGCGCCTTTACCCAGGCGGGTGACGTACTCGTGCGACTGAGCGCCCGGCACGTCAAAAGCGATGGTCACGTCGAGGGCGATGCCGAAATCGGGGTCGATGGCGTGGGCCGAAGACATGGCGCCCCGCAGGCCGACTTCTTCCTGGACGGTGAAGACGCCGTAGACGTCATACGGGACTTCCTTATCCTTCAGCTCCCGCAGGGCTTCGATCAGGATGAAGACGGAAACGCGGTTGTCGATGGATTTGCTGTTGACGCAGTCGCCCATCTCGATGAGGTGGCGGTCGCGGGTGATGGGGTCGCCGATGGAGACCAGTTTGGCGACCTCTTCTTTGGGCATGCCCAGGTCGATGAAGTATTCGTTAATGGGCGTCTGCTTATTTCTTTCATCCGGCTTCATGAGGTGAATGGGCTTGGAGCCCATCACACCGATCACATCCTTCCTGCCGTGGACGATGACGCGCTGAGAGGTCAGCGTCTTGGGGTCGAAACCGCCCAGGGTATGGAAGCGCAGGAAGCCGTCTTCGTCGATATGCGTAACGATAAAGCCGATCTCGTCCATGTGGGCGGCGACCATCACTTTCTTATCGCCCTTGCCTTTTTTGATGGTGATCACGTTGCCCATATTGTCCACCCTCACTTCATCCACCAGAGGCTTTACTTCTTTCAGCACCAGTTCCCGGATGCGTTGTTCAAATCCCGGAGCGCCCGGCGTTTCACAGATGGCTTTGAGCAGATCGACGTTTATCATAACGGGTAATTTAAATAAGTTTGGTTAGCGGGGAAAAAAGTGGCACGAAAATACCATATTTTTAATTCGCCGGGAAAATATTTTCCGGTATTTCGCGCCTATTCACTTCAAAATGAAGGAATAGGGACGGTTACTATAATATAAGGCATACTACCCTTTATGGCTGAATTTAGCAAAACCATTACCCTGAGTCAATTATTTTTTTACTTCTCCGGGGTTTGCTCATTCCATGCCGGCGGATGATAAATCGGCAGGCAAAGAATGGGAGCATTCTGTAACTTTGCCGGCATGAACGCCTCGGGAAATGAGTTTCCGGCAGGTTATTTGTTGCCTGGGGGGCCGTAAGGCGTTATTGGTTACTGGTTATTACGAGGTTCAGCGATCATCCCCTCAAATTCCGGTAACAACCAATAACTGCGGATGGCCCCGGATAAGCCAAATAACCAGCCGCAAACCTCTCTACCGATGCACGAATAACCAATAACCATTATTCCTTGTCACTACTCAAAAAACTAGCCGGAGAGACCGCCATATACGGCACGAGCAGCATCCTGAGCCGCCTGCTGCACTACGTTATATTAACCCCTTACTTCACGCGCGTGTTCATGCAGGGCGAATATGGCGTGGTATCGGACATGTACACCTGGGCGGCCCTGCTGCTGGTCCTGTTCACTTACCGCCTGGAGACGGCCTTCTTCCGCTTCGGCAGCCGCGATGAGGATATGGAGCGGAGCTTTTCTACGGCCTCCATTTCCCTGCTGGCCTCCACTATCGTGCTGACGGTACTATTCATCTGGTGCGCCCAGCCCATTGCCGACTGGCTGAAATACCCGCAGCACCCGGAGTACGTCATCTGGTTTGCCTTCATCATCGCTTTCGACGCCCTGGCGGCCATCCCCTTCGCCCGCCTGCGACTGGAGAACCGGCCGCTGCACTTCGCCATCATCAAGACGCTGAACATCATCGTCAATATATTCTTCATTTTCCTTTTCCTGGAAGTATGGCCCTGGTTGCTCAATAACGGCTGGGGCGTTTTCGAGTCTTTATACCATCCGGAGCATCGCATCTCCTACGTTTTCTTCTCCAACTTCCTGGCCAGCGGGCTGGTCCTGCTTTTCCTCTCTCCTATGTATTTCCGCATCCGGCTGCGCTTCGACCGGGAGTTGTGGCAACGGATGATCATCTACGCCGCTCCCCTGGTCATCGTCGGCGTCGCCGGGGTGATCAACCAGCTGATCGGCATCCCCATGC
>CAYQKY010000109.1:0-26526 GCA_964418125.1 uncultured Phaeodactylibacter sp.
CCTAAATTGATATGCTGTACCTTATTCATTAGTCGAGATGTTTTTTGTTGATCGATTGACTGCTTCTACGAGCTGCTCCCAGGTTTCGAGCAGGCCCTTGAGGAACTCCCGCCCGGTATCCGTTATCGAATAATACTTGCGGGGCGGGCCCATGGAAGATTCCTGCCAGTTGTACTGCAGCAGGCCCTGGTCTTTCAGCCGGCTGAGCAGTGGATAAAGCGTGCCCTCCACCACGATCAGCTCCGAAGCCTTCAATTCCTGAATGATGTCGGAAGGATAGGCCTCCTTCTCCGAGACGATAGACAGGATGCAGAGCTCCAAGACTCCTCTCCGCATTTGCCTGGCCATCTGTGTCCTGACCTTTTTTAATTCATTCGTTTTCATGTTGCAAATATAAGGGCAAATCAAGTACTATGCAACACAAAGTACCTAAAAATACAAGGTAACATCTATAAAAAGGTACCTGGCGTCTATGAATAAGACGCCGTCTTTCGATGAAGGGTTACAAATTGTCTACGAATTGGAGAAGGCCGTAGATCAGAAATGTTCCATCATCCAATGCCGCTTCCATTACGATGATTAGCCGAACAAGGAAACAATGGAGCCATGCAACTATGAACCAGTGAGCCTCACGGCTTATTCGGCATAAAGCCCACCGCCTCTCCTACGCACTGCGCCGCCAGCTTAAGTGCTTTTTGCTGCTTTTTAGACAGCGGGATGGTCCGCTTTTTATTGTCGTACCGGATGCGGATGGCGACGACTTCGGTGAGCGTCAGCCGGTAGAATACATCCAGGGGCACGATGCAGGTATGCTGGTACATGCGCATATTGGTTTCGGCGTTGAACGTGCCGCGGTCGGGAAAGTTCAGCAGGCCCACGACGGTAGAATCGGCAAAGGCGAGCAGGACATTTTTTCCCGATTCGATGGGATGGTAATTGTATTCCGGCGCTACGATGGTAAGGAAGAAGGAATTGATGCTGTCCTGGTCGCTTTCCGAATGGCTGAACACCATTTTGGCCTCATCGATGATCTTGGGGCCGTTCACTGTTTCAAAGAGGCTGGGGATATAATTGCCGATGGAAAACGGCTGGGACATCACCAGGCGGGTGCTGTCGAAAGGGTCGACTTCATCGACGGCAAACTGGCACTGGGCCGGCAGAAGCAGGGGAAAAGAAAGCAACAGCAGGGGTAGCAGTAGTTTTCGACTCATTTTTTCCAATCGTATTATGTTCATTTGAATGACTCCGGCCGCAAAGATAAAAAATCCCCGGCCCACAATAGAACGCCTGCCAGAAGGTAAAATTGCAAAAAAAAAGAGCATAGCTCCGGAAGGAACCATGCTCTAAAGCCTTGTATTGAGCAGTGGCTGAAGGAAGAAAAGAACTTCCCAACCCCTCTCAACATTATTGCCTTTTATCAGTACTTGATCGATAGTACGTAGTTGTCACCGTTGGATCCACCTACAGGATTCACTTCATCAACCTGGAACAGGTAGTATACATCACCTTTTTTGACAACAAAAAGGTCACCTGCCGAAACGGGGTCGCTCACATCGGCAACGGGGGTCTCCACACAGTTAGCATTTGTACTGACACCATCAGCCAGAGTAATACCAGTATCGTAAGCAGCGACTATCTCTTCCTTGGTTTTTACATTGTCGAAGGAAAAACCCTCCGGTTGTGCATCAACATCCACTGCCTTCATATCCGTTCCATTTACGGAACCGACCTGAGCACGCCAGTTTTCAGCGTTGGCCGGATCGATGGTGCAATCAATACCCAAATCACGGATTTCAGCTGCGGCGTCAGCAGAGCCGGTACCGTCTCCCGTATCCAGGTCAAGCCCGCCGGTACCTGCCGGGCCGGCCTGATTGAAGAGAACACCTGAGAGTTCCATATCAAGTTCCGTTCCTGGAGGGGGAACGATGGTGATGTCGAAGGAAACAGAAGCCGTCTCCTGGGCCTTATCCGTCACTTCAAAGGTATAGGCAACCGTTTCCCCTTCCAGCTGGCCGAAAGGAACCATCTCGTAAACATAAGTCGCGCCATTTTCCCGGCTGGCGTCGATAGCCAGCGGGTTTTGCTGCAGGATATCTTCTCCGCCGGCATTAATGTCCGTAACATAATCGGTAATATTGGCAGCCGGAACAACGGCGCCGCCTACCAGAAGCCTCAGAGAACTCAGCGGGTTATCACCGGGAGTGACGGTGATCTTTACGCTGAATGCTTCGCCTTCCAGGAGTTCTACATCACCGGAAACGAATCCAGCCTCTGCGTTGAGCGCGATCTCAGGGCCGAGCGGATTTTCAATGATCGGGTCATCTTCGTTACAGCCCGTAGCGATCAGAAGGGCCAGCACGAGAGCCAAGCCTGAGAATTTCAGAAAAAACTTTGTCATAAGGAATTGGATTTTGTTAGGTAAATTGTTGTTATGGTTTTTTGCTTTTGTAGCGTTGTGTTTGACGCCGGACACCGAAATAAGTAACGGCCCGGCACGCCAAAACGCAGCCAGAAGAATATACTTTTTTGTGGGATTAGTTTATAAAATGAGATAGGCAGTTAGCATTTCTGTTCTTCATACTTTCTTTCTGTTAGCGTCCACCGTTCGGATATGTAACCCGGTTCTGTACTTTCATGTTCAGTCCAGGGCCCGGTGTATAAGGCAGCCCTTTCAGTAAGAGGATAAAAAAAGAGCCCCATCGCAATGACAGGGCTACCATAAAAATATAAAGCTATGAAAACTAAAACTTTGGTTTCACAACCGGAGCCCTTCTTGTCAATGCTGAATGCTTAACGCCCAGCTACTGACAAAAATTTTGGCGCGGTTGGGAATTTTATCACCAACCGGGGCTCCTCCTCTTTTTTTCAGGTATTCAGTTCATCCTGCAAAAAGCGGACTTTCGCCATAGTCCGTATAAATATCAGTATAATTTGATAATTCTTCAATTTCAGGAGGCAAAATATGTGCAATATTTACTCACGGACGAAAAGCAGGTTGCCATCCCGGCTGAAAACCAGGATGATGCGCCCTTCGCCGTCGGTGAGCCATACCACTATCCGCCCGGAACGGGCGCAGGCCTGCCGGAAGGTGACATCGTCGTAATTGGCGCGAATATAAGCGGGAACGGCCGCCGGCAACTGATCGGGCAGTACCGGGCGGCAGGCGTCCTGGCAATGGCGGATGGGGCTCAGTTCTTCTACAAAAACGCCTCTTTCATTGAAAAGCAGCAGGGCGGGAGCATCCACAGCGACAATAAAATAGCCACTGCGCACTGATGCACGGCGGATCACGCTACCCGGGTAGGTGGCGTTTACATACCGGATAACGGCATTGGGCAGGCGCCCGGCCGCAATAGGGCTGCCATAAGCTCCGGGCCGGTGGCAGGGGCCATCGCGGCCATCTGTCCTCCGGGACTCCAGCAGGGTATTGTCCCGGCCGAAGAAAAGGTTATCTCCATTACCCATTTTGAGCTCATACCCCTTGGAGGGAGCCAGGTAAGCCGTTTCGATAAAGGTGTCGAAATAAACATCCCGGACAAAGTCCTGAATAGGTTGTGGCAGATCCGCCGGCTCCACCGCCGGCCGGCCGGATGCCGTGGCAATTTCCTGAATAAGCAGATCTTCCGCTACAGGGCCGTCTTCTTTGCTGCAGGCGGATAAAGCCAGGGCAAAGGCGGTAAAAAGGATCCAGTTGAGGTTTTTCATAGATATTCTGTTTAGGTTTACTCCTTAATTATTTTATAGACAGCCGCTGCGTCTCCGTTCTGTAACTGCAACAGGTACAGCCCCCCTGGCAGGTTTGCCACAGGGATATCGGCAGCCCACTGCCCCCCTTGCATTTCGGCATGCCATGCTTCATGCCCCATAGCATCGAGCAGGCGTAAATAGACAGTCCCGCTCAGTTCGCTATCCAGTGCCACTGTCAACTGCTTGCCGGCGGGGTTGGGGAAAAGGCGAACATGGGCCGCACTCAGCGGCCCGTCCAGCCCGACTACCTGCGTAAAGACGAAAGCCCTGTTGCTGTATCCGGAGGTATCCTGCTCATTGGCCGAGCGAATGCGGTAAAAGTACCCCGTCTGCGGCTCCAGCCCGGTATCGGTATAGGAAGTGGTGTTCTCCCCTACCGAAGCGACCTGCTCATAACCATCGTTGAACGTCCGGGAACGTTCGATCAGAAAGGCCGTTTCATTCTCCGATACATCATCCCATTCCAGCAGGGCCTCCGTTTCGCTGGCAGGAGTGGCTGTAAGTTGTTGAGGAGGCGAAATTGCGGCGCATGAAGAAGCGATGTAATCCGCCACTGATTGCCGTACTTCCGGCAGCATGGGGTAAAAGGCATTGCCGGGGCATTGCGTTGCACACCCATCCCGGTGGCCGGAAATGTTGTTCAAAGTCAGGTTGGAAGAACTGTGAAAAGCCTCCCCAAGAGGGTCGACATTGACATCACACGCCTTCCAGGCCAACAGCTCCTTGAGGGCGTCGAGGGCATCTGTGGTGGGGGTGATGTCGGTATAATCCCCCATCATACATACTCCCAGGGTACCGCCATTGGTGCCGCAGAAGTGAGCGCCGAGAATGTCATTGCCGCGCCCTTCGTAGATGGCGCCGGTGGGTGCGATCAGATAGTTGTAGCCGATATCGGACCATCCCCGGGTAATGACGTGAAAGTCCCAGATCGAACGCACCACCGCCGCCCAGTCGGTAGCCGTATTAGTTCCAGCCGAATGATGGACGATCAGGTGAGTGACATTGGTAAAGGACGGAGAAGGGTTGGGCGGGCAACTCCCGTCGGGGCACCAGTCGGCCCTTTCTTCGTATTCCGGCAGAGGGCAGGGGCAGAATTCCGGGCCGCGGAAGCTGACCGCCTCCCCACCATTTTCCGCCTCCTTTATCGTCTTTCCCGGGTTATAAAAGTGTGCCTGTAGTTGTTCTACCGGGCCGGTTGCCCGGAACTGTACGAAACGGCTGCCGGCATCGGCAAAATAAAGCTCGCTGACGTAGCGCTCGGGGCTCTGTTCACCGTGAGGATCGAGGTGCAACCGGGCCCATTCGCTCCACCGCTGCCCGTCGGAAGAAAAGCGGGCGTCGAAACTCCGGCTTTCTCCTTTCCAGGCCAGAGAAAGGGCGATAAAGGGCTCCGGCTGTTGCAATGGAATGGCAGCAACCGCAGATTGCCAGCCCGGCGCCTTTCCGGGAGTGAAATACAGGTCAGCACGGCTGGATTGAGCCAGGCACAATTGAGACAGTAAAAGCAACAGTGATAATAAGTAGATTGTTCTGACAGGCATATTTAGCTTTTTTATATATTCCAAAAAGCCCGAAATATTCCGTTGATTCGGGGGATAACGCGAGATCACAAGTTATTAATTTTTTTCGCAGGAGTCCTGATATTTAAGGCTTCCTTTTTGTCAGGCCAGGACATAGGAACCGCTCCTGGCGCTCAAGGATAAAGGCCGGGCTGAATTTACTAAATTTACAAAATGCTGAAGTGGACACCATATATTAAAGGCTTCGAAGCCTTCCTCTTACTGGAGCGGTCCCTCTCTCCCAACACCGCTCAGGCTTACCTGGCCGACCTCGATAAACTGCAGCAGTTTTTAAAGCTCAGGGGCTACGGTTACTCCCCGATGGAAATCGGTGCGCCCCAACTGGAAGAGTTTCTGTTGTGGTTAAACAACCTGGGCCTGGCGGCCCGTTCTCAGGCCCGCCTGATCTCCGCCCTGAAAACCTTCTATAAGTACCTCATCCTGGAGAACCTCACGGAAACGGATCCCACCGAGCTGATCGACGCCCCCCGCCTGGCGCGCAAGATCCCGGAGGTGCTCACCTACGAGGAGATCCAGCGCATCCTCGCCGCTATCGACCTGAGCCACCCGCAGGGCGCCCGCAACCGGGCCATGCTGGAAACCCTCTATGCCTGCGGCCTGCGCGTCAGTGAGCTCACCGAGTTGAGCCTGTCTAACCTCTTTCTGGACATTGGTTTTGTCAAGGTGGTGGGCAAGGGCAATAAAGAACGCATCATCCCCATCGGTGAAGAGGCCAGTAAACATATCCGGCTCTACCTACAAACCGACAGGCGCCGCCAGATGAACGTCAAAAAAGGGCATGAAGACATCCTTTTCCTCAACCGGCGGGGGCGGAAGCTCAGCCGGGTGATGGCCTTCTATGTAGTCAAAGATGCCGTGGCGGCGGCAGGCATAGAGAAAAACGTCAGCCCGCATACCTTTCGGCATTCTTTCGCCACCCACCTCATCGAGGGCGGCGCCGACCTGAAAGCCGTTCAGGATATGCTGGGCCATGAATCCATCATCACTACCGAGATCTATACTCACCTGGACACGGACTTCCTTCGGCAGACGATCTTGTTGTATCATCCGAGGAATCGGAGAGATAGTTGATTAGTTGACAGGTTATTGGGTTGATCAGGTTGCCTGCGCCCCCGATCAACTAATCAACAATTCAACTAATCAACCAAATCAAGCAATAAACCCTATATTTGCAGTTCGAAAATGAAGCCTATGGAAGAGTGGGAACTGGATTTTGAATGGCTGCGGGTACGCCACCTGGTGAAAAAAGCCTTCGGGCGGGAAAATCTCCCGGACCTCAATGCCATATTATTCCTCATAGGAATACAGGAGCTGGGGCATTTTCAGCCCTCCTATACCAAAGAAGAGAAACAGGACCTGATGCATATTGCCGTGTGCCGCCTGCTGAGCTATGACGGGTATTACGAATTCGCCGGCCGCGATGCTGACGGCTGGCCGCATTACCGAATGGTAAAACCGGTTCGGGCAAAAGGAGTGGAAGGCCAGGAAAAACTCCTGAAGGAAAAAGTAATTGAGTATTTTAAAGAACTGGAAATGGAACGGGGGGAAACGGAAGAGGAGTAAAAAAAGGAAGAAGCAATAAAACCATACAAAAACTGCGCAAATATAAGGACATGAGAAAGTTGGCATTCACAGTATTCATGAGCCTGCTGCTCTGGAGTTGTAACCAGGATTCGACCACGTATGCCCTCATTGAGACGGAATACGGCAATATGAAAGTAGAGCTGTATGACAATACTCCCAGGCACAAGGAGAATTTCATCAAACTGGCAAAAGAAGGTTTTTATGACAGCCTGTTGTTCCATCGCGTCATTCCCGGCTTCATGATACAGGGCGGGGACCCCGATTCCAGAACTGCCCAACCCGGCCAGCCGCTGGGACAGGGCGGCCCCGGCTATACTATTGAGGCCGAGATCGGCGCCGTCCACACCCGGGGTGCATTGGCAGCCGCCCGGCTGGGCAATCAGGCCAACCCGCAGCGGGAGTCTTCCGGTTCTCAGTTCTACATCGTGGCCGGCCAGAAGTTCGACGAGAATGTGCTCAACCAGATGCAGCAGCAGACCGGCGTGCAGTACACGCCGGAGCAGCGGCAGGCCTACCTTGAAAACGGTGGATATCCCCCCCTGGATGGAGAGTATACCGTTTTCGGCCGTGTGGTGGAAGGAATGGAGGTGATCGACAAGATCGCCAATGTTGAACGTGACCGGATGGACAGGCCGGTGAAGGACGTCCGGATGAAAGTAAGTATCATAGACTAATGCCCGGAGAATTTTCGATTTGCGATATTTGATTTTTGATTTGCGATGTTCCTCCTTTGACAGCCTACCGAGGGCAAATCAAAAATTAAACGTCAAAAATCAAGCGTCAAAAATCAAAACGTCAAAACATGAGATTTCCAATAGCCATTTCAATGATCCTGCTGGGGCTCCTCCTTGGTTCCTGCGCCCGGCCGGTGGCAAAGTTCAGTGTAGAGGGAGAGCAACGCGTACTGGCGCCCGTGCAGTTCGAGAACCAGTCCCAGAAAGCCAGCAGCTACCAGTGGATATTTGGGGATGGCAACACCTCGAAGGCCGAATCGCCCGCGCACAAATACAAGGCCTCCGGCACTTATACGGTTCAACTCACCGCAATCAATAACAAAGGAAAAGAAAAAACCGTGGAAAAAAAGATATCCATCGACCCTCCTAAGGCCTGCCTGGCCGAACTGGAAACGGAGTTTGGCTCCATGATCATTGAACTTTATGATGCAACCCCCAAACACCAGGACAATTTCGTCAAATTGGTGGAAGAGGGTTTTTACGACAGCCTGCTGTTCCACCGCGTCATCCAGAACTTCATGATACAAGGGGGCGACCCCGACTCCAAAAATGCCCGAAAAGGGCAGGCATTGGGCAGCGGAGGCCCCGGATACACCATCGAGGCCGAGTTCGTGGATTCCCTCATCCACATCAAGGGCGCCCTGGCGGCGGCCCGTACCGGTGACGCCGTCAACCCGCAAAAACGTTCCTCCGGTTCACAGTTCTATATCGTTCAGGGACAGCCTCTGACGGAAGAGATGCTCGACCGGATCGAGGCCCAGAAGGGTATCCGCTACAGCAAAGAGCAACGCGAATCCTATATGGAAGTTGGGGGCACTCCCTTCCTCGACCGTGAATACACGGTCTTCGGCAGAGTGGTGGAAGGGTTGGATGTACTGGATAAGATCGCAGCAGTAACGGCTGACGGCCGCGACCGGCCGGTAAACGATGTCACGATGAAGATACGACTGATACGGTAAACTAACAGCAATTTCATGCAGGAACAAACCATACTGGGTATAGACGTCGGCGCCTCCGGGATCAAAGGAGCGGTGGTCGATGTTGAAACCGGCCAACTTTTGAATGACCGCATCCGGCTGGAAACGCCGGACCCGGCCACTCCGGACGCCATGGCGGAAACCTTCGCCGAACTCGTCCGCCAGCACAACTGGCGAGGGCTGATCGGCTGCGGCTTCCCTTCCATCATCAAGAGTGGAGTAGCCTATTCTGCCGCCAATATCAGCAAGGAGTGGATTGGGGCCAATGTGGTGGAAATATTTTCGCTGGCCTGCGGCTGCCCGGTGGAAGTGCTCAACGATGCCGATGCCGCCGGCCTGGCGGAAATGGAATTCGGCCTGGGAAAAGGGGAAATGGGAACAGTAATGCTGATCACCATCGGCTCCGGGCTGGGGTCTGCCCTGTTTATCGACGGAAAGCTGGTGCCCAATACGGAATTCGGCCACTTCTTCCTGAAGAACCAAAAGCAGGTCGCCGAACAGTACGCCTCAAACAATGCCCGAAAACGAGAAGACCTGAGCTGGGAAGAATGGGGCATCCGCTTCAATGAATACCTGCAGAACCTGGAACGGGTCATCAACCCCGACCTCATCCTTCTGGGCGGCGGCACCAGTAAACGATTTGATAAATACGATTCCTATATCACCATCCGCACACCGGTCAGGCCGGCAGAACTGCTGAATAATGCAGGTACAGTGGGCGCCGCTATCCATGCCCATCAACGATGGAGGAAGTAGTTGTCCTGTTTTGTTTGTTGTTATCCCTTCCAGAACGAGCTACAAACAACTAACGAACAACCAACCAACCCGGCCTTTACAGCGAATAGGCTGAAATGAGCGAAACGACGTCACTGTCCTCCTCCAGATGAGGAAGCAGGCGGAACAACAGGAAGTGCGCCTCGTAGTCTTCGATCAGGGCTTCTCCCAGCCAGAAACAAGCCTCCTGCCGACGCCCGGCCTGGAACAGGCAAGCCGCCCGGCAATACAGCAACTCCGTACTCTCTGTTTCTTCAATGCCCAATTCAACGGACTCAAGAGCGGTTTCGGGCTGGCCGGCACCCAGGAAAAAGGCGGCCAGCTGCACCCAGGCCTCACTTTCTTCGGGATTCACCTCGACAGCCTGGCGAAAACAATCGGCAGCCTCTTCCATCCGCTCGGTTTTCCAGTATGCTTCGCCAAGGGCAATAAAATATTCTTCCCGCTGGTCTTCAACCTGAATGGCCTTTTCGAAAAAGTGAGTGGCAGACTGCCAGCTCTCTTCCTGGGCATAACACTGCCCGATATAATAGAAAATCTCGTCGTTGAGAGGGTCGAGTTGTATGGCGCGGTTGTAAAAGGCAAGAGAGGCATTGTGTTGCCCCAGGTGGAAATAACACTGCCCGATAGCCGTATATACCTCGCTATCCGGCTCGAAGGCCTCCATCAATTCGTAGTAATATTTCAAGGCCTTATTGTACTGCTTGAGCTCGAAACAAAGGCTGGCACACTCCCGGCAGGCATCTTCAAAATCCTCGTCGATAACGAAAGCAAATTCCAAAGCGCTGATGGCCTCTTCGTAATTGCCCAGGTAGGCGTGGGCCTGCCCGAGGTTGAACCAGGCTACTGCGGAATAAGCGTCCTGATCGAGAATGGCTTCATGAATGGTTATGCTCTCCTCATATTTCCGTGACAGCTCTACGCAAACGCCAAAGCGCTCCAGTGCTGCAACGTTTTCCGGGTCCAGGTCAATGGCAGCTTTGAGGGACAGGAACATGCGTTCGTGCTCTCCTTCCCGCTCGAAAATGATGGACTCTACCAGGTAGATGTTGCTGAGCAACTCCGGGTTAGCCTGCTCCCGCAGCCCTTCCATTGCGGACAATGCCTCGGCAGTGTGCCCAAGGCCGGCAAGGGCTTCAGCACACAGCAGGTCGATCTCCGGCTCCATGGGGGCATACAGGCGAGCCTCTTCCAGCACTTGCAAGGCCTCCTGTTCCTTGCCCAGGCCGATCAGCAGCTCTGCTTTGCGGGTATAACAGTCCGCAGAATAGCTATGGTGTGCAATGGCATGGCCCGCCACTTCTAATGCCTTATCGAGTTGATGGTCTTTTTCGTAAAATTCAATGATCTTCAGGTAGGCCTTCTCCTCAAAGTAGGCCATTTCGCCACTTTTGAACTGCTCTTCGTACGCAGCGACCAGATTGTTCGCTTCGGGATCCTTCCTGTAATTGTTCATAGGACGCATAGGCGCTTTTTTGAAATTAAAGATAAGTAAAAAGCGGCCAAAGATGCCACTAATAAAACACCAACAGCACATCCATTAATGGAACGGTAGCATTATACAAGGGAATGGTAGTATTTGACGTAACATACTGCAAATTAATATTTTAGAAATTAATTTTATTTAAAATTTCTTTTATGTGTTAAATCGTACATATCGTGTATTCGTGTATTCGTGAGGCCGGAAAACCCCTCCAAGGAATGAATGGCCGGAAACCCGTTCTCTCCCGATAGTTTTCGGGATCGGCCGGGTAAAAATGAATGATTGAACGCAAATTCCATATATTAGAGCCTTTTCTGCAGGAACTAATACATATAGAATTATATTCATTCCCTCATCCCCTCATTCCTTCTCCCCCTTCTCACCCCACTCACGAGATACACCCCCGTAAAGATCAGCAGAGCCGCCAGAATTTTTACGTTGGTGAGGTGGTCCCGCGCAAAGGCCAGGGCGATCAGGGTAGCCAGCAGCGGTTGCAGATAGATGTAAATGCTGACGACTGAGGCATTGACAATAGAAAGAGCATAGGCGTTGAAGAGATAGGCCAGGAAAGTGGTGCAGATCAGCACGTATAATACGGCAAGCCATATCCCGGGCGGAAAGCTCCCCCACTCCACTTCCATCAGGCCGGGGCCACCAAAGGGGATGACGAAAAGGAGGCCGAAAGCAAAGGCCCACTTCACCACTGTAATAGGATGGTATTTGGCCATCAGCTTTTTGACCAGCACCAGATAAATGCCGAAGAAGCTGGCATTGAGAAAAACCAGCAAATCCCCCCAAAAGCCCGGCCCACCGAAGGAAAGCTGCTCACCGTAAGCAATCAGCAAGATCGCCCCTGCCGCACCCAAAACGATACCGAAGATCTTTCTTCCGGTAATGCGCTCTCCCAGCAAAATGGAAGAAGCCAGTAATACCAGCACCGGAGTGGTGGTCATGATCAGGGAGGCGTTGATGGGCGTCGTCCAGTTCAGCCCGGAAAAGAAGAACATTTGGTTGAGGGCCACGCCGAACAGGCCGCAGAGGGCCAGCCGGCCCAGGTCGGCCCGGGCTACTCTTTCCCGTACCAGCAGACGATGGAAGAGCCCGAAAAGCAGGACCCCGCTTCCTACCCGCAGCAGGATAAAAGGGAGCGGAGACAAGTACCCACCCCCCATCACTTCCTTGGCGATGGTATAATTGGCCCCATAGATCAGGGACACCAGGAACAGGGCAATATGTGCTTTGGCCGTATTGTTCAGAAGCGTCGGTTGAACGGCCGTCTAATTTCTGAAATTTCCACCCGGCCGGCGGTTGTTCTGCCGGCGTTCCTGCAGCCTTTTGAGGATCTCCAGCCGGAATTCCCGGTCGGCTTTGTTGAAGAGGGCGATCTTGCGGGGAGAAACTGCCTGTTTGAACCGCGGGAAATACTCGCGCTTAAGATTGAGCAGTTCCTGCTCCATTTCGAAGCGGCGGTTGATGAAGGTTTCCGCTTCCTGGTCCGACATATTTTCCAGCGCCCGGGGGGGCTGATACCTGGCGCGTATCTTATCCCTCTCGGCCTCGAAGTCGTTATTCAGCGCCCAGAATCGCTCCGACTCATCGGGGGTCAGGCCCAGCCGTTCGGTGATATAAGCGACTCGGGCAGCCTGTATTTTGCTGCGGGCTTCCCCACCGAGGGGTTCGTCGTCAAAGATCTGGCCGAAGCCCGGCAGGGTGAAAAAACCGAGTAACAGCAGCACGATCCAATATCGGTTATTCATCTGTTCAATAGTTTTTGTGGTTCCTGATAGCATTAAGTATACTATTTTACAAGATCTCTTCCAGTTCATCGAGGCTGATGTCGTCGATCAGGTCTTCCAGGTAGAGATCAAGCTCTTCCTGTTCAATATCCGGCAGTATTTTCATTTCCGGCATATCTTCGACGGAAACGACCGAAGCCTCCAGCATCAGCTCCAGTTCAAATTCCCCGATATTTTCGGAGATATAGGCTTCCGCCTCCTCTTCGCTGATACCTGCCAGGGCGCCGCCCGGATCGGTCCGGGCAGGTTGCTGCCAGAACAGATAAGCGCCGGCAGCGATCAGCAGCAGGGCGGTGGCCAGGCCGATAGCATGGCGCGGAATCAACAGCCACCACAGCCAGGCCATGAGGCCGGTACCCTCTGGCGCCGGGCTGTTTTTCCGGATCAGGCCTTCCTCCGCCCGGGCGCGCCGAAGCACTTCATCCGGGAGCCCCCGAAAGTAGCCTTCCGGCGCCCGAAAAGGCTGGCCGCCCTCCTCCTTCATTTTCGAAAGCAGGGGAGACAAACCATCCAGTTCTTCTTTTATTTTATCTTTTTCTCTCATAATTCTGCTTTAAAAAATGCCTCGATCTTTTTCACAGCATGGTGATAGGAGGCCTTCAGCGCCCCTACCGAGGTGTTCAGCACCTCAGCTATATCCTTATAGCTCATTTCTTCAAAATAACGCATATTGAAAACGAGGCGTTGTTTCTCGGGAAGCTCGTCCAGTGCACGTAACAGGCGCACCTGAGTTTCTTCCCCGTCGAAATAGGTATCGGCACGCAGGCGGTTTGCCAGGCCCCCTTCATCTTCATCGATAGAATCGGCACTGCGGCGCTGCTTCTTTTTCAGAAAAGTAATGGCCTCATTCGTCGCTATGCGGTACAGCCAGGTGTACAGCTTTGACTTTCTTTCGAATTTATCAATATTGCGGTACACCTTGATGAAACAATCCTGTATGACATCATTGGCATCTTCATGCTCGTGCACCAGCCGCCGGATGTGCCAGTACAGCCGCTCCTGATACTTCTCCATCAACAGGCGGAAGCCCCGCTCGCTTGTCCGCGGCTGCTCCAGGAGCGACAAGATCTGATCATCTGAAATTGCTGCCAATGTCGTCTGCAAATTGTGTGGGTTTGTGAATTGGACTGCGACGGGGGCAAAAGGTTTAATGGGGGCCGCTTTTTTTGCTGTATTCGTGTATTTGTGTATTCGTGCATTTGTGTGCAGGAGGCACTTATATACGAATGCACAAAACACCTATAGACACCCCTCACTCCTCCTCCTCCAGCGGCACAATATGATGCACCCGCTCCAGCTCCAGGACGGTCTGCCCGTTCCTTCCGGGATAGTACATGCGTTCGAAGCGGCGGTTCCAGAATATCTCGTCGCAGGTATAGGAGCAGTTGGCGTGCACATCCTGGGCAAAGGTTTCGTCATATCCCTGTATGAGGATGATGAACTCGGGCTCCATGGTTCGGATCTCCTCTTCCGTTTTGCCCCACAGGGGGCTGTCTTTATTGATGATGTGGACGATCACCCAGTTGAGAGGGAACAGAAAGATCTGTTCGCGTTCCAGCTCCAGCGGAGCGAAACGGCGGGCCTTCCCTCCGTTAAGGTTTTCGACCCACGACATGGTGACTTTGGCCAGAAGGTTGATCAGCCGGTTGTTGCGCCGGTTGACGATCTGAAACTGGAAACTGTTGTATGGCGTATCCTTGTACGGCCGGATCACGGCTTTATCGCTGAAGAGGATACTTGCCTTCGGCTGAGAAAAGCGGGCGAAAAGCAGGCCGGTGGCCAGGGCAAAAGACAACAGGCCCACCAGCGCAACCACAGAGGCAACCAGGTTGGCGCCGGGGCTCATCGGGCTGATAGCGCCGTAGCCAACGGTAGTGAAAGTCTGCACGCTGAAGAAAAAGGCTGAGGCAAAATCGCCCCACACAGTGAGGCTTGCCTGTACTCCGGACAGCGATTCCACCCCGATAAAAACGAAGGCGGCAGCAAATAAGGCGTTGGTGACAATGTAAAACAGGGTAACCACAGCCAGGAATTGAGCCCACGGCATTTCCACCAGGCTCTGGTAAGGCCGCCAGGCCGCCAGCCCCCGCCGGATAATGTTGAACGACCCGTCCCGGTTGATAAGCCGCTGCCCGGATGTGGTCATGCCGGTGCCAAACCCCAGGTCATTCTCTTTCTGGCCGTTTTTATTCCGGTTAAACGGGCTGGTAATATCTGATAATTTCATACGCCTTCATCTCCCAGTAGCATATTGGACAGTTCCTCCAGGTTGGACGCAATTGCCGCCGGTTCCACATCCAGGCTCTCCATTACGCTGTGCCGGCGTTGTATCCATGCCGTTTGCAGGCCGTAGGCCGTCGCACCAGACACATCCCAGGTATTGGAAGAAGCGAAAAGCAGGTTTCCTGCCGACAGCTGCAGCCCTTTTTCCGCCAGTTGGTATACGCCCGGCGCCGGTTTGTACTGCCGGATCTGGTCGGCGCTGATGATCTCGTCCAGCAATTCATCCAGGCCATTGTAAGCGACGGCCTTTTCCAGAAGGCTCGGGTTGGCATTGGACAGGATGGCCAGGCGGTATTGCCCTTTGAGGCGGTTCAGGGCGCCCTTCACTTCGGGATACACATCCAGGTGATAATATTGCTGCATCAGTTCCTTAACCTGGCTCTCCGTGGCGCTGGTATTGGTAGCTTCGAGAGCGTAGTAAAGGGCATCCCGAGTCAGGGCATAATAGTCCTTATATTTGCCCATCATGGTACGCAGCCAGGTATATTCCAGCTGCTTGCGGCGCCAGTAGGCCGCCACCTGCCTCGCCCGGTCGTCGAACAACTGCTCCAGCAGGAAATCTATGGATGCAATGTCAAAAAGAGTGCCATAAGCATCGAATGCTATACCTTTGATCTTGTCTGCGTTTATGCCCATCGTTTAAGGTGTTTGAAAAAAGAATGATAAAAGTGCATTGACGGCATGCGGGTGCTGAAACTCACCCCGTAACAAACGGCGGCGCGCCTCGTCCTGCGGAATAGCCACTACTTCCACCTCTTCCCCTTCGTCCAGTCGCTGCACGGAAGTGAATTCAACTCCACGGGCCACCCAGTGGTGGATATAATTGTTCATGAACACCGGATTGGAGGCGATCTTCCCCAGGTAGGCCCACTGCCCTCCGGAGTACCCCGTCTCCTCCAGCAGTTCCCGTTCCGCCGCCTGCCGGTGGCTCTCCCCCGGGTCGACGATGCCTCCGGGCAGTTCCAGCGTATATTCCCCGATGCCGAAGCGGTACTGCCGCACAAAGAGCATCATCCCGTCAATGTCCACCGGAATGACATTGACGGAATCCTCCGCTTCCAGGATCACCATCCGGGAGGCCTTCCCGTTACGGGGATTGCGCATATCGTCAAACCGCACCCGGAAAATCTTCAGGTCGGGGCCGGCTTCCTGCCGCAGCGTTTGCCAGCCTTCTTTCTTCGATCCGCTCATGCCCGCCAATATAGGAAAAAACCTTGCTTTTGTGCTACTACATTGCCCGGTGGGTGTTTTCTCCCCCCTCCCCCTCCTCTCTTCCCTGCCTCATTAAACAGGCTTGCATATCTCACAATATTGTTGTAATTTTCGTTATTGATTGAGTTTAGCAAAACCCTCCAATCGCTAAAAAATTCCTGCTCCCGGCACTTACTCTGAATTGACGTCACCCAATTTAGCAGTTTCCGAGTTTCCTGGTTGAGATAAAATTTCTTAGTAGCACTGGCATACTATGAGGCAAGTGTAACATCCTGCCTTATGTGTATACGGGATACGGGAAGAATAGAACTCGCCTCTTCCGGTACTTCCCAGGAGAAAACACTATTTAACCGGTTTAAGGAATTCCCCTTTTTTATGTCTGCCGCTCCGGGCCCTGCCCGGGGTGGATGGTTGTTGCCTGTCTGCTCCCACTGCTTCTTATTTAGCAGTGGGCGGCAGGGGGCGGCAGCCGGAGGCATGAGTGAGGGGTGTAGCTAATGAGTATCCGGACACATTCAGGTTACATAATAGTCCAGGATTAAGTCCGAGCGCAATATGGAATTGCGCCCCGACGGCCCACCTCGGCGCCAATTTACCATTGGCGAGCGAGTTTGCTAAGCGTGATCTAATTATGTCCGACTACTTACTTTTTCAATGGAGAAAACTATATTACTATGAAGAGGATTTACTGTATTTTGGGAGTCTTAATTTATTTTTTCAGCGTGAATCCTTTTATTCTCGCACAAAATTGTAATCCTCCCACTCCCACAACATGTGATGATCCCGCAGTTTCTGAACAAGATTTCATTGACTGTGTATTTGCTGATGCGCCAACAATTAATGTTGGTGATGGAAGAGGGGCAGTAAACACTATTTTGGATATTGATTGTCCTTTAGACCTAAGTAACACTACTATCGATCTGAATAAAGCGGAACTTATTCTATCAACCAGTATCATTGTGAATTCGGGAACATCCTTTTCTGGCAGCGGATCAAATGCAATTGTAAAGATCGGAACCTATATATTTACCGGTACTGGAAGCGGCGCCGGATTGACTCTAAATGACCTTGAGCTATTGATAAATTTGGCCACTTTGAATGGCCCGGTAACCTTAGCCTCAGTGATAGGCGCCCTCCCCGTCACCCTCACCCACTTCACCGCCCGCGCCGAGGATGCGGGCGTCCTCCTGCTGTGGGCCACCGCCACTGAAGAAAACAATGACTACTTCCTTCTGGAGCACAGCCTGGACGGGAGGAAGTTCGCGGATCTCATCCGCATTGCCGGCGCCGGCAGCACGCAGGAGCCGCAGGCCTACCGTTACATACACGAAAGCCCCGCCCGCGGCCTGAACTACTACCGCCTGGTGCAGGTAGACTACGACGGGGCCGCTACCTTCTATGACGTGATCTCCGCGGAATTCAGTGGGAAGGGAAACGAATGGTCGATACATCCCAACCCGGCGCGCGATTTCATCGAGATATTCAATACCAACCCTGCCGGCCGGAAAAACCGGGCTACACTATACAGCATCACCGGAAAAGAAGTACGGCGAATCCCTGTAGAATCAGGAACCTCCTCCCGCATGGAACTGCCCCCCGGGCTGCCTGCAGGAATATACCTGCTGAGGCTGGAAAGCGGACGGGAAGTATTTACCAGGAGGATCATGGTACAATAGGCATGGCACCCGGGCAGGCAGGCCGGAACGGGCGGCCCGTTGCGGTTTATCCTCCTGAAATTTTTCCCCGGGGATAAGCCACAACGAAAACTCACTTATCATCATCTTCGTCGATGATGGCATCATCGATGATCTCATCGCCGTCGCCGTCGTGGTCTTCGAAGCCACGGACCTTACCTTCCTTTTCCTTCGGTTTGTAGTCCGGGTCTTTTTTGATCTGCATGTCTTTGCCGCCTTCGTCGTGGTAATCGCCATCTGCATAGCGGGAGGCGCGGTCGAAGAAGCTGTCGAAGCCGCCGAGGGGTTCTTTGCCCTTATCGCGTTGCAGGTTTTCGACATTGGAGCGTTCACCCCGTTCTTTGATACGGCGCTCGAGCTCCTCGTTGAGCTTTTCCGCCTCTTTGGTGAGGTCTTCCACCGATTCTTTGGAGGCCTCCTCATTGGCCTTTTCGACCAGTTCGTTGAAGCGGGCCAGCAACTTTCCGCCCACCTCTTCGGAAGTGTCCATCAGGCGTTTGCCCACCTTTTCGGACACTTCCTGGAACTTCAGCCAGGCCTCGCCGCCCTTTTCGAGGACTTCCCTTCCCACTTTCTCGGAAATATCCTGGGCTTTCTTTCCCGCTTTTTCAGCAGCATCGGAGAACTTTTCGCCTATCTCGCCGGCCCTGGTTTTGCGGTGCTGCGGGGGCTCCTCTTTGGGAGTGGCGCTGTCTTCCTCCTCGTCGAACAGCAACTCATCGTCATTCATAAGGCCAGATTTATAAGTTTCCGGTTCTTCATCCCCGGCTTCTTTCTTTTCGAAAAAGTCATCGGCCGCCTTCCGGGCCTTTCCGCTGAGCTCTTTGCCTTTGCTCCAGGCCTCGTCTACGATATCTTCGGCAAAACGGCGGGCGTCATCGGCCGCTTCTCTGGCTTTGGGCCCGTACTCTTCCCTGAGATCGCTGACCCGTTCCCGGGTCTTTCCGTAAAATTCCTTGGACCGTTCGACGAACTCCTCACCGGCCTCCTTGCCGGCATCGGCTGCCTTTTTTCCGGTGGATTTTGCTACTGATTTCGCGCCGAAAAGCAATTTTTTGAGATCGTTGAGCATACCCATATTTGGTTGATTTGTTGATTGGGTTGATTGAGCGCCGGGCTTTGTCCTTGTTCAGCCGGGCGCCATTTAACAATAGTAACACATAAAATAAGGAAAATGAAGGGGAGTGTAAAGTTTTTTCGGCCAGTAGTTCCTGCGTTAATAGTTTTGGCGGGCTGAGCCGGTAGCTGACGGCTGCCGATTCTTTTCCAATACTGCCCACGCTATACGCCAGCCCCTGCCCATTCCCCCTCCACCGGGCGGTCCTCGATATCGAGGAAGCGCTCAATCTCCTGTTCTATATAGAGGGCCTGCCTGGGGTTTTTAAGGCCTTTTACCAGCTTCATGTGTTCCCCATCCTTGAGGGCCGCCACCACGGCATGTGCCCAGTCGGGCCGGCCATTGGTCCTGCTGGCCACATATTTCTCTACATAGGCCTGATCGATTTCCGCTACGGACAGGTCGCGGTTGGGATAGAACGGAAGGCGAAGGGGCTTGTGCTCGATGGTAAGCCGGTGGTGGTTGACGAGGATATAAGTCGTATTCAGTAGCATGGCCAGGGTATAGTATATGAGGGATACGCCCACCAGGAGGTGCAGGCTGATGCCCGCCAACATCATCAGTTCGCCATTGGCGATCGCCACCAGGACAAAAGGCAGGACCAGGGCATTCCACAAAATGGTAAAAAAGGTAAGGAAAGAACTCACGCCACTTCGCCAGCTCACTTCAATATTCAGTTCGCTCAATAAGCTATATGCTTCAATACCGGATGGCATTACCACTTCCGGCCGTTGCCGGGGCGCCTGCCTGACCTGCTTCTCGAAAGCAAAAACGTGATCACAGTGGCGGCATTTGGCGATGAGTTGTCCGATGTTGACGTCTTCAGCGAGGATATCCTTCCGGCAATGGGGGCATTGTAGCTGCATAGTGAAGTTTTTTTGCTTTTTACGGGTTTCCCGGCATATCGGTGCGTTTGCACCCGGGTATTTGCCCTTCCAAAAATTTACTTTTTCCAAAAAAAAGAAAAAAAATCCGTTCCTCAGGCAACGCATAGCCCATTCCGGGTATCTAAGAAATGTATACTGAAAGGAAGTGCCGGAGCACATCCGCCGCTTTTATGTTGTTAACTTACGACGAGTAGCCGGAAGAAAACCGGAGGTTTGAACAAAGGTTTTACTGAATGAGAAGGCATTTAGTCTACATTACCATCGGAATAGGAATGATGCTTGCGCTGTCTGGCTGTGAAAAAGACATCGACGTCTTTGAACCGGCAGAGCTCACTTCCGGCGACATTTCGAGGTTCTTCGAAGCCGTAAAGTCCCAGCCGTTGCAATTCAACTGGGACGCTTCCGAAGAACGCGTTTTACCGGTGCCCGGCAGCGGGCAGGTGATCGTTCCTTCCAATGCTTTGGCTGCACAGGACGGAAGTCCGGTGGAAGGAATGGTTCAGGCAAGCATACTGGAGATACACGACAAAGGCGCCCTGATCAGGAATGACGCGGCCACCGCCGCCAACAACCGCCTGCTGGAATCGGCAGGCATCGTATTCCTGGACATCCGCCAGGATGGGAAGCCGCTTCGCATTGCCGACGGGCACCACATTCGCGTGCAACTGTCTACTGCAAATTACAACCCTCAGTTGCGCCTCTTTGCCGGCATCCCCAGCGACGGCAACCGCCTCGAATGGGCCGAGGTGAATTCGGCAGAGGCTCCGGTACGGGCGCTGGAATTCTTCAACGAAGATACCGGCAAATGGGAAGAGGGCTTCGAAATAGTGACGGCCAGGCTGGGCTGGCTGCAATGCGCCCGTTATGCCGATAACGGAACGGGTAAAGCCACCGCCTGTGTCCGGCTGCCCGTAGGCTTCTCCCGGCAGAATACGGCAACATTCATTGCCATGCAGAGCATCAATGCCGTGATCCGGCTGGATGAAACCGGCGAAGACGGCATGTACCGCATCTGCGGAGGCAACCTGCCGTCAGGGCTCAAAGGGGAATTCATTGTCATTACCGAAGGCAATGAAGGGAATTATTACTTTTCCCGGGCCCCCGTCATCATTATGGAGAATCTGACTATCAATATTGTGCCTGAGAAGGCACAACTGTCCGATATCATGCTTGCGCTGGAAAGGCTGTAAGTATGGTATCCGGCCAGCGCGGCCATAGCGAATCGGCCGCTTCAGCAACGAACACCACGTTTTCCTTCAAATATTTATGTATGCCGCCGGGCCGGATCCGGCGGTATTTTTTTTTGTAGCGGGGCGAAACCTGCCAGAATGATTCCCTCAGCCTTTCAAGCTGCTGTCTTCATACAGCCACTGAAACAGAAACCAAAGTTGGGCCTCCAAACAAACTCTAAGGAACCGGATGATAAAAAGTTCCCGTTTTCGGCGAGTGTATTGTTGTCGCTGCCAAGGCGCGGCGAAGGAGCAACAACGGCTAGCTGGCGACTTGGTGGGATACTATGGATGTTGCAGATGCTATGAGGGCTGTGGGCCCGGGAGCCCACTTCTTGACAGCAGACGGCATCAATGATTTTTTACTTCCTTTTACCATTGCCCCGGCGGCGCCCCTTGCCTTTTCCGTGGGCGCCGGCGCCCACGGCCTCGGCTTCCTCCTCCCTGATCCAGTCCATTTCGATCTGCCGTTTGGCCAGGTCGGTGCGCACGATGCGCACCTTCACCTCCTGCCCCATTTTGTACTCCTTGCCGGAGTAGGCGCCTTTGACCCGCAGGCGGGAATCCGCCACTTCCATGGGTTCGTCCAGGTTCTCGAAGGGCGCCATTCCTTCGATGCGGGTATCTTTAAGTTCGACGAAGATGCCTACGTCAATGATGCCGGAGATGTATCCGGTGAACACTTCACCCAGGTGTTTCTCGATGTATTCCACCTGCTTATACTTGACCGATTCGCGTTCCGCTTCGATGGCGCGGCGTTCCTGCTGGGAAATGTGCTTACACTCCTCCTCCAGTTTGAGCTTGTTGGTGCGGTGGAACTGCTGTTTTCCGAGGTTTTTATCGAGCAGGCGATGAGCCAGGACATCGGAATAACGGCGGATGGGGGATGTAAAGTGGGTATAGTAGTTGAAGCCCAGCCCGTAGTGGCCAATATTATCGGTGGTGTATTCCGCTTTTGCCATGGTGCGTATGGCGATGGGGCTGAGCAGTTTCAGCGCAGGGTCCTTTTCGGCGGCCTTAGCCAGGCGGTTATAGGAGCGGGCGATCTCGATAGGAGAACTGACATTCATGTCGAAGCCCATTTCCCGGGCGAAGCGGGCCAGTTCCTCCACCTTTTCGGGGTCGGGTTCGTCGTGTACGCGGTATACAAAAGGAATTTCCTCATTGCGGCCCTTCATAGCGATGAAAGTGGCGACTTCCTTGTTGGCCAGCAGCATGAAGTCCTCGATCAGCAGGTGGGCGTCTTTACGTTCCTTGACGAAGACATCGATGGGGGTGCCGTCCTCATCCAGGCGAAACTGAACCTCATCGGCTTCGAAATTGATGGAGCCCTGCTTGAAGCGCAGTTTGCGCAGGTGCTTGGCTATCTTGTTGAGGTGGCGCAGTTCGTTGGCGAATTCGCCGCTGTGCCCTTCCAGTACTTCCTGGGCCTCATTATAGGTGAAACGGCGGTCGGAATGGATGATGGTGCGGCCGAACCAGCGGTTGATGATCTTCATACCTTTATCGAAGACGAAGATGGCGGAGTAGGCCAGGCGGTCTTCATTCGGGCGCAGGGAGCAGAGGTCATTGGACAGCCGCTCGGGCAGCATGGGCAGCACCCGGTCGACCAGATATACGGAGGTGGACCGCTTGAGGGCTTCCTTATCCAGCGGAGTGCCTTCCTTGATGTAGTGCGTCACATCGGCGATGTGGATGCCCACCTCAGTCTCCCCGTTCTCGAGGTAGCGGATGGACAGGGCGTCGTCGAAGTCCTTGGCGTCATCCGGGTCGATGGTAAAGGTGGTGACTTCTCTCAAATCGAGCCGTAGGGCGGCCTCCTGCTGGCTGATCTTGCCGGAGAGGTATTCGGACTCGCGCAGCACCTCTTCGGGGAAATCCAGCTCAAAACCGTTGTTGATGAGGATGGATTTCATCTCGATGTCGTTGCTGCCGGCCTCGCCCAACACGGCGGTCACGACGCCGGTGGGGTGTTTGAACTTGCCTTTGCCTTCCCAGTCCAGAATCCGAACGACTACGCGGTGGCCGTCCTTGGCGTCTTTGATGTTGCCCAGTTCCACCGCCACGTCCATAGGCGGGCGGGTGTCGAGGGAGACGATGGCGTGGCCGGGGTAGAGCCAGAGGGTGCCCAGGAAGTGTTCCTGCCGACGCTCCAATACTTTGACGACTTCCCCTTCCGGCTTGCGGCGCCCGCGGGGCGTCCAGGTCCGGATGCGGACGCGGTCACCGTTCATAGCGTTACCGAGGTATTTGGAGGAAACGTGAACGTCGTTTTCTTTGTCGTCACAAACGATGTAGGCGTCACCCGAGCGGGTCATGTCGACGATGCCTTCTTCGAATTTGGCATCATTGCTGCCGTTGGAGCCATCGCCGGGCTGGTAGCGCAGTTTGTATTTATAATCGCCCAGCGGGTGGAGCTGTTTGTCTTCCACCAGCTTATCCATAGCAGCCTGGACGGAATCCTTGGAATTGGCAATTTTCAGCTTGCGGGCGGCCTGTTTGGGGTTGAGCCGCTTTTTGGGATGGCGTTGGAAGAGTTTCAGCAGTTCTCGTCTTAATTGGGGAGCACTTAACCGTTTTCCGGTATTTTTCGATTTTCTTTTTTTACTCATGTTCTCTTTGGGTATTTGCCGGTGATCGTCTCATCGGCGGGCGGGCCCCCTCCACTTTCGGCGCCTCCCCGGGGGGAGAAATTTCTTCGATGCGGTTTCGGGTTTTAAAGGCCCTCGCCCCTGGTTTATGTTCGAATTGCCCCGGCTCCGGGAGCCGGTGGCAGCGTTGGCCTTGTAGTTTAACAAAAATTTGAGAATAAAGTGGATAAAAGCTTACACATTATTCATTCACGGCTTATTCACTACTCAAATTCACGATCCGTCCTTCAGGGAGTAATTCCAACTGGTAAGCAGTACTGGAAGAAGCGTCATAATTTTTTTCGCCCGGACTGGACTGGCCCGTAACGATGTAAATAGACCAGTCTTCGTCGATCGTAGCAACTGAGGTAGTCAACACGTCGCCGTCGGAGAAAGTTCCGGCAATGACCCGCTTATCGATCAGCTCTCCTTTTTTGGTGAAGCAGGCCAGGGTATACTGATAGTTCATCAGGCCTGCCCGCCAATATATGACAGCGTGGAAATCATGGGTCTCCGGAATCCTCATACAAGGGACGAACTCAGTATAGTCGTCTACTTCCTGATCTTCCAGCGGAAGGATGAACTGCTCTATCATCAAAAGGGGCAAAGGGTCGTTTTGCTTACTGAAAGCATGGTGCGCCTCTTCGGCCAGGGTCACCGGTAATTCCACTTCCGGGAATTTTTCCAGAAAATGAGAAAAGCTCACCCGGGGAGGCTTTTGGGTTTTTTCCATATTGCTTTTGCCGTGATTAAAAAATCCTGAATGGGCGTGCACCCATTCTTCAACATCAAACGCCTCCGGGGGCGTGCTTGTTCAATGGCCAGCTTCTCCGGTAAACCCTGATGAAATTCAATGAAGGCTGTACAACCATACCAATTGTTCAACTCGTTTTGACAGGCAGGCGCATGCAGTTAATTCAGAACGATTCTAAATAAAAACACCCCTAAAAGCTAGCCTGAACATAAGTTGGGCAAGTGCGTCTTAAAGGATAGATTTGTACGCATTGCTTTTTTGAGAAAAAACGAGAAACGTCAAAAACAAAGAACATGAGTTGGTTTTCCAATTTTCTAACTTCTTCCATCGGGCAGAAGGTGGTGATGAGCCTTACGGGCATCTTTCTCATCCTGTTCCTGGTGGTCCACCTGGCAGGCAACCTGCAGTTGTTGTACGACGACGGCGGTAAAAAGTTCAACATTTACGCCGAGTTTATGACCAGCAATCCGCTGATCAAAACCGTTTCGTACCTGTTGTACGCCTTCATTCTGCTTCACGCCATTCAGGGGTGGGTGCTGTGGCGCAAGAACCGCAAGGCGCGCGGGCCGCAGCGCTATGCCGTTAAAACGACCAAATCCGTCGGCACCAACAGCTTCGCCGCCAGCAATATGGGCTGGCTGGGAACGATCATCTTCGTCTTCATCGTCATCCACCTCTACCAGTTCTGGCTGCAGATGAAGCTGGGCAACCTGCCTATGGCCAACTACGACGGTAAAGAAGTGAAAGATCTCTACGCCATCGTATCGGTGGCCTACGACAACCTTGTCTTCGTGGTTTTCTATGTTCTTTCCATGGTTGTTATTGCCATTCACCTACTCCATGGTTTTCAGAGCGCATTCCAGACCCTGGGAATCAACCATAATAAATATACTCCACTCATAAAAGGAATTGGGAAAGCCTATTCCGTTCTCATCCCGTTGGGCTTCGCCATTATTCCCGTGTATATGTATTTTTTTCACTAGGCGGGCACAACAACCAGACTATTTTGTCAAGAATTTTATAAATCTATAGCCATGAGTTTCGACAGTAATGTTCCTCCCGGGCCACTAGCGGAAAAATGGACGCAATACCGCGGCACCATGAACCTGGTGGCTCCCAACAATAAAAGGCGGATCGAGATCATCGTAGTCGGCACCGGGCTGGCAGGCGCTTCTGCCGCCGCTACGCTCGGAGAACTGGGCTACAACGTCAAGTGTTTTACTTTCCACGACAGCCCCCGCCGCGCGCACAGCATCGCCGCCCAGGGGGGCATCAATGCCGCCAAGAACTACGCCAACGACGGCGATAGCGTTTATCGCCTCTTTTACGATACGATAAAAGGCGGAGATTACCGCTCCCGCGAATCCAATGTTTACCGCCTGGCGGAAGTCAGCCGCAACATCATCGACCAGGCGGTCGCCCAGGGCGTCCCCTTTGCCCGCGAATACGGCGGCCTGCTCGACAACCGCTCCTTCGGAGGCGTACAGGTGAGCCGTACCTTCTATGCCCGTGGCCAGACGGGGCAGCAGCTGCTGCTGGGCGCTTACCAGGCGCTTTCCCGGCAGATCGCCCAGGGCAATGTTGAAATGTACAACCGCCACGAGATGCTCGACCTGGTGCTGGTTGACGGCAAGGCCCGCGGCATCATCGTCCGCAACCTGCTGACCGGCGAGCTGGAGCGGCACGCCGCCCACTGCGTGGTGCTGGCCACCGGCGGATACGGCAACGTCTTCTACCTGTCGACCAATGCCATGAACTGCAACGTCACGGCGGCCTGGCGGGCCACCCGCCGCGGCGCCTATATGGCCAACCCCTGCTTCACGCAGATCCACCCGACCTGCATCCCGCAATCGGGCGACTACCAGTCGAAGCTGACCCTCATGTCCGAATCGCTGCGCAACGACGGCCGCGTGTGGGTGCCAAAGAAACAGGAAGACGCCAAGGCCATCCGCGAAGGGAAAAAGACCGGCAACGACATAGCCGATGCAGGCCGCGATTACTTCCTCGAGCGCCGCTACCCCGCTTTCGGCAACCTGGTGCCGCGC
>CAYQKY010000110.1:0-26506 GCA_964418125.1 uncultured Phaeodactylibacter sp.
CTCCCGCCCTGCCCTTCACCCCCCCAGCCACTCCTTGAACGCCCCCACCCGCTCGCGGCTGACAACAAGTTCCTCCTCACCGGGCGGCTTTAGCTTGACCTTGAGGCGGTAGGCCGAATAGCTGGTGATCTCGGCAATGGCGTCGATGTTGAGGATGTAGTTCCGGTTGATGCGAAAAAACCGGGAGGGGTCCAGCATTTTCTGCAATTGCTCCAGGGAATAGTCGGCAGTGTATCTCTTGCCCTCTCCGGTTTTCAGAAAGGTACAGCGCTCTTCGATAAAGAAACAACTGATATTACTGGTGGGGACGGACTGAAAGTGGGCGCCGATGTTGACGAAAAAGCGCATTTTGTGCCTGGGCGCCAGCTGCCGGTGCAGTTCCTGAGCCTGCTCTTTGAATTTTGAACCGGGTGTGAATACAGAACGGTATTTTCGAATAGCCGCCCTAAGCGCCTCCATCGTGATGGGCTTCAGCAGGTAATCCACGCTGTTGACCTTGAAGGCGCGGATGGCAAACTGGTCGTAAGCGGTGGTGAAAATGACGGGGCTGTCAACTTTTACCGCGTCGAAGATCTCGAAGCAGAGCCCGTCGTCCAGCTGAATATCCATAAAGATCAGTTCCGGGGCGGGGTGGACGGAAAGCCAGTTGACGGAGTCCTCCACCGTCTCCAGGGTGGCGGCAGGTTCAATGGTTTCATCCACTTGTCTTAACAGCCGCTTCAGTTGGGCAGCCGCGACGGCTTCGTTTTCAATGATCAATACATTCATACGCTGTAGTTGCCTTTCTTTTTCTGGCGGGGATCTTCACTAAAAATTCTTCCGGGGTTTTAAGCACTTCGATATCCCGGCCCATGGCCAGCTTCATTCTTTCTCTCAGATTCCTCAACCCGGCCTTCGGAGAGCCGGCCAGGGTGGCCTTTTCCTGAAGTTTGTTCCGGACGGTTACCATGCCATCCTCCTCCTGGCTGATACGGATCACCAGGGGATGGCTTCGGGTAGCGGTGTTGTGTTTCAGGGCATTTTCCACCAGAAGTTGCAGGGACATGGGCAGGGTCTCGTACCCTTCCGGGTTATTTACCTGTATTTCCAGCTGTATCTTTTCCTGATCCCTGATCTTTTGAAGGTAAAAGTAATCTTCCACAAACCGGATCTCCGAATCCAGGCCGGCCATTTCCGCTTCGGAATTGTCAAGAATATACCGGTAAATGGACGACAACTTGTGGATAAAGCGCTCCGACAGGCCCGGGTCCTGGTGCACCAGAGAAGACAGGGTGTTCAGGCTGTTGAACAGAAAGTGCGGGTTGACCTGGTTCTTTAAGGTCTCATACCGGAAGATGAGTTTTTCTTCCCGCAGCCTTTGCTCTCTTTTCAGGCCATCCCGCCACTGAATATAGAAAAAGGCAATGGTGCCGAACATGATGCCGATCGCGGCGGAAAGCAAAAAGTCGCGGTAATTCGCCCGCATGGAATTGAGCAGGTGTTCAGCCCGGCCGCTACCGGCAGGAGGCGACTGATAGAAGATAAAAAAGATATTGATCAGCAGGGCAATGGCCAGGACCATTCCGAAAAATACGGCCAGCCGCAGCAAAACGGCCCGCGGGTCATTTTCTGACGAGTGGCCTTCCCAGCGGGCAAAAAAGCGGGCGCCCAGCCAGGCGAACAATTCCATCTGCAGGAAGATCAGCGCCAGCAGGGGCAGAAAATCGGGGCCGAAAGCCTGCCCCTGCAACGCCCAGCTGAATACCGGCGCCAGGGCCAGGCTGATCAGTAAAAGGATGGCGTGATAGCGCATCGTGTCGCGATCATCCTGATCGCCCGGCCTTCTGCCGCGTACTGTTGTTTCATTTCGAATAGCCATTTTACCATTCTTTATTATTCCTCAACCCACTCAACTTCCGGAAGACGATCTCCCGCGTGGTGTTAATATACTGCCCATTTGGCTGCCCCGCCAGTTTTATTTCCATAACGACGTCTTCGGAAAGCGTGGCGTGTTCGATCTGCTTGTCTTCCAGCGACACCCAGATGTCGCCCCAGTAGTGGCTGCGGCCCCGGATGTCCATCTGCTCGTTGTCCATTTTCAGCGGGTTGTCCATCACTTTGAACTGGATAAGGGCGCACAGCTCCCCGTTCATTCTGGAAATGCCCGTCCAGGCGACGTAGGCCTCCTTGTTCTCAAAAGTGCCCTGCCCGGCCAACGGGATCTCTCCTTCCACCTCTTCGGCGCGGTAGGGGACATTCAGCTGCAGCTTGTCCAGAAACTCCCAGGCGAAAGTTTCGAAGCACAAGGCGTCCCAGACGAGGTTTTTGGCGAAGGTGCTGTTGGGAGTAGGAGGAAATTGCCCGAATGCAGCCGCCTCAACCATGTTTTCGGAAGGGATGTAGCGGAACCCTTCCATATAGGCCTGCGCTTTCCCGGCGGGAAAATCGCCGCCTTCCTGATAAGTTTCCGCGATCTCCACCTTATCCCACCGGACGTAACCGCCCTCCAGCCCCCGGGTGTATTCCCCGCTAACCCGCATTTTTCCAAGAGGGCCGCCCAGAAGGGCTTTGTTGTGGTACTCCGCCACCATCGAATACCGCTGCGGCCCGTCTTCTTTCAGGGTGAGGCCGGGAGGCAGAGCGTCCAGTAAGGTACTGATGTTTTGTCCGGCATCCTGCGAGAAGGCAGTTCCGGCTCCCGACGTTATAAGGGCCAACAGGATAACTATGGAATGTAACCTTTTCATTTTTTCTGGTTTTGGTACATTCCAAAGGTCGGGCCGGCGGCAGGCAGATGGAAATAAAAGTTGCAGAGCCGTCGAAACAGACGTTTGAGCCGTAAATTCAACGGGCTATGATTAACTTCTCCAAACCGATCCGGCCCCCCTCCCGCGATTTTATTTGTACATAATAAACCCCGCCTGCCCAGGAGTGCACATCAATTTCCTGCCTGGGCCCATCTCCTGAAAACACAACCCGCCCCAGGCTGTCAAAAACAGTCGCCACTATCGGCTGCCGGAAGTTTACCTCGATCATCACCCTTTCCCGGGCGGGATTGGGGTAGATGTCAATTTCTGCCGGCCCCAGGGCGTTTTCCACCCGGCTTATTCCTCCACCGCATTCTATTGCCGGCAGGACAGGGGAAGGGCCGCAATCTGCGGCCATATACTCCAGGGCATGAGCCGCGCCATTGAACTCCCAGGCGCCGAAAAACTGGCAGAAGGTATCGACCGCCTGTTCTTCCGGGTGCAGTTCGTATACCCGCCGGCTGGTGGCGCCAAAGGCCAGGAGCCTCTGGTTTTGACAATCTTCAAATATATTGGCAAGGCCGTACATCACCTCCGGCAGGCACATCACAGTTCTGGTCTCTTCATTCGGGGAAAGGCTGGTTTCTTTCAATTCATAATGGCTGGCGAAAAGCAGTTTTCCGTTGTAAAAAACCACATCGCCCGACGACTGCTCGTCAGTATCCTTTACCATGAAATACAAATTCGTGTTCCGATTGTACCGGTATATTTCTCCCCCTGTGGTCATGGCGATGAGGTTGCCGTTGCTGTCGCTCGTTAGCGAAGTGACATTATTCGAAATACCCGGGCCGGCATAGATCTGCTCAACTGCCCCGGTGGCAGGGTCTATTTCGTACAAATCACCGTCGTTTCGAACGATGTACAGGTTTCCGCCCGGAGCAACGGCAATGTCCGTCGCTCCTTCGGCCTCAATCCTTTGTGCGTACTGACAACCGTCGATCTTTCTAACCCGGCGCACATCGTCGACCGTGAAATATTCCTGGCCGGAGAGCGGCCCATTGAATAGGGCGAGGAGGGTAAGTAGGGGAGAGAATCTCATGGCAATATCTTTTACTGAATGACTAATTTTCCGGCGCTCGCTATTTTCCCTTCGATCACGATCTGGTATAAGTACAACCCTGCCGGCAATCTGCTCCGGAAGAACTCGAAACGCGGCTGCGCATGACGCTCCCGCCGCACCAGGCGGCCGCGGGCGTCGTAGAGGACAAACCATACCGGGGCCGCCGGGGCGTTGAATATTCGAATGTAGGTTCGGCTGGCCACCGGGTTGGGCGAAATGCTGATCTCCAGCGGCGGATCCGGGATGGGCGGGTCGGATATCCTGGGGAAAAAATTCCGGTCGATGGTATGGAAGGTGGTATTGGTGATCACCGGCGGGTTGACGTCAAAATAGATGGCGGCGCGGTTCTCGATGCGTACCCCCAGGGGCGCGTTCTGCCCGATGCGGAACCAGACAAAGCCCTGGGAGGCCGGCTCATTGGTGGTGCTGTCCGGCAATAGAATGTCATCGAAAGTGAAGCGCAGCACCCGGCCGGGCAGGATGTCAAAGGCATAGGGGTGGCTGGCGGCGCCCAACTGGATGGAGGTAATGTCGAGCCACTCGGATAGGGTGTCCAGAAGGACGACTTGGAAGGCGGTGTCATTGCCCGTATTCTGAAAGCGGATCTGGTATTCGATCTCCTGGCCGGGTTCGATGAAGTGCTCCGGCCAGGCGCCTTCCGGGAAGGCCCGTTTGTCGTTGGGGTCGTAGCTGGCCCGGACTTCCTGGCACTCGATGTCGATGAAGGCGTCGCCGTCATTCTGTGGGTAGTTGTTGAAGAAGCCGGGGCCGCCGGGGCCGCCGCAGCTCTCGATCGTGACGCTGGGCCGGGACTGCCCGGGGTGGCCGGGCTCCTGCTCCGCCTGCAGGAAGTAGGTGGCGCCTGCGGCGGCAAATTGTACCGGCAGGGCCCCGCCCGGCGGCAGGTTGAACTGCCCTTCCAGAAGAATGACGTCGTCTTCCACTACGATAAAATCCCGTGGTTGGGCCATGGGCGCAGTACCCGTATTGCGAATGTTGAAGTAGAGGCTATCCCCGAAGCATTCGCCGGAAACCTCGATGCTGGCGCCGCTCCACTCCGGATCGGCCACGCATTGATCGTCGGGGAAGGCGTGAGCTTCCGAGCAAATGATCTGGCTCGGTCGCGCCCCGCAGTCCAAAAAAGCGGTTACCTGGAAGGACAGGCATTCCTGTATGCCCAGTGGGCCGGGAAAGAAAACGAGCTCCTGTCCGTTCTGGTTGATCACCGGCAGGGTGGAGCTTTCGTAGGAAAGTTTCTCGTCCAGTTCCAGTTCCAGGTAAGGGGTGTCGGCGGCCTGTGTTCCGGTGTTGCACAGCTGAATGTGATAGGTGGTGCTCCGGCAGGGACGCATGAAAGCGGACGCCAGGCTAACTTCCAGCCGGGGGCAAATGACGGCGGCCTGCCCGTGGAGGTTCAGGCTGACACTATCCTCGGGGTTGGCGATGGTGAAGCTGAGGGGCGGGCAGGTAGCCCAGTATTCGTTGGGCGGCACCGGGTGCGCCTGGTAATTGCCGGGGGGCAGGAAGGAGAAGAAGCGGCCGTCTTCCCGGGTGACAGTATGGTGGGTGGCGTCTCCGCTGACCTCTACCAGCCATTGTTTCAGGGGCGTTTCGCTATTGTCGGGCAGGCAGTCTCCATCTTCATCGAAGCGCAATTGGCCATTCACGCCGCTACCCGCGTAGGTGGAGTACCCCTGGGCATCGGTGCGGATGAGATAAAGGTATTCCGAGCCCGCAAATTCAGTTGAGCCGGTGAGGAGGAAGCCGCCGTCGCTGGCCGGAGTGATACCCCAGGCGCCGGCCTGGTCAAATAGGCCGTACCCTCGCCGCCATATCTCTTCCCCGTCCTGATCAAGGAGCATCAGCAAGGCGTGCGTTTGCTGAGGGTTGCCGTACTGCCCGGCCAGAGCGATGTTGCCGTCAGCTGTCAGTACGGCATCATTGAAATGGGTAAGGGAGTCCAGAAAGAATTCTTTGCTCCACAGGAGTTCCCCGTCGGCATCGGTTTTGAATACGCGGGCGATGGTGCGCAGATTGCCGATCCACAAAATGGTTCCATCGCTGTTGGAAAGGGCTTGTGTGTTAAGGTGAGGCAGGTCGGATACCCGATAGTCCTGGCTCCACACCTCCTGCCCCTGGGCATTGAGTTTCAGCAGGTAGGCGTTGGCAGTGGTGCTGTTGTGGCCGCCGATGATATATCCGCCGTCGGGCGTCTCCGCCATGGAGCCGACAAAATTGAAGGTGCCGGATGGTTGCTCGTATTCCCACTGTATATCGCCCTGCCAGTTCATCCGGCGGGCCCGCAGCCGTTCTCCACCGAAGTCGCCGAAATTGCCGGCAACGACCATGTCCTGGTTTTCAACGAAGAGGAGGTCATCACTGGCATCCGGTAGAAACAGGATATTGGGTATATTGCCAAAACGATCGATGACGCCCAGTTGCGCGGCGCCGCCGATCTCTCCGTCGGCCGCCATGACGGCGAAAAGGCCGTCGCCAATGTCAAAGATCTGCGGACGGTAGTTCGTGAATTCGCCGGTAAGCAACTGCCGGCGCCATTGGGGTTCTCCCTGGCTATTGACCCGGATGACAGAAGTCCCATTGGTTGCCGTATTCCAACCGGTTATGATAAAGCCGCCGTCAGCAGTTTCCACAGCGGAATATCCCCGGTGGTTCACACTGTCCGGAAATACCCGCTGCCAGCCCTGCGCCGCCGTTTCGTGCACGAGAAAAGAGAGTAGTAACCAGCAAACCGTCATGTAGAGCTTGTTCATCCGCGCGTTTTTTCCTACAAGTTAGGCTGATTGCCTTGTTGTTGCAAAGACAATTATGTAGTTTTATCAAGCTATTTATACTATAAATTATTGATTTTAAGCTTATTAAAATAATTTCACCAATTGAATTTACAGGACTCCATACTCTATCGCCACCTCAACGGCCTTAGCGGGCAGGACTATCGTGCGCTGGACAAAGTGGTGCGCTCCCCCTTTTTCAACCAGCGGGAGGATGTCGTCCGCCTCTGGGATCACCTGCGGGAGAAGCTGAATGGGAAGGCCGGCAACCTCAGCCGGGAGGAAGCGCACGCCGCCGTTTTCCCCGGAAAGAAATACTCCTCCCGCCGCCTGTCCTACACCATGGCCTTTCTGCTGAAGGCCGTGCGGCAGTACCTGGCTATTTCGGAGGTACTGAAAGATGAGGACGAGTTCCACCTCAACCTTTGCCAGGGCCTGCGGCACAGCGCCGACCATCGCCTCCACATGGACGCCCTGGAGGAAGGCCTGCGCCGGCAGGAAGAGAAGGGCTATCGCCACATCCCCTACCATTATAATGCCTACCGTTTGCAGCAGGAGAAGGCGGCCCTGGGCCTCCAGCGCGAACGCGGGCAGGAGGTCGATTTTCAGGCGGGCCTGGGCCACTTCTCCGCTTTTTTCCTGGCGTCGGCTCTGCGGCATGGCTGCACCATGCTTACCCATCAGGCGGTGGCCGAGAAGCGGTACGACCTGTCTATGGTGGACGCGGCGGCGCGGCTGGTGGAGGAGGGCCGCTTCAGTGAGGCGCCTGCCGTCCGGTTGTACTACTATTGCTATCGTATGCTGCAACAGCCGGATGAGGAGGTGCAATTTCTTACGCTCAAGGAGGCGCTGCTCTCTTCTTTGGCCCTTTTCCCCTCCGAAGAATTACGCGATATCTTCCTCTTTGCCATCAACCACTGTATCCGGCAGCTCAACAGCGGCCGGCGGCAGTTCATCGGCGAAGCCTTTCAGTTGTACCGCCTGGGCCTCGAACAGGAGTGCCTGCTGGAGAACAACTACCTTTCCGCCTACACCTACAAGAATATCACCCGCCTGGGCCTGGCGCAGGGCGAAGGCGAATGGGTGCGCTCATTCCTGGAAACCTACCGCAGCCGCCTGCACCCGGCCGGCCGCGCCAATACTTACCGCTACAACCTGGCCTACCTCTATTTCCAGGAGGGCAACTACGCCGAGGCCATGCCCCTGCTGCAACAAGTGCATTTCCGCGATACCCTCAATAACCTCGACGCCCGCCGCCTCCTGCTGCGCTCCTACTACGAGCTTGGTGAATACGACGCCCTCGACTCCCTGCTCGACAGCTTCAGCGCCTACCTGCGCAGGCAGAAAAAGCTCGGCTACCACCGGCAAAACTATCAGAACCTGATCCGGATGATCCGGAAAATGCTCCGCAGCAACCTGGAGGACAAGAGTGTGAGAGCGCGCCTGTACGAGGAAGTGAGAGGCACCCCGGTGATAGCCGAGCGGGAATGGTTGCTGAGCATCTTAACCTAAGCCAAGTTCGACTGTAGGCCCCAACTTCGGCAGTTCGGTATTCGGCGGTTCGGTGTTCGCTTGCCCGAGGAGGGCTCCCGCATGCCCGAACACCGAATAGCGAACACCGCTTAAAAGAAAGCCCGTTGCAGGCCAAAGGCCATGTGTAACTGCCGGAAAACATCCCGCTCCGGCGGGCTGGGCAGCCGGACAGGCTGGGTCATGATGCGATAGGCGGGACGGGCGAAGAGCCGCCAGTTGGGGTTGAAATGCATCTTCAGGCCGAGGGCCAGCTCGAAGGTGTAATTGAAGGGCTTCAGGCTGCCAATATTTACGAAAGCGGCAAAACCGTGCCGGCGCGGTTCTGCCGGGTGTTGATGAAAGTGTAATGGCTTTTACTTCCTTTAGAACGGGGAAAACGGGTTGGCTTTATGGGGATGGTGTTTTTTAACATTTGGGGTTCTCTTTCAGAGCAGGATAAGCCTGCCTGTCCGTGCGATCGAGCCATCCACTCTCAGTTGGTAGGCATACAAGCCCGCCGGCAGGCCATTGCGCCTGAAGGTAAAACGGGGAGCATTGCCATTTGCCTGTAAAACCAGGCGCCCGGTAACGTCCCGGAGTTCAAACCGAACCTCCCGGGCTGTTTCCCACCCTATGAGTTCGACAGTAGCCTGCTCCCGCACCGGCATCGGGAATATCCGGGCCGCCCGGTTGCGGCCGGCTTCCTGCTGAGCGGAAACATTGAGTACAAATTCCAGCTGGTCAACCACCATTTCTGTATAGCCCACATATCCCAGAGGCCCCAGTGTAGTCCCGCTTTCCAGGATAACCATCACCGAATCGGGCAGGCTGCCTTCATCCAGCAAAACTTCAACGTGTTCGAAGCCATCGGTAAGCTCCGCTTTTTGCCACTCTCCGATAGGGGTACTATAATTGCTGGCCTTGTTCATCACCCGAATGGCGGCGTACCCGCCGGCCAGCAGGGAGTCTACCTTCACCTTTATCGCAAGGAGCCCCTCCTGGGGTACGATGTAGGACCTGCGCGTGGCTATTCCCGGCGCGAAGCCCTCAAAGGAAGGGCCGTAACTCCGCAACCGCAGGGCGTATTCTCCCGAAAAGGCCTCCTCTTCTTTAAAAGAACAGGCGAATACCTCGAAGGTGTTATTGACTTCCCAGCCCAACGGCTCTTCCCATTCCCCGACGTATTCCCATTCTTCAAACCCGTCGGTATTCTGAGCGGAGAGGGGTAAACCGGATAATAATGCCAGAGCAAAAAAACATAGCTTTTTCATGGGCTTTTTTACTGTATAACGGTCTCCTGGGTATAAACGGCCACTCCTGCTCGCCGGTGCGGTAAAAGTAGAGGCTCCCGGGTATGCTTCCAGGCCGGAAGGGGAAAGGGCTGCTCCGGCAGCTGAAAAGAGAAGAGGATACCGCCTGACAATGAAAAATGGCAGGATAAAGGGGTAGAATGGCAGGATCGTGAGGGTAGAATGTCATATTTTTGTAAATGATTCCCTGTCGGGGTTTCCAAAGAGCACTACGAGAGCATAATGATCTGTTCACCATTCATGAAAAAGGTGCAGATTGTTGCATTACACGTCACAGGCATACCATTTAATTTTTTTGTCGCGGAGGCGAGGCCTGACTAACCCGCCTCCGCTGCGAAGGCGAATCAAACCTTTCCCTTTCCGGGAAGGGCGGAAATTCGCATCAGTAATATTTCTTTCTATATATTGGAATATGGGCGGCCCAAAATCGGCCGCCCATTTTTGAAAGTCGGCCTGCATTCGGGCAGGCCAGCGTAAAGCCATTGTTAATTAAATATGATATATATGTGAAAAAATAAAAAATGGCAGAATAACCGGGTTGAATGGCAGAATTTTGAGGTTAGAAAGGTATATCTTTGCCATTGTGAATTTTTTTCTCTTCTATGTGAAAGCTGCCTGTGGCCAGAACCGGGGCTAAAAGCCCGGGATGGCCGCCGTTGAGAAAAGCCTTCCCACCTTGAAAAAGCCATGATCACCAGGCTTTAGCAAGGTGAGCAGGACAACAGCTTCTTCCAGATCCAAACGACACAAAGACGCCAGAAGAGCTTATCAAGAGAGGTAATCGATAAAAGCCGGACGTTTTTCCTCCACTCCGGGCAGCCATACGTATGGGCATAGGCCGGATGAGGAACAAAACCTCTGTTTGGGGCATGATCACACCCACAGAGACGGGCCGGCTACGCTTGCTATTCATTAATCACATTTCATAATCTTATCAAAATTTTGCGACCCATGAAGAAAATCGCATTACTTTTCGCAGCAGTACTCTTCGTCGTTGGCGCCACAATGGCCCAGACGGAAAACAAGTCTACGGTTTCCATTACCGACGACAGTGATGGAAACGAGGTTTACATCAAGCAAGACATCGATGGCGATGACATCAACGACTCTGACGTTGACATCTTCAGCGGCTCCGACTACAACGACGTTTACGTCGACCAGGAAGGGGAAAACCAGGAGAGCGACGTTACCCTCGGCTACGACGCTGACGGCAACTACGTAGACGTAGAACAGGATGGGGAAGACCAGGAGTCGGATGTCGAGATCTACGACAGCTACGACAACACCGTTTATGTCGACCAGAGTGATGAAGACAACCGCTCTTCGGTTTACATCTCCACCATCAGCGACGACAACTATGTTGATGTTGACCAGGACGGTGAAGAAAATGAGTCTGACGTTTCCATCTACGACTACTCCAGCGGCAACGACGTTTATGTCGACCAGGATGGCGACGACCTGGACTCTGACGTTGAGATCGGAAGCTACTCCAGCGGCAACTGGGTGGACATCGACCAGGATGGTAAGAACCACGAGTCTGACGTCACCATCTACGGCGATTCCAGCGACAACTGGGTTGAAGTTACTCAGGAAGGTAACTACAGCACCAGCGACGTTCAGATCATGTACGGCTCCAGCAACAACGTTGTTGACGTAGAGCAGAAGTAAAACCGTGAAAGCGTAAATCCTGAAATGAACGTGTGTTCAAATTTCATATTTCGGGCTGAAAACATTCCTTATTCGCTCATACCGCGTTACAGGACCGTGCTTCTGTGTTCTGCTACAATCCCGAACCTGTGCTCTGTTTAAGCGAGAAAAGAACCGTTTTCCTCTCCAAAAACGAAATTTGAATACACTATAAGCGGCCCGGGGGCAACGACTCTCCGGGCTGCTTTCATTTTTGGAAGGGGGGGCTACCCTTTTTCATTTGTTCTTCCGGGCAAGGCCATCTAATTCAGCCGCTAAGCGGCCTGGGCAGCCCTTCGTTCAATACCGAAACATGATAAAACCGGCAAGCCTGAATAGTTGGTAAAAATGGCAGGATAACCGGGAAGAATGGCAGGATTGTATGTTTAGAAAGCCATATATTTGCAATTGTAAAATTTATTCTACATCTATGCGAAAGCTATCCGAAACTAAATCCAACAACCCAAACCTGATGCGGTTTCAATAAAAAAGGGCCACGTTTAAAGACGGCGTAACGGCCGTTTGCTTTAGGAACTTTTTTGGCTCTTCTTTCCAGACAAAGGCTTACAGTATTCGAATAACACAAAACAGCTGAGCTTTCGGGAGTAAATAAACTACCCGGAAATAACCTTTCATTTCGGTGAAACTACCTGGCGTACAAGGCGCCCGGGCGTATACTGTATTATCTAATTTCATTTCATAATCTTTTTAAATTTAACGACCCATGAGAAAAATCGCATTACTTTTCGCAGCAGTACTCTTCGTAGTTGGCACCACAATGGCCCAGACGGAAAACAAGTCGGATGTTTATGTTTCCGGCGATAGCGATGACAACGACGTCTATGTAAAGCAGGAGCAGACTGACGACGAACTGAACGAGTCTTCCGTTTCCATCTTTGGTGAATCTGACGACAATGACGTTTATGTGGACCAGAAAGGCGAAGACCTCGACAGCGATGTGGAGATCTCCTTTGGTTCCGGCGCGAACGACGTTTATGTCGAGCAGCGGGGCGAAGACCAGGAGAGCGACGTAACCATCTCTACGGGATCTGCCTTCAACGACGTTACCGTCGTTCAGGAAGATGAGGACAACACCTCTGACGTTTCTATCTACAATGTTAGCTGGTTTAACGATGTAGAAGTTACCCAGGACGGCGAAAACAATGAGTCTGAAGTGGAGATCCACACCTTTTCCAGCGGCAACGACGTTTATGTAGAACAGGATGGCGACGACCTGGATTCTGACGTTGAGATCGGGCTTGGCTCTGATGGCAACTACGTAGACATCGACCAGGAAGACGAGAACCACGAGTCGGACGTCTTCATTTTCGGCGACTCCAACAACAACTGGGTAGAAGTTGAGCAGGATGGCGACTACAGCACCAGCGACGTGGAGATCTCTTACGGTTCCAGCGGCAACACCGTTATCGTTGACCAGAAGTAAGGAGGATGCTGTAAAGGCATAAATCCAGAAAGGAGCGGCCCGGCGGACTTAATGTCCTTCGGGCCGCTTTCGTTTTTGAACGCTGGGCGCCTCAGTTCATAACTTCCTTCTGCAATTGGCCTTTGAAGGCAGGGAAGTAGCCCCGGCAATAATTCAAATCAAAAAAAATCATCCGAAAAGACATCTAATTTCCCTCTCCTGCGTTTAACCCATTACCCAACCAACAAAACCTTTCCGGATAAAACCCATTTAATTTTCAAAAAGAAAGTAACGAATGCGAAACCTTCAGGCATCGGTTCGGGAATCCTGGATCGCCGAACGGCTCAAGCCCTTTCTCGGCCGGCAGGGATTTACCTGGCTGCCCCATCTCCATCAGTTCCGCAAGAGCACCGAGCGGGGGTTCACCTGCATTATCCTGTCCGTTAGCGACCATGAGGAAAGCAGCCTGGCGGAGGCCCACCTCGGCATTCGCATCGACGATGTGGAGAATATCGCTTTCCCTTTTACCAACGGCCTTCCTGGTTTCCAGCCCGACAGTATGACCCTCGTTACACCCCTGGCGAAATTATTCGGAAAGGCATTCGAACGCTTCGAGATCACCGATAAAAGAAGCGCTGCAGAAACCGTAACGGCCATTCAGGGGCAACTCCAGGACAAAGGCCTGAAATTTCTGCAACAGTACAGCAGCCTGGAGGACATGGAAGCCCTCTATAACGAAGCGCCAGAGGCTTCCCTGAAGCTCGTTCACAACCAGTCAAACCGCTGCTTCCGGGCCGTCGTCATGGCCAGGCTCCTGCTTCGCAGGGATTTCGAGAACCTGGTGGAAACCTACGGCCGCCGCCTGGAAACGGAACTGCATGCCCCCCAGTCTACCCTGGACAAATACGCCCGCCTGGTGAACTTCCTTAGGTATTATTCGCAGAATTAGGATATTTCGTGATTCGAGAATCGGGAATCGTGATTCGGGAATCGCTTCACGAATCCACGAATCCACGAATCCCCCTCCAAAACAATTCCCTCCCTCCACAGTTGTAATACCAGAATACACAAGCAACATTTCATGATCGTAGAAGAACAGAATATCATTACCGTAGCTTACGAATTGCACGACGGAGGGCCGAAGGGAGAACTGCTGGAGCGCATGGATGCCAACTACCCCTTCAAGTTCTACTTCGGAAGCGGGCGCCTGTTGCCGGCCTTCGAACAGCACCTGGAAGGGCTGGAAGAGGGGCAGCCGTTCGCTTTTACACTTACTCCGGAACAGGCCTACGGCCCGGTGGATGAACGCAACATCATCGATGTGCCGCGCGAGGCCTTTCATGGCCTGGGCGACAATATCCTGGTTGAAGGGAATTTCGTAACCCTTACCGACGATACGGGCGAAGCCCACAACGGCCGAATCCTGTCCTGGGCGGATGAGGCCGTGCGGGTGGACTTCAACCACGCCATGGCGGGCAAAACACTGCACTTCTCCGGCGTCATCCTCAACATCCGCAATGCCACGGTCGATGAGCTGATCCGCAAGAATTACATCGAGGAAAGCGGAGTGCGGGGGTGGGAGGAGGATTGAGGGGAGTAGTGTATCCGTGTTTTGGTGCATTCGTGCATTTGTCATTCAATCACTCATTCCATCATTCCATTACTCCATGTCCATAGCCATAGACCAAACCGTAAGAACCAAAGTTGCCGAGCTGCTCAACGGCCTGTGCCGGGGCCTTTATGAGCGGGAAGAGGCCGTCAAGCTGGCCCTGCTCAGCGCCATCGCCGGGGAGAGCATTTTCCTGCTGGGCCCTCCGGGCGTGGGCAAGAGCCTCATCGCCCGCCGCCTGAAGCACGCTTTCCGGGATGGCACCTCTTTCGAGTACCTGATGAGCAAGTTCAGTACGCCGGATGAGATCTTCGGCCCCGTGTCCATCAAAAAACTTAAGGAAGAGGACAAGTACGAGCGCCTGACCGAACGTTACCTGCCCGGCGCCAATATCGTCTTCCTGGACGAGATCTGGAAGGCCGGCCCCGCCATACAGAACGCCCTGCTGACCATCCTCAACGAAAAGATCTACCGCAATGGGGGAGAGGACATGCAGGTCAACATCCGGGGTATCATCACGGCCTCCAATGAACTGCCGCCCCGCAATTCCAGCCTCGACCCCATCTGGGACCGCTTCCTCATCCGCCTGGAAGTTGGCAACATCCGGCAGTTTCGCAACTTCCTGGATATGATCACCGACACCAAAGACGTCTATGAAGATGACATTGACGAGGGGCTGAAGCTTACCGAAGCAGAATTGCGCAACTGGTCAGAACGCATCGGCGAGGTGGAGGTGCCCGCCGAGGTGCTCAATACCATTCAGGTCGTCAAGGTGAAAATGGAAGAATACAACGCCCGGCCCAACCATGCCGATAAGCTGATCACCGTGCACGACCGCCGCTGGAAGAAGGTCGTCCGCCTGCTGCGCACCTCCGCTTTCCTGAACGGCCGAGCCCTGGTAGACCTCATGGACTGCTTCCTCATGGTGCATTGCCTGTGGGGCAAGCCCTCCCAGCTGGATACCATCCGGGAGATCGTCACCGAGGCCATCCGGCGGCACGGCTATACCATGGCCGTCAACCTGCAGATGGTAAAGCGCGAGGTTAGCGACTTCGAGGAAGATGTAGACAGTGAGATCAAGGTGAAGCACACCGTCAGCGAAGAACAGCTGATGCCGGTGGAGGAGGAATATTACGAACTGTTGAAGGAGGATGACAAATTCGAGGGCGTCCTGGTCAACATCAAGCAGTTCCGCAAACTGCAGATGGAACAGGCGGAGGTCGTCAATTTCTACGACAAGGATAAAAACCTGGTCAACCGCCTCAAGGCGCAGAAGGGCAGCCGGCAGTTCACCATCGACGTCTTCTACAATTCCGAACGCTATACCTACCCCTTGCGCACCCGCAAGGCGGAGCGCACGGAGGTCATCTTCAAGAAGCCGCACCCCATCGTGGAACAACACTGGGAGGAGCGCCTGCAGCGCCTCAACGCCTACCTGGATCAGCAAATGGAAAAGATCAGAAACAACGCCCCCAACGAGCTCAACCACCTGGACGAGAACCTCTTCGTCGACGCCGAACTCAGCGATGTGGTTAAGGCCAACCTGCGGGAGGTGGCCGAAGCTTTGCAGAATTTGAAGCTCAGGCTGGAGAAGGTGCAGTATGGGTATGTGAATGTGTAAAGGTGCGCCGGCCTCTTGGCGCCTGGAGGGGATGACAACCGGTAATCAACCATACGGGAAGTGGGCTACGCAGTCTTGGCTCCTGTATCAGGAAACAGCATACCCTTCGATCAGCTGCGTTAAAACCCTTCTCTTTCACCGGTAACCGGCATACTGGAATAATGAACATGGATAATTTTCCAACCGTCCCCATACTTTTTCAAAACCTGGGTCTCACGACCCTTAGTTTGGAGTGGAGTAGCGTTTTCATCGTTAAATATGGCATCAAAAACCCAGTAGAACTCCAAAATTGCCACATCATCAAAGAAGGTAATGATTTCCTCAGTGCTTTTCAAATCCCGTTTGGTAAATCTACTGCCAAACATTCCATAAATACCGCTTTTGATATTTTCCCAGCCTTTTTCATGCTTACGGGGATGAATGAAATTTACCTGGCCACTGGTTAGAAAAACTTTTTTTCCCAGTGTCGTATCCGCTTCGTTGATGGAAGTCATATAGTCATCAAGTACTTTTTTGATGGCGGCTCTTTCAGCATCTTCTTGGGAAGTTTGCCCAAAACTTTGGGTACTGTAAGTTCCACAAATGACCATACTGACTAAGAAATTTACAAGTAGCTTTTTCATAACCTCGATATTTAGAATTTACCATTACTGTTTTTCCAATTTTCCTTTGCCGGGATGGGTTCTATTACATCCCAATGTTCTGCAATTTTACCATTCTCAACTCGGAACAAGTCGTAGAAAGCATTGTAGTAAAATCCAACCCCTAACCCAGGTCCGACTGGTAGGCCCCAACTTCGGCAGTTCGGTTTTCGGCGGTTCGGCATTCGCTTGCCCGAGGAGGGCTCCCGCAGGCGCGAACACCGAACACCGAATAGCGAACTACAGTTGGGGCCTACATATCGAACTTGGGCTAAAATTATCGCTGCACTTATTAAATATCTTGTTCATTTTATTCTGATTTAATTGACATTACAAAGGTGCAACGATTCACAACTTTGTAAAAGGTAGAAACAGTCCTTTGAATGATACTTTTAATCCGAAGTGAATTGCTCTCTAAATTCAACTGGCGTTGAATTGCTGTGTTTGCGAAAGTATTTGATGAAGTTGGTTGGCTCATCAAAGCCCAAGTCAAAGCCAATTTCCTTAACGCTTTCATTGGTATGCGCCAAAAGACGTTTGGCTTCAAGCATCACCCTTTCGTCAATCATTTGCTTTGGCGATTTGTCCAATATCTTTGATGTAGCCTGGTTCAGCCTTTTTCCAGTTACGCTTATTTTTTTTGCGTAATTGCTTACTCGTTTCAGTTTGCGATAGTTGGTTTCTAAGAGGTCTTTGAAAAGCATTACATAGTCAAGGTCAGCGCCTTTTTTGATTTCGGTGAAACCTTGTTTTCGTCTTTCTCTTTCAGATAGAAGTAAAAAATTATGTAGTAGATTTTTTAAAATGTCGGATTGTGAAGCGTCCTTTTCGTTTTCTAATTCTGTTTCCATTAGATGAAACAAATCGACAAACAACGAAGCTTTTTTGCTCAACTGAATTTGAGAAACCGAAATCAAGTCGTTAAATAAAATACTGCTTCGCAGGAATTTGATGTCGTTTTCAGTCTTACAGAAAAAATTGTCGGTAAACAAAATTGCCTTGCCATCAAAACCACCTTTCTTGTCAAAGCGTTGAACGGTGTCTTTGTTCAAAAAGAGAATGGTATTCGGTTTTACTTTTACCGGATTGAAGTCAACCAAATGTATCGGACTACCTTTTTGAAACCAAAGGATGTGGTAAAACCCTGTCCGATGTGACGTTGTTAATTTTTCTGAATGTTCGTAGAATAATTGCCCTATGCTCGCCAGTTCAAATTCTTGTGGCAGTCCCTGTTTGAATGTATATTTCTTAATATCGGACTTCATTTTCTGTCGCAGTGTCGTCTTTTAGGGTTGCCGATAACTAAAGACAATAAAGTTACGAGTTTAATACTATATCCTCAATATAGATAGCGATTTTCAGCGGCCATCTGCTTTGTGTAGTGATGAGCCATTACAAAATTTTTCTTTATTTTCCAGCTCAAAATCAAACCAACCATAAAACATCCGATCGCAATATGAAAAGCCAAAGATCTCTGGCAGTTTTTGCCTTCCTCCTTCTGGCGGGCTTCCTTACCGCTCAGGCACAGCCTTCCATCAACCGAGTCGAGCCGCCCAACTGGTGGGTGGGCATGAAAAACCCCAGCCTGCAACTGCTGGTATACGGAGAGAATATCTCGGATCTATACCCTTCCATCGATTACGAAGGCGTGAGCGTAGAGCGCGTCATCCGGGTGCCCAACCCGAATTACCTGTTCATCGATCTGGAAATAGAGCACCAGGCCCGCCCCGGCAATGTGGAGATCAGTTTTACGGAAAACGGAAGGACGGCGCTCACCCATTCCTACCCGCTGCTCGCCCGGGAAAAAAGCGGGGAAGAAATGCAGGGTTACGACAATTCGGACGTGATGTACCTCGTCACGCCCGACCGCTTCGTCAATGGCAACCCCGGCAACGACTACGTGGAAGGCATGCGGGAAAAACCGGAACGCTCCAATCCCGGCGGCCGCCACGGCGGTGACATTCAGGGCATGATCGACAAACTGGATTACATTGCCGATATGGGTTTCACCGCCCTTTGGCTCAACCCGGTACTGGAAAACGATATGGACTCCTTTTCCTACCACGGCTATTCCATCACCGATTTCTACCGGGTGGACCCCCGCTATGGCTCCAATGCCGAATACCGCCGGCTGGCCGGCCTGGCCCGCGAAAAGGGAATCATCATGATCATGGACATGATCACCAACCACTGCGGCTCTAACCACTGGTGGATGGAAGATCTCCCCACCGGCGACTGGATCAACTTCGGGGGTGAATTTGTGCCGACCAACCACAAGAAGGCCGTCATTCAGGATCCCTATGTAGCCAAAACCGACTACAAAGGCTTTGTCGATGGCTGGTTCGTCAAAACCATGCCCGACCTCAACCAGCGCAATGAGCTCATGGCCACCTACCTCATCCAGAACAGCATCTGGTGGGTGGAATACCTGGGCCTGGGCGGCATCCGTATGGACACCTACTCCTATAACGATAAGGGCTTCATGACGGAATGGACCTGTGCTGTCATGGAAGAGTACCCCAATTTCAATATCGTCGGAGAGGAATGGGTGGGCAACCCTACCATCGTGGCGTTCTGGCAAAAAGGCAAGGAAAACCCCAACGGCTACGAGTCTTGCCTGCCCGGCCTGATGGATTTCCCCCTGCAGGAGGCTATGCGCAAGAGCCTGAATGAAAAAAACAGCGACAAGGCCTTTCAGCAGCTCTACGAAATGCTGGCCCAGGATTTCCTCTATGCCGATCCCTACAACATGGTCGTCTTCCCGGACAACCACGACATGAGCCGCTGGTACACCCAGGTCAACGAAGACTTCGGCTTCTTCAAGCTGGGCGTCGCCTACGTGCTCACCACCCGCGGCATCCCGCAGATCTATTACGGTACGGAAGTGCTTATGGCCAATCCGGGCACCGACAGCCACGGCGTGATCCGAAGCGATTTCCCCGGCGGCTGGACAGGGGACAAGGTGAATGCCTTCACCGGCCAGGGCCTGACAGACAAGCAGAAGCAGGCCCAGTCGTTCATGAAAAAACTGGTCAACTGGCGGAAAGATGCCGGGGTGATCCACTCCGGAAAACTGATGCACTACGTACCGGAAAATGGCGTTTACGTTTTCTTCCGCTACAACAATTCCGGCAAGGTGATGGTCATCCTGAACGCCAACGAGGCGCCTACCGCTCTCGAACTCGACCGCTTCTCGCAAATGCTGGACGGCGTGAGAAAGGGCACGGACGTCCTGTCCGGCAAGGTATACGAACTGAAGGGCGGCATCACACTGCCCGGTAAGGAGCCCCTGGTGCTGGAACTGGAGTAGGGGCAGGATGACAGGATTGACAAGATTAACAGGGGGCTCTCACTGGGGCCAAACCACTCTGTTTATTCCGTCAATCCTGTTATCCTGTCATCCTGTCTCTCCTCACTCCCCCAACTCTTCCACCATCCGCTTCGCACTCGGAAGATCCGGGTCGATCTCCAGCGCCTTCCGGTAGTACTTAAGCGCCATGGCCTTGTCGCCCGCCCGGAGGTGAGCCTCCGCCAGGCTGTCCCAGGGGTTGGCCTCATTGGGGTAAAGCTCGGTATTGATCCGGAAAACCTCGATGGCGTCCCGGGTTTCGCCCTGGTTGAGCAGGCGGTAGCCCAAGCGGTTGAGCGTCATTGGGCTGAGGCTTTCGTAGCCGCCTTCTTCCAGGAGCGCCGGCAGGTTTTGCCGGAACGGATCCTTCCCCTGCTTTTTTAAAGCGCCATACAGGTAGTTTTCCACCGGCAGCCGGGCTTCTTCCACCGGTTGGCCGAAAGCGCTGCGGGCGATCCGTTGGCCGATCTCCTCGGCGATGTTCTCATCTGTATTGGCCAGCACGATGAACATGAGGTTCTCCTTCAGCAGGAAGAACACCACGGCGCTGACGCCCGGCCCGCCGCCGGCGAAGCCCTGCAGGGCCCCTTCCATCTGCATGATCTCCCCCCAGGACGGCCCGCCGGGGGCATAATCGTTGAAGATCAGCACCTTGCTTTCGTCGCCGATCAGCTTGTCGGTGTAGAACAGCGCCTGGAAAAAATCCAACTGTTCAGCAGCGGTGCTGTACATGCCGCCGTCGGGGGTGGGATATTCCAACCGGGCGGTGTGATCCACCTTTTCTCCGTTCAGGGTGAACCGGTAGCTGCGCGCCTCGCCCTCGATCTCTTCGGCGATCCGGTAATGGGTATTCCGGGCGCCCAGTACCCTGAAGATGTTCTCCTGCAGTAAGTATTCATAGCTTTCCCCACTCACCTTTTCCAGGATAGCGCCCAGGACGATGTAGCCGTAATTGGAGTACTGCTGATCGGTACCCGGTTCATAGATCAGCGGTTTATCCCGCAGCAGCGGCAGGATGTCGTCGATGTCTTTGTAGGCGCGGATGTTGTCCAGGTATTCGGGTATGAAGATGTCTCCAAAGCCGGCAGTGTGAGAGAGCAACTGCCGGACGGTGATCTTGCCCGCCACCTCAGTGGGAAACCCGAGCCCGAACTGCTCCAGCTTATCATCCAGTGAAAGCATGCCCGATTCCACCATCTGCAGCACCAGCACGGCGGTGTAATCCTTATTGATGGAGCCGATGCGGAACTTGGTGGAAAGGGTATTCGGTATCTCGTTTTCGATGTCGGCGTAGCCGAAGGCTTTCTGGTAGAAGGGCTTGCCCCGCTCTGCCAGCAGCACCACGCCGGAGAACCAGCCCATATCGTGGTAGGCCCGGGCGGTGGCCTCTGCCTGCCGGCCGATCGCTTCTTTGGCCGCCAGGGTGGGGGAGGGCGCTCCTGAAGTTCCGGCGGGCCAGATGGGTTGTTCGGCGGCCGCCGGCTGGTGTGTGATATCGATGGAAAGGCCCTGCACCTTGAACGGGGGCGCTTCTTCCAGGTTGAGGCCGAGGCTGAGCCAGCCTCCGGTGGCCGTACTTCGTAACTTCAGGGCGTATTCGAATTGGGAAGTGCGGCTGGCGTCATACAGGGCTACGGGGGCGTCGTTCCGGCGGATGTCCCGGAGCATCCCCATTAGGTTGCCGGCCCCGTGCTTGTCGATCAGCTTTTGGGCGAAGAGCTTTTGCACCAGCGCTTCATCCACCGGGCTGTCGTCGTTGACGGCCGACAGGAATTGCACTATCCGGATGCCTGCCGGGCTTTCTTCGAGCATGGCCAGCGTTTGCGGGCCGAGCTGCTGCGCGTTGGAAACGCTAACGAACAACAGAAAAAGAAAAGTGACGATCGGGGTGATTTGCTTTTTCATTTTTTGTGGTTTTTGTAACTACTGGAGATGGGCGGACACCTGGCCCGCTTGATTGCAAAGAAGTGGCTTTGGCGCCCGGCCTGCAAGTTTATGTTAAGAGCGGGCGGCTTTTTGGTATGGATGGCGGGACAGGGCTTTTCCAGCCGTTGATAACAAGAATCAGGGAACCGGTAACATTCTCTGGCGTGATCAGGCATAATTTGGCATATTGGGGGATCATGAAACGATGGATAGAGATTACACTGCACCTTGCTTTCTGGCTGTTCTGCCTGTGGATACTCTTCACCGCTTTTGCTTTTGAAAGCGTGGAGATAGTGGTCGAGAACGGGGTGGAACGGGAGCTGTACGTCCGCGCCTCCGGCGTCCTGCCTTCGATGGTGATCGTCCTGGCGGGAAAGGCCCTCTTCTTCTACGGGGCCGCTTTTTATATCCTGCCGGAATATTTTAGAAAAAAGCAGTGGCCACGGATGATCTATCAACTGGGGTTGTTGTTCCTGGCCTGCCAGTTTTTGGAATGGGGAGCGCACGAGTTACTGCCCGGCTTGATGTTTATGATCCCTGTTGGAATGGATATTCTGTTCTATCTTCTGTTCCTCTTTGCGGCCTTCGCCTACCGCCTGTCCAAAGAATGGTGGCGCAACGAGCGGCAGCGGGCGCAGCTGGCGGAAGAAAAACTGGCGGCTGAGCTGAACTACCTAAAGGCCCAGCTCAACCCTCATTTCCTGTTCAACACCCTGAACAACCTCTACGCCCTGGCGGAACGGGAAGGCAACGAGCCCCTTTCCGACGGCATCGCCAGCCTGGCGGAGCTGATGCGCTACGCCGTTTACGATTCCCGGGCGGATTTCGTACCTTTAGCTAAAGAGCTCCGGTTCATTCAAAGCATGGTGGAAATACAAAGCCTGAGCCTGGAAGAAGAGGACAATGTGGATATCGCCTTCCAGGTATCGGGCGGGCCGGAGCAGCTTGAAATTGCCCCGCTCCTGCTGGTCCCCTTCGTAGAGAATGCCTTCAAGCACGGTATCCGTTACGGGTATCCGTCCGTCATTCGGATAAAGGCGGAAATGGAAAACCATACCCTCCGCTTTCTGGCCAGCAATACCATCCAGGGCCGGGAGCGGCCGCATGATGAAAACAACGGGGTGGGCCTGGAGAACGCCCGCCGCCGCCTGGAGCTGCTCTACCCGGGCCGGCACCGGCTGGAAGCCGGCAGGCAGGGAGGTCTTTTTTCGGTAACTCTTCAAATCAGCCTCGATGGAGGAAACACAGAATAAGGAAGGCCGCCTCCGCTGCATCGCCGTCGACGATGAGCCCCGCGCCCTGGAAGTGATCCGTCTGCACGCTGCAAAGGCGCCCTTCCTGGACCTGCTGCGCACTTTCCGCGATCCGGTGGAAGCCCTGGCCTGGCTGAAGGAGAACCCCGTCCCCCTGGTTTTTCTCGACATCAACATGCCGGACGTCTCCGGCCTGAGCTTCCGGGAGCTGTCCGGCCGGCAGCCGATGGTCATCTTCACCACGGCCTATTCCGAATACGCCGTAGAGAGCTACGAACAGGGCGCGGTCGACTACCTCGTCAAGCCCATCCGGTACGAGCGCTTCCTCAAGGCGGCCCTGCGTGCGCAGGAGCGCTGGATGGCCCGGCAGCCCCAATCATCGCCCACTCCATCGCAAATGCCGGAAGAGGAAGGCATTACCGGCTACCTGTTCGTCAAAAGCGGCAAAAAGCATTTCCGCATCGCCCTCAGCGAGATCCTTTACCTGGAAAAGGACGGCAACTACCTCTGGTTTCACACGCCGGGCCGCCGGCTCATCTCCCGCTTCAGCATGGGCGAGGCTCTGGACATGCTGCCGGCATCGCAGTTTATGCAGGTGCACCGCTCTTTTATAGTTGCCCTGCCGCATATTGAGGAGGTCGAAGTACATCAGGTGAAGATTGGCGGCGCCGGCATCCCCGTGGCGAAGGCGTACCGGGAAGCATTGATGGCGCGGCTGAAGGGGGGATAATTCAAACAGGGAGTGGTTTTTTCCCGTATTCCCGGTTAAAGGCGGCCATTGCCCTTTTGGATATTTGCATGGAGGCTTCCCATTGCGCAGGAATGATCTCATCGGCACTTCTCCGACAGGCTGCCGGCAAAAAACTACTGGTTATTATCGGCGCCCAGGTGGAGGGTCTTTGTCCAATAATAACCAGTAACTTCAATTGATAATAATGGGGTCAAAAACGTACCGGGCCGCAACCGGTCATTTTACCTCCAGCAACCGGATTTGCTGCCGGGGGAGCAGCTCTGTCGGAGACGCCTTCAGGGCCGGCGCCGGTTCGATATCCACACTCAGGGCAATGGTGCGCTCTTCGATCAGGATGCCGTCTTCATTCAGCTCCTTCAGGACGATCCGGCCCGGCAGCTCCGATTCGATGCGATACCAGATGCCGCTATCCGTGTACACCTTACCGCAAAAGCTGATCTCCGCTTCCCGGTAGTTTTCCCGGATGAAGTTGTTCACCCCTTTCGGCAATTCCTCCCGGCCCATGCGGATGCGGGTTTCTACCCAGCGGCCATCCTCCTGGAAAAAGGCTTTCTTCAGGCCCTCTTCATCTTGGAATATGGCGACAATCCCATCGTGGCGCGTTTCCCAGAACGGCATTTCGATCTCCGGGTACAGTTGCGTGAACTTCTGCTGAACGGCGGCAGGAATCTGGTTATTGGCCAATGCCGCCACTGAGGAGGCCAAGACGATCAACAATATTAAACTCAACTTTTTCATAGCACTTGGGTGTTGGTTGTGATTAAAATGATAGTAAAACTATTATAAATACAAGTAAAACTTAAAGGTGTTTAAAATAAGCAGGAATTTTTTTTCTTTTCTGTATTTCGGGCGGGCTGCCTTCAGGCGGCCTGTAATACAAGGAAATAAAAACAGGCCAGGCGCGCCCTCATCTCCCGGAGGCTGGATTTCCGCGCCCTGAAAAGGCGGCCCGTAGCAGGCATTTCCCGGACGGCTTCGGCCCAGATGAACCTTTACCTTACCGAAAGCATTCCACTATGGAAACACCGGAAAAAGGCCCCGCTCCTTCGCTCCACCCGAGAAGGGCGTTTTTCCGGAGAAAAAACCGCTATGGGCCTACAAGAGCAACTCGAACAGGAATATGGCCGCTTCGTCGAGTTCGGCAACCTGCTGGACCGCAGGATGCGCAAATACCTGGTGCAGTACCTGCAGAACAAGCTGGAACCGGAGCGCTTCCTGCTGCCCGAACTCAACGACCGGTACTACGAATACTTTCAACAGGCGCTCGACGGTATCTTCTCCATCCCCGGCCTGCTGGGCCTGGCCCAGGGCAATGAGAAGATCCAAAAGCAGGCCGTGCTCGACATCCTCTACTGGCTGCGCAAAACCTACGACAAGGTGCGCTCCAAAAACCCATACGAGGACGAACTGAACCGCCTGGAAGGCTGGGCGGTGACCCCCCTGCACGTCTTCACCAGGCGTTGGCCCGCCCTGCCCATCTTCCTGAAGGCCGCCTACAGCAAGGACGAACTGGACAGCAACTTCTACCGGGACCGCTTCCAGCAACTGATCGGCAACAAAGAGCCGGAAGCGATCCCGAAGGCGGACAGGGAAAAGATCGAACTGCTGATAAAAGACGTACTTGCCCGGTGGGACGCCCTGCTGCACGCCAAAATTCTGGATTACCAGCTCCGAAAACTGGAAGAAGAGCAGGAAACCTTCACCGAACTGCTGGCCAAAAAGGTGGAGGAATACCAGAAGCTCAAAGAGCTGGTCTCCCCCTTCTCCGATTACCTGGGCTGGGATATGTCGCGCGAACTGTGGGAGGATACCTCCTTCGACATCATACAACAGTACGACGAGCTGCTGCAGGATGAGCAATCTCTCCGGGAACTGGCGGACCTACTCGGCCGCATGCGCGAGGCGGAGATCGAGATCGAGGAGGAGGAATTCGAGAAAAGCATCATCCGCCAGGAGTGGAAGGTGGATGAAACGGCCAAGGCGGAGATCGTGGGCGTACACGAGAGCGACGACCTCGGCAATATGCTCAGCTCGGAGGTGGGCCTGCTCAGCGACGAGGACACCGAACTGCTCTTCCTCAAGAAGTATGCCGACAAGAACCTGCTCACCTTCCGCTATGAAGACCGCAGGCTGGTGCAGAGCGAGGACCACTACGTGGAGATCAACCAGCGCATCAACCAGAAGGAAAAGGGCCCCTTCATCGTCTGCGTCGACACCAGCGAGAGCATGACGGGGCGCCCCGAGCAGATCGCCAAGGTGCTCTGCCTGGGCATCCTCAAGATGGCCATCCGCGAGAACCGCCGCGCCTACCTCATCAACTTCTCCCGCGGCATCAAAACGCTCGACCTGCACGACGTGGCCAATTCCATCGATGAGATCGCCCAGTTCCTGAAGATGTCCTTCTACGGCGGCACCGACGTCTCCCTGGCCCTCTACGAGGCCATCCGCCAGCTGCGCGGCAACGACTACCAGGACGCCGACGTGCTCATCATCTCCGACTTCATCATGTACACCGTCGAGGCCGACGTGCTGCGCGACGTGCGCTACTTCCAGCAGAACAAGGACACCCAGTTCCACAGCCTCACCCTCAGCGAGGAGGCCAACCCCGAAGTGCTGGAATTCTTCAACACCAACTGGGTGTACGACCCCCGGCAGAAAGGGGTGATCCGCGAGCTGACGAAGGGGCTGCGGGGGATTGGGGGGCGGTATTGAGAGCATGTTTGGAGGCAGGGGTTACAACACATTCACCGCCGCCCCCAGCTGCAGGCTGCTATTGCGCCAGGCCGGGTG
>CAYQKY010000111.1:0-26471 GCA_964418125.1 uncultured Phaeodactylibacter sp.
TCTCACCAAAAAATTGACGCTTTTTGTCTCCAAAAGCGGCCTCCAAACATGCTCTCAATCATTCCCTCATTCCCTCATTCCCTCATTCCTTTCCACTATGGCCTCGTACAGCACCGCATGTATCCTCGGGCGGATATTCATCTCGTATATCCCCGGGTTGTTGCGGGTGGGGTAGACCCGGTTGGACATAAAGACGTACAACAGCCCATTTGCGGGGTCAGCCCAGGTAAAGGTGCCTGTATAACCGGAATGGCCGAAACTCTCCGGGCTGGCGGCTTCGGCCACCGAGCTGGTTTTGGGGTCGTACTCGATCTGCGGCTTGTCGAAGCCCAACCCGCGCCGGTTGTCCTCTTCGCAGTACTGGCAGCGGGTGAATTCCCGGGCGGAACTTTCGGCGATATATTGCTTTCCGGCGTAAGAGCCGTAGTTCATGTACATCGTCATCAGCTTGGCCAGGTCGTTGGCGGAGGCGAAAAGGCCGGCGTTGGCGGAGACCCCGCCCATCATTGCCGCTCCTTCGTCATGCACCCACCCGTGAATCTGCACCATGCGAAAGAAGGTGTCCTTTTCGGTGGGCACGATCCGTTCGCGGGGGAAGAAGCGCAGGGGGTTGTAGGTGATGGTATAGGCGCCGAGCGGGTGGTAGAACGTCTCCTTGAGGTAGCGCTCGTAGTCCTCGCCGGTGAGGCCTTCCACAATCTCGGGAAGCAGGTAGAAGAGCAGTCCTGAATAGACGTAGCCCGGCTCTTTATTGAGTGGGGATTTCCGGATGGCCTTATACATTTTTTTCTTGTAGTTGCGGTGGAGCCACAGGCTGTCTGTCACATATACCGGGAACCGGGCAGTAGAGTCTGTCTTGAAGGTATGCCACCGGAATCGGAAGTCGTTGATGCGTTCGTTGTCCCAGCGTTTGCGCCAGGGGTAGCGGGCGTTGCCGCGCAAAGTGCCTTTCCAGTAGGGGATCCAGGGGAGCAGGCGGGCGTTGTGGGCCAGCATGGAGCGGAAAGTGAGCTCTTCCTTATTGGAACGGCCGAGCTGGGGGAAGTAGCGCTTCAGCGGGGCGTCGAGGTCGAACCTGCCCTGTCCGTGCAGGCGCATCAGGGCGGCCAGGGCGGAAGTCACTTTCGTAACTGACGCCAGGTCATATATATCGGTGGTGGCCACTGCCTGCAGGCTGTCGTAGGTGTGGTAGCCGAAAGATTTGTGATAGACCACGTGGTTGTCCTTGGCCACCAGCACCTGGGCGCCGGGAAAGGCATGGCCGTGGATGCCCTCTTCAATGATCGCCTTAATGCTGTCTTCCAGCAGTTGCGCATTCATGCCGGCGTAGCCCGGCGGAGTATAGCTCAGCCGCAGGCCGCCCTCGGTAGACAGGCCGTCGCCCCGGCGGAAACCGGTGCCGGGGACGGGCGCCGCCATCCTGGCTTTGGCCCCCAGTCCGCCGAAAATGATCTGTGCGGCAACGCCGGGCCCGTATTCCAGCCGGTGGGGGGCGACGATCAGCACCCGGGCCTGCGCCAGGGCCGGCGCCACCTGGAAGATGGCCCCGTCGCCGTGGATGACGACAATGGCCCGTTCATAACCGCTGATGGCCTCCAGCAGTTTCACCTGCTGGTAGGAAGAAGGCAGCTGCCCGCCGACGGTATAGTCCATTACCTCTGCGATCAGCAGGTTGTGGGTAGCTTCCAGTTCTTCCAGCCAGGCTTCCGCCTCTTTGGCATTGCTGACAAAAGGAAGCGGAATCTTTTCCACCGGCATGTACCGCTGCAGGATAGGGTAGAAGGCCTCCGAGGGCAGTTCGCCGATGCTGAGGTAGGCGGCCTGCAGGGTGTCGAGCCCTTTCAGCGGAATGAGGCCGCCTTCGTTGCGCAGCAGGGTGACGGCCTGCTCCGCCTGCTTGAAGGCCGCCGTGCCGTCGTCGTGCTGTTCCGGCTGGGCAACAGAAAAGGGTAAGTTTGCCAACAGCGCTATGGCCAGGAGAATAAGGGTTCTTCTTCGCCGGAGTGCTTTGCCATTCCGGCAGTCCAATAATCCGGTACACCAGTTTTCCATACTCATTATGGTATCCTTTCTTTTTTGATCACTACTCAATTGCAAACATAAGCCTTATCTTTCCGCATACTGCGAAAAGCAAATATCCGAAAATCGATCCACCCATGCGGTTCAGATTACTGTTCATCTTTTTACTGCTGGGCGCCGTTCTTTCCGCCCAGAAAAGTAATGAAAAAAAACCGGGCGAACTGGCCCGGCTGTTCGAAACTTCCGAATTGTTCCCCCGGATCTTCACCGGCTTTGCCCTCTACGATCCGGAAAGCCGGAGCATGATCTTCGAGAAAGATGCGGGTAAATACTACACGCCGGCCTCCAATACCAAGATATTCACCTTTTACACTGCCCTGAAAGTGCTGGGCGACTCCATCCCCGCCCTGCGTTACATCGAAAAGGGCGATTCGGTTATCTTCTGGGGTACGGGCAACCCGCTGTTCCTGCACCCCGCCCTGCCTCAGGACAGCTTCCTACTGAAGTGGATGCGCGACAGCAGCCGGCAGTTGTTCCTGTCAACCCACAACTTCCGGGATGAGCGCTTCGGCCCCGGCTGGGCGTGGGATGATTACAACGATTATTATCAGGCGGAGCGGTCACCGTTCCCCGTTTACGGAAATATGGCCGCTTTCGAGCGCGACAGCCTGGCAGAAGGCTTCAAAGCCGACCCCCTTTACTTTCAGCACCGCATTGCGTTCAATCCCCGCCTGGACAACCACCGCCCCCTCATCCGGAGGCGGGAGCACGCCAATATCTTTGAGTACAACAGCCGCGCCCTTACCGGCCCGCCATTTTCCCGGGAAGTGCCCTTTGTCGTTACCCCGGAAGTTGTCGCCGGCCTGCTGGCCGATACGCTGGGGCGGCCCGTGCAGGTTATCGACCTGCTGGGGGTCAGCCCGGAGGAGGCCAAAACCCTTTATTCGCCCATCCCCGACACCCTCTACCGCCGCCTGATGCAGGACAGCGACAACTTTATCGCCGAACAACTGCTGCTGGCCTGCTCCGAGAAGCTCACCGGCGGCCTGGACAGCCGGGAGGGTATCCGCTACGCCATCGACAGCCTGTTCCGAGGCCTGCCCGATACGCTCGTCTGGCGGGACGGCTCCGGCCTGTCGCGGTACAATCTGTTTACCCCGCGCTCCATAGCAGGCGTCCTGGAACTGCTCTACCGGGAACTGCCCCGTGAGCGCCTCTTCAGCATCTTCCCCGCCGGCGGTGTATCGGGCACCATCAAAGATAATTATGCGGATGAGGAGCCCTATGTCCTCGCCAAGACCGGCACGCTCAGCAACCGCCACTGCCTGAGCGGCTACCTGCTGGCCCGGAGCGGCAAGGTGTACATATTCAGTTTTATGAACAACAATTATCTGGGAAACAGTACCCCGGTTAAGAAGGAGATGGAGAAGGTGTTGCAGTATGTGCGGGATCATTTTTAAATGTCATCTTTTTTTGTACTTTGAAAAGCATGAAGAAAATTACGCTCCTGATATTGTTTTGGATGTTTTTGCTCTCACCCACTGACAACTTCGCTCAGGAGTACGCCAATTCCCCGAAGGTTCTGCCTCAACTCCTGGCCTGCGATCAGGAGGAGGAACTGAAGGGGCAGGTGCGGTCCATCACCGAAAAGCAGGGCAATTCGCCGGCGAAGCAACAACTGGCCACCGTATTCTACAGCGAATACGATGAGCAAAACCGAATGGTGATGATGGAAAATATCCTGCTCGGTGTTCGCACATACTTTCACTACGGGCAGGAAGGGCGCCTGCAGAGTACGGCCCGGGCGCTGAACCGTTCGCCCCTGGACTCCGCCGTGTACGTTTATCACGATGACGGAAGAATACGGGCGGTCATGATCTATGACATAAACCGGGAAACGCTGAGGGAAGTGAAGGACGTCCGCTACGACAGTACCGGCCTTCCGGTGATGGTGGCGACGCGGGGAGTGCACTCTACTGCGGTTGAAAAGGTGATCCGGATCGGCGAGCATTACATCGACCTTTACTGGGGGAGGGGCTCCATGCTTACCCAGGCGCTCCGATATCCCTTCGACCCGGAGAAAAGATGCATAATCGACTACGACCGCCGGATAGAGAACGTGCAGGGGGAAACCGCCATGAAAATTTTCGAGGACCGCAACAAGAAGAACCTCCTGACGATCCACCGGTACGAGTACGATGAGGTGGGCAACTGGGTAGTTCGGCGTTCTTATCGCGTGAAGAAGGGCAAAAAGCTGCGAAAGAGAAATCTGTACAGGATGCGGGTGCGGGAGATCGAGTACCGGTAGTGCGTATTGTATCCCCGAAAAATCTCCTATATTTACCTCAAAACACATGGAGTCCTACGGTTTCCTGTCGCTTCTGCCGCCCGTCATCGCCATTGTGCTGGCCATCCGGACCAAGCAGGTGCACATATCCCTGTTGTTCGGTATCTGGCTGGGATGGATCATCATCGATGGCTACAATCCCATACAAGGCAGCTTCGACACCATTGAGGCGTTGGTCAACGTTTTCCAGGATGCAGGCAATACCCGGACGATCATGTTCTGCGCCCTGGTCGGCGCCCTGATCATCTTCGTGCAGCGCTCAGGGGGAGTGGAAGGCTTCATCCGCCACGTCAACCGGCTGCTGCACCGGTATGAGCAAAAGCGAACGGGCAGCAACCGCACCGTGATACAGGTGCTGGCCTGGCTGACCGGCCTGCTGATCTTCGTGGAGTCCAGCATTTCGGTGCTTACAGTGGGCGCCCTGTACCGCCCTGTATTCGACGAGCTGAAGATCAGCCGGGAAAAGCTGGCCTATATTGCCGACTCCAGTTCTGCCCCTTCCAGTATCATCATCCCCTTTAATGGTTGGGGCGCATTCATCATGTCCCTGCTGGTGGCGGAAGGCTTCGCCGACCCATTTGCGACCCTTTTCCATGCGGTGGCTTTCAATTTTTATCCTTTCCTGGCGCTGGGCCTGGTGCTCGTCATTATTTTCTTCAAAAAAGACTACGGCCCCATGATCAAGGCCGAGCGCCGCGTGGCCGAAACCGGCAAAGTGCTCAACGACGATGCCCAGCCGATGATCTCCGATGAGCTGACGGATGTGCAAACCATCGAGGGCGTCACCCCCCGTGCCTATAACATGGTCATTCCCATCCTCATCATGGTGTTCATGATGCCGGTCATGCTGGCGGCCACGGGCTGGGAGGCGGCGGTGGCCCAGAAGCCCGACGCTTCCACCTTCAGGCTGGTGTTCTTTGCTATCGGCCAGGGCTCCGGATCGACCGCCGTGCTCATCGCAGTGCTGACGTCCATCCTGTTTGCCATGGTTTTCTACCGCATTCAGGGGCTCATGCGGCTGGGGGAAATGGTGGACCTTACGCTCAAGGGCATCTCCGGCATGATGCCGCTGGCACTGCTGATGATGCTGGCCTTCGCCATCGGCGCCGTTTGTAAAGAAATGGGGACCGGGCCGTATGTGGCCGATGTGGCCAAAGCCTGGCTTTCGCCCCACATGGTACCCTTCATCGTCTTCCTGGTGAGTTGTTTCATCGCCTTTTCCACGGGCACTTCCTGGGGCACCTTCGCCATCATGATCTCCATCGCCGTGCCCATGGCCCGGGAGATGGGCGCTGATGTATATATGACCATTGCCGCCGCCCTGGGCGGAGGGGTATTCGGCGACCACTGCTCGCCCATCAGCGACACCACGATCCTGTCGTCCATGGCCTCCGCCACCGACCATATCGACCATGTGCGGACGCAATTGCCCTATGCTTTGACGGCGGGAGGTGGCGCAGCTTTGTTATATTTGATAATTGGATTGATGGGGTAGGAAGGGTTTTAGCGGTTGGTGGTTGGCTTTTAGCTATTGGCAACCGCCAGCAAACAGCAACTAACTGACAACAAACAACATCATGGCACTCATAAAGGCAGTAAAGGGCATCGAGCCTCAATTCGGAAAGAACTGCTACCTGGCGGAGAACGCCACCATCGTAGGCGACGTTGTCATGGGCGACGACTGCAGCATCTGGTTTCAGGCGGTCGTCCGCGGGGATGTTCACTATATTCGCATGGGCAATAAGGTCAATGTGCAGGATGGAGCGGTCATCCACTGCACCTACAAGCGGGCGCCGGTGAACATTGGTAATAATGTTTCCATCGGGCACCGGGCCATCGTGCACGGCTGCACGCTGCATGATAACGTGCTGGTCGGTATGGGCGCCATTGTGATGGACCACGCGGTGGTGGAGGAGAACGTGCTGATCGCCGCCGGGGCGGTAGTGCTGGAAAACAGCCGGCTGGAGTCCGGCCATATCTATGCCGGGGTGCCGGCAAAGAAGGTCAAGGCGCTGAGTGCCGAAGCTTTTCAGGATTCTATCGAACGCATTGCGAATAATTATATCATGTATGCGGATTGGTTCAGAGAGTAATACTGCTTTAACTTGCGCGCCGATGGTAAATTGGCGCCCAGGATGGCTGCGATGCTAAAAACTTCAGATAATGGGTACTTCAAAAACAGAGGGTTTTTCCAAACAACAGCTCGAACTGGCAAAGGTCGCCCGGGCGCTCGCCCATCCGGCGCGTATCGCCATTCTGCAATACCTGGCCAAGGCCAACGCCTGCATCGGAGGAGAAATAGTAGAGGCGCTGCCCCTGGCGCAGCCCACCATTTCCCGCCACCTCAAAGAACTCAAGGCTATCGGCCTGATCAAAGGGGAGGTCGACGGCGTGCGGGTTAATTACTGCATCAACCGGGAGAGGTGGGAAGAGGTACAACGGCTGATGAGCGGCTTTTTCGGCGCTTCCGTCGATGAGCAGGATTGTTGCTGATGTTTTTTTGAGGAAATCAATTCTATTATTGCAATAATAGAATTAAATTAGCCCCATAACCTTACAGATCATGTCGAAAGCCAACTTTTTTGAGGCCCTTGGCCGCTACCTTTCCTCCCTGTCCGCCGGATTTGACGGGATACCGGAGCCACGGAAGGCCATTTTACAGCGTTTAGCCGATTATATCCGGGAGCGGAGGCCGGAAGCAAGGCTTGTCGTCATCTGCACCCACAATTCCCGCCGCAGCCACCTGGGGCAATTGTGGGCGGCGGCGGCGGCAGCCTGGTACGGGATTGAGGGCCTGGAAAGCTTCTCAGGCGGAACGGAAGCCACAGCTTTCAACCCCAACGCGGTGGCTGCCCTGCGGCGCGCCGGCTTTCAAATCGAACGCAAAACGGGCGGGAAAAATCCGGTATATGGGGCCGCCTACAGCGAGGAGGGCCCGGCCCTGGAGGTTTTTTCCAAGCGCTTTGACGATGATGCGAACCCGGCCCGGGATTTTGCCGCCATCATGGTGTGCTCGGAAGCGGATGAAGCCTGCCCTCTGGTGCCCGGCGCGGCCCTCCGCCTGTCGCTGCCTTTTGAAGACCCCAAGCGCGCCGATGGCACTCCGGAAGAGCAACAGGCCTATGACGAAGCCTGCCGGCTGATCGCCCGGGAATTCTGTTACGTCATGTGGCAGGCGGCGGGGAAACCGACTCTGTGAATTCACAGCCTGATCCAGGCAAAAAAAACAACTGATGAACCAACAAACAGCTATCACCCGCAAGCGCCTCTCCTTTCTGGACCGGTACCTGACCCTGTGGATCTTCCTGGCTATGGTCGTTGGGGTAGGGGCCGGATATTTCTTTCCCGGAACGGCAGAACTGATCAACTCCTTTTCCAGTGGCTCCACCAATATCCCCATTGCTATCGGGCTTATTCTGATGATGTATCCGCCGCTGGCAAAGGTCAACTACCGAATGATGCCGCGGGTATTCCGTAACGTGAAGATCCTCGGCATATCATTATTGCTCAACTGGGTAGTTGGCCCTATCCTGATGTTCCTGCTGGCGATCACCTTCCTCAGAGGTTATCCGGAGTATATGACGGGGCTCATTCTCATCGGGCTGGCCCGGTGTATAGCCATGGTGATCGTCTGGAACGACCTGGCGGAGGGCAGCCGCGAATACGGGGCGGGCCTGGTGGCGCTCAACAGCATTTTCCAGGTCTTTTTTTACAGCTTCTACGCCTGGGTCTTCATCACGCTGCTGCCTCCTCTACTGGGTTTTGAAGGGGCTATTGTAGATATTTCTATCGCTACCATCGCCGAGAGCGTTGCCATTTATCTGGGCATCCCCTTCGCCGCCGGGCTTCTCAGCCGCATTTTCCTGGTAAAGTGGAAAGGAGAGGAATGGTATCAGTCGCGCTTTGTGCCGGTGATTTCTCCCATTACTTTGGCGGCATTGCTCTTTACCATAGTCGTGATGTTCAGCCTGAAAGGAGAGCTGATCGTACAGATCCCGCTCGATGTTTTGCGGATCGCTGTGCCTCTGCTTATTTACTTTATCCTCATGTTCCTGCTGAGCTTCTTCCTGAGCAAATGGCTTGGTGCGGATTATCCGCGCAATGCTTCTATTTCTTTTACGGCTACCGGTAACAATTTCGAGCTGGCCATTGCCGTGGCCATCGCGGTGTTCGGCCTCAATTCCGGGCAGGCCTTTACCGGTGTGATCGGCCCTTTGGTGGAAGTGCCGGCGCTGATCGGGCTGGTGAACCTGGCGTGGTGGCTGCGCAGGAAGTACTATAGCCAGGATGGAATTGTGAGGAACTAACGGGCAGGGGTGTGGTGGTTCACGGTTGAGGGCGCTCCGGAAAATCCTCTAAGGGAATAAATGACAGGAGGCCCGTCCGTAGCCCTGGCGAAGGCGGGCCCCTATTCCATCATTCCTTCATGGGGCTTTCCGGAGCGCCCTCAACCGTGAAACAGTGAATTATTTCTCTCCATAGACATTGATGCTGAAAATTCCCGTCCCACTATCGCGGAAAGCCTTCAGCTCCTCCGGGGAGAGAAAATCCAGCAGCAGTTCATCCGGAAGGTGCAGCTGCCGTTCCTTGTCGATCCGTATGTTGGAAAAGCCGGCCCGTTCAATGGCCGCCAGGTAGCCCTCTTTCTGCATGGCGCCCGCCACACAGCCGGCGTACATTGCGGCTGCTTCCTGCAGCGCTGGGGGCAATTCGCCCCGCAGCACGATGTCCGAGATGCTGAAGTGGCCGCCCGGGCGCAGCACGCGGTATACTTCAGCGTAGGCCTTGTCTTTATCCGGCACCAGGTTCATGACGCAGTTGCTGATGGCCACGTCGATGGAGTTTTCTTCCAACGGCATATCCTCGATATCGCCGAGCACGAATTCCACATTCTGATAGCCCAGCTTGCGATTGTTTTTCTGCGCCTGAGCGATCATGGCCTCCGTCATATCCAGCCCGATAACCCTTCCGGTTTCGCCGGCCAGGCGGCGGGCGATGAAAACGTCATTGCCGGCGCCGGAGCCCAGGTCGAGCACGGTGTGGCCTTCCTGTATGCGGGCGAATTCGGTGGGCAGGCCGCAGCCCAGGCCCAGGTCGGCGTCCTTGTTGTAGCCTTCCAGCGCTTCGTAGCCTTCGCTGAAGTCTATGCCGCCGGGAGAGCAGCAGTCCGGGCCGCAGCAGCTCTGGGAAGACTGAACGACTTCCGTGTATTTTTCTTTTACGACTTGCTTGATTGCATTTTCCATAAGGAGTTGTTTTTGTTTGCCTATAGGACGAGCCGGTTGCTCTTTGGACGCAAACTAATTTTCGCAACATTCTTCTTCTTCCACATTTTCAGAAGATGCTGCTCCCCTCGGCTGATACCCCAATACATTCCCATACGTATCCGTAGCCACTTCGCAACATTGCAGAACGATATCCCGGAGCTTTTCCCGCCCCCGCTGCACGCGGGATTTGGCGCCGGAATAGGAGATCCCCAGTTTTTCCGCCAGTTCGCGCTGGGGGAGGCCTTCGACTTCCGTATGGTACAAGGCCTGCCGGTACTTTTCAGGGAGGAGTTCCAGCATGAAGGGCAGCCATTGGGAAACTTCTTCAGTGAGCGCCTGTACCTGCTTTTCTTCCTCATCGGGTACTTCTTCCAAAACCGGTACAGGCTGGCGCTGGCTTTTTTGCCGGCGAAAGTGGTCGTTCACGGCATTTTGCGCAATGCGGAACAGCCAGTATTCCGCCTTTTCTTCTTCCCGCAGCTGGTGCAGGTTCTGGTGCATTTTGAGGAATATCTCCTGCAGGACGTCATCGGCGCTGGCCGCGTCCCGGACTTTGCTGCGCACAAAGGCTTTCAATTTTTCCTGTACCTTCATCCAGATGGCTTCTGCTTGCATAGGTTTTTCTTTTTAAGACGGAAATGATGGGAAATGGACGCAAAGCCCATCCTTCCAGGTTTTCAAAACCTGGAAGAGTTTATCGGAGATGCGGCTTAGTGGTTAATTAACATTACCGGTGAATAACATTTTCGATAAACTCTGCCGGGTTAGTCCTGCTGGGAGCAAACCGGAAACCCGGCAGGTTATATTTCTAATGCGCCTTACTCCGGATACTCCACCTCCATATCGTACGTCCACTGGTCAAAATACAGGTTCCCTCCTTTCCACTCCACTTCGCCTCGCTGGAAGTCTACAGTCTCGCTGCGGGGGTGGATCTTGGCGGGGAAGAAATCGCCCGAGAAGTCGTCGTTGATGATAAGGCGGTAGGCGTCGGCGCCGCCGAAGAAGAAGCGGCGGGCATCCTCTTCGCCGATATCCTGCAGGTTGAAGTCTGGGTCGACAGGCACCCAGCCCACGCCTTCGAAGTAGAGCTCGGACCAGTCGTGGAGGTTGAGGTTGTCGGGGTAAAGGAACCAGCCGCTCTGCCATTTGGCGGGGATGCCGTTGTAGCGGCAGAGGGTAATGAAGAGGAGGGCTTTCATACCACAATCCCCTCTGCGGTTACGGATGCAATAGGCCGGGATATTGGGCATGGTGGAATACTCCAGGGCGCTGGCCCAGGGTATGTTCTCTCCGATCCATTGGTAAATGAGCCATGCCTTTTTTACGGGGTCCTGTTCTTTGCCCACGATCTCTTCCGACAAGGCCTTCAGCTCTGGGGTAAAGCGGATGTGCTGCTGCCGCTCGCCGGTGAAACGGAGGAACAGTTCACCGGAAGTATCGTAGGGTTCTACCGGCAATTCAAGCAGGGGATACCACTCATCATAGGCGGTGTAGGTAGCCTGGTAGCGGAATTCCGTCCACATGCCGCTCCTGGCGGGCTGCTCCATATATATAGAGGTGTGCGGATAGGCCAGAGGGGAGATGATGTAAAAAGGATCGCTGGCGCTCTCCAATTGAACGGCGGACAGGCGGTTGCGGCTGGCCCGGGGGAAGGGCAGCCAGGCGCGGACCATCTCACCGGCGGGTACTGCATCGGGTTTTACCTTCAGCGTGTAAGTGATGCGTATCTCCCGGGGGCGGGCGGTAGTTCCTTCAGAGGCTTTGATGGCCGCCACCGCTTCCGGCAGATAGCCCCGTAGGAACTCGTCCAGCTCGCTTTCGCGGGGCCCATCTACCGCTTCGCGGCGCTGTTTTGCCGATTCGTTGACGCGGAAGAGGTTCCAGACGGCGTTGCGGAAGTAGCGCTTTTCCCCTTCGATGATGCGCATTTCGAGGCCTCCGGAAGCCTCCCATTCCGCCAGTTGTTCCACTGACAGTTCGGGGTAGTAAGGCTTCAGGGTTTCGCGGACGTAAGCGGCATCCCGGTTGAAGTCCAGGCGGATGCGATCCAGCAGGGCAGACTGTAATTGGAGGTTATACACCTCAATGGGAGAAAGGCTGCCCTGAGCGATGCGCTCGTTGATGAGCTTTTGTGCCTTCCGGAATTCTCCTTTCTCAATAGCTGCGTTGATAGGGGGGTAGGGGGTCTGGGCGGATAAGGTGTTGAGGCTCAGCAGAAGCAAAAGCTGAACAAAGAGGAACAAGTAGAAATATCCTGCCCGCAACTGTTTTCCCTTTTTCTCTTCCCTTAAGATACTGGTTGCGCTCCTCATAGGTTGTCACATTTCATTATATAATGGAACTTCTTTCAATGGCGGCACGCCATTTTCTTCCGGTTTTTGCAGCATTCTCCTGGCTCGGACCAAGGAGTTCAGCCGGTGTTCCGTAAAGTCCGGGTCGGTGCGCCGCAGGCTTTCCACCTTGACGATACCGGAGGAGTGGATGATCTTTCCATCGCCCAGGTATATGGCCACGTGGGTGATCTTTTCGGCCTTTTCTTCGCTGGCTTTGCGGCCGAAGAAGAGCAGGTCGCCGGGCTGCAGGCCGGCCAGGGTGGTGTCCGTTTCCACCGGCACACCGACATGTACCTGCTGAGAGGCGTCGCGGGGAAGGAGCAACCCGTTGAGGTAGAATACGGTCTTGGTGAAGCCGCTGCAGTCTACGCCTTTTCCTGAGGTGCCGCCCCAAAGGTAGGGACGGCCCATGAAACGGAAGGCGGTTTCGATGATGGTTTCTGTGTCGGGGGTGCGGGAGGCCAGCCACAATTCGTAATTCATTACCTCTTCATCGGGCACATAAGCTTCCCGGCCGTCCGGGTATTGCAGTTTACTGAACCCTCCTTCGGAGCCCAGGTAGGCCAGGATATTTCCTGCCAGCAGGTCGGAGACGCGCTGTTGCCCGGAGGCAGGCCCGGCCAGAGAAAAGCCATTATCGGGCAGATAAACTACTTTTTCGGCCTGTTGCCACTCCCGGTACGCTGCTTCCGTCATAGATACGAACCCTCCGGGGTCGAGCCATCCGAGGTAGTCATCGGGCGTTTGCACCAGGTACCAGCCATCGCTCTTCTTATAAACCCGCAGCGGAGTGCCCAGGGTAGCCTGGGTCGACAACTCCGCCGAGTGGCGGGGTTCGGACCGGATATTGCAGGCTGAAAGGTTCACCACTCCGTACGTCCGGCCCTCAAGGCCGCTGTCGGGGAGTAGCCGGATGCGGTTGTCCGGGGAGAAACCTGCTTCCCGCAGGCTGTCTTCCAGGGCGCGCATCGCTTCCGGCAGGTTCGTCTCTCCGTTGAGCACCACTTGTCCTGCTTCCCTATCGGCAGAAATATCGAACAGGGCCACCCGTTTATCCGGAGCATGGGCCTGTCGTATTTTTTCGAGGATGGATTCTACTTCCGGGGGGAGGGTTTCCTGCTGCCGGCAGGAGAGAAGCAAAACGGTGAGCAGGAGGAGCAAAGTCGTTTTTTTCATAGTTTGGCCTGATTAAGGATATCTCCAAATATAAGCACTTTGGGAGTGGGGAGGAAATTGTATACTGGCCACTTCAAATTGGCCCGTCCGAAAAAGCGAAGGCCGCTTCCGTTTTCCGGAAGCGGCCTTCGTCTGAGCGTAAAAGTATTTGTCGGTTTAGTAGCCGGAAGACTTCATATTGCTGCTTTCCAGGCCGGAGAGGTTGAAGTTGCTTACGCGGCTGCTGTTCTCATTGCCTACGGATGCGCTGTTTTTCTCGAAGCGGCAGCCTACCATTATCGCTTCGCAGGTCCCTTTGGAAGAAGCGGTGCGGTCGTTGTAGACGCCGCTGGCGCGGATGTAAGCAATATTAGAAACAAAGAGGCAATTCTTGAGAACCGGCTGGGCTTCGCCATAGTCTGCTTTGTTGAACATGCCTGCGCCATAGGTTGCTTCATTGGCTTCGAAGTGGCAGTTGATGAATCGGGGGTTGCAGGAACCGTTATTGCCGTCATTGAATACTGCTCCGCCGTCGAGGTCGGAAAGGTTGCGAATGAACCTGCAGTTTTCGATGGCAGGTTCGCAGGCCCCGTTGTTGGCGTAGTTGTAGATGCCGGCGCCTTCGCGGGCGATGTTGTCGGTAAAGATGCAGTTCCGGATAACGGGGCTGGAATTGCCGTTGACAGCTTCGTTGTACCAGCCGGCGCCTTTGTAGTGCATCGGGTTCTGAGAAGCGGAGCCGGCGGCGGAGCCACCTGCGATCACAAAACCGTCTATAACGGTGGAGCTGCCTGCATTCCGGGTGTAAACGACCGTGTATGCGTTATCGTCTACGGAAGGCTGCCCGATCTCTCCGCTGAGGATGGAATAGTTGCTCTCCAGGTTTCTCTGTGCGGGGGAGGTTTCATAACCGGCGAAGCCGCCATAAAGGGCTACTCCGTCAGGTATGACGAAAGACTTGGTGCGGTCGCTGTCCTTGGCCGTGAAGTACCGGCCGGCAGCTACCCATACCTGGTCACCAGCTTTGGCGCGCAGGAGTGCTTCCTGCAGGTTGCCCATCGCTTGTTCCCAGGTGGTACCATTCCCGTTTGCCCCCTTCTTGACATAGATGATCTTTGCGCCCAACTGGCTGAAGGCTAAGATCAATGCTGTAAATAATAATACTCTTTTCACGCTCAACTAAATTTTGAAGTTGGTAGTAACAAAAATCACCTTGAGAAAACTGGAACTCAGTTGACTGGGATGGTAATTTGCCAGAATTGGGTAAAAACTGGGATGGGACACCTTCCTGTCAAAAGAGGTGTCAAACGAAGATCACAAATGCGGGACATAGGGCGAGAGCATGTGCTCTCGTTCTTACAACATGGGATGGATCGTCAAATAATGACGGTAAAACACTGGATTTTTTTCTATTGGGATATTGGGATCGAAAAAAATCCGTTTTTCACGCTTAACAATTTCTATCTGGCTTTGGGGCCTAAACAATGGGATAAAACAAAAGTATAGAATTATTGGGAAATTCTATACTGGTTAACGGCCACTTCCGAAATTTGTTTCACACATTGGGAAAAAAATAATAGGTTTTAACAAAATCCTTCTGTGGCTAAACCTTTTGCAATATACGCAAATTTGGAGCCAAAAAGCAAACCCCAAGGAATAATTTTAACACAAATATGAAAAAAGGAGATTTCAGGGCGTGTTTTCGTTCTCATTTTTACTTGTTTATACTGGCACCGGGCACTGCTGGCGCAAAATAACCCGTTGAGGCCTTTGGCAGAGAAGCGGGAATACATGCTTTATAGCTGCCAGGCGGAAATGAAACATAATTATTTCTTATACGTACAAAGAGTGTCGGATAGTGTCAATTGGTAAAGCAGGAGGCCAATCCTCCGTTTTTTGCCTAATTATTTCACCCAATTCCAATACTTAACAATAGTTTTTCTTTATTTTGCCAGAGCCCCCGGAAGTAGCAGCCTCCCCCCCCTTAAGAAAATGAAAGAAAGACGGCCCTAAGTGTTTTCTTTTTTGGACAAAGCTTTAATTATGAGGATCCTATTCTTGTCCGTCTTAGCTTGTCTGGCCTTCTATTTCACGGGCCACAGCCAATCTCTCAAGCAGGTGCTGGATGCCGGGGATGAATCTTTCCGGAGCCGGGATTATTACAATGCATACCGCTGTTATGAGACGGTACTGAAGTATGCATCGGAAGGAACTTACCGGGAAGATACCCTGTCGGTGAAGTTCCGGTATGCCCAGGCCGCCCAGCGCCTTAATTACTTTTCCAGGGCCGAAACCCTTTACGGCCAGCTCAGCCGGGAAGCCAATGGCGTGAATGATGACATATATGCCCGCTCCATTTTCAACCATGCCAAGATGCTGCAAAACCTGGGGCAGGACAACGCCGGGTACTACAGCCAGGCATTGGATACCTATCAATTCTTTGTCAGCGAAGAACTGTTCAGCAAAATAGAGGGAGAGCCCAAGATAAAGAGCCGTTTCAGGCAGGCTGCCGAGTCGGGCATCCTCAGTTGTGATTCCCTGCGCAATGCGCCGGTGGCCCGCACTGATAGCCTCTACAGGCTGCCGGAACCCATCAATTCCGGCTTTTCCGAACTGGGGCCGGTGCGGATAGGTAACAGGCTGTATTTCTCCTCTCTGCGGTTCCTGCCCGTGGGTGTCGGCGCCCCGCGCCAATCCCGGTTTTATTCCAAACAGCTGATGGCTACCTTTAAACCCGGGATAGGGGAGGCGGCGGCAGTGGAAGCCATCGACAGTTTTATCGTATTGCCGAAATCCGGGGATTATAATGCCGATAATCTGCATACGTTGCATACCGCTTTCAGCCATGATGGCCAACTGATGTTCTTTACGCAGTGCATTCAGGAAAATGAAGATATCTTTTGTTCGCTCTATCTGCGCCGGCGCCTCACCGACGATACGTGGGGTATGCCCCAGAAGCTATCGCTGAATGCCGAAAACAGGGAGTTTACAACAACACAACCCAGCATAGCTTTCGATTGTGTCTCGGGCAAGGAGTGGCTCTACTTCTCTTCCGACCGCCCCGGCACGCTGGGAGGCCTGGATATATGGAGGCTGGAAATCAAAGAGGACGGAACCCTTGGAGAACCGGAGAACCTTTCCGCCATCAATACGCCATGGAATGAGGCTACCCCTTTCTTCCACAGCCTCTCCCGCCGCCTCTATTTCAGTTCCGACGCTCCTCCCACCTTCGGTGAGTACGATATTTTCTACAGTGAATACCGGGCCGGTTCCTGGTCTGTTCCCGACAATATGGGTACTCCTTACAATAGCGGGTATAATGACCAGTATTTCTTCCTGTCACCGGACGGAAAAACCGAGTATTTCACCTCCGACCGCCCCCGCTCCTTCCGTTTCATAGAGGAGCTCGAGTTTTGCTGCACCGATATCTATACCATGGTAAACAAAGTGGACAGAGTACTGGAGGTGAGCCTTGGAGATTGTGATGAGTACAGCACTACCGGCAAGGTGGTTGAAGCCTATGAGCTTTCCTGCGGGCAACGCATACTGGCCGCGCCCCCTCAGTCCGTGAAAGGCAAGGGTACGGTATCCTTTACATTGCAGCTCCACCGCCGGTACGAGGTCATTGCCAGGAGTGAGGCTTCCGGCCTGTCCCGCACCAGGCAGTTCGACCTTTCAGAAGAGCAGTATGTGGCCAGCGAAGATGCAATCCGCTGGGAGCCGGAGCCCTTCTTTCCTACTTCTCTGGATATGAAAGTGACGGCCTATGACTCGAACAGCGGGGCAATACTGGAAGGGGTCACAGTTACCGTAAACGGGGCCGGCGGCGAGCTTCCGGGCCAGGGCGGTAATACTTTCCGTATCGATCCGAATATAAATTATGAAATAACCGTGGTTGCGGAGCCCGGCAGGCCCGGTTCCCGGTTCATACAAGGGCGGGCAGCCGGCGAACCACCTTCCCGGGCGCAGAATTACGAAAGGGTGGATACCACTTTCAGCTTTTCGCTCACCGATACGGATGAAATGCTCCGGCTTTGCGGAAAAGTGAACCTGGAAATACCGATGAAAGCGGCGGCGCCCTCCCTGCCTTTCCCCATTGTTCTTTACTTTGACCACGATATGCCCCTGCGCTACAAGGGCCGTGCCGACCAGACACGGCAGGGCTTCGATGATGCCATTACCCGCTATCTGGAAAAACGGAAAGATTACCTGGCCAATAACGACCCGTCGGAAGCACGCCGGGTAAATGCTTTCTTCGACCGGGAAGTCAGTGGTGGCCTGAGCACCTTGAATAACTTCGCCAACTCCCTCCTGGAGTATGTGGATTATATGGAGGAAGGGGATCAGCTGACCATCGAGATCCAGGGGTATTGCAGCCCGCGGGGTAACAGCCTCTATAACCGGCTTCTCAGCAAGCGCCGCATCCAGTGCGTACGTACTTATCTTGAATCTTATTCCGGTGAAGACGGCAGAAGGCTTAAGGATTATATCGGCCGTAAGATCATCGTCAGAGAGCTGCCGCTCGGGGAATCCAGGGCCAGCAGTACGTACCCCGACAACAACCCTAACTCCATCTGGGGCATTGCCCCGGCCCTTGACCGCCGTGTGGAGATAGTGGATCTCAGTAAGGGAGAAGAACTGACCAGCCAGCCAGCCGATCCGGGTATCCGGGAGCAGGAGCCCTAGGAGCCTGTCGGAGAAGTGTTGGTGAGCCGAGAACAAGCAAATATTATTCTGAACGAGGCGCGGGGAAGCACTTATTTTATCCGCTTCGGGCCGCGTGTGGTGTTTTTCGGTTGATACAGGCGGTATCCGGCAAGTCAATTCCTGATGGCCGATACCTGCCCGGCATTTCGCCTTATACGCTCTGTGGCCGGCCTGGCCGCCTTTACCTTTTTTACCTGTTGGATTTATCATGCTGGCCCTTCTGCCGGGTAGAGGAATTTTTTTCCTCGCCGATCAGAGAGCTGTTGCCTTCAAAGTAATTGCCATCGGTGACCGGGCGGCAGGAACCGGCGCCGAAATACTCGTTATGGATGCTTCCATTGCGCACCAGGGCTTTATTGTTCCGGAATACATTGAACCGGACAACGGGTTCCACACGGCCGCCTTTTGATTCATTGTATATCCCTCCTCCATAAGAAGCCTGGTTGGATTCGAAGAGGCATTCGGTGATCCTGGGGCTGCACTTTCCCGCCATGCTGATGTTCAGTATGGCTCCGCCATTCTGTTCTGCCTTGTTGTTGATGAATGAACAGTAAGTAATGACTGGCTGGCAGGACCCGTCTTCCATCGCCAGGTTGAAAATGCCGGCGCCTTCCCGGGCGTAATTATTGATAATGGTGCAGTTGCGTATGATGGGGTTGCTGGAATGCCCGCCGTCCGCCAGGTTGTACCATCCGGCGCCCCGGCTTTCCAGGAAGTTGGGGCCTTCCTGTCCGTTAGCAGCGCCTTCTGTGATATAGAAGCCGTCAACAATGGTGTCATCTCCCACATTTTTCGAAAAAACTACGGTAAAAGCATTGTCATGCAATGAGGAAGAGCCGATCTCTCCGCTGAGAGAAGTGACATTGGCCTGCGGGTTCCTTTGTTCGACGGAGGTTTCAAAGCCGGCAAACCCTCCGTAGAGGGCCACTCCCCGTTTCAGGACGAAAGCCCTTGACCGGTCGTTGGACTCGGAAGTCCGGTAAGTTCCTTTCGACACCCATATCTGGTCGCCTGCTTTTGCCATCTCCAGCGCCTTGTGCAGGCTACCCAGGGCCGATGCCCAGGAAGCGCCGTTCCCGGCCCGGCCCTGGCTGACAAAAATGATCTCTGCTTCAAGCCGGCTTAAAGCCAGCATCATTACCGCAAGTAATAATGTTCTTTTCACGCTCAAAATTTTGAAGTTGGTTCAAAAGCCGCATTAAAGGCCTGTAATGGAGCCAAACAAGGGCCACGAAAAGCAGGATAGAACAAGGAGTTTTGTCAATACATGGGAATAACAAAATTAACGTTGCCTTCGGAAATAAGTTTCACATTACTGATCAAGCCTGTCTAAAATAATATACGGCAAAACACTTTGATAAAAAACAAATATATACAAAATAGTAAAACTGGAGTTACAGCTAGCCTGCCGTCCAGAAAAAATTTTGATCAAGAATTATCTGGCTTTAAATTTTTTTTTAATTTTATTGTAACGAATTACTCTTTCCCCTCGTATACATGAGTGCTTTACAGTCCCCCGTTTTCACTCCCCCTATGAACAAAATCGGGCCGTTTCTCTTAATCGGCGAGATTAATTATTCCAAAATCCGTGTTGAAAAAATAGTTTTTCCTTATTTTGGGCAGTAACCCGGAAGTGCAACTATCCCCTGCCTGCTCAAACTTCAGGAAGGGCTTCATTAGTTTTACTTTAACCAAAACCAATTGACCTTGAAAAGGATACTTTACCTTTGGTTATTGGCCTTCTGGGTAGTTCCGGAGCTTCAGGCTCAGGATATTCACTTCTCTCAGTTTGCCTATTCTCCTTCCAATCTCAACCCGGCATTGACGGGCGTCTTCCGAGGGAATACCCGTTTCGTGGCTAACGTCCGGAGCCAATGGAGTGCTGTTCCCGTCGATTACCTTACGTTTTCAGCCGGGGGAGACATAAAACTGCCGACGAGATATGGCAAGAACGGTTTCTTCGCAGCTGGCCTGGCTTTCAACTACGACCAGGCCGGGCTGTCCCGGCTTAATACCGCCAATATCAACCTCAGCGGCTCGTACACCCATCAGCTTACAAACTGGGCCTTTATCACGGCCGGCGCCCAGGCCGGCTTCAGCCGCCGCGGGTTCAAGATCCAGGACCTCACCTTTGACAACCAGTATAATCCGGACCTCAGTGGGCTGGACCCCAACAAAGGGAGTGGAGAAGCTTTTGAATCTTTCAGCAATCAATTTGCCGACCTCAGCGCCGGGGTCAATTTCCGTTTTCAGGACTACAGCAACTGTGAGATCGTAAATGACCTGAGTAAGCGTTCCTATCTGGACGTGGGAATAGGCATCTTCCATCTCAACCGGCCGGATCAAAGCTTCAGCAATACCGGCGAGATCAAACTCTTCATGCGTTACAGCCCCTATCTTTTTGCCAACCAGCAGGTCAATGAAATCGTGGATGTATTTGGCAATTTCAACTTTCAGTTTCAGGGCCCCTACCAGGAGTGGCTGGCCGCCCTGGGCGGAAGAGTGTACATCGACCGCACCCCAGGCGCCCAAAAATCGGTGGCCCTGAGCTGTGGCTATCGTTTCAACGAAGATTTCGGCGATGCCGTATTCCCGGCCGTGGAAGTCCAGATCGACCGGATCTATGGCAGCTTTTCCTATGATATCAACCTCTCGGAATTCAGAGTGGCAACCCTGCGCCGGGGTGGGCCGGAATTTACTTTAAGATATATCATCGGTAAAGTCTGCTTCGACAATAAATATTTCTGCCCCCTGCTGTAAGCTGAAAACCGGCAGGCAGTTCTTTTGCAACTGTACTGCCTGTGCTGTTTACCCCCCATTATAATTGGCATCTTGAAAGTTTTACGATAGCCCGCTTGGCGGGCATACACCTGGCGCCAGAAAAGCCAAAAATATATTCAGGAGCCTGAAACCCGTACAGGAAGGGCCTCCCTCATAAGGTATGTGTACCTGTTTTTCCGAAAGAGCTTTGTTAAACGTTTGGACAAAAAAAACAAAATGAGACTAGTTATATTGTCCTTGTTGGCCAGCCTGGCCTTTTCCTTTGCCAGCTATGGCCAATCCCTGGACCAGGTCATCAAGGTGGGAAACCAATCCTTCGATACAAAGGATTACTACAATGCCTTTCGTTGCTACGAAATGGTGTTGGATTATATGAGGAAGGGAGAATATAAAGGGGATTGGGAGCCGCTTTATATCAAATATCGCTATGCCGAGGCCGCCCAACGTTTTAACTACTTTGAAAAAGCCGCCCGGCTTTATTCCGAATTGCTGTCGGAAAGCCAGGGTAATAATATGGACGTTTATGCCCGCTCCGTCTTCAACCTGGCCCGGGTAAAACAAACCCTTGCCGAAGAAGAATCCTTCGTCGTTAATGCCGCCCGTATTGACCGGGCCATGCTGGAGGAAGCGGAAAAGCTTTATAAACGCTTCCATAAGGATAGCCTTCAGCAACACCTCAAATCTTTTCCGGCCTCATCCAAAGAGGAGCCCGCCGCCCTCAGCCCGGAGGCCCAACGTGCTTTTGTGGATGCCGCAAAGAAAGGAGAAGCCGATGTAAAAAAAGCAATGGATGAGGCCAGCCAGAACCCGGGAGGTATCGCCCTGGAGAAAGACACCATCACGCGGCTACCCGATGTGGTGAATTCCGAATATTCAGACCTGGCCCCCGTACTTAGGGGCAACAGCCTTTATTTCTCCTCCGTAAAGTTCCCCTCAAAACCGGACCGGCTGCTCCGGCAATCCCGCATCTACTCCGAGGTTTTGATGGCGGCCTATTCCAAAGACGGTGAAGGAGAACTGGATACCATCATGGCAGTAGACACGCTGGCCCGGGCCGGCTTTTTCAACGATATTGACGATTTCAGCCATACCATTCACTCGGCCATCACTCATAATGGAGAATGGATGTACTTCTCTCACTGCCCGCAGGGAAAGGGAGAAGACCCGAAGTGCACCCTCTACCGTATGAAAAACAGCGGAGGCGCCTGGGGAGAGCCCGAATACCTGCCGGTCAATGTAGACAGCACGCGCTTCACCACCACCCAGCCCAGCATCAGTTATGACCCCCGTACGGGCGAGCAGTGGTTGTATTTCGCTTCCGACCGCCCCGGAACCAAAGGAGGTTTGGACATCTGGCGCTGTAAAATCGATGAGGAGAGCGGCTCCCTCGGTACTCCCGAACTGCAAACGGAAATCAATTCGGAATGGAACGATGCCACTCCTTTCCGGCACGCCCTGTCCGGCCAGTTGTTCTTCAGTTCAGACCGTGAATCCACCTTCGGGCTTTACGATAATTTCGTCGCTACTTCCACCGCTTCGGGCGTGGCGATAGAAAACCTGGGGCTGCCCTACAACAGCGGATACAATGACCAGTATTACTTCCTTTCTGAAGACGGCGGCCGGGCATTCTTTTCTTCCGACCGCCCCGAATCCATCCGCTTTGTCGATTCGCTGAACGCCTGCTGCCAGGATATTTATACCTATCCTATCGATATCAGCGTAGAGCTCTCCGTAAAAGTCATGGGGTGCGACAATGACCTCACTCTGAACGCAGGCCTGGATGCCTATGATATCTCTTTCTCGGAAGAGGGAGAACGGGTAAGCCTCGATGCCCTGCGGAAGTACCATAAATACCGGCTGGTGGTTTCTCATGACGAATTCGTTACCAACCGGGGCGTGGTGTTGTATTTCGACGGCAGGTATAACGGAAAGCTGGACACCACCATCACCCTGCTGCCCGAATATATCGATCTCACTTTCACCGTTCGGGACAGTACAACACGGAAAGAACTGGTAGGCGGTTCGGATTACACTCTGGACTTTATTGCTTCCGATGCTCCGGCGCCAGAAAAACTGGAGAACGGGGCCTATCGCGTCAATCCTGAATATGAATATACGGTGGAAGTAATAGACCCGACTGGTAATTACCAGCCCAAAATGGTGGATTTGAAGTTGGGCACGGAGGCGGCCGGCGAAGGCCTGGACTGTAAATCTCATTACGAGATCATCCTCCGCTATGCGCCGTGTAACATGATGGAGCAGTTCAGGGACATTACATTCTACTTCGATAACGACCTGCCGGCCCGGGACAGTTCCTACCTGCCCCAGCCCCGTCAGGTTGCGAACCAGACAACGGATGACCGGTTCAACAGGGCGCTGGTGTATCCCTACGCCGTGAAATGGCCCCAGTACAAAGAGTTCAACCTGAGGTCTTACCAGGTAGATGCCAATAAAGTAAGAGGCAAACTGGTGACGGTGGGCAATAATACCTGGTACAATTATAAGGCGCTCGACGACCCACAGGCCGTGGAACTGGACCCCCTGCGGTATTCAGCGGAAAGAATATCCGGGAACCAGTATGAGATCAGCCCTAATGACGGGCTTGGCGATAATGTCGACGCTTTTTTCCGGAGGGAGTTGCTGGGAGAACTGGACAGGTTCAACGGGCTTATTGCCAGTTATAATAACCACCTTTCCACCGGCAGAGGAGCGGCGATCTCCCTGAAAGCTTACTGCAGCATCCGGGGCTTTCCGGCCTATAACAAACTGCTGGCCAAGCGCCGGGTGCTTTGCATCAAACAAGCGCTGTCCGACGGGTTCATTATAGAAAGTTATCTGGAAAAATTCTTTTCCAGGCCGGAGCGGGACGCCTGGGAGCAGGAGAAAGCGCAAAAGTTGCAGACGGCTCTTGACAACTTTGAATCGGCAATGGACCAGGATATTGAGGCTGTCCGGAAAAACGTCAATGCCCTGGAAAATATCCTCAATAATAGCGATCAGGGGCCGGCACTCTCTATCCAGCCGGCAGGCAATCCGGGCAACAAGGTACAATATGACTTCAGGTTCAGCAATGAACACAAGGAGAAGAGCGGCGCCCTTACCATAAATTCACGAAGCAGGAAGGTCAGCAACAGCTCCTCGGAAGAAACCATTACGGGAGTCTACCGGTATGATGATACTTCAATGAAGAACGATACGGTTACCATTACCATTCTGAGCCGGGATGACGGGAACACAGCTCAATACACCTTTACTTTTAACGATGGCAGAGGAACCCTGACCCTCGATTCAGAGCCGGTAGGCAGCACCGAGGCAGATGAAAACTTTCCCGACCCCAACCTCGACCCGGATAAAGGCGATGGTGGTAAATTTTTCCTTTCCGCTGCCTATGACCGCCGGGTTGTAATAACCGGCCTGAAACTGGATGGATGCGAAGATACAAATACGCTTTCCTCCCGAGCGACTATCGAAAACCCTTGATATACACAGCCATGAACATAACTACAAAACATATGCCAGCACTGATCAAGGCCACATTCCTGGCACTCCTGTGGAGTATACCGGCCTTACTATGGAGCACTACCAACTATCACTGGGATGAGCCAGGCTACTGCCAGTGGCAGGAACAGGACGAACAGCAACAGGCGCTGGACAACCCGAAATGGGAACTGATGGCGGGAGACACCACGCTGCTGCCCTACCTGGTTACTCACTCCTGTGATACGATCTGCAGGGAATTCCAGGTTAATCGCATAGTCGTTGATGCTGCCTGTGGGGAGAATAATGGCAGCGCCAAAGTAATGCCGGTTGGTTTTCCGGAGGGTACTAATTTCAACTATACCTGGTCGGGTAATGTCAGCACTACCAACGAAGCCGACAGCCTGGCGGCCGGAATCTATTTCGTGACGATCTCCGTTGCCACGCCGGATACCGGCCCTTTCCGCGATTGCGATACCGAGGCCATCATTGCGGTCAATGACGTCGGCGGGCCGGAAGTGGAGGTGAGCACCGTCCCCGCCAGTTGCATTTCTGAAGCGGGCAAGGTCAAGCTGGACATTATCAGTGGGGCGCCGCCGTTCACTATCAACTGGACTGGGGGGGCGCGCACAGCTGACGGGCTGGGAACCATACAGTTTTCCAACCTGGCGGCCGGAACCTATACTTTCGTCGTCAGCGATGCCAACGGCTGCAAAACAGCCCTCATCGGCTCAGTACGCCGGGATAATTCCGGAGTCTTTGATTTCTTCCTCACTCCAACCCCCGCCAATGGCTGTGGCGCTTCAGACGGAACCCTGAGGGTAGACATTCAGGGAGATTTTCCTCCCTACCAAATTTCCCTGAATAACCAGAATGCCTTTCCCATTTTCACCAACACTTATACGTTTACCGGCCTGCCTGCCGGGCTGTACCGGGTAAATGTAAAAGGAGCCAGCCTCTGTGAAGAACAGCGCGATGCCATGATCCGGGATGGCTCCTGTAATATCAATGGATGGACGGCTGTAGACGCCGATTGTCCGGACGCTATTGGTTATCTGGTCTATGATGGATCTGGTGCGCCTCACGAAACCTACGAGATACGCCAGATCAATGCTACTTTCGCTATTACTACTATTCGGGGCAATGATGCTGCCGTAATTGAGGTGCCTGCAGGAGAATACCGGATCAAAAGGATAAGTACCCTCGACGCTTGTATCTGCGAGTTCAAACTGAAGGTGGAAGCTCCTGAGGAATTGAAGGTTGAGGTTGAGGTCGAGGATGAATGCATACCGGGAACGAATGCAGGGGCTATCGAAGTGGTCGAGATCACAGGAGGCACGGCGCCCTACCGGGAAGAACTCACCGACAGCACCGGCGCTGTGATCAGCCCGCCTTACACCAACCTGGCGCCTGGCAAATATACGATCTCGGTGGCCGACGCCAATAACTGCCAGCCGGTATCCAAGGAAATTGAGATCGTCGGCTGCCCCTGTGGCCCGATCAGTGTAGTGGTTACCCCTGTGGATACGACCATTTGCGAAGGCGAACCGGTAACCCTCGAAGCTGTCGTTACTTCCACCGAGCCGCCGGCCGCCATTACCTGGTTCGATGGCACAGGAGCCCAGGTAAGCGCCGGCCCAAGCCTTTCGATTACCCCAAACGCCGGAACAAATGAATATACCGTGGTTGTGGAAAGCAGTTGCGACACGGCCACTGCCACTGCCACGGCCCGTGTGAAAGTCGCCGGAAATGTGCCCCTGACAGCCACGCCCGATTACCTTCTGGTGTGCACCGATGACCCGGTGACTATCGATGTTTCCGGCCCACTGACGGAATGTGTGATCTGGCTGAACAGCAATGGCGAACCCCTGGATACCGGGGCGCAATTTACCGTGGTTCCCGAACCGGGGATTAACCAATATGTCGCCACCCTGCCAGGCGCAGAGGCCTGCGTTACACCGGATACGGTTACAGTTGAATACCGCACCGAAACGGTATCGGTAACGACAAGCGGCTCCACCAAGGTGTGTGAAGGGGACGAAGTATGCCTGCTGGCTTCCTATACTCCTGACGACACCACCGTAAACATTACATGGCTGGATATCAACGGCGTTGTCCTGGGCAATGATCCGGAATTATGTGTCACTCCTCCGGTAGGCGCCCACGAATATCAGGTGATCGCCAGTAACGGTTGCTCGGCGGATACGGCTACTGCTACTGTCACTGTATTATCGGATACCACCGCAATAGAGATAACGCCCTCGGATACGGCAACGCTATGCGCCCCGGAACAGGTGTGCTTCACGGTGACGGACACCACGCTGTGGGATTGCATCGAATGGGTGGACGCCGGCGGTACGGTAGTGGGCGAGGGCGGCGAGCTGT
>CAYQKY010000112.1:0-26433 GCA_964418125.1 uncultured Phaeodactylibacter sp.
CTCCGGGGCATGCGCTGATATCGAGCCCGCCGGGGTAAGCGCCGACGGTAAAGGTGCAGGTAACGGTTTGTGAGTTGCCGCAGTGGTCGGAAGCATAGACGTCTACGGCTACCACTTGCTGGTTAGCGGAGCACTCAGAGGGAGCGGCAAGGGTAGCGGGGTCCTGAGAATAAACGACCTGCGGGGAGCACCCACCGGATGCGGACATGGCCTGCAGCCCGGCGACCCATGTTGCGAATGCTGCGTCGATGTCTGTCTGGGTGGCGCACCCGCTGAGGTTGGGGTCTCCGGGGCATGCGCTGATATCGAGCCCGCCGGGGTAAGCGCCGACGGTAAAGGTACAGGTAACGGTTTGTGAGTTGCCGCAGTGGTCGGAAGCATAGACGTCTACGGCTACCACTTGCTGGTTAGCGGAGCACTCAGAGGGAGCGGCAAGGGTAGCGGGGTCCTGAGAATAAACGACCTGCGGGGAGCACCCACCGGATGCGGACATGGCCTGCAGCCCGGCGACCCATGTTGCGAATGCTGCGTCGATGTCTGTCTGGGTGGCGCACCCGCTGAGGTTGGGGTCTCCGGGGCATGCGCTGATATCGAGCCCGCCGGGGTAAGCGCCGACGGTAAAGGTGCAGGTGATTGGTGTAGTTTGCCCACAATCATCAGAAGCATAGACGTCCACGGAGACCAACTGCTGAATATTTGTGCATTCTAAAGGGGTTACGAGGTTAGCCAGCGGTGTAGAATAGTTGACCATAGGATTGCAGCCTCCGGTAGCTGTCATACTACTCAGGCCGTTTATCCAGGTTGTCCAGGCTGCATCTATATCTGTTTGCGTTACACAACCATCGAGATTGGGATCACCAGGGCATGCGCTGAGGGTGAGTGTACTGGGGGTCACCTTAATATTCTGCACACAAGTCAAAATCTCCATATCCTCCGCGGGCTGATACCCGACATTATCCCCGGACTCTATATATAAGGTATACGTCCTATCCGTTTCCAGCCCATCTCCATTAGAGCAATCATTGTCAATTATCACATCGGAGGATGCCATTTCGAAGGTTTCTCCGCAAGTTTCCACCAGGTTAAAGATATCGGAAATAGTAGTAGTGGCGGGAGGGATCTCACATCCGGAGATGTCTATATCAAGGTTGTCCTTGCAGGTGACGTCAATGACGCAACAGGTAGTTACAATAACATCCTGCGTGCATTGAATAGTAGACCCGAACTCAGTGAACTCCCAGGTTATGGTAGTAGTGCCCTCCGGCCAGGGGTCGTTAAGTGCTCCTCCATCAGAGCGGCTGGCGAAAACGGCCGTTATGGTGCCGGAACATCCCTCATAGGAGGGGATAGGGACATTGGTATCGTTGGTACAGATAAAGGGAGGGTTTTCCGGATCGTAAGTGATATCCGGCAGGTTGGGGCAGGCAGGGGAAGATTTGGGCGTTAGCGTAAAGGTAGCGTCACACATATCAGAACTGCACCCATCATCAGCGGAGATCGGGATGAAAATATCCACCTGAGTAGAAGTACACAAGTCGGGGGGAGCGTAGCCGTTCAGGTTCAGCGGAGTAACGCCACAGCCATCTTCAACGATCATAAAATCATCCAGCCAGTCATAGAAAGCCTGGTCAAGTTCGGCCTGGGTCGCGTAGCTGTCCCCGCTTACCGTCAGGTCCGTTGGACAGACAACATCGACTGTCGCCGGAGTGACTGTGATATTTTGAACACAGGTTTCAAAGTCAAAAAATGCAGGGTCTCCATTGATATCCACGCTTTCAAAAGATAATATATAGGTGCGGGTCAAAGAAACGCCGTCCCCGTCGGAGCAGAAGACATCATCACCATCCACATAGACATCTTCGTGCCGCATTTGAATGTTTCCGGTACAGGTGGCAATATTGGTGAAGACATCCGCCGGGTTGGTGAAAGCATCCGGCACGGAACACCCGGTGATGTTGAGGTCCGTCAGCATACACTCAGCAGCAGGGTCACAGGGCGGCGGTTCCTGGCACAGGCCACAGATGCTGGTCCAGCCGGCGGAGTTTACGCACATATACAGGGTGATCTCATCCTGCCCAAGCGGGAAGGTAAAGGTAACCTCTGTCTGAGGGCCGCCAAGAGAGCTTTGCGTACAGACGCCATCGATTAGAAGATAGGAAGCGTCCAATTCCCCATTACAGCTCTGTCCCTGGCCAAGTTTTACGGTGAATTGTTGAGTAAGGGAGCCCGAAGGCCTGGTGATGATATACTGCCAGCAGTTGTATCCGTTAACATCCGAGCAGGGTGAATTTTGCCCGGGCTTTCCATCAAAGACTATGGCGCTTGGGGTATTGGGGTCACAAACAGGCAAGGTTGATACATCTATGTACGTTGTGGAAACCGCACAGTCTACAGGGTCTGGGCATTGTGCGTGCGCCTGGTTCAGAATGGCGGCAGTGAACAGAAAAACTCCCAAAAAGGAAGTTATGGTTTTGAAGTTGGAGGTGAATACCTGGGTGAAAATACCTCTCTGGTTAGGGCTGAGCAGCCGCGTAGTGTAAAGATTTTGCATAGTGTTTGATTTGTGGGTAGTATAATTATTCCACCAGGGGTGGTCATTTAAGGCATAACAAGATTGCTTGAACGCACTACCTTATTGCTAGTACGCCAACCTTTATATATACGATCGGCCATTCAGGAACGGAGCAAGGGGGGATAGTCCGTCCTAAGGATGTTATAGCCCGGGCATACTTTTGAAAGTTGCACGCCAGGATTATTGGAAATAGTATTTTGTTCCTCCGTAATCGGATGAATTCCTGGAATCAATCAGCTGTTTGAATTTAAAAAATGGGAGCAATCATTGCGGACATAAAAAACTGAAATCACATACGTGGAAAAAAAATGTTGTAAGGCGCCGAAAATCAATTACGGAAATCAACCAGTATGGGAATGGGCTACCCGTTAGCAGGGAAAGCCAAAATGCACTTCATAGTGAGATCAGTTACAAGGGGAATCATGATGAGGCGTTGCCTTACATTGCGCTTCTGGTCAAAAATAAGTTTTCTCTTCAGTATAAAAAAATTTTTTCTCTGGAAGATAGGAAATTAATCATGAATTAACATTCGGGTTTGGGGAGAAAAGCGAAGAGCCCCGGCGTACAGTGGCGCCGGGGCTCTTCGCTGATATCTTACAATTTGATCGCAGAGCGAACCTATCGGTTCAGGACGATCTTCTGAGTCGTATAAGCATCATTGGTCTGTACGGTCAGCATGTAGGTACCGCTGCTGAGGCCCTCGCTGATCAGGTTCAGTTGCTGCGTAGGCATGTCCAGTGTCATGACGCGGCGGAATACTTCCTGTCCATAGAGGTTGCGCAGGGAAACGACAGCTTCCTGGCCGGAAACCTCACCAAACTCGAGGAAGAGCTCGCCGCTGGTCGGATTCGGATACGCCTGCATGCTGAGTTCGGCGGCGGTAGTGTTGGAACCACCATTACCCGGGCGGCTGATGCCACCGTTCCAGGTCACGGAACAAAGCACGGAGTTGTCACAATCATCGTATACCCGGTAGTGGTAAGTGACGGTCATCATGTTCATGGTAGTACCTACGCGGTAAGCGTGAACGGAGGAACAGTTGTCCGTATAACCGGCAGCGACTCCAGCCGGGTCGGCGGCAGGAACTACTACCACTGAGCCTCCTGCGGGGCATCCACCATTGGTGGGCGCCGGCGGGGTCAGGTCTTCACCGCTGTATTCCAGTACGCAGATGGTGCGCTGGCCGGTGCAGGGGTCCGTCACGGAGAAGGCATGGGCGATGGTGAACTGGCAGTAGTTGTTGACGTTGGTCGAACCGACGTATACTACAGTAGCGCCAGGCCAGGCCGCTTCCATTTCAGCCTGAGCTTCTGCCGGCGTAGCGGCGTCTTCCCAGCACTGAAGGTTGGTAACCGGGTCGGGGCAGGATCCGGAGACCGAATTGTCTCCATTGGCCGGTATCGTCCAGGATACGGAGCACAGTACGTTATTGTCCTTACCGCAGTTGTCCCCCACAGAATAGTTGTGGGTTACGGTGAAGCCCTCACAGGCGCTTCCCGTCTGGGTGACGTTCAGTACCTGCGCCCATACCTGGCCGCAGTTGTCCTGATAGTAGCTGGCTACCCAGTCGGGGTCCGGCGTCGGCACGTCGTCAAGAGAGGCCACTTCTCCGCCTGCCGGGCAGGCGCCGGTGGGCGGTTCGTCATCACCACCTGAGTAGGTGATGGAGCAATCAACAAAGTTGCCGCAGTCATCATAGATCCGGTAGTTGTGAACAACGGTGAAGTCACAGTCATTCTCATCCAGCTCGACGCTGGTGAGCACGCCCTGAACGATGCCGCAGTTGTCGGTGTAGAAACCAGCTACAGCAGCCGGGTCCGGTTCAGGTACTTCGCTGAGGCAGGTCAGGTCATCTGCGCCCAGCGGGCAGGTGCCCATCGGCGGTTCATTGTCCGGCAGCACTTCGAAGGTGCGGGTGCAGGAATTCATGGCGCAGCCATTGGGCGTAGTAGCCACATAGGTGACGGATACGATGCCGCCACACTTACCCGGAGCCCGGGGCGGAGCCAGGAAGCGGCCGGTAGTACCGGGGCAGGACTGGCTCAGGTCGACCTGAAATTCGTTCAGCCAAGCCTGGAAGCGGCTGTTGACCTCTGCCTGGCTCAGGCAGGCCGGCTCAACGCGGTTGTCCGGGCAGATCAGCACCGGCGGCAGCGTAGGCAGTACGGTGAACGTTTTGGTACAGCTGACCGGCGGATAGCAGTCGATCTTGTTGCGCACGATGAAGGTGACGGTAGTAGAGCCACCGCAGAAGGGCGGGGCAGTGTAGGAATCAGCGAAGTAGCCTACGTCTTCGTTAACCTCGCAGTCATCTCCGGCCTTGAACTGGGCGAGCCAGGCTGCAAAGGCGGCGTCCACCACACCCTGGTTAGCTACGCAGGGCCCGATCTCCATGTCATCCGGGCATTCGGCGCGGGGAGGAGGAGGAGGATTCACCGTAAAGGTGGAGCTGCAGTCGTCGGAAGGGTTGTCACAGTCGTAGAGCGTGACCGTAACGGTTCCTCCGGTACATTTCTTCGGCGGCTTCACGTCATCAAGGTCATCTACCTTGACCCCGTCTACCCTGACTTCACAGTCATCATAATCGAAGTCAGATATCCAGCGGGCGAAAGCGCGGTTGATGTCGCTTTGCCAGGAACACAGCGGCATTACTTTGGAATCAGGACATTCCTCCCCGCTTCTAGCCTGAGCTTCCTGCGGGGCCAGCAGCCCGATGCAACAAAGCGTTGCCATAATGGTAACTCTTAAAATAATGTTGAAATGTTTCATGGTTAAGTCGATCTGGTTTATAAGTTTTTAATTCAATGGTCTATTTCGATAATTGCTAGGTCGTCATTTCAAATGGTACTGTGGGCGTATCTCCTGGGGCCTGGGGCTTGCCGGCAGGCCGGGAAATACCGTGGCCAGAGTCGGTATGGCTTTCTATTCGGGAGGAGGGTTCGGATGGTAAAGGCCTGTCATACTTATCATTTCAGTTTTTAAGATTATTGAATGCATTCGCGTTTAATGCTCTTTCATCTCGTGAAAGAGTATTATGGGAAATAAACCATTACTGGCTTCCAGCTACAATAATTGCAGCTTAAGTGCGTGCTAAAGTGAAATTGTTGGAAGGAGTTTCCAATAAGAGGAGCCCGACCCCCAACCCGGTGATGTAGTGCCTCGGGGATTGCTTGTTTACAAGCAATGTTTTTGCTCTCAAAACGTATCGGCGGTTGTTATTATAACCACCATTATTACTCGCCTGATAAACGAGGTCTAAATTTTTTACGGCATTATCCTCTGCAGGTTGCAGTTTTACGGGAAATATATTTTACCGAAACTGCCTTGAACCCAAAGGACCGGCTTAATTTCTTTTACTGTGCCCTGAAAAGCCGGATACCCAGGCTGGTGAATCATCGCTTAGGGAGCTCTGAATGGGGGGTAACTAAGTGAGGGGAATACTTTTACTGTTGTGCTCTTAAAACAGCGTAATGAAAAAAATTACTGGTTTCCTGTCATTACGGACCAAATATAACGTAAGTTCTCAAGAATGGCAAAAAAAATAAAGTTATTTTTTTGTAATATTTATTTTACCGATGCCATTGAATACCGAGCCACCCCGGACCGGAAAAGGGAGCGATTCTCATTTTGGCCCCTCCAGGTTTTCAGTGCCGGAAGGCCTGGGTTTTCCCCCTCTTGCTACTGTTCCCGGGGGTCTCTCCGCCACAGTTTGTGGGACAGGGCTGCCTCACAACGGGGCAGTGCGGCCATGAAACCATCAGTTATGGGCATTTGGCCCTGCGTTGCGCCCGAAGAGAACAAATGGGAATCGCACTCCCGGGAAATTTCGGAATGGCACAGGGTTCTGCTATCAGGCTGCCGGGGCCGGAGTGCTCTTTTCGGCAAAAGCCACTTCCAGCACATCGCTGAAGTAATCCGCATAATGCACGGTGATGCCTTCCGTCAGATAATCGGGTAGTTCTTCAAAGTCCTTCCGGTTGTCTGCAGGCAAAATGAGGTCCTGGATGCCTACGCGCCGGGCGGCGATGGTTTTTTCCTTAACACCGCCAATGGGCAGCACCTTGCCGGTCAGGGTCAGTTCCCCGGTCATGGCAATATCATTGCGCACCGCCTGGCCAGTAGCCAGGGCGTAGAGCGCAAGGGCCATGGTTATACCTGCCGAGGGCCCGTCCTTGGGGGTGGCCCCTGCCGGGACGTGGAGGTGGAGGGAATGGTTGTCGAAATATTCATTATGTTCCTCCTGCTCAGAAACCAAAGAGCGGATGTAGCTGTAAGCGATCTCCGAAGATTCGCGCATTACATCCCCTAACTGGCCGGTCTGCTTGAAGGAAGGGTTTTTACTTCGGATGCCATTGGCCTCAATATAGATGGTGGCGCCGCCCAGAGAGGTGTAGGCCAGGCCCAGGGCTACTCCCGGCTTGGGCTCATTGTATAGTTTTTCAGTATTGAAGATCGGCTTGCCAAGCAGTCCCTCTACGTCATCTTTTGTTACCTGGAATTTCACTTCTTCATTTTCCGCCAGCTTCAGAGTAGCTTTGCGGATGATCTTTCGGATGTGTTTTTCCAGGTTGCGCACTCCGGCTTCGCGGGCGTAATTCTCAGTGATCTCTTTTAAGGCTTCGTCGCTGATCTGGATCTCATCCTCCTCAAAGCCATGCTCTTTGAGCTGTTTGGGCAGCAGGTACTGTTTGGCGATCTGTACCTTTTCGTCCAGAATATAACCGGCCAGCCGGATCACCTCCATGCGGTCGAGCAGCGGCCCGGGTATGGTGTCCAGTTGGTTGGCAGTGGTAATGAAAAGCACCTTCGACAGGTCGTAAGGGATGTCCAGGTAATGGTCCAGAAAGGTACTGTTCTGTTCGGGGTCGAGGACTTCCAGCAGAGCCGATGCGGGGTCGCCCCGGAAACTGGCGCCGATCTTGTCTATCTCGTCCAGCATGATGACCGGATTGGAGGTGCCAAGACGCTTCAGGGCCTGTATGAGCTTGCCGGGCAAGGCGCCGATATAGGTACGGCGGTGGCCTTTGATCTCGGCTTCATCGCGCATGCCGCCGAGGGAGAAGCGGAAGAATTCCCGGCCGAGGGCATTGGCTACCGAACGGCCTACTGAGGTCTTACCCACTCCGGGAGGGCCCACCAGGCAAATGATGGAGCCGCTGACAGTACCACGCTTGATGATCGTACTGAGAAATTCAAGGATGCGTTCCTTGACCTCTTCCAAACCGTAGTGGTCCTGGTCGAGGATGGACCGGGCTTTTTTGATATCACTGTTGTCTTCGGAATAAGTGCCCCAGGGAAGGTCCGCGATTGTTTCCAGATAATTGCGGGTGACGTTAAACTCCGGGGACTGCACATTGAGCACGCGCAGCTTATCCAGTTCCTGTTTCACCGTTTTCATGGCTTCTTCCGGGAGCTCCTTTTCCGCTAGTTTTTGTTCGATCTTTTCAATTTCGGTCTGCCCCTCTTCCTTTTCCATGCCGAGTTCCTTTTTAATGGCCTTCAATTGCTCGCGCAGGAAAAATTCCTTTTGTTGCTTATTGACCTTTTCGTCGATCTGCTGGCTGATGCGCTGTTGTATTTTGGCGATCTCCAGTTCCTCTTTTATCATCAGGAGCAGCAGCTTGGCGCGTGCTTCCAGGCCGAAGGTTTCCAGTAGTTCCTGAAGTTGTTCACTGTCTGAAGACAGCAGGTTGCTGATGATGTCCATCGTCAGGCCCGGAGCTTCATAATTGAGCTGCGAAACCACCATGTTTACCTGCTCCTGGAAAAGAGGGTTGAGTTTGAGCAACGCTTTGATGTCGGAACTGATGGCCATCATATAGGCCTTGAGGTCGGGGTCCGGTTTCTCTTTGGGCTCGCTGTAGTATTGCACTTCCCAGCGCAGCCGGGGTTTGACCAGCAGCACCTTCTTTTTCTGGAAACGGGTGACGCCACGCCCCAGGACCTGTATCGTATTGGGCGCGATCTGATTGGTGCGGATCACCTGGAAGAGAGTGCCTACATCGTACAGGTCGGATTCGGTGTAGTCCGCCTCGTTGAACTCCTGGGCAAACACCAGCCCGATGTAACCTTCATCTTCTTCAACCGCCTGCTTCAGTGCCTCAACCTGTTCTTTGCCCGAAAAGGTCATTGGCAGGGCTATGCCTGGAAAAATCGGGCGCTGGACGAGCGGTAGGATGGTAAGGTTCTGGGGAAGGACGTTGTCCATCGCCTGCAGGTATTTTCCTTCCTGTCCTACTTCTACGGACTCATCTTCGGATGAGATATCCATTTGTTCTGCCTTTAATTTTTCTTCTGCCATTTTTTTGGTTTTCTGTAAAAGTCCTGATTTTTATTGCCAACACTAAGCTGGCGTTAAGGTAAACCAGTAGTTGTATAACACACAACCGGAGTGCCAATGTTGAGTATATGACAGCCTGTCTGGAAAAAAACAGCCTGAAAATGGCGGGGGTGCCGGAATGGCAGGAGGGGAGGGAATGAATGTCAGCGGCTTACTCACTCATTCCCTCATTCACTAATTTTTCGATCATGGCTTCTCCATTGTTTTTTATCGCCCTCCTTCCCGATGAGGGAATACAAAAGGAGGTGACGGAATTCAAAACATACGCGGCGGAGCATTTCCGGAGCTCGCGGGCCCTGCGTTCTCCGCCTCACATTACGCTGATCCCCCCATTCCGCTGGCCGGGCGACAGGGTGGAGGAGCTTTATGCCGCCCTGGAGCCTTTTGCCAGTGAAGAGAAACCTTTCCGGCTGAGGTTGAACGGCTTTGGCTGCTTCCCTCCCCGGGTTATTTTTGTAGAAGTAGAGCGGAAAGGTGAACTTCTGGGCATGCAACGGCGTTTAGAAGCCTGTCTGGCGGCGAGCCTGGCCCTGGCCTTCAATAGCCGGCACGATTACAACCCCCACATGACGGTCGCTTTCAAGGACCTGCAGCGGCGGGTTTTCCCGGAAGCCTGGGCCTATTTTTCTCAGCAGAAATACCAAAGGGAATTCATTGCCCGCGCAATCACTCTTTTGCAGCACGACGGCAGGCGGTGGCAGGTACATGAGCAATTTGGTTTCAGTGGAAAATAAGAGAAGCAGGCATCATGCAGAATGGGCTTGCCGCAGAACAGTGAAATGCAAAAAACGGCCATCGAAAACCGAAAGCTTCTATGTACAGGTACTTACTCCTCTCTATCTCTGGCTTTGCTTTGAGCGTAGCCTCCTGCAGCAAGGATCCGGCTTCTTCTCCTGAGCCGGAGATCACCGTCGAACCGCCGGATACGCTTCAGCCCCAGGCTCAGGATACGCTCCATTACCTGGCTCTGGGAGATTCCTACACCATCGGCCAATCGGTGAGCTATCAGGAGCGCTGGCCGGTTCAACTGGCGGACAGGCTCAGGGCGGAATTTTCCGATACCGTATATCATATAGGGCAACCCGACATTATTGCCCGAACCGGCTGGACAACCGGCAACCTCCTCGACGCCATTGCTATTGCCGATACGCTGCAGCCTTCCTACGGCCTGGTTTCTCTCCTTATCGGCGTCAATAACCAGTACCAGAACCGCTCGGTTGATATTTACCGGACGGAATTCCGGACGTTGCTCGAACAAGCCATTTCATTGGCCGGCAATAACGCCTCCCGGGCCATTGTGCTTTCTATTCCGGATTATGCCTATACCCCTTTTGGCCAGGCCCGCTCCGATCCCGGCCGGATCAGTACGGAGATCGATGCGTATAATGCCATAAACCGGGAGATCACTGAAAGCTATGGGGTAGCTTATTTCAATATCACTCTCATTTCCCGCCGGGGGTTGGCTGAGCCATACCTGGTCGCAGGAGATGGTTTGCATCCCTCCGGCGCCATGTACACCCTGTGGGTAGAGGAAGTGATGGATTATGTGGTGGGAGTTTTGGAGTGAAGTTGGTATGGCAGTTCCATCTGGAATGCTTCGGGGGCGCCGTGGGCATGGTTGGATGGTTATATGGCTGGATTGCTTCCCATCCCGAATTCAGGCGGCCAAACAATATAACAATTGCCCTTCTCCTGCGCTTCTACCCCCCCGGGCAACTCTTACATCTTTTCCCCTTTTTGTACTTCTTACAGCATTTCTTTTTTTTCTTGGCCTCGACAACAGGCAAAGGAAAAGGCAGGCGTACTGCTGACGGGTTGGTGTCCATTCTGTTTTTTCTGGCTTGCATTGCTCTGGTGTCCTTTAACGCGCTGGCTAGGAAAGCGCTCCTTGTTTTTAATTAATCTAAATAAACAACAAATGCAAATATAAACAGTAATGGGCCAATAAGGCAATAACAAAAGTCATTGTCTTTGTCATTTTATTGCCAGGACTTTTATGCATCCCCGAGGCTTTTTGCGATGCCTGGGGAAAAGGCAAATTAAATGCCGGAGATTTAGTATTTTTCATCCCCCCCGGCGGAGGGCTGGCTTTTGCCGCTGAAGCCTTTCGTTTTTTGGATGCCGCCGGTTGTTGGTTGATGGTGGTTTGTTGGCCCAACCAGCAACTAACAAGTAAAAGGAAACAAACGACAAATAACCAATAAATCCAATGCGCCAACCACAACAGGACTGGATCGCCAAGTGGGCCCTGTACAGCCCCAATAAGGTAGCAGTCAAAGAATTTGAAACCGGAAATACCTTTACCTATGCCGAATTACACCGCCTGAGCAGCCGCCTGGCCTTTCACCTGCAAGGGCATTATGGCATTGAAAAGGGCAGCCGTATCGCCATACTGGCGGAAAACTGCCTGGAATATATCGCCTTGTTTGCCGCTGCTCAGAAGATGGGGTGTATCCTCGTGCCGATAAATTACCGCCTGGCCAGCGCCGAGGTCGATTACCTGCTCAGAGATTCGGAGCCCTCCCTGGCAATCTGTGAAAAAAAGTTTGCCCACATCCTGCAGGGAGCTCCTTCCTTTTCCAGTATTTCTCACTTCTGGCCGCTGGAGGAACTGGCTGCCTTTTGCCAAAAGGGAAAGAACGGGAATGGCGATGATTCCTTTCCTCTCCAGACGGTTGACGAGGACGACCCGATATTTATTCTTTACACTTCAGGGACGACGGGCTTTCCCAAGGGCGCCATTTACAGCCATAAGATGTTGTTCTGGAACAGTATCAATACCGCGATCAGCCTCATCGTCAATACCGAAAGCCGTACCGTCAATGTGATGCCGCCCTTCCATACCGGGGGGTGGAACGTGTTGACGACTCCTTTCCTTCATCACGGCGCCTATACCTGTATGGTCAAAAAGTTTGATGCTCCGACAGTACTGCGCCTCCTCCAGGAGGAGGACGTAACGCTGTTTATGGGCGTGCCGACGATGCTCAAAATGATGGCGGAAGCCCCGGAATTTGAAGAAGCCACCTTTCCCAGCCTTTATTACATCATCGTCGGAGGGGAGTCTATGCCTATCCCGCTCATTGAACGCTGGCAGTATACCAAAGGCGTGGCCATCCGGCAGGGATATGGCATGACGGAAGTAGGGCCCAACCTGACCTCCCTGCACCAGAATGACGCCATCCGCAAAAAAGGCTCTATCGGGCGCCCGAACTTTTATGTGGACATCCGGGTCGTGGACGGCGAAGGAAAGGACTTACCCGAAAATACGGCCGGGGAATTGCTGCTCCGCGGGCCAATGGCCATGCCGGGATACTGGCGCAATGAAGAGGCTACCCGCAAAGCTATTGTCGACGGCTGGTTCCGCACCGGGGATATGGTCCGCCTCGACGAAGACGGCTATCTTTTTGTGGTAGACCGTATCAAAAATATGTTCATCTCCGGAGGAGAGAACGTCTATCCGGCGGAGGTGGAACGCGTGTTGCAAACCCATGCCGAGGTCTCCGAAGCAGCAGTGGTTGGCGTTCCGGATCCCAAATGGGGAGAGGTGGGCAAGGCTTTTGTAGTGCGCCGGCCCGGCGCCGCGCTTTCCGAATCGGATCTGGAAGGGCACTGCCGCAGCCTGCTGGCCAGGTTCAAAGTGCCCAAATATTTCATTTTCGTGGAAGAACTGCCTAAAAATGATACCGGAAAGATCAACCGGGCGGCCCTCAGGCAACTCGCCTGATGATGGCGGAACCACAATGGCCGCCACACTACTTCCTGGCTATTATAACCAGAAGCCGGGATCTGAAAAAACCGTGCCTTGAACCACGGATAATCTCCGGAAACGATTAACTTAGGGGCCGCCGAAGAATGGGGGATTTTTTCTTTGCAGGGCCCTTGGCCCGTATTCAAAAAACAGCCTTCATGAAGAAGATCTATGTTGCCGCCACCGGGCAGCACGTTGGTAAGACGACATCTACTCTCGGACTGGTTTCCAATCTGGAGAACAAAGGTTACCGGACTGGTTACTGCAAACCCGTTGGACAGGAATACCTGACCGTTGATGGTAAGATCGCCGATAAAGACGCCGTACTTTTTTCTCAGGTGGTGGGTTTCGATATCATTCCGGAGATCCACAGTCCGGTAGTTCTTGCCCGTGGCGCCACAAAGGCTTTTCTGGACGACCCCGGCCGGTTCAATTACGTAGAACAACTCCAGAGCGCTGCAGCCCAGTTGGAAGCGGCCAATGATATCATGGTATACGAAGGTACAGGCCATCCCGGGGTGGGCAGCGTCGTCAATCTGTCTAATGCCGATGTGGCGGAACTGCTCGGAGCAGGTATCATCATGGTCGTTGAAGGGGGGGTGGGGCGAACCATCGACCGCCTGCACATGAGCACCGCTCTTTTCCGGGAGAAAAACCTGCCTATACTGGGCATTATCGTCAATAAGGTCATTCCTGAAAAACACGAGGAGATCCAGCATTATCTTTCCCTTAAACTGGGCCAGATGGGCATGCCCCTGCTGGGGGTGGTGCCCTACGACAGGTCGCTGTCCTTCCCCATCCTGGAAACCATCAACCAGGCGGTAAATGGCAAGGTGATCGTCAATGAACACCGCCTCTCCAACAGGGTGGAGGACATCATCGCCGGCTCCCTGGTCGATATAGATGAGTTCAATACTTTCCGCAATATCCTGCTGGTGGTGAGTTACAAACGCCTGGTGGAAGCCATAGACAAGATACATGCCATCGCCAAGGTGAAAAAGCTGGCCAAATCGCCCCTCTCCGGGGTCATCGTTACCGGCGATGGCCGGCATGAGAACTGGTATAAGCTGGAGGACATCCGCCACCCGTACCTGCTCGATAACGAAATTCCCATTCTGACCACCATCCTCGATACTTACGGCTCGGTGGTTAAGATCAGCCGTATTGAAGTGAAGATCAATACCCGTACGCCGTGGAAGGTCAAAAGAGCCATCTCCCTCATCAAAGAACACGTGAATTTCGACTTCCTGCTCGAACGCCTGGATATTCTGGAGCGGGGCGGGGAGCTGAAATGACCTGCGCCAGGGGGACAACCGGTGTTTTTCGTTGACTGTTGTCGGTTCATTGTTGTTTGTCGCCCTGCTGAGGACAGTCCCAGGCTGCGAAGCGGACAACCAACAACAGTCAACCAATTCCCAGCTTTTGTTATCTTAGCCCGAAACCGCATTTTTCTATGGCTATCCTCATTATTGGCGCTACGGGAAATATTGGCAGGCATTTGGTGGACACCCTCCTGGAAAGCCGCCAACAATTGTTGCTGGGCGTTCGCGAACCGGACAAGGCCAGGGCCATCTGGAAACATCACGCCAGTTATATCCATTTTGATTTCAGCGAACCGGAAACATTCGAACCGGCCGTAGGAGCGGTAGAACGCTGTTTTTTCATCGCTCCTCATGACGACCCGGTTCCGTCCGTGGAATTATTCCTCCAGCACGCCAAACACCTCAAGCAACTGACGTTCAGCTCCGGCCGGACGACCGGTGGCGTGGAAGGCAAACCCCTACATACCATCGAGCAACGGATCTGGGACAGCTTCATCCCGGCGACTATTCTGCGCCCGGGATGGTTCATGCAGAACTTTACCGGCTGGATCGGGGACGACATCCGGGAGGAGCGAAAGATCATCCTGCCCGCCGGTGATGCCAAAACCGCTTTTATCGACGTGCGCGACATTGCCGAGGCGGCGGCCCTTACCCTTATCCACGGCGGCCATACCGGCCATACCTATGAGTTGGTAAGCGATGAAGCCTTCGGCCACTACCAGGTGGCGGAAATGATCAGCCGGGCCATCGGCGAAAAGGTGGAATATCAACCCATGGCGCCCCTGGACTACATCAAACGGATGATGAAAAAGGGCTGGTCCCGGGATGTAGCCGAGCATACCGTTGAGCTCTACCGCCTGGTAATGGAGGGCAGGGAAGAAGAAACTACCTCCGACGTGGAAGACATACTGGAGCGCAAACCCCGCCGCCTTCGGGATTTTATCGAAGAATATAAAGAAGCGCTTAAGTAGAGGTTGAAGACAAATTCCTCAAGGGCTGCAAATGTCATTGCCTTTCCGGGGCGATTTGCTTAATATGCGGCATTATTCAATTCGCCGAAAGCCTTTCCTTATGAAAAAGACGCAGGACGCGCTTATCCTCCAGGGCGGCGGGGCGCTGGGAGCCTATCAGGTAGGAGTGATCGAACGCCTGATGGACCAGGGGGATTTTCAACCTGTTACCGTTACGGGCGTTTCCATCGGCGCCATCAATGCGGCCGCTCTGGTGGGGGCGCGGGAAAATCCCTTGCCGGCCCTGAAGACAATGTGGGAAGAATTTACGGTAAACGCCAGTATGCTGATCCCCGAAGCCATGGAGCCATACCTTTCCGTTTTTGGCAACAGAGGTTTTTACCGGATGCGTACGGACCTTGCCGCCTTTCCTTTCTGGACGAGCATCTACGACACCAGCCCGCTGCAAAGCGTACTGGAGCGGTATATCGACTTTGATAAACTCAACAGAAGTGAAGTGAAAGTCGCGGTTACCGCCGCCAACATCGGTAAGGGCCAGGTTGAGGTGTTCGATAACCACAGCTCCAAAGAAGGGTTGCGCCTCAAACACATCCTGGCCAGCGGCAGCCTGCCGCCCGGCTTTCCCATGACCCGCATCGGAGAAGAATGGTACTGGGACGGCGGCCTTTTCGACAATACCCCCCTGTTGCCCGCCATCGAGCGGCTCGATGACAGCCCGAAAGTCCGGAAACGCCTGTTTGTGGTCAAACTTTTCCCTGATGAAGGGCTGATCCCTCAAAATATGAACCAGGTCTTTGACCGCATCCTGGAAATGGTGTTTTCCGGTAAGCTCAACCGGGATGTGGAAATTGCCGGGCGGATCAACGAATACGTCGATGTCGTCCATCGGATCGACGCCGTGCTGGCCACGATCGGCGACCCCAGCGTGGCTGCCGAAATTCGGGCCATGCCGGGCTATCGGCGCCTGCAGCAATACATGGCCCTGCAACAGGTCATCTGCATCGAAAACCGGGACCCCGAGATCGTCACCGGGCCCTTCGATTTCAGCCGAAAACGCATCGAACAACGCATGGAGGCTGGCTACCGCGATGCAGACAAAGCGCTGGCAGAAATGGAAAAGAGGGAAGCGGAGATGGTTACCTGAAAAAACAGGCTTCCGGGCTACATCCTCGAAATGCACAGCAATGCAGGTATATACTTCACTCGTTTTCCAATAAAAATCCCAAATATCATGAAACAAGTATTCTTTTACGGTTTATTGCTGCTCCTGGCGACAGGATGCCCACCGGAACAACCCACCGAAAAGGTGCTGGAGATCAAATACAACGAGACAGTAGAAGTCACTGGAGAACAGATGAAGCTTACCTTCAGCGGCGTTAACGACAGCCGCTGCCCCAAAGATGTACAATGCATTACCGCCGGAGAGGCTAAGGTGATGATTGTAGTGGATCAAGGCAGCGGCAGCGAAAACATCGAACTCACGGCCAAAGGCCTTTGCTATGAAGAAGACGGCTCCTGCGGCAGCGAAGCTACAGCAATGGGGTACAAATTCAAATTGTTATCCCTGGCCCCTTACCCTGAGCAGAATGCGATGCCGGCTCCCGAGGATTACATGGTGAAGGTAGAATTCTCGGTATTTCAAACGAATTAACCTTGGAGGAAAGAGGCGCCCTGGCAGGTGTTTTTATCCGAACCTTCTGTAGTTAGTGGTGATTGGTGTGAATTTCAAAAAATTCCCCTTTTCGATCAAACCGCACCGGGAGGAAGAGTTCCGTCATTGCCATATTGCTGAGCAGGTGGCCGGAGGGGCGGGATGCTTTCATCCGGCTGCCCGGAATGAGGGCCATGTAAGGCGCCAGCTGGTCGGCCAGGTGTTCATCGGCGGGATCGCCGCGCCTGAGGGCGTGGCCGAGCTCTTGGGCGGCCTCTCTGCCGACAGCCTCTGCGGGTTTTCCACGTTCTCCCAGGGCATCGGCGCCCAGGGAAAGCGGCTGTCCGGAAGCGGAGTGGTTTACTATTGCCCAGAGGGCGATGCCTGCTCCCGGATTGCGCGCCTTCCCATAGGCTGTTGTTATGTCTACGGGACAATCCCATTCCTTCAATTCAGAGGCGGCCGCTATGGCCATTCGTTCCGCCACCTGCCGTTCTGCAAGTGTGTCGGCGGCGAAGGCAAGGCCGGCGATGCGGGCAGGCGCCTCCCGGCCGGCAAGAGAGTAGGGGGGAAGCTGAGCGGCGGCTTTCCAGGAAGATAATTTTGGCCGGATATGTACTTCCACTTCTCCACCGCCTTTCGGATAATACCCCCGCCGGATAATCTCCAGTTCTATTTCGGCGAATTCACTTAGGTAGGGGAGGAGCACTTGCTGCGTATACTCCACCGGCGGCTGCCATTTGCCGCAGGTGCCGCCCCGCATCCGGAGAAAGGTGGGCCCGGAGGCGAAGAGCAGGGGAGGCAGCAGGGCCTGCAACAGCAACGAGATGCTGCCCGCCGTTCCGATATCGAAGAAATATTCTCCCGGCTGTACCCGCCCGGGGTGGAATTCCAGTTCCCGGGCGCCCTGTTTCACCTCTGACACCTGCGCCTGGCTGATGGCACGCAGCGCCTCGATGGCCATGAGGTGCTGCGCCTTGAGCCCGGCCTGCGGCCGCCCGGCCCGGATGTGCGCCATTCGGAAAGCGCTCCCGGTGAGGGTGGCCAGCGCCAGGGCGGTGCGCACCATCTGGCCGCCGCCTTCTCCCTGTGAACCGTCGATGTGCAGCATACTGTAGGTTTTTTCCCGGCATTTGTGATAAGCTGGCAGGGAGGGGGCGCCCGGCTTATTACAAATGCCGGGCGGCGCCTGAGGTTCCGCCAGGGTGCGATTTCCAGGCGTTCCCTGGCTTCAAACCTGCTCTCAGGTCAGGGTACAGCCATGAAGATAGGCATATCTCAATAGGATCTCTTATTCGGATTGCGTAAATTACCCGGAATTTTACCAGACCAACCGACTATGGCCGTTTCTCAGGACTATATAGACTTTCTGATGGACCAGTTCTCCGATTTCGGAGAGGTGACGTACAAAAAGATGTTCGGCGGCGCCGGCTTTTACCGGGACGGCGTGATGTTCGGCGGCGTCATGTACGGAGAGCTGCACTTCAAGGTGGATGATGAAACCCGCCCGCTATTTGAGGAACGGGGCATGAAGTCTTTTTCGCACGGCAATAAAAAGAAAGGGACGCTTCCTACCTACTACTGCGTGCCGGTGGAGGTGGTGGAAGACCGGGAGGAACTGGCGCGCTGGGCGGAGCGGGCGCTGAGGGCGGCGAAGGAGGGAAAATAAGGCCCTTTTCAAATTTGGCGAACTTCCATCCGCCCTGTGTAAGCTTTCTTATTTTTTCAGGAAGTCCGGGTCGAACGTGCGGATCGTCAGCGTCAACAGGGCGTAAAACTCGTCCGCCGTCCCGTCGATGGACCGCCTTACCCAGAAACCGGGGCAGGTGAAACCTTCATAGACATCGTATCCCTCCATTTCAATGGATTCCGCAAAATCCCGGAAAGCTTCCTGCAGATAATAACTGGGTTCCGCCAGAAAGGCGCTCCCGGCATATTCCCGGGGTTCCTTGGCCAGGATCGCCAGGTATTCGTCCATGACTTCCCGGTTGTTGGCGCCTGCCTCGTAGGCCAGGTAATACGTGCGCAGGTATTGCTTCAACTCCTTGTCGTAAAGCGCCTGGGCGTTATCGACGAATATCTTGTTATTGAACAGGCGGGCGAGGCTTTTCTGCAATTGGTTTAAAAACTTCGGGTTGTACCGGCCGAAATCCCGGGCGCTGTTGTAATTGATACCTTGGGCATGGGGGCCGTTGAGGAAAGCCTTTTCTCCGATGATACCTTCCAGGACAGCCTTGCTGAGCACCTGCCTGGCGATCTGATACCTTCCTCTGATGCCGCTCTCCGGAACCCAGCTGCTGATGCTTTCGTGATCCAGGCGGGCATTGGCGGCCATATTCTGCCAGTCGGCAACGGTGAGCTTGATCTTATCGCTTAATCGCTCTGAGGAAAGGCCGGGCTTGGTGGTGCAGGCAAAGATGCCAAGGCCGATGGCCAGGGTAGTGCTTAAAAGGGTTTTAAGTTTCATGTTTATTTTTTCCGAAAGGTACGGGATTCAACGGGAAGTGCCGCAATTTGTATGGAGTGAGGGCAAAAAAAAAGCCACTCCTTCGTGAGTGGCTTTGTGTTGGTGGAGATACGGGGACTCGAACCCCGGACCTCTTGCATGCCATGCAAGCGCTCTAGCCATCTGAGCTATACCCCCTGCTTTTAAAAAGCGATTGCAAATTTAAGGGATTTTTGCGAAAAGCAAAACCCCTTTGTGGAAATAATTTCACAAATCACCGTATCCTCTCGTAAATCCTCACCCGATCCTCAATCTTTTTAACCAAACGATAGTTCTTTTCCAAAAATTCTCTGAAAGAGCGTTCATATTGGTGGTTGCGGAAGACCATAAAGCGCGGCTGCCTGGCTTTGAGCTGTTCTATTTCCGACTTCTGATCGATCTCCAGGGCATTGATGTGCTGCTCTTCCCAGAAGAGGGAGGGGTGCACGTACGGCTGGGGCGGCAACTTCCCCAGCAGGTGGTAGATGATCTGGTCATTGGTGGTGTAGACGACATCTTCGGGAGCGAGCTGCGGAGCGATGTAGGCGGCGGCCTGCCGGGGATAATCGGTTTTGAGGTAATAGTCCTTGTATTGCAGGAAAAGGTTGGCGAGCAGTATTAATCCGAGCAGGGTATAACCAACCTTAGGCCGGCGTATCCAGCGCAGCCCCTTTGGCAGTTCGTTTGCGGCTATTCCGAAAAACTCGCCGGCAAGAAAGCTGAAGGGCAGCATGAACTGTACGAAATAATGGCCGAACAGCTTGCCTGGCAGCAGGACGCCCGCGAGCGCCAGTGCAGCCCACAGCAGGCCGAATTGCTGCGACGGCAAATGGGCCCTGCGGGAAAACAGCGCATAGTAAAAGAAAAAGGCAACCGGCAGGAAGCGCAGGTTGAAATCCAGAAAGAAAACCAGGTTGCCGAGCAGGCCCTTGCTCTCGATATAGCGGCCGCTGACGGTGAAGGTATAAAACCACAGTTCTTCCAGGTGGCCGATGTGCTGGTACCAGGCGATAACGCCAAGAAAGGGAAGGGCGGCGCCCACTGCCATAGTAATGGCCTTACCCCAGGCCGCTCCCCACTGCTCTTCTCCCTGCCGGGCGCGCCACAGCAGGAACAGCCCAAAGGCCAGGCCGTCGAATAGCACTACGTATTTTATGACAAACCCGATGCCCAGGCTTACTCCTGCCAGAAAATACCCCCAAAGCGGCGGCCGGGAGCAATAGGCCCACAAGGCGAGGGCAGTAAACAGGTTGAAAAAAGTTTCCGTATTGGGCGAAACGCCGTAGTAAGTGAAGATGGAATTCAGGAAAAGGTAGGCCAGCGCAGCGGCAAAGGCGGCCTCCGGGCGGCTGCCAAAGGAAAGCTTCGCCCGGTAGAGAAAGAATGCCGTGGCGGCCAGGGCTGTGGCGGCGGCAATACGCAACAAGAGAATGGACTTGCCCAGCAGCAGTTGCAGAAAAGCATATACCAGAAAGATACCGATCGGCTTGGTGTCAATATAATCTGCCTGATACGTATATCCCGCCAGCAGGGTATCTGAAATGACAATGTAAGTCGACTCGTCATGATTGATGACGCTGGGGAAAAAGGAAAAGAAGCGCAACAGTAGCGCTACTCCCAGAAACAGTAAAAAGAGGATAAAGGGCCGGGTCCGCTGCAATGCCTGATGATTTTGTTCCGGCAAAGATAAAAAATCATGGACGGGCCAAAGCAAATCAACGAATTAACGAATCACGAATCAACGAATCACGAATCACGAATTAACGAATCACGAATTAACGAATCACGAATCAACGAATCACGAATCACGAATCCCTCTTCCTCAACTCCTTCAGCACCTGTTCGATCCGCTCTACGATATCTTCCTCGCTGCTTCCCTGATCCAGGTTTTCCAGGGCCATGCCTACCATTTCGATGGCCCTGTCCAGTTTTTCGATCTGGGCTTTGAGGTATTCGTAGTCGCCCGTTTCCCAGTATTTTCCTTCGTCTGTGACTTCCAGGTCGTGGAGGTATTTGCCTTTGAGGTAGCGAAGCAGGCGGACGATAGCGACGTGGGCGTCCGGGCCGGCGAATTGGGTTTTGACCGACTGCCACTGGGCGTGGGCAGGGTAGCCTTCCGAAGCGCTCATAGCCACCTGCACTGGTGAGGATATCACACAGGAAGCATTAAAGAACAGATACACCCGTTCACATCTGGGGTGAACCTGGAAACTGATCCCTTTAAGAGCAAGCTTACCCGTTATTTGGATCCCGCCGGTGTCCGTATTGTCCAGGCCGGCGGTGGGAGCCTTACTCCAGTCTTCATCCAGGATGGTATATTTCCAATTCATGGCTTTGGCGATATCCTCCACCTCTTCGACCAGTTGGTAGACAGCGCGTTTATCGGTCAGCGACCCTCGGTAATGCAGGCTCAGGCCCATAGGTTTTATATTATTTTAACGTGATGTATGCAAATGAGAATTCTCCACTATTCCGAACTCGTTTACGAAGGTGTACGGTGGTGTGTACGGTGTACGGCGGACCAATCAACCTAATCAACTAAAACCCCCTCCAGCCGCTTCTTCACCTGCCCGATGATCAGCTCTCCGTGGTCGCGGGTATTCTCGATAAACAGTTTGCTGGTTTCCATTCCGGCGCAGACTACTCCGGCAAGGTATACATTGGGAAGGCTTGTTTCAAGCGTTTCCGGGTCATGTACGGGAATGCGGGGGTCCTCTCCGGGGATCTCAAGCCCCAGGTTTTCCAGCAGCTTGTAATTGGGCACGTAGCCGGTCATGGCCAACACCCAGTCATTTTGAAGAGTAACCGGGCCCTCAGGGGTTTCCAGGACAGCTTCCCGGGGGCGAATTTCCCGTACGGAGGAGTTGAAGTAGGCTTTTATGCTGCCTTCCCTGATCCTGTTCTCAATGTCCGGCCTGATCCAGTATTTCACCCCCTTATATATCTTGTCATCGCGTATAGCCATGGTTACTTCGGCCCCTTTTCGCCAGATCTCCAGCGCCACCTGGCAGGCGGAGTTGGCGGCGCCCACTACCAGGACTTTCTGGCTTACGTAAGGGTGGGCATCATCGTAGTAGTGCTTCACTTTGGGCAGTTCTTCACCCGGTACGTTCATCAGCCGCGGGGTATCGTAAAAGCCGGTGGCCACGATGACGGAGTACGCTTCGTATTCTGCCTTATCGGTCAGTATCCGGTACATACCGCTATCGCGGCGCTCCATGCGTTCAACGGTTTCGTAAGTATGGACTTTGAGGCCATGGCTTTGCTGGAGCCGGCGGTAGTACTCCAGTGCTTCCCGGCGGGTGGGTTTCTCACCGTGTGAGATGAAGGGGGTGTTCCCGATCTCCAGCAGTTTGGAAGTCGAGAAGAAAGTCATATTTACCGGGAAATGGTAAATGGAATTAACCAGCATCCCCTTTTCGAGCACCAGGTAATCGATGCCCGCCTTTTCAGCGGCAATGGCGCAATTCAACCCCGTCGGGCCGCCACCTATGATGATCAGGCTATGGGTATCCATAGTGAATTGATTTTACGATTATATAGTGTAACGTACAGGGAACAACAATAAGCTGCCTGAGGTTTTGTCTGGTTACTTTCTGTGCAACTGTTGCATGATGGCGGAGAAGAGGCTTTCGGGCCGGATTGGCTTGACGATGTAATCATTGATGCCGACCATAAAACAGCGTTCCTGTTCCTGTTTGGATTCATTGGCGGTCAGGGCAATGATCGGAGTTTTAGCCTTGTTGCGGATCTTGATCGTGGCCTCTATCCCATCCAGGATGGGCATCTGCAGGTCCATCAGAATGATGTCGTAGTTCTTCCTGCTTACTTTTTCGTAAGCTTCCCTGCCGTTCTGGGCCACATCGATATCGGCCATCGACGACCAGCCTGCCAGCATCCGCTTGGTAGCGAGGCGGTGCAGGTCATGGTCTTCCACCAGTAGTATATTGATGGGGGATTCCGGAGATTCCGGCAGCGGCTTCTTTTTCATTTCCGGCACTTTTACCGGCAGCCCGGCGCGCAGGGTGATCAGCTTACCGGGTTTTTCCATGGCTTCAAAGCTGCCGCCCATTGCTGTGATCAGCTTGGAGGAAATGACGACCGGGAGAAGGCCCGGCCGTTCTCTGCCGGGGGTAGTACTCTCATCTTCTTTTTCGATGGCTTCCTGAATCTGGCCGGAGGTGATCGCACGGGCGGTGAAAGCGACGGTAAAGGTGAGTATATTGGGCAGCCGGCGATTGCCTTTGGGCTGGGCCGTAAAGATGATCTCCTGCCCCGGCGCCCCGTTGCGGATCGCCGTTTCTATGAGGTTGTACAGCACCTGGGAAAACTTCTGTCCATCCGTGAACACTACCGGCGGAAGGCTGTCCGACAGGTCGAAATGAACCGACAGGCCAGCCTGTTCACTGCGTATCCTGGAAACGTTCTTCAGCATTTGAAAAGCTTCTTCGAGGACCAGCTCCGTGTATTTGACTTCAACAAACTCCTCTTTCAGGATGGAAAGGTTGAGCCAGTTGTTGAGGGCGAAGGACAGGTCGTCAAGCGAAGACTTCATGCCTTCGATAAAATCTTTTTGCTGATCCGAAAGCGGGCTGTTTTCCAGCAGGTATAAAAAATTGACCATGGAGGCAATGGGCGTCCGTATATTAAAGGACAACTCGCCAAGCAGGCCCTCTTCCAGAGAGATGGAGGCCGCGTCGGTAGGTTGTGCCGCCTGGTCCTCCAGCCCGTGGGCGGCCTTTAGTTCGGTGACGTCCTGAATGCCGCCAACCAGAAGGATGCGGTTGGACGGTTCGTCGTAATTGACCTGAGCTTTTACATGCAAATAGCGCACGTTGGTGTTTTCGATGACTATCCGGTGTTCAATATGGTGGGGTTGCCCGTCTCGGATGGCTTCTTCAAAAAAGGATTCCACCTTTTCCCGGTCCTCCACATGGACGTATTTGATATAATCGGACAGAGTGGGTTCGAAACTGAAGGGGGAGAACCCAAAGAAGCGGAAGATCTCCTCATCCCACTTCATGGCGTTGTTGACGATATCCATTTCCCATTTCCCGAAGCGGGCAATCTGATGGGCCAGCTGATTGCGCCGCTCGCTATGGCTCAATTCTTTGGCTTTTTCCTGTAGCCTGGCCTGTGCTTCGAACCGCTGCAAGGAGTAGCGGATGGTCCGTGCAAGGGTGCGGGAGTCAAAATCTCCTTTCACCAGGAAGTCCTGTGCGCCGGCCCGGACCGATTGTATGCCCATGATCTCGTTTTTGAAGCCGGTCAGTACGATCACTGGAAGGTCGGGCGCCCTTTCCCTGAACAGCTGCAGCGTCTTAAACCCTTCCACATCGACGAGCTTGAGGTCGAGCAACACCAGGTCTACCCTCCGCTCCTTGAGAAAATCCAAGCCAGACCTTAATGATTCGGACTTAAAGAGGGTATGCTTCATTCCAGCTTCTTTGAGATAGGCCTCTATCAGGGCAATGTCTGCCGGATTATCTTCGATGATCAAAATATTTGTTGTGCTCATACGATCCTTTGCGCTTTCCATTCCAAACTCTATACGGCCATAGTGGGTAAAATAGCTGTTGAAAGCCAAAACTCCTCTATTTTGTGGATAATATCAAAAAAATCATCAAAGTCAATGGGCTTGATAATAAAACAGTTGGCGTGGAGGTCATAGCTTTTCAGAATATCTGCCGCCGCATTGGAAGTGGTCAGTATGACAACGGGTATCCGCCTGAGCTGCGGGTCATTCTTGATCTCTTTCAGGACTTCCCTTCCGTCCCATTTAGGCAGGTTGAGGTCCAGCAGGATCAGGTCCGGGGTTTGTTTCCCGGCGTATTCCCCTTCCCGGCGCAGGAATTTCAGGGCCTCTATCCCGTCGGAAACAGTTTCGAGCGTTACCTCTTTTTTCCCTTCTCTGAATGCTTCCTGGGTCAGGCGCACATCACCAGGGTTATCCTCTATTAACAATATTACATGTGGATGGGTCCGGTTTACCATCAGTGCCTGTAGTTGTGATATTATAAAATAAGAATCCGCTGAAGTTGTTCTCGTGAAGTGTGGGAAAAAGGCAGAGGGTTCAATCCTGAAAATATTTTAGAGAGCCACTACTCAGGAAAAACAGTTGGCATTATTTCCTGAAGGTCGGTTCTTGTAAAAATACAGCTTTTTTGATTTTAGCTGAGGCATCTGCCCAAAATTTGTAAAAAAGATGGGATATTTCGGCCCTTTGTCTGATCATCTGCATTGGTGCTTGCCTATATTTGCTCAAATTTCTGAACATGTATACCATAGACCAGCTCCGCAACCACTTCGAAGAATACCTGGAAAACCATGCTTTTACCAAAGAACCCCGGGAACTATACGCCCCCATGGCCTATATAATGGGCATGGGGGGCAAACGCCTGCGGCCCCTGCTGGCCCTGATGAGCGCCCAGCTTTTCGGGGACGATGTACGGGCCGCCATGCCGGTGGCCATGGCCGTTGAGGTATTCCACAACTTCAGCCTCGTTCACGACGATATCATGGATGAGGCGCCCCTGCGGCGGGGGCAGCCCACTCTCCACCATAAATACGGCCTCAATGCCGGCATCCTCTCCGGCGACGCCATGCTGATCTATGCCTATGAGTTTATCCGCCAGGTGGAAAACCAGCATGCCGTGCCGCGGTTGCTGAGCGTTTTCAACCGGGTGGCTATCGAGGTTTGTGAAGGGCAGCAGTATGACATGAATTTTGAACGACGCCAGGATGTGAAGATCGATGACTACCTCCTGATGATCGAACTGAAGACGGCTGCCCTCATCAGTGGAAGCCTGGTGATGGGAGCTATTGCCGCCGGGGCTTCGGAGGCGGATACAGGGCGCCTGGCCGCTTTCGGCCGCAATATCGGAGTGGCTTTCCAACTGCAGGACGATATCCTCGATACTTTCGGCGACCCCCGGAAAGTGGGCAAAAAGGCCGGAGGGGATATTGCCCAGAATAAAAAGACCTTCCTCATCCTGAAGGCCCTGGAACTGGCCCGTGGCGAAACCCGCAGCCAACTGGCAGCCCTCATGTCTACGACTCCTGAAGATGAAGCCCGCAAGATCAGAGAAGTGACGGAGATACTCCATCGGCTGGACATTCCCGAATGGGCGGAAGAAATGAAAGCCCAGTTCCAGGATACGGCCCTGGAAGCCCTGGCCGCCATCGCCGTGGATGAAGAACGAAAAGCCCCGCTCCGGGAACTGGCCCTGCGGCTGATCCGGAGGGAGTCTTAAATGGAATGAAGGAATGAAGGAATGAGGGATTGAATTTGGAGCTTTGCCCAATCATTCCATCAATCCATCAATCCATTAAAAAAGGAGCAAC
>CAYQKY010000113.1:0-26419 GCA_964418125.1 uncultured Phaeodactylibacter sp.
GCACGCTTACCGTCAGAAAGGCGATGAGCAGGGCCAGGGCGCCCGCCAGGGCCAACACCCACCATTCGATGTCGATGCGGTAGGCGAAGTTTTGCAGCCAGCGTTGCATGGCGTACCAGGCCAGGGGCAGGGCGATGAACAGGGCCAGGGCCACCAGTTTGAGAAAATCCTTTGACAGCAGACCCACCAGGTTGGCCACCGAGGCGCCCAATATTTTCCGGATTCCGATCTCCTTGGTGCGTTGTTCGGCGGTGAAGGCCGCCAGGCCGAACAGGCCCAGGCAGGCGATCAGCAGCGCCAGAAGGGTGAAGGCGGCGATGGCCCTGCCGAGCGTACGCTCGCTGGCCGCCAGTTGGGCGAAGTTGTCGTCCAGAAAAAAGTACCGCAGGGGTTCGTCGGGGGAAAAGCGCCGCCAGGTATCCTGCAGGGTGGACAAGAAGCCTGCCATATCCCGGCCCTGCAGTTTGAGGGCCAACCGCCCGCCGGCGGGTGTGTATGTCATCACTACCGGTTCGACCTTGTGTTTCAGCGACTGGAAGTTGAAGTCGTGCACCACCCCGATGACGCGCTGGCCCTCGTTGATCTCTGCGCCGATGGGTTCTTCCAGCCCCAGCGCCCGCACTGCCGCTTCGTTGAGTATGGCGGCGGTGCTGTCGGAGGCGATCTCGCGGGAGAAATTGCGGCCTTCCAGCAGGCGCATGCCCAGGGTAGGGATGGCCTCGGCGTCTACGGGGAAGGTCTGAATGGTGAGCGCTTCGGCCATTTCCGGCGTCCGGTAGGTGTACATCCATACGCTTCCGTCGGTCGGCAGGCGGCCGCTGAAGGCGGTGCGCTCCACCTGGCTTTGCTGGGCGAGCTCCTGGCGGAAAGCTTCCGCCTGCCCGTCGAGCATGCCAGCGTTCTCGATCACCAATACGCCTTCCATTTCGAAGCCTTTATCTTTATTCTGCATGTATTTCAGTTGCTGAAAAACGATTATGCTGGAGGTGATCAGCCCGATAGCAATGGTAAACTGTCCGACCACGAGGCTTCCTCTCAGCAGCTTGTTGCCGCCGAGGGCTGTCTCGCCCTTCAGGATGTTCACCGGGCGGAAGCGCGTCAGGTAAAAGGCAGGGTACAGGCCCGACAGAAAGCCTACTGCCAGCGCAAAGCTCAGCAGCGCTCCCAGGTAGTATGGTTTGGAAAAGGCCGCCTTCAGCAGGGGCGCCCACGCGGCGCCTGCAAAGATTGCCGACAGGGCGTGGGCCAGTACGAAAGCCAGCCCGAGCGCCAGCAGGCTGTTAACTGCCGATTCGCCTAAAAACTGGCGCACCAGGGCCGCGCGCGGCGCCCCCAGCGTCTTTTTTACCCCCACTTCTTTTGCGCGGATGGAGGTGCGGGCCGTAGTCAGGTTGACATAGTTGACCCCGGCGATCGCGATGATGAACAGGCCGATCAGCCCCAGCGCGTATACCTGGGTGGGGCAGCCGCCCGGCGATACCTCAAACTTGTATTCGGAGTGCAGGTAAATGTCTTTCAGAGGTTGCACGAAGAACTGCACAGCCTGGTTGGCAGCAGCCCACTGTTCAAAAGTGCTTTCCGACTGGCTGGCCGGCCAGGCGTGGTTTTTCAGGATAGCCTGCAGGCTTCTTTCCAGCCCTTCCCGGCTTCCCTGCTCTTTCAGCCGGACGTAGTTGTAATAGCTGACGTTCGTCCAGGCCGAGTTGCGTTCTTCCGGCAATTCCAGCGGCAGCCATAAGCCGGCCTGCAGGTGGGTCTTGTCCATTTCGCGCACCACTGCGACGACGGTGCAGGGTTTCTTTTCCTTTCCTATTTCTATCGTTTTGCCCAGGGCGCTTTCCTCTCCGAAGTACTTGCGCGCCAGGCGTTCGGAGAGCACTACTTCGCCCCGCGAACGCATCGCCTGCCCGGGACTGCCTTCCAGGAAATGGTGAGGGAACAGCTCGAAGTAATTGGAGTCGATATAAAAGTAACGGGGTTCCTGATAAACGGCATTGCCTACTGCCACCGGTGTTTCCCGAAAGCCCCGCTCGAAGCGGGTTGCCAGTTCTATGTCGGGGCATTCCTGTGGCAGGACATCGAGGAGCTGCTCCTGGCTCTTGGCAAACCCGCCCATGCGGTAAAAATCCGTGGCGATGCGGTAGATGCGCTCTCCTCCCGGGTACTGTTGGTCGTAAGTCAGCTCGCGGTAGGCGTAAAGGAGCAATACGAAGGAGGCGGCAAGGCCGACGGCCAGGCCGGTGAGGTTCAGAAAGGCGTAACCGGGGTATTTCCGGAAATTGCGCAGGGCGGTTTTTAGAAAAGTCGGGAGCATGATTTTGGTTGTGTTTTCGTGCATTTGTGTATTTGTGCATTTGTCACAAAGCTCCCTTCAGGAAACACCTATACACAAATGCACGAATACACCTATACACAATTAATCATTCGTACCTCAGCGCCTCTACCGGGTTGGCCGTTGCCGCCCGCATGCTCTGCAGGCTGATGGTGACAAAGGCGATGGCCAGGGCCGCTGCGGCCGCCAGGCCGAATGCCCACCAGGCCAGGCCGGCGCGGTAGGCGAATTCCTGCATCCAGTAGTGCATGGCCAGCCAGGCCAGGGGCAGGCCCGCCAGGAAGGCCAGGGCGATGACGCGGAGGAAGTCGCGCGTGACCAGGCCGACGATACCGGCTACGCTGGCGCCCAGCACTTTGCGGATGCCGATCTCCTTGGTGCGCTGTTTCAGCGTATAGGCCACCATCACGAACAGGCCCAGGCAGGCAATGAGGATGGCCACACCAGAGAAGAACCCCAGGAGGCGGCTGCGCAGGATATCTTCCTCGTAGAAGCGGTTGAACTGGTCTGTCAGTATGGAGTATTCCAGTGGGTTGGCTTCGTCGAATTCATTATTAATGGCTTTCAGGGAGCGCAGCGTGCCTTCCCAGTCGGAAGTGGAAATGCGCAGGGAGTAGTAGTCGATATTGTGTATGGGGTTATTCCGGAAGCCGACCACCATGGGGCGGATGCGCTGGTGAATGTCTTCGAAATGGAAATCCTCCACTACTCCCGCCACCTGTAACCGCCGGGGCTCCTGCGTCGGGTTATTGTCTCCGCCCCAGTTCACGCTGCCGACCTCCAGCCACTGGCCGAGGGGTTTATCCAGGCCGAAGGCCGCCACTGCCGCTTCATTGAGCAGTACCAGGGTGCTGTCGCCCGGCTTGCCGCTGAAGTTCCGCCCTTCCAGCAGGCCGATCCGGTAGGTGGCCAGAAAGTCCTCATCGGCGCCGATGAAGATCATTTCTTTGCTTTGGCCGGGATTGTCCTCCTGGCGGCGTACGGAGATAAAGGGAAAGTTCTTCCACTCTCCCGGCACCCGGGAAGAGACGCTGACGGATTGCACCTCCGGCAATTGGTTGAACTCCTCCTTGATCGCCTGGAACTGGCTGCGGAGGTTGCCGCTGTTGATGTCTACCACCACCATGCCTTCCATATCGAAGCCGAGGTTTTTATTTTGCAGGAACTGCAGCTGCCGGTAAAAGACAATGGTGCAGGCGATGAGGGCCACCGCCACCGCAAACTGCATAAAGGTGACGGCCTGGCGCACCGTCCAGCCCCTGCCGGCCACGGCGCGTTCTCCCTTGAGTGCGCGAACCGTCCGCCAGCGGCTGACCAGCCAGCTGGGATAGGCTACGGCGAGTAACACGATGGCCAGAGCCGTGATGGCGATGGCCGTGGCGGCTCCCTGGTTGAGGGCCTGCCAGCTCAGGGTTTTGCCCAGCAGGGCCTCCGTGAAGGGCAGGGTAAACTGTATAGCGCCCAGGGCCAGCAGGAGCGCCAGCAAAATGGAAGCCAGGCTTTCCGCCATGACCTGCCCGATGAGGTGGCGGCGGCCGGCGCCCACCACTTTGCGCACGCCCATTTCCTGGGTGCGCGACAAAAAGGAGACATTGAGCAGGCCGGTGAAGTTGAAGGCGGCGACCAGCAGCAGGATCAGGCCCAGCCAGGAAAATACCCGGATGTAAAAAGGGCTGCCTTTGGCCTTGTTGATCTCGCCTTCAATTTCCTCTGTGTGCAGGTGGATGTCTTCCACTGGCTGCAGGCTGAACGTGCTGTTGAATTTTTCTTCCGCCGGCCAGTGTTCTTCGGCCAGCCGGGTGATCTTCTGCGCCAGCGCCTCCGGGCGGGCGTCCTCTTTTAGTTTGAGGTAGGTGACGAAGGTATTGCGGTGCCAGTTGGTGGATACGAACTCATCCCACCATCCGAAAATAGCGGAAGCCGTCTGAGGCGGTATTATCAGCTCGCCTTCCAGGTGGGTATTGGCGGGGAAGTCTTCCATAACCGCCAGTACTTCTCCTTCAACGACATTGGTGTACAGCTTTTTTCCAACTGCGGGCTGCTCGCCGAAGTACTTTTTGGCCAGGGCTTCCGGCAGCATAATGGCGTTGGAGGAGGAAAAAAGCGAGGCGCGGCTGCCTTCCAGCAGGGAGAAATCAAATACCTCAAAGAAGTTGGAATCTACGACGGAGATCCGTTCGTAATGGCGGTTGGCGGGGTCGTTGCCGACTGTCAGCCTGCCGAGGACGAGCAGTTGGGTGGCGCGTTCCACTTCCGGGAACTGTTCGGCGGCGGCCATCCCTAACTGCGGCCCGGTGGAGGCTACCGTCCGCTCCGCCCCTTCCTCTTCCTGTATGTGCTGCAACAGGCGGAACACCCGGCCGTGGCCTCGGTCGTAGTTCTTTTCGCTGCTGATGTAAAAACCGAGCAGCAGGAAGCAGTAGAAACCCAGGCTCAGCCCCAGGATGTTGATGCCTGAGAAAAGCTGTTGTTTATTCAGGTTTCGAAAAGCGATCTTGAGATAATTGGCCCACATGGTGATTTTTTAATTTAATATAAAGGGAGCAAAGCACGAGCATTGGAGGACTCAATTAGCAGGCGCTTATTGGATGGTTATTTGTTATTGCTTACTCCTGGTGCCCGGAGGGTGTCGGGACAAGTTTCTGTTGCCGGTTGTTAGTTGTCAGTTGGGGAGCCCAATTGTTCCGGCGGCCCTGAGGACAGACTGACAACAAACAACAAACAACAAACAACCTGTCCAATGTTAGGCGGGTAGCCTGCAAACATGCTCTAAATCAGAAAACTGAACAATTGCGTTGTTAAAGCATTTGCTTGGCGACCATACTCTCGGTCACCACCTGCCCGTCGAGCAGGCGGATGATGCGGTTGCCGAACTCGGCGCAGTACTGCGAGTGGGTCACCATGATGATGGTGGCGCCTTCGCTGTTGAGGTGCACCAGCGTTTTCATGACGTCGTCGCCGTTGGCGCTGTCCAGGTTGCCGGTAGGTTCGTCGGCCAGGATCAGTTTGGGGTCGTTGACGATGGCGCGGGCCACGGCCACGCGCTGCTGCTGCCCGCCCGAAAGCTGCTGCGGGAAGTGGTTGCGGCGGTGCATCATGTTCATCTTGTCGAGCATGGCCTCCACCCGCTTTTTGCGTTCACTGCTGCTCACCCTGGTGTAGATCAGGGGCAGTTCGACGTTCTCAAAAACGGTCAGTTCATCGATCAGGTTGAAGCTCTGGAAGATGAACCCGATGTTGTTCTTGCGCAGCTGAGAGCGTTGGCGTTCCGAGAACTTCGATACTTCCTTATCCAGGAAGTGGTATTCTCCCCCCGAAGGGTTGTCGATGAGGCCGAGAATGTTCAGCAGGGTGGACTTGCCGCAGCCGGAGGGGCCCATGATGGAGACAAACTCGCCGGACTTGATCTCGATACTGACATCATTCAGCGCAGTGGTCTCGACCTCTTCGGTGCGGTAAACTTTTTTCAAATCGTTGGTCCGAATCATTTTTTCAGCTTTTTCAGTGCTTTAAGCCGGGTGGTTTCCGGTGGAAGTTACAGAAATTTGATTGTGGTTGGTTGTTGGTTGGCCGAACGAACAACCAACCATCAACCAATTACTGACAACAGCCGTTCCGGCATGTATTCAGACATAACCTGCCAGCAGCCAGCGAATAAGGGTTTCAATGATTGTAAGTATCATATTATGTTATTTTTAATTTGTAAAAGCCAGCCTGACGTTACTTTAACACCAACTCTTCCTTATCCCCGAAATTATCATAGCTGGAGACGATGACCACATCCCCTTCATTCAGGCCTTCGATCACTTCGTAGTAATTAGGGTTCTGGCGGCCGACACGGATATCGCGTTTGCGGGCCATGCCGGACTTTTGGTCGACTACATATACCCAATTGCCGCCGGTGGCCTGGTAGAAGCCGCCCTTTTCCAGGAGCATGGCCTGGGTCTCATCACTGAGCGAAAGCTTCAGGGAGATGGTCTGCCCCCGCTTGATATTGGAGGGGCGGCCGCCGACGAAGACCAGGTCGGCCTCGAAAGTGCCGTTGGACACCTCGGGGTAGATACGCCGTATCCTCAGGGTATAGGTGTTGCCATCCATGACAAAATTGCCCTCCTGTTCAGGGAAGATACGGGAAATATAGTATTCATCGATTCGGGCGCGTATTTTGAAGTCGTCGAGAATGTCGATCTGGGCGATGCGGTCGCCACGGTTGATCAGCTGCCCGACCTCAGAATCCATCCCGGAGAGCTGGCCGCTGATGGGGGCGCGCACCGTCAGGTTGTCCAGGCTGTTCTTAGCAATGGCCAGGTTGCGTTGCATCAGGTCCAGGGAGTTCTCCATCTGGTTTTTCTGCATGAGTTGGAAGAGGGAGTCCTTTTCGATGGTCTGCCGGAGGAGTTTCCGGCGCCGCAGCAGGTGCTCGTATTCGTCCTGCGTCTCTTCAAAATCCACCTGTGAGATCACGCTGTCGCGGAAAAGGGTGTTGTTGCGGGAGGTGCGTTTTCCCAACAGGTCGATGCGGTATTCCACATCGAGGGCCTGTTCCTTGATGCTCAGGCTCTGCTGGTCCATAAGGATGCTGGTATTGCGGATGGTGTTGATCTGGGTGATGATCTGGGCTTCCTGGTTGAGGACGTTCAGCTGGAGGTCGAGGTTGGACAGGCGCATCAGTTCCTGCCCCTCGTCGACCATGGCGCCGTTTTCCACAAATATCTCCTCCACCCTTCCACTTTCAATAGCATCCAGGTAGACGGTAGAAATGGGCTCCACAACGCCAAAGAGGGTGATGAACTCTTTGAAAACCCCGGTTTCGACCGTATCGGTCAGCAGGCGCTCGCTCTGCACATTGAGGCGGGAAGTGCCGGCCTCCCGGTAAATGGCGGAAAACAGGAAGCCCACTACCGCCACGGCGATGGTATAGAGCCCTATGCGTTTAGCCGTCCATGTTTTCTTCTCTATTTTTCTGTCCATTACTTTACTTTTGGTTCTCTCTTCCGTGGAAATTCAGCTCATGGCCGCCCCTAAGTGTGGGAAAATTGAGGTGTACATTTTCAAAAACAACCGGGTGATTTCGAAGGCGGCCATGTGGCTGAACGGAATGGGTTTGTTCATAAAAACAGTCAGGTGATTTCTTACTTTAATTATTAGGGCAAGCGCCATGCCAAAAAGTATAAATGGCTGGATTGCAGTTGTTTATTTGTAATAGAGGCTCTAGAGCGCCACCGGAAGCCCGAAAATTTGTACGCCATCGCACACCGGGTGTCCGAAAATGAACACAATGTGCGCAACTTTCGAGGGTGATTTGTTATCTTTAGCGTGTATAATAGTGTATTCGTGTATAGGTGCATTGGTGCATTTGTCGGGCTTTCGAATACACGAATACACGAATACACGAATACACAAATGCACGAATACACAAATGCACGAATACACGAATACACGAATACACGAATACCCGACCATACCCGACACTGCGAAACATCACCTATGAAAAAACAATCCGCCAAGATCCTGATCGTTGACGATGAAGAAGACATACTCCTGAGCCTGCAGTTTTTTCTTTCCCAGCATTTCGAGGAGGTAAAGACGGAATCCAACCCGTTTCAGTTACCAAGGTTGCTGCGCAATACGCAGTATGACCTGATCCTGCTCGATATGAACTTCAAGAAGGGAGATACCAGCGGCAAGGACGGCATGATGTGGCTGAACAAGGTAATGGAGCTGGACCCCACTGCCAGCGTGATCATGATAACGGCCTATGCCGATGTGAAGACCGCCGTGGAGGCCGTCAAAGCCGGGGCCATAGATTTTATCGAAAAGCCATGGCGCAATGAGAAGTTGCTGACCACCATCCTTTCCGCCCTGAAGCTCAGCCGGTCGCGCCGCCAGGTCAAGAAGCTGGAGCAGAAGCAGCAGGCGCTCAGCAGCAATATCGATCAGCAGTTTGGGGAGATCATCGGCAATTCGCCGGCCATGAAGCAGGTGTTCACCCTGATCAGCAAGGTGGCCCGGACGGACGCCAACGTGCTGATCCTCGGCGAGAACGGCACCGGTAAGGAACTGGTGGCGCGGGCCATCCACCGGCAGTCTCCGCGCGCCAGGGAGGTTTTCATCACCGTAGACCTGGGGGCTATACCGGAAAGCCTGTTCGAAAGCGAGCTGTTCGGCCACAAAAAGGGAGCTTTCACCGATGCCCGGGAAGACCGCAGCGGCCGCTTCGAGCTGGCCTCGGGCGGCACCCTGTTCCTGGACGAGATCGGCAACCTCTCCCAGCCGCTGCAGGCCAAGCTGCTCACTACCCTTCAGAGCCGCTACATCCGCCGCATCGGCTCCAACGACCCCATCCCCATCGATATCCGCCTTATCTGTGCGACCAACATGCCGCTCTACGATATGGTCAGGGAAAATGCTTTCCGCCAGGACTTGCTCTACCGCATCAATACCGTGGAGATCAAACTGCCGCCCCTGCGCGACCGGCGGGCAGACATCCCCGTCCTGGCCGAACACTTCCTCAATATCTATCAGCGCAAATACCAGAAGCCCGGGCTGGCCATCGACAAGGAGGCCATGAAAGGCCTGCAGGCGTATTCCTGGCCGGGCAACATCCGGGAGTTGCGCCATGCCGTCGAGCGCGCCGTCATCCTCAGCGAGGGCCCGCAGCTCGACATCGGCGACTTTATCCTCCACTCCGCGGATGGACAGGATGAGGAGGGGGCTTCCCAACCTCAGGAAGAGCTCGACAACTACAACCTGAGCGATATCGAACGCTGGGCCATCCGCAAGGCCCTGACCAAACACGCCGGCAATATTTCCCGCGCCGCCGACGAACTGGGCCTGACCCGGGCGGCGCTGTACCGGCGCATGGCGAAGTATGATCTGTAAGATGTTGTTTGATGTGCGATGTTTAATGTGCGGTTGGCCTTACGGCCCATACAGCCCTTGATGAGCACAGATCAGAAATCGAAGATCCACAACCGTTTCGCCGGTTGCATTCGGCGATTGTTTTGGCGAAGTGGCGGGCAGTTTGGCTTTGCAGTAGATTAACTCATGAATAATCCGGGTTAAGGAGTTGGCGGCCCGATACCCGGGCTTCGCCCAGCAGATAGAAGCGATAGCGCCGGCGGGGTAGGGAAGGCGGAAGTCGGAAGGCGGAAGCGACCGAAGGGGAGACTGTTCAGAAATGTGTGTCATAAAAAGCAAAAATCCTTTGTTTTCAGCGGCCTGGCGAACAGCGAACACCGAATTCCGAACAGCGCCCCGAAGGGAAGGATGTGACATTTGTCAAACCACTCCCCAGCGTATTTGTTATATTCTTTTTGAAAAAAACTCTTGCAATGAACCAACGTATATATAGCACCCTGTTTCTTTTAATGCTATTTGGCCTGCTTCGGGCCCAGGAAGAAAAGAAAGCACTCACCCAGGAAGACATCGCTGCCTGGAAGCAGATTGAAAACCCGGCCCTTTCTCCCAATGGAGCCTGGGCCAGCTATGTGTTACAACCCAATGAAGGGGATCCTACCCTGGTGTTGTACGACGCCCGGCAGAAAAAGGAAACTTCCTTTGAGCGGGGAGATACGCCCCGCTTCAGCGCCGACAGCCGTTTTCTGGCCTTTCTCATCCATCCGCACGAAGACAGCCTTCGGGCAATGCGCCGCCGTAAGGTGGAAGACGATGATCTTCCGAAAGATACGCTGGCCATTTATACGCTGGCGGACGGGCAGCTCCGGAAAATACCCCGGGTCCGGTCTTTTACCCTGTCCGAAAAGTGGAGCGGGTGGCTGGCCTATCACCTGGAGCCCATGAAGCCGGATACTACGCTGCCCGACTCCATCAAGGTGAAAAAGGAAAACGAAGAGAATGGCAGCCTGCTGGTGATCCATGGCCTCGCTACCGGCAAGGAAGATTCCATTCCCTACACTCATTCTTACATTGCTGCTGAGGAAGGGCCCCGCTTTCTCATCTACAGCACCGGCAATGATTCCACCTTTGAGGCAGGCGCCTACTATTTTGACGGCCCTACCGGCAAACTCTCCCCCCTGCTTACCGGCAGTGGCGCCTACACGGGCCTGGCCCTGGACGAAGAAGGGCAGCAGGCGGCTTTCCTGGCCTACCGGGATACCCTGGAACCCAGGGTGGCGCCTTATACCCTCTTCCACTGGCAGGTGGGGCTGGACGCCCCCAAACGGGTTGCCGACTCCACTGCCGCCTTCCTGCCGGAGGGCTGGATGATCAGTGAACACGGGAAAGTAGAGTTCTCGGAAGATGGCGGCAAACTGTATTTCGGTATGGCGCCCCCTCCTGTATTACAGGATACCACCCTGCTGGAAGAGGAAATTGTCAACGTAGAAGTGTGGGCCTACACCGATGCCCGGCTGTATACCCACGAGGAAGACGAACTGGAAACGGAAAAAAAGCGGTCCTATACTTGCGTTTATGAGGCCAGTACCGGAAAAGTCACTCCCCTTGGCAGCAGAGAACTTCCCGAGGTGGAAACGGGGAATGAAGGCAATGCCGATGTTGCCCTGGCCTATAACCCCTGGCCCTATTACCGGGAAGTGTCCTGGGAGGGGTATCCTGTATGTAAGGACATCTATCTGGTAGAGCTTGGCGCCGGTAAGGCAACACTCGTTGCCGAGGAGGTGTGCGGCAATCCTGCTTTATCCCCGGAAGCCAGATATGTATACTGGTACAGCGAGCCGGATTCTGCCTGGTACACCTATTCTGTAGAAAACCGGCAGCTCAGGGAACTCGCCCCGGAAGTGGAGTTTCCTTTCTACGACGAGCTCAATGACCGCCCCATGCACCCTTCCTCTTATGGCATTGCCGGGTGGACTACCGGCGACGATTTCATTATGATCTACGACCGTTACGATGTGTGGCTGGTGGACCCCACCGGCCAGATCGCTCCCAACAACATGACCCAGGGCCGGCCCTACAAAAAGCAGTACCGGTATATTAAACTCGACCCGGAAGAGCGCGCCATCGAGGAGGTCAAGCCCATGCTCTTCCATACTTTCGATGAGAAAACCAAAGCCTCCGGCTACGCCTGGTTCAATATCCATACCGGGGTGAAGGAGCAGGTGCAGGAAGGCCCCTATGCCTTCAGCCGCAATGTCTGGAAGGCCAGGAAAGCCGACGCTTACCTGTTCACGCGGGAAAGCTTTCATGAATTTCCGGACCTGCGGTACAGCAATAACCACCTGAAGGCTTTTGAAACCATCAGTAAGGCCAACCCCCGGCAATCGGAATTCCGCTGGGGCGCCATTGAGCTTTTTCGCTGGACGGGCGCCCAGGGACAGCCTATGGAAGGCCTGGTGGTCAAACCGGAAGGTTTTGACCCAAGCAAAAAGTACCCGGCGATCACCTATTTCTACGAGCGTTATTCGGACCGCCTGCATAACCACTGGACACCCCGCTTTCCCCGTTCCATCATCAACTTCCCTTACTACGCCAGCCGGGGTTATGTGATCTTCATTCCGGATATTCATTATCAGGTAGGGTATCCGGGCAAGAGCGCTTTGGAATGCGTAACCACCGGGCTAACGGCTCTTCTTGACGAAGGCTACATCGACCGGGCCCGCGTCGGGGTACAGGGCCACAGTTGGGGCGGTTATCAGTCGGCCTACCTGATCACGCAGACCAACCTGTTCCGCTGCGCCGAATCAGGCGCTCCCGTAGTGAATATGACGTCGGCTTACGGCGGCATCCGCTGGGGGTCGGGGCTGAGCCGCATGTTCCAGTACGAGCGCACCCAGAGCCGCATCGGCGGAACGCTCTGGGAGAAGCCGCTGCGCTACATCGAAAACTCTCCGCTGTTCTATGCCGACCGGATTGAAACGCCCGTTCTCATCCTGCACAATGATGATGACGGCGCAGTGCCCTGGTACCAGGGTATCGAATTCTTCGTGGCCCTGCGCCGCCTGGGCAAGCCGGCCTGGCTGCTCAACTATAACGACGACCCGCATGGGGTGGAAAAGGATCAAAACAAAAAGGATTTTCAACGCCGCATGCAGCAGTTTTTCGACCATTACCTCCTCGACGCGCCCATGCCGGAGTGGATGAAGCGGGGCGTTCCGCCGATGGAGAAGGGGGTAAGGCAGGGGTTTGAAGTGGGGGAGTAGGTCAGGGAGAGTGGGAGAGTGGGAGATTCCATAAAAAAAAGTACTCTTTTCTCCCCCTCACCAAGTCTCCCCCTCACCCCCTCTCGTCACATACAACTGCCAGGAGTAGTACAAATTCTGGAACAGGATATAGAAAATAGGCCCGAGGGCTGCTACAGGATGGATAAACGTAAGCGCCAGCCAGATACCGAACATGGTGTTCTTTCTGCCCAGGGCCATGCCCGTTTCTATAGGTTTGCCCTTTCTGCCCAACCATTCGCCGAAGCGGAACTGGAAGAGGCACAGGGCGGCGGTGGCCACTGCTATTTTGCCGGCTGTAATGAGGGCCTGTCCGCCACTCTGTTGTATAAAAGCGGAAGCCCCGGCGGAGGCGATAAAGACATTGGCCAGGAAAAGGACAAAGGCGGCTCCTGAGTGGCGCATGATCCAGGCGGCTGCCGGAGGGCTTATCCACCGGAGCGCCAGGCTGAGGAACAAAGGGATGAAGATGAGGCCCAGTACCGGGCCTGCGACGTCGAGCACGGCTACGGAAGCTTCCCGGCCTGCCACCCAGGGCAGAGACAGGGGGAGCAACAGGGCGACTAAAGTGCTGGTCAGAAAGACGGAAGTAGTAACGAAGGCTACCTCCCGGCGCAGGAAAATAGTAATAGCCGGAGCGGCGGCGGCAGTAGGAGCGGCAGCGATGGCATAAAGGGCGAGCGCCGTGTCCCTGCCCAGCGGAGAGACAGCCACAAGAAGCAGAAGGGGAAGGGCAAGGTTGATGCCCAGCACCTGAAAATGGGCCAGCTGCAGCAGTTGCCACGAAATGCGGACACTCAGGAAGGCCAGGAAAAGCATAACCATGAGGTTATACTTGATGATGAAAGAGAATTGTCCGGCATTAGGCAGGAGTACGCCCAGCCCGATTGCCGCTAATATCGCGATGCTGCGCCCCACTTATTCCAGGCCTTTGAGGATTTTTTGCTGACGGTTGCTGAAATTTAAAGCTTCAAAGAGGGTCAGCGAAAGAGCCTCTTCCAGGTTGCCGTAGGCGTTGTTGTAATCTATCTGGCTTCGGCGGATCACCTCCAGGGCCTCTTCCCGGCCGTAGGTATGCGTTATTTCACACTTGGGCTGTTCTCCCGGCAATTGTTTGTAGGTGAGGAAGTAGTGCTTGAGCCGGTTGATGACGTTGACGGGAATGTCGTTGATATCGGCCCAGTTTCCGTAAACTTCATCCTTTTCGAGTACGGCAATGATCTTGTCATCGGCCTCGCCGCCGTCTATCATCCGGAACCCTCCGATGGGAATGGCACGGACGATGATGTTGCCGTGGGTGACTTCCCGTTCAGTGAGTACGCAGATATCCAGCGGGTCGTCATCACCGACGATGCCCTTCCTGCCGGTTTGTTCCCGGCAGTAGGCAGCCACCTCTTCTTTGCAGTACGTCTGTGGAATGAAACCGTAAAGTGCCGGAACAATATTGGAGAATTTCTGAGGGCGGTCGATCTTCAGATACCCTGTTATTTTATCCACCTCGTATTTGACGGTGTCGGAAGGAATGACTTCTATAAACGTCGTGACCACTTCCGGAGCTTCTTTTCCGATCGGTATGCCGTGCCACGGGTGAGAGGTGTAGCGAAGGCCGATCATCTTCCATAACTTGTTAAAAGCTTCCTGGCTCATATTATTTTCTTGTTACGATGAATCGGCTCAAAGTTAAGAGAAAAGAACAGAGAATACCAATGCCTGCCCATAACAAGAATGAGTAAGGGCAGAGAAGGCAATAAAAGGCCTTCTCTGCCCTTTTAGAAAAAGCCGGCAGGCCCGAATGTAAATGATGACAGGCTTAAAAAAAGCGAAGTTTTCTAGTCTTCCTCGTTTATATCCACCTCGATGTGCGACCAACGGATGCCTTTTTCGATCTTGTAGGCGCAGTTCTCGCTCACCCCGAATTTGCGGGCGATGATCTTGCGCTTGGTTTTGCCGCGCAACAGCATCTTTTTCATGAGGCGGACCTGAGTCTCCGTCAGCTTGTAGTTCTTGGTGCGAGCTGGCCTTCCCTTATGGTGCGGGTTCTTTTTCTGGTACTCTTTCCACTCCGCTTCCGTTGCCCATTTGAGGTTATTCACCTTATTATTGGCTTTGTCATAGTCGATGTGGAGGATGTACTCATGCTCTTCAGAAGGCTTTTCCAGAAAATTTTCGGCAACGAAGCGGTGGATGTAAATGATCCCCGTGCTGTTGTCCTTCAGTTTCTGGTTAAGCATGATCAGCCCCCCTCGGGCCTTGGCTCCTTTCAGCAATCTTTCTCGATTGGTGGTTTTGTCTACACTTTTGATCCTGCCGAAATTGGAAATGTGATAGTCACAGTTTTTGGTCGGCCTGCCGAAATCGACTTTTTTCCACTGCTCGTTCCAGAAGGCCTTTACGGTTCGATCCTTTTCAGCAGGATCTTTTACAGTTTGATTTTGCATAACGCTCTCTATATATATTTAATTTGTCTTATACGACTACCTCAGGAAATTGTTGCGTGCGCTTATGTTAGTGAGGTTTAATTTTTGGCTGCTGTCAAAATTTTGAAACAAATTTTTTAGAGCTGGCCGGCTCTAAAAAAACGCTCTTTAAAACTGAAATATGCTGCCGGGCGTTTCATTTTTATGTCAAATTGGGCAGCGAAGTTTTGTTTTTTTTATACCACATCAACATAAAGCACATAAAAATAACTCCTCTCATGGAGCTGCGTCGCTGGGTTTTTAGTTAATGTGTAAAGGGAGCGGAAGGCGGCCCTGAAAAACTTGCTTTATGGCTTCTCAAATCCTGGGAAGTGCTGAGATGATACTCAACTTAGAACTTAGGCCTGCACTTTATATATAGAAGGCTATCAGGACATTAAATTCCTATTGGTGCAGGCGAATTTAATGTAAATTTAACATTTTTCCCCAAAGGATGCTGAAAAAACTCCGAAGAAATTTAAATTTTCATACTCACTATCGGATCGGCCCCGATTAACTGGCTGATACCCTGTATCCTTACTGGTTCAGGAGCCGGGCGCCCGGCTTTGGGAAACCGTACTTCGGAGGATGAGATGGTTACCCCCGTGCAATGGCCTGTTTTCAGAAAAGCCAGGCGCTTCAGTGGCCCGTGTGGGCAAAAAAGAACAAATTGTTTATTAAATCTTTTTGGACCGTTACACAATGCTATTTTTTCTCCTCAACAGGTTGAAGCATCATATTTATTTGAGCATAAGCCAAGATAATACCCGGAAAATCTGATGGTAGGAAAAGGTGGCGAAATAACTTTCTCAAATACATACAAAAGTGAATACGCCGGGCTGTTCAAACAATGTTCCGCAGGCATGTCAATATGGTGTATATATCAGTCAATATTATGGTAGCCTGGCGCCTGTATACCCCATACCTTTGTCCTGTCAATGCGAAACTATTTGCAGATTAGAATGGAAAGAACACTTCCATTGAAATGTGCTATTTAATCATCATTTAAAGAACACTTAGCTATGAAAAAGTTCATTCAACTGGCCATCCTGCTGTTTGCCGTTACTTCTGTGTCGATGGCCAATGACTTGCTGCCGTCCATTACTTTGAAGAATGTGCCTTCGGAAAAGAAATTCACCCTTTCCATTGAAGGGCTGAAGGACAAAGCCGAGATCATTCTCACCGATGAAAGCGGCCAGATTTTGCTGAGCCAGGAGACAAAGGGAGAGCAAGCCTTTGCCAAGGTATTTAACCTGAACCAACTGCCGGAGGGCGAATACTTCCTTACTGTTTCCACCAGCCTCACCGAAACGGTGCAGCCGCTCACGCTCACGGAGAACGGGGTATTGCTCGACTCCGGAAAGAAGCGCGAATTTTTCAAGCCCGTCATCCGGGTTGCTGAAGGCCATGTGGATATATCCCTGTTCAACGGCCGCATCGGAGACGTTTCCGTCCGTATCCTCGACCACAACAATGTAGCGGTATTCCAGGAAAAGCTGGAAAACGTACTCGTGGTAGAGAAGCGCTACCGCCTGGCTCAACTCCCCTGGGGCAACTATTCGATCGAGGTGGCGACGCCCTCGAAGACGTACTATAAAGCGTTTGATGTGCGGTAAGAAGAACCGCCATATCGCTGATTATTTTGTTTTAGGATCGAAAGATGAAGCTGTACCTGCGGGTACGGCTTTTTTTATAAGGTCAAAGTCACCACCGTGCCTTCTCCTTCCACCGTGTGCAGCTCGATATTTCCCTTGTGCATGCGCATGATCTGCCGGCTGAGGCTGAGGCCGATGCCGGAGCCCTCCTTCTTGGTGGTAAAGAAAGGGACGAATATCTGGTCGAGGGCCTCTTCAGGTATGCCCGGGCCGTTATCGGCGACGATGATCTGCGACTTCGCCCCCACCTTTTGTACTTTGATCCGGATCTTTGGGGCTTCTCCGCCCGATACGGCATCGGCCGCATTCTTGACCACATTGATGAGTACCTGTTCCAGCAGGGAGGGGTCGGCCTGGAAAGATACCGGCTGTACGGGGAAGCTGGTGTCCAGCTGTATCCCCTTCTTTTCGAGTTCCGGTTTAAACAGGGTACAGATCTCTTCGACGAGGTGTTGTGCCTCCACCCGCTCGAAATTGGGGGGAGGGATACGGGTCAGGGTACGGTACGTCTCGGTGAACCCCAGGAGCCCTTCACTGCGTTTCTTAATGACATCTACCGAGTTTTTGATATGCTTCATACCCTCCTCATCCAGGCCGGGGTTAACGGCGATAACGTCGCTGATGGTCGAGCTCAGGGAAGAGATCGGCGCCACCGAGTTCATGATCTCATGAGTGAGGATGCGGATCAGCTTCTGCCAGGCGACCAGTTCCTGCTGCTCCAGTTCCGTCTGTATATTCTGGAAAGAAACCAGTCGGAAGTGTTCCCCCTTGAGCACCAGCTCGATGCATTGGATGGACAGTTGCTTCATCTTGTTGTCAACTGTGAGTTTGACCAGTTCCCGCTCTCCCGGCCTGAGGTGCTTTACGGTTGACCACAGGCTTTCGTCCACCTGTTTCAGCCCCTGCAGGTTGATCAGGTAGGATTTGTGGATCAGCCGCTGAAGCGCTTTGTTCATAAGGATCACTTCTTCCTGATCGTTGAAACACAACAGCCCGATGTCGATATGCTCGACGATAGACTGCAGAAACTGATGGTTGGCCTCCTTCTCGGCGCGGATCTCCTGGAATTTCCGGTTCACCATATTGAAACTTTTGTACAATTCTCCGAATGATTCCCCCTTGTGCAGGGCGGAGGCCGTGGTCGTGAAATCGTTGTATTGCACGCTCTCAATGAAATTGGCCAGGTCGCGGTTGGTCTGGTTCACATAATAGATGAGGTTGCTGACGCTGAAGGCCAGCAGGGCCCCAAGGAACAGGGATGCCATGGTATACCCCTGGGTGAAACTGATGGCAATGGCAGCCACCACCACTAAAATGATGGTGATGCGGACGATGATATTGATCCTGAAGTTATACAGCACGGCTGATTTTTTTGTCTGGATACTTTTTTGAGGCGGCCTCTGTTGCGGCTGTCTCAAAAAAGTATCCTGCGATGGGCCTGCAATTTACAACCTTCGTCCGGAAGGTTCACCTTTTGCCCGGTTCAGGCACAAAAAACGTTCCAGGTTGTGGCGTCCATTCAGGCCTTGGTTTTCCGCAATTTGCATTATTTTATTGTCCGCAATCGGACATGAAGTGTCCGATTGCGGACAGGAACCCGGAAAGCGCCTGTTGCTAAACGCCTGGTAACCAGTTTTTTTTGTCCTGGCATGAATATTGGCCGTTCAGCTGCAGGGGAAGCCGTTTTTCCCGTTGTTTCAACGCCGGCAGGAAAAACGGGTTACCCCCGCAAAAAAATCACTCATGTTAAGCAATTACCTCAAGATCGCCCTGCGCAACCTCTGGAAACACAAGCTGTTTTCCGGCATTAACGTATTCGGCCTGGGCGCCGCCATCGGCGCCAGCCTGTTGTTGCTGCTGACTGGCCTGCAGCAGTTTTCTTATGACCGCTTCCATGAGAACGGCCATCGCATATATCGGGCCTACCTCGAATCTTACCGCACCCGCGGGCTGGAGCGCAGCGCCAATATGCCTACTCCCCTGCAACCCGTCGTGCGGGAGGAGGTGGAAGGAGTAGTGCAGGCCGTCCGCTGGCGGGGTGGGGGGGCCACGGTAGAATACCAGGGAGAGCGCTACCAGACGGGCATCCGGTATACCGACCCTGCTTTTTTCGAGATGTTCTCCTTCCAGTTGCTGGAAGGCAGCCCCGCCCGCGTCCTGGAGTCTCCAAACAGCCTGGTGCTCTCCGAAAGTGAGGCCGTGAAATTCTTCGGGACAGCTCAGGGCATTGTTGGCCGCGAGCTGAAGGTCATCGCCGGGGGGGAGGCGAGGAACCTGCAGGTCACCGGGGTGGTGGAAGATAAACCCCATACTTCTTCGCTGGGCTACGAAATGATCACCCGGTATGAAAATACGCCCGGCTATTCGGAAGATGTGGATAATTGGGATAACCACAATCACCTCCTCTTCCTGCAGGTAAAAGAACAGGAAACTACCGGGACGGTAGAACGGCAGCTGGCGGACGTCATCCAGAAATATTTTTCCAGCACCGTAGAACTGATCGAGCGGGAGGGCGCTTCCGCTCCGGACGGGGGCCCCGTCTTGCGCCTGAAGCTGCAGCCTCTTCATGATCTGCGTTTCGACCGCGACATTTCGCGGGACGGCATCAGCCGCGCCTTCCCTATCGGCCTGCTGATCGGCGCCCTGTTCATTCTGGGCATCGCCTGTATCAATTTCGTCAACCTCACCCTGGGCAGTTCCATCACCAGGGCGCGGGAGGTGGGCGTACGCAAGGTGCTGGGCGCCAGCCGCCGGCAACTGATCGGACAGTTCTGGGGGGAGGCCCTGCTCGTGGCCGGCCTGGGCCTGGCATTGGGGCTGGGCGTCAGCCGGGCATTGTTGCCGGAGTTCAACGGCCTGTTCCGTACAAACATACAATTGAACCATCCTCATCTGCTTCTGGCCATTGGCTTCATCCTGCTGGCTGTCGGCCTGTTGGGAGGAGGCTATCCGGCAATGGTATTGTCGCGTTTCCAGGCGGCGGCGGTCCTCAAGGGCGACACCCGGGCGCAGCGCCCCGGGCGCCTGCGCAACCTGCTGGTGCTGGCCCAGTTCGCCATCTCGGTGCTGCTCATCAGCTGCACCATCATCATCGGACAGCAGCTGCAGTATCTGCGCAGCAAACCATTGGGGTTCAATAAGGAGGAGGTGGTGAGCATCCCCCTGGCCCAGGGGCTGGACGCCGCCCAGGTGCTGGAGCGCCTGCGCAATGAGCTGGCCGCCAACCCCCGCGTGAAAAGCATTTCCGCCGGTTACAACAACTTCGGCCTGGGCAAGGACGGCTCCATCTACACCTCGGTCATCTCCTTCACCCAGGATGAGCGGGAGTACTACACCCACCTGCAGGTGGCGGACTTCGGCTTCACCGAAGCCCTGGGGATCCCTCTGGTGGAAGGGCGGCCCTTCTCGAAGGAACACCCCACGGATACCGCCCGTGCCATCCTCATCAATGAAACCTTCGCCCGGCAACTCGGAGAAGGGCCCTATGTTGGCAAAGCCCTGCAGATGGACCCGCCCCGGGAAGTGGTTGGGGTGATGAAAGATTTCCACTTCCAGTCGCTGGAGCGCCCCATCGAGCCCCTGTCTATACTCCCGGCGCGCCCCGGCGGCGCTTTCCCGATGAACTATATCTTCGTCCGCATCAGCCCCGATGAGGCGCCGGCCACTATGGCCGCCATCGAAAGCACCTGGAAGGCCGTTGCGCCCAAAGCGCCCTTCCAGGCATCCTTCCTCAACGAAAACAATGACCGGTTGTACAAGGTGGAAGAGGTCATGGGACAGCTGTTCATGGCGGCGGCCCTGCTGGCCATCATCCTGTCGTGCATGGGCCTGTTCGGCATTGCCGTCCTGGCCATCGGGCAGCGCACCAAGGAGATCGGCATCCGCAAGGTGCTGGGCGCTTCGGTGGCCGCCATTGTGGGCCTGCTCTCCCGCGACTTCCTCCGGATGGTGGCCCTGGCTATCGTGGTCGCAGCGCCCCTGGCCTGGCTGGCCATGCGGGCCTGGCTGAAGAACTACGCCTACCGCATCGACATCCAGTGGTGGGTGTTCCTGCTGGCGGGCGCGCTGGCGGTATTCATCGCTTTTGTGACGCTGAGTTTGCAGTCGGTACGGGCGGCAAGGGCGAATCCGGTGGAGGCGTTGCGGAGTGAGTGAGTGGAGGAGGGAATGAGTGAAGGAGGGCCCGCCTTCGCGAAAGCTACGGGCGGGTAAAAATGAGGGAATGAACAGGGCGTCCAACCGTTCTCAATTGTCCAGCCGGAAAACGATGCAGCCATAGCCGAAGACGTTGCCGGCCTCCCCCTTCGGAGTATTGGCCCGGCCGTAATGGGCGGGCGTATCGCGGATATTGCGGTGAGCCCGGCCGATCCAAGTACCTGGTACGTTGCTGCGGGCTCCGGCGGCTTGTGGAAAACGGCCAATAGCGGGATCACCTGGCAGCCTGTTTTTGATGATCAGCCGTCTTACTCCATTGGTACGGTGGCCATTGACCCCGGCAACCCGGAAATCGTCTGGGTAGGTACCGGAGAAAATGCGAGTGGGCGCCACGTGGGTTGGGGAGACGGACTATACCACAGTAGCAATGGAGGAAAAACGCAGCAGCTATATTTCCGGATGAAAACCTCTTGTTCATCGGCACGGAATTCGGGCTCTATTTTTCTTATAACAAGGGGGTGAATTGGATAAAGCTAAAGGCAGGAGCCCCGGCCATCTCCTTTCGGGATATTGAGCTGCACCAGAGAGATGGCGATTTAGTGGGCGCTACTTTCGGCCGGGGTTTCTATGTACTCGACGACTATTCTTTCCTCAGAACCATCAGCACTGCCGTAACGGCAAAGGCAGAACGCCAGGATGCGGAAAAAGCCCTTCGGGAACAGAATGCCGGTATTCCTTTCCCCGATTGGGAAAACCTGCGGGCGGAATCCAGTGAAGGGGCGCCACAGGCATTACTCCTGGCCAGAGATGAAAACGGGGATCCTGTCCGGTGGATAGAGGGCGCCAACAAAAAAGGGTTGCATCGTACGAGTTGGGACCTTAAACTTCCAGCCCCCAACCCCATCACTTTGACGGAGCCCGCTTTTAAACCACCCTGGGTGGGTGATGCCGAAGGGCCGTTGGCTGCGCCGGGGAAATATATGGAAAACGCGATGTATAAGTACGATAGGAAGGAACGTGATATCATCGTCTATCCGGACGGGCAATCGGCCATCGCCGTAGAGCAGGGTTTTCACTCCAACAACGATCAACAAAATCAGGGTTTTGAGACTATATATTCTCGAATGCATCCCGAACTGACGTTAATGCAGATGGAACCTGGCGGTGCGATTTTTACAGCGTAGCCATGATCCCGCTGAATGAGGAGATGAGCAAGCTGGATATGGCGTTGGAAGAATAACTCTGCGCCGGCCGTCACTCCACCACCACCTCATCCACAAAGATGAATACGCCCTGCCCTTCTACCGGCTGATAGGCCGCCTTTACCCGCAGGTAGCGGCAGGCCGTGGGCCCGAACTCCAGGGTGATGGTTTGGGTATGGATGTCCGGCGTGCGGGCGATGGGCAACGGGCGGCCGTTCTGCCATGTTTTCAGCGTCCGGAAATTCCGCCCGTCTTCCGAAACCGCCACTTCCACTCCGGCGGGGAAGTAGATGCCGGCGCCGGTTTCCTCAATGCAGCTGAAGCCCACCTGCCTTATGGTGGCGAGGGTGTCCAACTCCAGGACGGCCTCGAAATCTTCATTCAGGATGCCGAGCCACTGGCCGTTGCCCCATTTGTCACCGCCGAAGTTGGCGTCCACCAGGGTGTAGCCGCCCCTGGCCTGGTAGCGGCCGTAGGGCGTGCAGTGTAGTTCTACTCTGGCGCCCCGCGCCTTGTGCAGTACGGCTTCGAAGATTTCCGTTTCGGTTAGCGGTTGCCCACCCTTAAGCGCCACGGCCTTGATGGTGGCGGAGTGATCGAGCCGGATGGGCCCGGTGTAGGGAGACGCCGAAGGCGAGGGCGGCTCGGAGCCGTCAAGGGTGTAGAGGATCTCTGCTTCCAATTCCGTTGCCAGGCGGGCGATGAGTTGTTTGGTGTTTCGGTCCAGTTCGAAGGTAGCCTGGGGGCGGAAGGCGCTGCGGGCGTAGTTTATGCCCATCGCGTCGTAATGGGGCAGCAGGGCCCCCAGCTTTTTCCGGAACCGGGGCCAGTCTTTTTCGTCCTTCGCCCAGGCCGCCTCCGCCAGGGCGGCGATGCGGGGAAAAACCATGTATTCCACCTTTTGGGGGCCGGGAATGTACTCCGTCCACACATTGGCCTGCACGCCCAGGATGTTGGCGCGGCAGGCTTCCTCCAGCTCTTCCGGTACCGGTTCGTATTCGTACACTTTTTTCAGCGGGCTGTACCCGCCCCAGGCTTTGGGCTCGTGCGGGCTCAGGCTCTGGTAGTGGTCGAAATAGAGGTGAGAGCCAGGCGTCAGCACCGTGGGGTGGCCCCGGCGCAGGTAGGCGGCCGTTCCATCCGCCCCGCCCCAGTACATGATTGAAGCTTCGGGGCTGAGCTCCCCCTCCAGGATCTCATGCCAGCCGATGAGCCGGCGCCCCCTGTCCCGGAGGTAGTGGTCGAAGTGGTTGACGAAATGGCTTTGTATGTCGTCCAGGCCGGAATACTGTCTTTCTTCCATCAGGCGCTGGCAGCGGGCGCAACGGGCCCAGTTGCTCTTACTGACCTCGTCTCCCCCGATGTGGATGTATTCGGAGGGAAAAAGCTCCAGCATTTCATCCAGCACATCCTCGAGCAGGCGGTAGCTGTCGGGGTTGCCGGCGCAGTACACGCCGATGTTGGGCAGGGAGTTGCCCAGGCTGTCCCGGCACAGCAGTTCGGGATAGCACTGGAAAACCACCTCGGAATGCCCCGGCAGCTCGATCTCCGGCACCACCGTAATGTACCGCTCCCGAGCGTAGGCCACCACTTCTCTGACCTCTTCCCGGGTGTAAAAACCGCCGTAGCGGGGGCGTTCGTCACCGGGTTTCCAAACCTCAAAATCCTGCCAGGGCATCCGCCCCTCCTTCACCACCCGCCAGGCGCCCCAATCGGTGAGCTCCGGGTGGGATTTGATCGCTATCCGCCAGCCGATGCCGTCCACCAGGTGCCAGTGGAAGGTGTTGAGCTTGTGAAAGGCCAGGTAGTCGATGTATTTTTTGATGAATTCCACCGGCATGAAGTGGCGGGAGACGTCGAGGTGCAGGCCCCGCCAGGCAAAGCGGGGGTGGTCTTCGATGTCGAAAGGAGGTACAGCATGTCCGGCAAGCCCTTCCTCCCGGCGGGGGAATAACTGCCGGGCAGTTTCCACGGCGTAGAACAGCCCCGCCGGGTGGAATGCCTGAATGGTAATCGCCTGCGGCCGGGCCCGGAAGGTATAGCCATCTTCCCCCAAGGATTCCAGCTTTGGGTCCAGTTCCAGGAGGATCGCATTCTCCACCTCCTCGCCTTTACTCCGCCACTCGATGGGAAGGCTGGCGCCCGGCAGGGAGGACAGGCGCTTTGCTGCCGGCAGGGCGGCAGTGTCGCTGAGCACAATTGCGGTGTTGTCATCGAAGACAAAGGGCTGCCCGGAAAGGGGTTCCACCCGGTAGGGTTCGGGAATGATACGGATGGAGGCCTGTCCGGCGGCGGTAAGCGCCATAAGGCAAAAGAAGGCCGATGTGATCAGCTGTTTCATGTTGGATACTTTTGAGGGGAAGATACTTAAATGATTGCTGTCCAGGTACTTTTTGCACTTGTCCACATCCGAACAAGTAGTGTTCATTGCCGCCGGTGTTATTGCTGTTTTAATCGCCCTGCTGACGGTGAGCGGGCGGGCGGCGCGGGCCAATCCGGTGGAAGCGTTGCGGAGTGAGTAAGAGTATGTATCGATGTTGCAGTGATCAATGCTTTTTAATTTTCATCAATAAAGCCTCTAATATTTCATCATTTTCATCCAATAAATGGTCTTTGATGAAAATATCGGGAATAACCCCTTCTTCTTTTTTGCTTCCATTAACACGTACAATATACCCTTTGGATACATTGACAATAATACCTGTATTAGGAAGAGAATATTGAAAAATAGAAGCATATAAAGAAGGATAATCGCCTGTTTCTTCACCTGCGATAGTGCCAAAATTGTAATCTTGAATTTGAGCGGCAGTTACTGCTGATTGAGAATGTGATTGTCGGTTTACCAGTACATAAACTTCACCCTTAAACCGCTTATTTTTTGGTTGCGGCTGATATTCCTCAAAGGCATAGTCGTAAATTTCTCCGTCTTTAAATGAAAGGGCTTTTTGCCAGTAGGCCATTGTAGTATCCTTGTTTTTTCTTATGTCTTCTTTCAAAAGTTTACTGGTTTTCAGGGTGAAACTGGAATTCCATTTAAAAGGCTTATCTGCTATAAAAGACACCAGATAGTCGCTAAAGGCATCATCACCCCCAGGGTTATTTCTTAAATCAATGATCAGGTTTTCAACTTTTTTATCATTGATTTCTACAAATGCCGAATCGATAAATGCTCTGTATTGTTTTTCATCTCCTCCGAAACCGCCTGGATTTAGGTAGGCTGAATTTTCAATAAATTCTAATTTCATTTCAGGGGCTATCAGTTCGGTTCTTTTCATTTCGTAGCCTTCAATTACTTTGATGGGTTTTAATGAATATTTTTGGATTGTTCCTTTTGAGAGAATTTCAACCTCGAAATCATCTTGTTTTCCAAATACCTGCCAATAATACCTTGGAAATGAATACAACTCGATTTTAACATTTTTGAAATAGGTGCGTTCAGCAGAAATTTGTGGATATATTTTTGCAAGAATCTCTTTTATAGACGCGCCGTTGATACTCAAAATTTCTAATCCGGGTTGTATGTTTTCATTGTCTGACCAATTTTTTCTTATCAAAGCTTTATCGGACTCAAAGGCAAGTTCAAGAGGAAAAACAGTTCCCCCATTTTGAGCATATTCTATGTAAGGTTGTATAGGGAAGTCGATGGATGTATGGCCATTGTTTACGACGGAAATGAATCGTTGGAATAGGTTGGTAGTTTCCAGCAAAGACAATGAATCATTGCTTATCGGGCCTTTTACTTTTTTATAAGCCGAATCAAGGGCTTGTTCAGTGGTGTAAGCATATAAATTGTAGTGGGTATCTTCTAAAGATTCACGAAGGTATTTCAAATCTAACAGTACTTCTTCTTTGGAAAACCTGGTTCTATTTTGCCCAAATGAGTTGATCGACAATAAAAAGAAAAGAGCTATTAAAAATTTGACTTTCATTCGCATATTTTTTCAGTTTTTTATGCATTAAGAGCATGTTTGGAGGCCGCTTTTGGAGATAAAAAGCGGCCTCCAAACATGCTCTAAGGGTTGTATAAAGAATAACTTGTAAAGAAATGACGCTGCTGTTTTGTTCATAACGAAGGCGTTGGAAAGGGAGCATACCCCAGGATACGCGCCTGCACGCCGAAGTGCGTTACGGCACGCAGGCGTGGCCTTTCCAACAACAAAGGGCACGGGCAAAAGAGCAAGTCCGGCTAAGGAGGGTGTCTACCCCAGCCGGATATAGCCGCAGCCCAACAAACCAATATTGTATGTGGAAACCAGCCTGGCGAATTTCAGGCAGGATAAGTTTTGCCAATAAGACGGAAGTACAGGCAATCGTTAACATCAAAATATCTTTCTTATCTTTCAGCCTACTTCACAGGAAAAGTTCCTGAAGAGAAACAGGCCAACAACATCCGCCGGCGCCTTCGCCATGGCCGTGCAGCCATCTAACAATATAACAATATGCGAATCCAGGGCTAAATGGCCTGTCAACGGCCCAGCGG
>CAYQKY010000114.1:0-26337 GCA_964418125.1 uncultured Phaeodactylibacter sp.
GGCCAGCTCGCGCCGGTAGATGTCTACGGAAATCTTCTCGGCTTCGGCCAGGTTGCGCCGGATGTGCTGGTTCTGCAGGATGGCCTGGTGGAAAATGGGCATCTGCAGGCGCAGCACCGTCTCCTGCTCGGTTTCGCGCAGGAAGTTCTCCTCTACATTGCTGAGCATGGGGTATTCCGGTACGGTGGGATAGTCCGGATAGGCAGCCTGCGCCAGGCTGTTGAGCTGGTTCAGGTTCTGATAAACCGGGTTCACCAGGTCGCCAATGGGAATGATGAAGGCGCGGCCACCGCGGGCGACGGAATAACGTGCCTGTATGGACAGGCGGGGAAAGAACATGGCCTTGGCCTCTTCCATGGCCGCCAGGCTTTTTTCGTAGGATAGCCCCTGACGCTGCAGGGCGATGTTGCTCTCCAGGGCGGTGTGGATGTATCCTTTCAGTGGAGTGTCCTGAGCTCCTGCCAGCACAGAGAAAAGACACAGGGCCAGGATTGCCGGGATGGATCTGATCATTGTAATTGGGTTTTTCTTTATTACAAATGTCAGGCGGAAAAAGGTGTTAGTCCACCCCCTTTGAATGAATTGTTGTTTGAACGGGGTGAGTCGTGAAAAGATGGGGATGAACCGGGATGGAAGGTTATTGGTTTGTGAAGTTGTTGCCGGGAGGGGGGAACTCACCCCTGGCTGAACCCGATTTGCATCGGGCTCAGCCTGTCCCCTCTCTTTTTCTCCGTGGTGCTGGGTGGAAGAGAGGGGAGAAACCCAGTACCATGCCATGCAGCCTGCCCGGTCGTGCCGCGTTGGGCCTCCCCTCTCTTTTGCTAGCCACCCTGCTGCCCAAGAGAGGGGACAGGCTTTTCCTGATGGAATTAGGAAGAGCCAGGGGTGAGTTCTAGCCTTGGCCCAGCCAGGGGTGAGTTCACCCCGACGCCAGCTCAAAGCCCCGCAGAAAATCATGGCTGCCCCGCAGGGCGATCCGCACCGAGCCCACCCGGCTCTGAAGATGGCTTTGCAGCGCCCCGGTGACTTCCGCCAGCAGGGCCGGGCGCGCCTGTTCCGTTTCCATCCAGAGCACCACTTTCACCTGCTCCGGGTGTTGCATGAGCGCATAGGCGCGCGCCCAGAAGCGCCAGTCGTTCTCCGTGACGGGCAGCCGGCGGAAGGCGGGCAGCAGGCGCCGGAACAGCCATTTGCGGTTGTAGTACTGCCAGATGGCGTCGATGGCCAGCAGGGTGTCTTCCACCTTGTAAGCGATCTCTTCCGCGAAAGCGGACGGTTCGGCGAGGATGGCCTCCAGCGGGTTCTCCGCCTGCCAGCTCTGCCGGCGCCGGAAGTTCTTAACCTCGAACAGGTACAGCTCCTCTTCCAGAATACCCAGAAAGTCGACGCCCTTCAGGCCGGCGCCGCTCAACCCCTGAAAGAAACGGTGCGCATCGTATTTTTTGATCACCCACTCTTCGCCGAACCGGAAGTGCAGGCCGCTTTCGATGAATTCCATGGGAATTTCTGTTGTATAAAAGTGTTAAGGTGTAAAGGTGGAAACGAATAGCCGGCACTTTTACACCTTTACACGCTTACACCTTCACACCCGATATTGTCCCGAATTTAGTATTTTCCATGCAGGTATTGCTAACCCGCAAATTTTAAAGCTATGAAAAGCCTGTTACACCTCCTCGTTTTTCTTGGCGCCCTGTATTCCGCATCAGGCCAGCCGGGGCATTCGGTCGCTATTGTGCCACCGGAGGCGGAAGCTGATGCCTTGCTGCCCGCATTAAAGGAACTTAGAGGCGCCGCTTCCGTCCCCATGCCGCCGCCGCCACCCGTACGCACCATGGCCGAATGGGAAGAAGTGCAGGCCGTCGTCATCACCTGGGATCCCGACTATACACCCATTTTGACAGAGGTCGTCCGGCACAGCCGGAAGGAGTGCCGGGTTATCATCATTACGAACCAGCCGGAACTGTTGGACACCTTCCTGCGGACGGAAAACATCCCGCCGGATAATATCGAATTCATCGACGCCGGTTTCAATTCCGTCTGGATTCGCGACTACGGCCCCTGGTCCGTATACCACAAGGATGTAGACAGCCTCATGATCGTCGACTGGATCTATGATGACAGCACCCGGACGCGCGACGATACGCTCTCCCGCCTGGTAGCCGAACGGCTGGGCCTGCCCATCTATGAAGCCATTGAACCGCCCTTCGACTGGGTACACGCCGGCGGCAACAACCTGCAGGATGGCATGGGCTCCCTTTTCTCCTCGGAGCTGGTGCTGGAAACCAACCCCGGAAAGACTATGGAGGAGATAGAGTCCATTGCCCGGGCATTCCTGGGGATAACCCCCGGCCGTTATTTCACACTCCCCATCCTGCCTTACGATTCCATCCACCACCTGGATATGCACATGCGGTTCCTGGATGAGGAAACCATCCTGGTGGGCCAGTACCCGGAAGGCGTGGCCGACGGCCCTCAGATCGAAGAGAATGTGGCTCTTCTGCAGCAGCTGACAACCGCATTTGGCAACCCGTACCGGATCGTCCGGATCCCTATGCCGCCCGATGCCCTCGGGCGCTATCCGGATGAAAACGGGTTTTACCGAACCTACACCAATGGCATTTTCGTGAACAAGGCCTACCTGCTCCCCGTCTATGAGGAGCAGTATGATACAACAGCCCTGCGCATTCACCGCGAGCTTCTGCCGGGGTATACCATTGCCGGTATAGATTGCGACGGGATTGTCGACAATTTCGGCGCCATCCACTGCATTGCCAAGCTGATGGGCGTCCGGGATCCGCTGCGTATCGCCCATGCCCGCCTGCGGGATACGGAAAATACCAACGACCCCTATCCGGTGAAGGCCATCATACAACACCGCAGCGGCATTGCCGGCGCCACCCTGTACTATCGCATCCTGCCGGATACCTCCTACACTGCCGTACCTATGGCCCTGGAAGATGAGCAGGCTTCCCTTTGGGGCGGGGCTATTCTCGCACAGCCGGCGAATTCGGAAGTCCGGTACTACATCCACGCCACTGCCCAATCCGGCAAGGAGCAGGTGCGGCCCATGGTGGCGCCGGAAGGGTACTTCAGGTTCCGGGTGCTGCCGCCCAGCGGTACAGATGGGCCCAGCGCCCGGGAAGAAGCGTTGCTGCTTGATATCTACCCCAACCCGGCCCGCGAGCTGGCCCGCCTGCACTTCACTGCCAACAGCCCTCAGAAGGCCTGTCTGGACCTGTTCAACCTGCAGGGGCAAAGAGTATGGAGTACGGCGAAATATTTGCCTGCAGGGGAGAGCGAAGTGTTGCTGCCGGTGAGCGGCCTGGCCGCCGGGGTGTATCATTTGGCGGTGGCTAGCGGGGAGGGCCGGATCGGGCGGGCATTGGTGGTGAGAAAGTGAGTTTGGCCCAATTGCAATGCTGTGGGGAAAGATTTATTATGTATGAATAAAACATAACCCTATGAAATACGCCCCGATAAAATGCTGGAAGGTATCGGCAAAGATCATTGATACCGACATAGAAACGCAGATACACGAATCCACTACAACATCAGGTCCGCCCAATACCGGTAGTCGAGCAGAGGCTCAGCTTTGGGGTCATTGTCATTGACGGGCATCAGTTCCATGAGCGGGTAAGAGAGGATAGCCCTGCCCTTTTTGATGGAGGCGACCAGGCCGAATTCGTTTTCCTCATCTACGCCTTCCACCCCCAGCACCTCCACTTCGGTGCCCGGCTCGATGTGCTGCAGGACGAGGCCCTCGACTACGGCAGGGAAGGGGTATTCCACTTCGGAGTTGAAGAAGGCAACCCAATTGTCAATATCGTCGTCGGCAGGAGATTGGAGCATGATCCTGAAAATGCGGGCTGCCTGTTCATCCTCTTCAATGTCGCCCCAGAAATAGCGGTGGAAAAGCCGTCGTTGGGCAATGACGGCATCTTCTTCGGTATCCCGGGGTTCTGCCGGTTCCAGGTCTGCCTGGTCAAATTCATAACGGGAGAAGGTGCCGTACTCTTCTTCACAGGTATATTCGATGAACCTTTGGGGCAATTGCCGGAGGGTGATGCTGTCGAGCGCTACGACGAAGACATTTTCCTCTCCGTTGGTCAGAGCTTCTTCCACGCGGCCCTGCCAGCCTTTGATGCTGATGTCGGTAAACCCCTGTCCCAGCGTTTTTTCGGCGATGACCCTTACGGAGCTGCCAATGGGGTACTGTGGGTTGTCCAGTTCTGCCCAATCCTCTTCCTCCTCATCCCAGAAGTAGTCTTCCTCCGGCCCAAAATCTTCGCTGAACATAAGGCCCTCTGATTCATCGAGCATATCTTCCAGGAAGGCGCTGAGCAGTTTATCCTGATAAGCCTCCTCCTCTTCTTCCTCCTCTTCCAGTTCGAATTCCTCGATGAGGTTTTCCAGGAGGGGAGAGGGCCCCTTGATCCTGATGGAGTCGGCGAAGGCCTCCTTCATTCTTTCCAGCAATTCGCGGAGGTTATGAAAATCGTCCGTACCCTCATCCGGCCCGGCGCCAAAAGCATGCCTGCCGAAGGTGGAATTTTTCAGGCTTTTTTCTTCGCGCTGAATCCTTTTCAGGTATTCTTTCAGGCCCTCCCGCAGTTGTGCCAGCAGGGTGAACGCTGATTCCGGGCTTAACCGGCGGATAGGGTCCTGGGCAATCAGCAGGCGGGTGAGAGCAGGCAGTTCTTCGGCCCTGGCCAGTTCGTCGGCGCTGGCCAGGACGGTAATGGCCGCTTTGCGGGCAGCGTTCTCTTTTTCGCCGGGGAAGAAAGAAAATTCATCCAATCGGCTGAGCACCTGTTCGCGCAGTTCTTCTTCGAAGCTGCGCCCATTGCCGGCAGCGTTGTCCCGGCGGGCCAGCAGTTCTTCGAACTGAGGATGGAACAATGGGGCGGTAGCCAGTTGCTCGCCCATATACCTTACGGCTTCCAGGTCTTCCGGCTCGAAGCCTTCCAGTTGCAGAAGCATCTCCCTGATGTCCTGCCTCAGCTGGTTGATGGCCTCGATGTGCTCCAGCATTTCATGGCTGGCCCGGAGCTGGGCGTCCAGGATCTGCCGGCGGGTGGAATTCAGCTGCTGCCGGGCGGCGCCTGCCTTGTCCAGGAACGATTCCACTTCCTTTTGCAGGGCGGCCAGCTCCTCGTTCGGCCCTTTACGCTTGTCACTCATAAGGCTAAATTAACACTATCTGGTAAGATACATATACCGCTGCCGGTCCAATTCCCGGAAAAACGGGTCGGACAGGTCCCGGATATACCGGATGGCCTCTCCGGTGGACTTCATCTCCGGCCCCAGGTTCTTATCCACGTTCGGAAACTTCTCGAAGGAGAATATCGGTACTTTTATGGCAAACCCGCCCGGGCGCGGTTTGATGTCGAAATCCCTGAGCTTGTGGGTGCCCATCATCACCTTGGTGGCAATATTCAGATAAGGGACCTGGTAGGCCTTGGCGATGAAGGGAGTCGTGCGGGAAGCTCTCGGATTGGCCTCGATGACATACACCTTGTTGTCCTTGATTGCAAACTGGATGTTGATCAGCCCTTTGATATTCAGTGCTTTTGCCAGTTTCTCCGTATATTCTACCATGGTGTTCACCGCTTCGACGGACAGGCTGTAGGTGGGCAGGACGGCGGAACTGTCTCCGGAGTGGATACCGGCCGGCTCGATGTGTTCCATGATGCCCATGATGTGGACTTCATCGCCGTCGCAGATGGCATCGATCTCTGCCTCCTTAGCCCGTTCGAGGAAGTGGTCGATCAGGACGCGGTTGCCGGGCAGGTGTTTGAAAATACTGAGCACCTGGCGCTCCAGCTCTTCGTCGTTAATGACGATGCGCATGCGCTGCCCGCCCAGCACGTAAGATGGGCGTACAAGTACCGGGTAACCGGTGCGGCGGGCTACGGCCAGGGCCTCGTCGGCATCCTGTGCGACGCCATAATCGGGGTAGGGGATCTCCAGCTCTTTGAGCAGGTTGGAGAAAGCTCCCCGGTCTTCGGCCAGGTCCATGCTGGGGAAGTCGGTACCGATGATCTTATAGCCCTGCTCGTGAAGGCGCTGTGCCAGTTTCAGTGCCGTCTGGCCACCCAACTGCACGATGACGCCCTCCGGTTTTTCCAGTTCCAGGACCTCCTCGAGGTGTTCCCAGAATACCGGTTCGAAGTAGAGCTTATCCGCCATGTCGAAATCCGTGGATACCGTCTCCGGGTTGCAGTTGATCATGATGGACTCGTAGCCGGCTTCCTTGATGGCGATCAGGCCGTGCACACAGCAGTAATCGAACTCAATACCCTGCCCGATGCGGTTGGGGCCGGAGCCCAGTACGATGACCTTCTTTTTATCCGTAGGGATGCTTTCATTCTCCTTGTCAAAGGTGGAGTAGAAGTAGGGCGTCTGGGCCTCGAACTCGGCGGCGCAGGTATCCACCATTTTATACGTCCGGCGGATGCCCAGTTTCTTGCGTTGCCGGGCCACTTCCTGTTCTTCGACGCGCATCAGCCAGGCGATCTGGGCGTCGGAGTAGCCGGCTTCCTTTATCTCCCGGAAGAAGCCCTCTTCGATGTCTTCCGGGACATTATAGCGCATCAGGCGCTGTTCCATTTTCACCAGTGTTTTGATCTGGCGGATAAACCATGGGTCGATGCGGGTCAGTTTGTGGATTGTTTTTTCCGGCACCCCCAGCCGGAGGGCGTCCTTGATGCGGAAGATGCGGTCTTCGCTGGGGTTCTCGAGGCGCTCGAGGATGTCGGCTGTGCGGATCCATTCCTTCATATCGGCGCCCAGGCCCATGCGGTTATTCTCGAGGGACTGGCAGGCCTTCTGCAGGGCTTCCAGGAAAGTGCGGCCGATAGCCATTACTTCGCCCACGGATTTCATCTGCAGGCCCAGCTGGTGGTCGCTGCCCTGGAACTTCTCGAAATCCCACCGGGGCATTTTGACAATGACGTAATCGAGGGTAGGTTCAAAATAGGCGGACGTTGTTTTGGTGATCTGGTTTTTGAGCTCGTCGAGGGAATAGCCGATGGCCAGTTTGGCGGCGATCTTGGCGATGGGATAGCCGGTTGCCTTGCTGGCCAGGGCCGAGGAGCGCGACACCCGCGGGTTGATCTCGATAACGATGAGCTTTTCCGTCTCCGGGTCGATGGCAAACTGTATATTGCAGCCGCCGGCGAAGTTGCCCAGGGAGCGCATCGCCTGAATGGCCTCGTCGCGCATCTGCTGGTAGGCGGTGTCGGAAAGGGTCATTGCCGGGGCCACCGTAATGCTGTCCCCGGTGTGGATGCCCATGGGGTCGAGGTTTTCCACCGTACAGATGATCACCACATTATCTTTGGAGTCGCGCAGCAGTTCCAGTTCGAATTCTTTCCAGCCCAGGACGGCCTTTTCGACCAGCACCTCGTGGGTGGGCGACATGTTCAGGCCCCGGCGCAGGGCCGCGTCGAACTGTTCTTCACGATGGACAAAACCGCCTCCGGTACCGCCCAGGGTGTAGGAAGGCCGGATGACCAGCGGGAACCCGATCTCCTGGGCGGCTTCCTTACCTTCGAGGAAGGAGTTGGCGATGCGCGAAGGCGCCACGCTCAGGCCGATGTCGATCATGTGTTGGCGGAAAGCCTCCCGGTTCTCTGTCAGCTCGATGGCGTTGAGGTCTACCCCGATGAGGCGTATATTGTATTTCTCCCATACTCCCTGCTTGCCCGCTTCGATGGCGAGGTTGAGGGCCGTCTGCCCGCCCATGGTCGGTAGTACGGCGTCGATCTCCTGTTCTTCCAGCACCTGGACAATGCTCTCCACGGTGAGGGGCAACAGGTAGACCTTGTCCGCCGTTACCGGGTCGGTCATGATGGTCGCCGGGTTGTCGTTGATGAGCGTAACTCTGATGCCTTCTTCCCGCAGAGAACGGGAGGCCTGTGAGCCGGAGTAGTCAAATTCGCAAGCTTGTCCTATAATGATGGGCCCGCTTCCAATGATGAGGACAGATTGGATGGACTGATCTTTTGGCATTCGTTTTTCGCATTTTCGGTTTGCGGCCCCGGTATTGGCAGGGCAGTATGTTTGTCTTGAGAACCAGGCCCGCACGCCATTTTTTCAAATCGCCTGCAAAGATACAACAGCTGCCTTAGCTTTAATAATCTGGCCGGTTGTTTGTTTCGCTCACTCCACCACGTCCACCTCTATGGTGTTGGTATAGAACTCAATATCTGAAAGGGTGGAAAGCGAGTCGCCCTTTTCAGCCACCCGTTTTTTCTTGACCAGGTAGAGGGTATTTTTTCCGGGGCTGAGGTTTTCCACTTTGGCAGCCGGAATGCGGTATTCTTCACCGGCGCTCGGCCCGGTAAGCATGATCGTTGAGGCTTTATTGTCCTCATCATTGAAAAGGAGCACCATACTTTCCCCCCGGCTGAGCTTACCCCCACGGGCGTAAAGGTGCATGCCGGTACTCCGGCTGGCCAGGCCGTCCCTGACGCTGAAAGTGTCGATCGGGGCCATGGCCACCGAAATTTCCCGCTGTTGCCCGAGATCGTCCTTAAAACTGAACCTGAAGGTGTCGGCATATTCGCCGCCTCTTTTTTCAAAAGTGTACCGGGTCGTCCCTCCCGGAAGGTTGCGGGCTTCCATGTCGTTGCCCTGGAAGGTAGCGCCTCCGGCAAAGGCCTTCGCAACAGCAGTTTCTATGGTATCTCCTTCAAAAAAAGAGGCATGGGCTTTCAGTTCTTTTTCCGCCTGCAGATAACGGACAAAGAACTCACCGAACAGGTGCCTGGGTTCTTCCCGGGGGGGCTCATTCCGGCAAGCTCCCAGAAAAGACGCCGCGGTAGCCGCTAGTACAATATATAAGGTGTATTTTTGCTTCATGGCCTCGTATTCTTTTTAGTTGGCAAATATAAAGAGTGTATCAGTGTATGTGTGCATTGGCGTATCCGTTTTTGCCTGTCGGAAGGCGCCCCTTGCCGAGTATCAGGCCCCCGGCAAATAACTACATTGACTGAATTGGTGAATTAGCGAATGACTGAATATCAGGAGTTTAACTGGCAATTTGTGTCTCGCTAATTGTGTCCAGGTACTTATACGGATACACGGATACACGGATACACGAATTTCCTCCAACCGCCCCCCCACAGACGAAACAGAACCGGCTAAAAAAGATGTTGTCAGCCGAAGGACGAAAAGAGAATGTCTTAAATTTTCAAAGGAAGCGTTATATTTGCGCGTCACGTTCTTCTAGTGTGTCAGAGAGAAGTGTGTCAGAAAGCCCCAACTAAAACACTGATACACTAAAGCACTAATACACTAAAGCACTAATACACTAAAGCACTGATACACCAAAACACCCCCTTTACTCCCGGATGCAACGATATCTCCAGAAACACCAAATCAGAAACCTGACTTTTGAAAAAAAATGATGCCGCTGAGAAATCCTTAATTCCTATTTTTGAGGTTGGGAAACCGGGATTTTTCCGGGGCTGCTGTTTTCAGATGGCTATCCTGGCCCTCAATATCTGGCTTTTCAGCCCTTTTTGGGGGCAAATGATTTTTTTGAAAACAACGTTTATTTTTTTTAACATTGCGCATTGGCCTGAGAACTTGTGCGGAAGATGCGTTGAAAAAACTCAGAAAATTGCTTTCGGACAGGTTCAAAACCCTTGGTTTTAGTCGAAATTTTAAAACAGGAAATTTATGGCACGTTATTTACTATTGTTTTTCACACTCCTGATCACTGGAGCGGGAGCTTATGCTCAGACCACGCTTCAGGGTAAGGTCACCGACAAAGAGACGGGGGAACCCATCCTCTTCGGTTCTGTGGCCCTCTACAAAAACGGAGTGCTGACCACCGGAACGGAGACCGACTTCGACGGTAACTACAACTTTACCGAGATCGACCCCGGCACCTACGATGTGGAAGTGACCTATGTGGGGTACGCCAAACAACGGGTAACCGGTGTGAAGGCCCTCGCCGGTAAAGCAAACAGACTGGACATCGAACTGTCGGCCGAAGGCGTCGTGCTCGACGAAGTCGTTGTGACGGAATACCGAGTACCGCTGGTCGAACAGGACAACACCACCCAGGGTGCGGTCATCACCAGTGACCAGATCAAGAACCTGCCCACCCGGAACATTAACGCCCTGGCGGCCACTACCGCCGGCCTGGCTTCCGCCGATGAAGGCGACGCCATCGCCATCCGGGGCTCCCGGGATAATGCCACCGACTACTACATCGACGGGATCCGCGTTCGTGGTAACCTGATACCGGAATCGGAGATCGACCAGTTGCAGGTGATCACCGGGGGTATCGAAGCCCAGTACGGGGACGTAACCGGCGGTATCATATCCATTACCACCAAAGGGCCTTCCAGCCAGTTCTCCGGCGGAATCGAGGCGGAAACTTCCCGTTATCTCGACCCCTTCGAGCAAAGCCTGGTCGGGTTTAACCTCAGCGGGCCTATCCTGCAGCGCACCGAATCGGACGGCAGCAGGACTTCCATCCTCGGCTTCCGCCTCGCCGGCCGCCTGACGGACCAGCTCGACGATGACCCCACCGCGGTGAACGTCTACCGCGTTAAAGACAACGTGCTGGCAAACCTGGAGGCCAACCCGGTCATCGAACGCGGCGGGAACCCCTTCGTAGCGGCCGACTTTCTGACCGATGAAGATATAGAGACGCTGGACTACCAGCCTTTCGAGGAATATCAGCGTTATGACCTCACTGCCAAGATCGACGCCCGCCTCAGCAACGCCATCGACGTAACCTTCACCGGCGCGTTCAGCCGGGAGGAAGACCGCTTTACGCCCGGGGAGGCCTCGGGAAGCGGCGCCAACTGGCGTGTATACAACAGCCACAATAACCCCATGGACTTTGACCGCACCTACCGCGGCAACTTCCGCTTCCGCCACCGCCTTGGCGGCGCCTCTTCCGAAGAGGACCGCTCCAGCAAGAGTGCGCTGATCCAGAACGCCAGTTATACCCTGCAGTTCGGTTACGAAAAGCAGCTGTACGACCTCTACGACCCCCGGCATGAAGACAACCTGTTCAACTACGGCTACATCGGCCGCTTCGACCAGGAATGGGAGCCGGTGTATCAGTTCAGCCAGGATTCACTGCTGAACATCATCGCCACTCACGTAGACTACCGCCAGCAGCTGATAGGATACGAGGCGGACCCCACTATCAATCCGGTGTTGGCGGCTTACAACAACCCGCTCGGCGTACAGGACGGCGAAGGGCTGCCTCCTACTCTCGATGGGTTTAACGCGATCAACGGCCGGACGCTTCAGGTCTTTGACAACTCCTGGAACTTCCATACCAACGTCGGCCAGGTGTACGACTTGTTCCGCAAGCGCGACAACGACACCTATACTTTCCAGGCCCGGGCTTCCTTCGACCTGATCCCCGGAGGCTCCGATAAAGGCCGCCACAACATTCAGCTGGGGGTATGGTACGAGGAACGCCTCAACCGGCAGTACAGCGTCAACCCATTTGACTTATGGGTGCTGGCCCGCCAGCTGGCCAACAACCACATCCAGGGTATTCCGTTTGACGACGAGGGCAACCCGCTTACCAACCCGACCGGTGAAACGGACACTCTGTTCCTCAATAATATTCCTATTATCGGGCAGCGTTACGAAGTGTCTATCGCTGAAGGCGCCGACGACCTGTTCTACAAGCGCGTGCGCGAAGTGACCGGCGATGCTCTGACCGACTTTGTCAATGTGGATGGCCTGCGCCCGGAAGACCTCAGCCTGGATATGTTCTCCGCCAAGGAATTGAACGACTTCCAGTCACTTGGGTATTACGGGTATACTTACCTGGGAGAAAACTTCGACGGTAACTTCGAAGATTTCTTCACCATGACCACTACCGGAGACCCCAACACAGGCATCCGTACTTTCCCGGTAGCTCCCAACCGGCCAATCTACGGCGCCGCCTACATTCAGGACAAATTTACCTTCAAGGATATCATCTTCCGCCTCGGCCTGCGTGTCGACCGCTATGACGCCAACACCAAGGTGCTGAAGGACAATTACAGCCTGTATGAGATCCAGGGCGCTGCCGATTACCACAGCGAATTCGGCGGCGAGCGCCCCGGTAACATCGAGGATGACTTTAAAGTATATACCACCGACGAATCCGGCGAACAGGTCCTGGCCTATCGGGATGGCGACCAGTGGTACGAGGCCAACGGTAACCCGGCTAACAACCCGGCCCTGATCTTCCAGGGAGGCGTCGTCAACCCGGTCTACCGCGACCTGAATGTGCGCGAAGATGTGCAGTACATCAAAAAGCGCGGCTTCGATATCAATGCGGCATTCGAAGATTACGAAGTACAGGTGAACTTTATGCCCCGCCTGGCCTTCTCCTTCCCGATCTCCGATGAGGCCAACTTCTTTGCCCACTACGATATTCTGGTGCAGCGGCCGCCGTCCAACACTATTGCGACCCCCATTGACTACTTCTATTTTACGGAGCGGACGGGGATCAGGAACAACCCGAACCTGAAGCCGGAGAAGACCGTCGACTACGAGGTCGGTTTCCAGCAGAAGCTGTCTAATACTTCTGCTCTGAAGATCGCGGCTTACTACAAAGAGATGCGGGATATGATCCAGATCCGTACGTTCTTCCCGGTTCCCATCGTCGGCCAGTACACGACCTACGACAACCAGGATTTCGGTACGGTCAAGGGTTTTTCCTTCCAGTACGACATGCGGCGCACCGGCAACCTGTCTTTCAATACAAACTATACGCTTCAGTTTGCTGATGGCACCGGTTCGGATGCCGACTCACAGCGCGGCCTGAGCAGCCGGGGTAACCTGCGTACGCTCTTCCCGCTCAACTTTGACGAGCGCCACCGTATTGTCGCCACCATGGACTACCGCTACTCCAGTGGAAATAAGTATACCGGCCCGCGTTTGTTCGGCGCTGACATTTTTGCCAATGCCGGCCTCAACCTCCAGGCTATTGCCGTATCCGGCCGTCCTTACACGGCTGCCCTGCAGGCTCTGCCGCTGGACGGCGCCGGAACGATAGGTTCGCTCAACGGCGCCCGTAAACCCTGGAACTTTACGCTCAACCTGCGGGTGGACAAGAACTTCAACATCAGCAACCAGCTCGGCCTGAACGTGTATGTCCGCGTCTCCAACGTGCTGGACCGCCGCAACGTGATCAACGTTTACTCGGCAACCGGCTCGCCGGAAGACGACGGGTTCCTGCGCACTCCGGAAGGACAGGACCAGATCAACAGCGTCCTCAATTCCCAGCGCCCTCTGGAATCCTTCCTGGCTTCGTACCAGTGGCGGTTACTGAACCCGAACTTCTTCAGCCTGCCGCGCCGGATCTATGTAGGCGCCATTTTTGACTTTTAATTTATCGGGACGCCAGCCGGGGGAAGCTCGTTCGGATCAGAATGAGCTTCCTCCAGCCTACTTCCGTAAAATCATTCATATAAAAACTATTGTGCTATGCGTAAATTCTTACTTAGCTTGTTGGGTGTGGCCTTAGCAGTGGCTTTTGCCTCTGCTCACATCAACCCCAACATGTCGCAGGCCGAACAAGCTGATAACAATAATAGAGTTTCCTTTCGAGAGAGTTGCGACCCGGCCAAAGCTCAGCGCGACCAGGCTGTAAACAACATCCGCGCCCGCCTCACCACCGGTGGTGATGTTTGGTGGGACGGGAACGACGGCCGTTATGTTGTGCCTAAAGTGCCTCCGGGAGTTCCCGAAGTGTCTTCCATTTTCGCCGGCGCCGTATGGCTCGGCGGTGTGGATGCCGCCGGTAACCTGAAGGTGGCGGCCCAGACATACGGCCGGGGCAGCGGTACGACCGACTTCTGGTCCGGCCCGCTCTTCCCGGAAAAAGAAAATGAGGATGACCCGGATCCTGGTACTACCGACCAGGAGATCTGCTCTCAGTGGGATGTTTTCTTTGTGGTGACGGGTGGAGAGATCGACGAACACCTCCGCAATTATGAGCAGGTGGTGAATGAAGGAGGGACGTATGAGCCTACTTCTATCCCCAAGGGCGTTCGCGGCTGGCCGGGCAGGGGGAACCCCTTCTTCCTGGATGTGAACGGCTTCGAACTGCCCAATACCAGCCAGGGCCTGGCCGGTTTTCACGATGAAGATGGCGACGGCCTGTACAACCCTCAGAACGGGGACTACCCGGTGATCGAGATCCGTGGTTGTGAGACGCCTCAGTATCCGGATGAAATGATCTTCTGGATCTACAACGACAACGGTAATATCCATACTGAGACCAACGGCGACCCCATTCAGATGGAGATCCAGGTGCAGGCCTTCGGCTATGCCACCAACGATGAACTCAACGACATGACCTTTCAGCGGTACAAGCTGATCAACCGCGCCGTCGAGCCGATCGACAGTACTTTCTTCGCCATGTGGGTTGACCCGGACCTGGGTTGCTATACCGATGACTATATCGGTTGTGATACTCTGCGAAGCCTCGGCATCGTCTATAACGAAGATGTGCTGGACGGCCAGACCGGCTGCTCCTGCCCGGGTGGTGTGAACACCTATTGCGACGAGGTGCCCATCCTCGGCGTCGACTACTTCCGCGGCCCGCTCGGCCCGAAGGTCTTTGGCCCCAACGGCACATTGCTCAACCCCACCCGCGACCAGGAGCCGGATACGATCGTGGAACTTGGCATGTCTTCCTTTACTTATTACAACAACGGTTCGGTGGGCGGCCCCTGGCCTACCGGTATGACCGACCCGGGTAACGCCCTGGAATACTACCGCTATCTGACCGGCTCCTGGCGTGACGGTAAGCCCTTTACTTACGGCGATGACGCCTACGAAGACGGCGACCCCATCAGGTACGCCTTCACCGAAGCTCCCGACGACCCCAACGGGTGGTCCATGGCTACGGCCGAACTGCCGTATGGCGACCGCCGCACCATTCAGGCTTCCGGGCCTTTCCGCCTTGACCCGGGAGCAGTGAACGAGCTGATCATCGGTGTGGTCTGGGTGCCCGACCAGGAATATCCCAACCCCAGCCTCCGGAGGTTGCAGGAAGCGGACGACATCGCCCAGGCCCTCTTCGATAACTGCTTTGACATTACCGACGGCCCGGATGCTCCCGACCTCGATATCATCGAGCTGGACCGCGAGCTGATCATCGTGCTGACCAATGATACCAGCTCTTCCAATAATGCCTATGAAGCCTATGAAGAGGTGGGCCTGGAAATCCCGCCGCTGGCGGAAGACAGCCTTTATCGCTTCGAAGGCTACAAGATCTATCAGCTCAACGGCCCCAATATCGGCCTGAGCCCCGAGAATGTCTCCGACCCCGGCCGGGCCCGCCTGATCTATCAGGTCGACCTGCGCAACGGTATAGCGAAGATATTCAACTGGGCCCCGGTAGAAGCGCCCACTGAGGAGACCTACTACGTTCCGTCTCTTATGGTGGACGGCGCGAACGAAGGCATACGCCACACCTTCCGCGTACGGTCTGACGCCTTCGCCGCTGGAGACAGCCGCCTGGTCAACCACAGGAAATACTACTTCGCGGCAGTGGCCTACGCTTTCAACGAATACGAGCCATTTGATCCGGAACTGATCATCGGCCAGCGTAAGCCATACCTCGAAGGCCGCCGGAATATCGGGCCCAACGGAGACGGCCTGCCCTACACGGCCATCCCGCGCCCGATCGTCGACCGGCAGCTCAATGCCGATTACGGCAGCGGCGCTACCATTACCCGCATCGACGGCATAGGTAATGGCGGCAACTTCATGGACCTGAGTGAAGGTACCCGGGTAGCGCTCGAAGAGGCCTTCCGCCAGGGTAATAAAGCGCTGGGTGAATTGACCTACGCCGATGGGCGCGGCCCGATCAATGTGCAGGTCTTCAACCCGCTCGATGTTAAGAACGGCAACTTCGAACTGAGGTTTGTCGACAGCAATATGGAGGACGACGTCCTCGACCCGGATGCCCGCTGGGAACTGACCCTCTTCCCGGACGACGGCAATTACCGGGTCGTTTCCGAAAAGACCATCGACCAGCTGAATGAACAGATCATCCGCGATTACGGGTTTACGGTTTCTATCGGCCAGGTGGCTGAACCCGGCGCGAAAGAAACCCGGAACAACGGATACATTCCCAGTGAGATCTCTTACCGGGATCCTGCCTCCGAACCCTGGTACTTCTTCTTCCCGGAGGGATTCGACCTGATCCCGCAGGTAGGTTTTGACGACAGGCTGTTCGATTATTTCTCACTGAACCCGGCCGAGGCCGATGCTACTCTGGACCCGGATGGCGGGCTGTCCCAGTATGGTAACTCACCCTTGCTTCCCTATTACCTCCTGGACTGGAGGTCGAGGGACGTGGTATCCGACCCGACATTCATCACACCCGCCTGGACTAACAACAGTGCTTCCAGCATCGTACGCAACCAGATGAGGCTGGCGAACCTGAATAACGTCGACGTGGTATTCACTTCCAATAAGGATCTGTGGAGCCGCTGTGTGGTTGTAGAAACGGCGAACCGCTTCTACACGAATGCCGGCTGGCCGACCGAAGGAGAACGCGAGCAATTCGACCTGCGCGCCGCTCCATCCGTAGGTAAGGAAGCCGGGGCCGACGGCCTGCCGGTGCCCGACGGCACAGGCGAAGGCATGGGTTGGTTCCCGGGCTATGCCGTGGACGTGGAGACGGGCCAGCGCCTGAATGTTTTCTTCGGAGAAAACTCCGTCTATGACGGCTCGCTTCTGACGGATTCTTATGACGACGCTCCTGCCGGCCGCGACATGATGTTCAACCCGAACAGCCAGCTGATCCTCGGGGATGAGAACTTCTTCAGCAACCTGCCGCTGCCCTATTACCTGGGCGGCCAGCACTTCGTCTACGTCTCCAGAATGCCATACGATTCCTGCGCCATCTTCCGCGACAACCTCAAGCCGGGCCCAAGCCCGCTGACCAAGGTCAAAGCCATGCGGGAGCTTACCTGGGCTGGTATGGTGGTTCCGCTGCCGGATGCACCCATGCTTTCTTACGAGGAGGGCCTCATCCCGTCGGATGTAGTGGTCAAACTGCGGACGAACAACCCGTATCAGGTGGAGAATGACATAGACTATGGCAACGACTATGATATGGGCGATGACCGCACCGGAACCGGAGACAACAACTACCATCCGCTCTACCGGTTCAGCATTATCGACAAGGAAGCTTCGGTTCTGGATGAAGCGCAGGTCGAGAATGCGCTGGATATGATCGATGTGGTCCCGAACCCGTATTATGGTTTCTCCGACTACGAGACTTCCCAGTTTACCAATATCATAAAGATCACCAACCTGCCGGCCAGTTGTGTGGTGACCATCTACACGCTGGAAGGTAAGTTCATCCGCCAGTATGTGCGCGATGAGATCGGTACGGTTCCTGAGGGCAATAACCGGGCGCTGAACCGCAACCAGATCGTTCCTGCTCTGGAATGGGACCTTCGGAACAACAAGGGTATTCCGGTGGCCAGTGGCGTATACCTTATCCATGTAGCGGCCGAAGGCCTGGGCGAGCGCACCCTCAAGTGGTTCGGCGTGAACCGGGAGTTCGACCCGTCCGGCCTGTAGTATTGATCACAAAAACTTGAAAACAGACAGAGGCATCGCTTCCGGAGCAAAGGCTCCGGAAGCCGGCCTCTCAAAAAACGACTATATGAATAAGCTTATATACTTTGTCCTTGCATTTGCGATGGTATGCGCTGCTGCTGCGCCTGCCTTGGCAGGTAACCCCGACCGGCAGGGCGAGGCCGGAGCCGGGCAGTTGCTGCTTAACCCCTATCCGCGCAGCGCCGGCCTGCACACCATGACGACTTCATTCGTCTCCGGTGTCGAAGCCATGCACCTCAACGTGGCCGGCATTGGCCGCATCAACAAGACGGAGGTGCAGTTTGGCCATGCCTTGTACCTCCAGGGCACCGATATCCGCCTCAATGGCGCCGGCGTCGCCCAGCGGGTCGGTAAAGGCGGGGCCATTGCCGTCAGCCTGATGTCCATCGATTTTGGAGATATCCGCGTCACCACGGTCGACCAGCCGGAAGGTACGGGAACTACTTTTTCGCCCAACTTCTTCAACATCGGTTTCGGCTATTCCCAGACCTTTGAGAACAAGGTTTCAGTAGGGGTGTTGTTCCGCGGTGTTTCCGAGTCGATCCAGGATGTCAACTCCTTCGGCTTTGCCATCGATGCCGGCGTACAGTATGTTACCGGCGCGCAGGACAACTTCAAGTTCGGTATCTCCCTGCGCAATATCGGCTCCCGTATGACCTACGGAGGGCAGGGCCTGTCCACTCAGGGGCCCGCGCCCAATGGAGGAAGCTATGAGCTGACCTATGCCCAGCGCGCTGCCGATTTTGAATTGCCTTCGATGCTGAACATCGGCCTGTCGTACGATTTCCTGATCGGCGACAAGCACCGCCTGACCGCTCTGGGTAACTTTACCTCCAATTCCTTTTCTCAGGATCAGGTGGGGGGCGGCCTGGAGTATTCCCTCAGCGATATGTTCATGCTTCGGGGAGGCTACCGCTATGAGTTCGGTTCCGATAATGAAGTAGAACAGCCGATCTATACCGGGCTGAGCGCCGGAGCTTCCGTATCCGTGCCGCTGAGCCGCGAAAATAAGGACGTGCGTTTCTCCATCGACTATGCTTACCGCAACACCAAGATCTGGGACGGCACGCACAACATCGGTATTCGCTTTAACATATAAGGAGTATATTTCGATGTGTTCCTGAGGCCCCGGCTTCTCCGGCCTTGAATTTTTCGGCGAATATCTTTACTTTTGCATTACAACCACGGCAAGAACGTTTCCGCAATGCCCCGCGGAAGCGTTCTTGCCTTTTATGCTCAAAAGGGGGGCTACTGCCCCTGAGCACGGAAATGAGAGAAAAGGCTGTTTTACCCTTTCCCTCATTGGCAGGGCCAAAGATTGAGTAAGGAAAGAGTTTCGCATCAGAATTAATACTGCGAACAGCCCACTTGTTTTTCCTCCACTCAGGTTGGTAAGTTGTCAACTCTGGTTTGGACATAACCAGAGGAGGGAGGATTGACGGCATATTGTTCATGAAAAAAAGATTTACTATGTCTGGATTCAATTATCTGACACGCGAGGGCTATAATAAACTGAAGGCCGAACTTGATGAAATGAAAACCAACGGCCGCGAAGAAGCAGCCCGGGCTATTGCCGAAGCCCGGGAAAAAGGAGACCTTTCGGAGAATGCGGAATACGATGCCGCCAAGGATGCCCAGGGCATGCTGGAGCTACGCATCAACGAACTGGAAAAAGTGCTGGCCAATTCCCGTATTCTCGATGAAAGCCAGCTGGACTCGTCCAAGGTGACGGTGCTGTCCAACGTGACTATCAAGAACAAGAAGACGGGAAAGCAATTGAAATACAAGCTCGTCTCCGAATCAGAAGCCGACCTCAAGGCCAAGAAGATATCCGTAAGTTCTCCTATGGGGCAGGGCCTGCTTGGCAAATCCGTTGGCGACCTGGCCATCGTGGAAACACCTCGGGGCAACCTTGAATTTGAGATCGTGGAAATTTCTCTTTCCTAAAAAAAACGCCCTAACCATGCCCAGTATTTTCAGCAAGATCGCCAGTGGAGAGATCCCTGCCCACAAAGTTGCCGAAACGGAGGATTTTCTCGCTTTTCTGGACATCAACCCGCTGGCGGAGGGCCATACTCTGGCCATCCCCAAACAGGAGATCGATTATATCTTCGATATTGATGATGACAAACTTGCCGGCCTGATGGCCTTTTCCAAACGCGTAGCTAAAGCAATAGAGGCGGTTGTGCCCTGCGAGCGGATCGGCGTCTCCGTCATCGGCCTGGAAGTTCCCCATACCCATATCCACCTCATCCCCATCAATGATATTGGAGATATGAACTTCTCCAAACCGAAATTGTCACCCACCCAGGAAGAATTGGCGGAGCTGGCCGAGGCTATACGGAAGAAATATAAGGAATGAAGGAATGAAGGAATGAAGGAATGATTAGCTAATCCATTTAATCCTTCATTCCATTCTTTTTCACCCTCTCCTGCCCGGATTGTCCTTGAGGAAACTGCCCCAGTCATTGTACCGTTTTTTTCCACTGAGGATACTGCCTGACTGGTAGAAATGGCAGACGGCGGTGGCCAGGGCGTCGGTAGCGTCGAGGTAGTAGTCGTCGAGCTTGAAGTTCATGATGTTGGACAGCATAGCGGCCACCTGTTCCTTGGCGGCGTTGCCGTTGCCGGTCACCGATTGCTTGATCTTTTTGGGGGAGTATTCTGTGATCCGGACTCCTTTGGTGATGGCGGCGGCGATGGCCACGCCCTGTGCCCGCCCCAGTTTGAGCATAGACTGTGGGTTCTTGCCGTAGAAAGGCGCCTCGATGGCCATTTCCCGGGGCTGGTAGATCTCGATGATGCTCTGCAGGCGCTCAAAGATGTGTTGCAGTTTATCCTGGTGGTCCTCCATCTTTTTCAAGTAGATCACTCCCATGTCGAGCAATTGCAGCTTCTTCTGCTTCACCTCTACGATCGCATACCCCAGGATATTGGTGCCGGGGTCGACGCCGAGCAAGCGGTATGTATCTTTTTCGGATTTCAAACGTCAGTTAGGATAGTTTTTTTAATTCCGGATGGGGGCGCTCTCCGGATGTCTTCATCATCTTTGTAAAAGTACTTCAAAACCACGGACAAAACAAAGAAGTTGAAAACTTTTGTTTTCTTTGGGGCGGCAGGAAGTGAACTGATTTTTTTATTACTGGTTTGGTAAACGCATGCAGACAGCTTGGAAAAGGAGGGGAGCCGTATTGATCAATTGGCTGCTGAAGGGCACAATTGCGGCTCTTCTGTTGTTTACCATATACAAGCAGGCCTTTGGGGAAAAAGAAGGTGTGGAGATAGCGCGGCAGGCCGTAAAAGCATTGCCGGGATTGAAAAACTGGCCGTGGCTGGCGGTGGCCTTTTTGCTGCTTCCCGTCAACTGGTCGCTGGAAACGCAAAAGTGGCGTTACCTGCTTTCCCCATTCCTAAAGCTTTCCTTCAGGCGCGCCTTTTCGGGAATAATGGCGGGCGTATCTCTGGCTCTCTTCACGCCCAACCGGGTAGGAGAATACGGCGGCCGGCTGCTGGCGGTGCCCGCTCGGTACAACTGGCACGCTGTAATGGCGGCGCTGGTAGGCAACCTGGCTCAGTTGCTGGTACTCATCGGGGCAGGCCTGATCGGAGCGCTTTACGTAGCGGGCCTTTACTTCCGGGAAATGAAATTGCTCTTTGACAGCTTCTGGTGGTTGGCCGTGGCTCTGCTCATCTTGATATACCTGCTGTTCTTCAACATCCGTTGGTTCGGGACAGCCGCAAGGGCCCTGCCTCTGCCGGGAAAGGCCCTGCGTTTGGTACGGATACTGAACCGCTACCGCCCGTATCACCTGGGAATTGCCCTGGGCCTGGCGGCAATGCGTTACGGCGTGTATTGCTTCCAGTATTTCTGCCTGCTTGCATTTTTTGGGGCAGGGGCCCCGGTTGGGGCAGCGCTGGCAGGGATCGCAACGATATTTTTAATACAAACCAGCATTCCCTTACCTCCCGCTCTGGGGCTGCTGGCACGGGGTGAAGCAGCATTGCTGGCCCTCGGCCCTCATAGTGGGCAGGACGTGGCGATTTTGGCGGCCACCTTTGCGCTTTTTATAATAAACCTGTGCCTGCCCGCGTTAGTTGGAATGGCCGCCATCTTCAAAATAAATGTCTTAAAATCATTAGGTTATGAAATTGAAGTTGCTCAGGATGAGCGTGACAGGCATTACGCTGATGCTCCTTATGGCGTTCGCCGCCCCGGAACGGACTGAATGGAACAGGTCAGAACCCCCACAGATGGTGGAATCCGTATCGCCCTGCAGTATCTATAACAACACCTTCCTGCACGGTGAAACGATCACCTACAAATTATACTACAACTGGAACTTCATCTGGCTGGCCGCCGGCGAAGTCACCTTCCGCGTGCGGGAAAAAGAGGACCAATATCATCTCTCCGCTTACGGGAGCACCTACAAGTCTTACGAATGGTTCTACAAAGTTCGGGACAAGTACGATACTTATGTCGACAAGAACACCCTGCTTCCGGTCATATCCATCCGGGATGTGCAGGAAGGGAAATACCGCCTGTATGACAAGGTGACATTCGACCAGAACCGCGCCAAAGCCTATTCCCTGCGTGGGAAGTCAAAAGAAACGGCGGAACTGTCGGAGTACGATATCGAAAACTGTATGCACGATGTCCTTTCCATCATTTATTTTACCCGGAATATTGAATTCGAAGACTATCAGGCCGGCGCCAGGATCCCTGTCAAGATCTTTATGGACAAGGAAGTCTGGCCTCTTAAAGTGGAATATCAGGGTAAGGAAAAGGATGTGAAGGTCAAGGGCCTGGGCCGTTTCAATACGATCAAATTCAGCCCCGAAGTGATCTCCGGCTACGTCTTCGGCGAAGGGGGCGCCGCCATGAATGTCTGGGCCTCGGATGACAAAAACAAGATACCGCTCATCATCGAGTCGCCGGTATCGGTAGGCTCGGTGAAAGCCGTGCTGAAGGAATACAACGGCCTGCGATATGACCTGGCCTCAGAGCGGGAGTAGTGGTTCGTTGATTCGTGATTCGTTGATTCGTGATTCGTGGCCTCCGAATAACGAATCAACGAATAACAACCCCTCTTTCAATTCAACCTCATGATGAAAAGGATCCTTGCCCTCATCGGCATCATTGCCGTCTTTGCCCTTGGTTTCTGGGCTGCCAGCTGGTATTTCCGGCAAAAGGCGGACGAGGAGATCCGCAGCCAGGGCACGGTGCTCCTGGAAAAAGTGAGTAAAGTGCGAAAGCTCGTCACGGTTGAAGGCAATTTCGTGGAATTGTACGATGAGACGAATATCCGCAAGTTTACCCTCTATATGCCCCTGCCCAGCACCTGGAGTTTTTCCAAGCAGGCCATCCTTAAAGTTACCGGCAAGGTGCTGGTGGGTTACGATATGGAGAAGATCGGCATTGCCGTCGACAGCCTCCAACGCCGCATTATCATCAGCAACCTGCCCGAACCCCGCATCCTCTCCATCGACCACGAAATAGAATATAAAAACCTGGAAGAGAGCTTCTTCAACAGCTTCACCCCCGAAGATTATACCCGCATCAACAAGAATGCCAAGGCCGTGCTGAGCAGTAAGGCCAAAGAAAGCCGCCTGATCGACGAAGCCCGTAAGGAGGGCAACCAGATGCTCGACGTCATGCGCTACATGGTGGAATCCGCCGGCTGGGAGCTGGTGGTGGAGAAGGAGGGAATAGTAATTCCGGTTGATAGTTTGTTGAAAAGCTGAGCCTCATCATTTATATTTTTGATCTGCGACGTTTGATTTTTGATTTTTGACGTGCCCCGAAAGGGCTGCCCCTGTTGTGCAGCCTCCGCTGAATACATCAAACATCAAAAATCAAACATCAAAAATCAAAAAGGCAATCTCTCATTTAAACACCAGCCCCACCGTCACAAAAAACGACTGCTCCGGCGTCATCCTGCCATCGAACGGCTCTCCGTTCCTTTCCACCAGTATCCTGTCCTCCAAAGGCAGGCGTTCTTTTTTGTTGAACAGCTGCCTGCGCTCCTTGAGGTAAATGTGCTGCTGCCGGGCGAAAGGCAGCATATAGCCGCCGCGGATGAACAGCTCCCGCCCGGGGTGGAGCTCCAATGCCATTTCCAGGGTGAATTTCAGGCTGTGAATGCGGCTCCCGTAGTAGAGGTTGATCCTGTCGGCATTGAACCGCTTATTATCCGCCTTGAACTTTCCGAACTCGTTGTCCACTGCGGCGATCTTGCGGGCGTACTTGTGATGGCTGTGCTGGGCAACGGCCCGGAGGAAGAAGGGCCGCCCTTTCGACAGGTTGAGCTGGGTGCCCAGCCCGAGGGAGCGCTCCCGGTAGATGCTGTTCCACAGATCGCGCGACCAGCCTCCGCGGATGAAGAAGTTGGGGCGGAAGAAGAGGTTGAAGTCCAGGTGGGCGATGGGCTCGAAGCTGCGGGTTTCCCACTCGGCCTCGGTGTCGAGGATGGCCGGGCCGTCGGCATGCTCCAGGAAGGCGGCGCGCATGGCGGCGGGCCCGGTTTCCAGGAAGTGCGAACCCATTCCAATTACCGTCTGGAAGCGCCACTTGAAACCGTCTGGTTTGTCCATAGGTGGAGTGGCTTTGCCCATGAACTCAGAGCCGGCGCTGTTGGCGCGCAGGACGGAGTCGCGCCGCGTCTGCAGGCGGGCGAGGAATGTGCTGTCGAATACTTCGGCTGCCTTTTCCTGGTTGCTCAGCTGCACTACGGTCTGCTGCAGGCCGGTATTCAGGGGGGTGGTGTTGTAGTTTTTCCAGAAATCCTCATCGTAGGTTCCTGTGATCTCGAGGAATTCATCGCCCCGTTTCAGCCTTTCGAGGTAAGGAACCGGTTTTCCCCTGCCCGGCTCTATTTCCGTGATGGCGATCTCATTGCTGTAAATGCCGCCATCGCGGTATACGCCTTCCCGCAGGGCGTTGCTGAAGTACCATTTGTCGCCCACTTTGCGGTAATTGACGGTGTAGCGGTTGGCTTTCCAGTTGCCGGCATAGAGAGGGTAGTCGTCGATCTTGCGCAGGCCTTCCGGGAGGATCTCGAAGCGGGCGCTGAGGAAGGCGTAAGACAGGGTGTCGATGTAAATGGAGCCTTTCATGCGCCCTTTACCGCCTTCCGCGCGGTTGAAACCGATCACGTAGACCGGCTTGCCCTCATAGGAAGTGATCGTCTCTATCCAGTACTTGTAGTCGTCGAAATAAGCTTCGTCGATGAAGTCTTCCCGGTTTTTCACAAAGTCGAACCGGTGGGCGGCCATGTGGCCGGAGGAGAAGCCGGAGTGCCGCTCCACCTCTTCTACCGAAAGGATAACCTTGCGGCCCTGAATGAGCCCTACCTGCCCTTCTTTCGTGTTCCGGTAGCTGGTTTTGTAGATGTCCAGCACCCCTTCGGCCATGTAGAGGTATTCCTGAACGGCGTTGGTGCGGGATTCCCGGTAGAAGCCGGTCACCGAAGACGGTTTATCGGGGTAGTTGTCGGGGATGCGGCGCACCGCCCGGCGTATGATGTCCTCCACTGCGCGTTCGTCCATAACGACGACTTCCTGCAGGCTCGACGGCACGGCCTTGATCCGGATCGTTACCGGGCTTTGCAGGGCGTTCAGGGGCCGCTCGTAGGTGGCGTAGCCGATGAAGGAGACCGATAGCCTGGATCCGGCATAGGCCTGTGGAACTTTGAGGGTAAACCCTCCGTCTTCTCCCGTAACCGTTCCGATGCCCTTTTCGGGTATGCCTACGTGGGCATAGGCCAGGGCCTTGTCGTTGTCGGCATCCTGCACTTTACCGGTGATGATAATAGATTGGCTGTGCGCCAGGCTGCTGAAGAGCAGCAGAAAGGTGGCTGTTAACAGTCGCATGATCCTGGTTTAGGTGAATGATGTAGATTATTTTCGCAGGGGTGACGATAAAGGCAGAGTAAAGTTACAACATACTTTTTTTTTAACGAATTCTTAGGATTTTTGGCCTATGGAAGAATATACGTTTAAAGAGATCGAAAGCGCCCACCGCTCTGCTCTCCGGCAATTTGTGCGGGAGTACTGGGGCGGAGACATGATGGTTTCCCGGGGGAAAATACATTACCCGGCGGAGCAGGATGGCTTCTGGGCTGAAAGGGCAGGCTTTCCGGCAGGCCTGCTCACCTACGATGTCCGGGATAGCGATATGGAAATCACCCTTCTCCAAAGCCGCGACCGGGAGCTGGGCATCGGCAGCCGCCTGGTGGAACTGGCTCTGGAAAAGGCCCGCGCGATGGGCTGTTCCCGCGTATGGCTGGTCATGACCAACGACAACATCCGCGCTTTCCGCTTCTATCAGAAACGCGGCTTCGGCCTGGTGCGCCTGCATTTTGATGCGGTGCGGGAGTCGCGCCGGCTGAAGCCCCAGATCCCGGAGTTCGGGCAGGAAGGGATTCCGATACGCCATGAGCTGGAGCTGGAGTGGAGGTTGGAGGGGAGGCAGAGGTGATTGGTTCTGTTGAACACAGCTACGGAGTAGCGAAATGTAGGCCATCATCAGGAATAGATTTCCAAATAACATTTCGCTCCGCTGGAGCTATAGGCGAGTCAAAACTTTTTTCTAACAACATTACGCCTCTCCGAGGCTTTTCTATCCAGAACCAATCGCCTCTGGGGGGAGAGTGGGTGAGGGGGGCATAGCCGTCAGGTTTAGTTTTAACACATACGATTATTCTTAACCCAAGC
>CAYQKY010000115.1:0-26332 GCA_964418125.1 uncultured Phaeodactylibacter sp.
AGCAGGCTTGGCAAGGCCTATTTGGCAAAGGGGGACAAATTACAACTGCGCCCGAGTGTATATGTGTATTTGTGGATGCGTTATTCCAATTCGGGACGAGCTAAAATGAGAAAGAGATACTTCCAGGCGGGCAGAATGTTGATCCTGCTCTCACTTTTCGTTGAACTGGCTTTGATCTCCAAAAGTGCTTATATCATGACTTGTGGGGTGAGCCTGATCGATGTTTTGATCGTGATGCTGGTTGGAAGTGGTACGTTATATCTTAATTATGTGTTTTACAAAAAACTGAAAAAATATTATTTGATAATTGGGATAGTTCTTGGGCTTCCAAATATTTTCCTGGGGGTGATGATCTCTTCGGTTATTTGCTGATTTTTATTCGGTAGGCCGACGCTGCCTTCCGGCCTCTGTTTCCCCTCCTTTCGTCGAAAGCCCAAAATTTCCCCCTTGCCAAACTGCGGCCCTCCCCCCCATATTTGCATCCTACAACAAATTACCATTTAACCGCAACATCATGAAGCCATACCAATTTCTGCTCGGCCTGCTGGCCGGAGCCGCCCTCGTCGTCCTCACCGCCAGTACGACGAACCTGAAGCCCAACACCCAATATGAATTCACTCAGGTGACCGTCATCGAATCGGTGGTCCCGGCGGGGCTGGGGCGCTCCCGCATGATCACCATCGGGCCCGACGGGAAAATGGAAGAAGTGAAAATGGAAAACTTCTTCAGCCTGACGGGCATCAACTTCTCCAACGTCCGGGAAAATGACCAGGCCATCACCAATAAGGTCAGCCAGATGTACCAGGAAGGCTGGGAACTGCAGGATGTGACCTCCGGCGTCTATGGCTCGGGCACTATCGGCGAGGCAGGAGGGAACAATACGGGGATATTTATGACACGGTATCTGTTTCGGAGGGCTATCTGATAGCGGGCTGCAAGCTGTATTGCTGGATGGTTATATTGTTAGGCTGTCAGGGTGAAAATGGGAATTGCACCCGGCTGTCGCCGCTCCGGGAGCAAGCCCCATCGTGCCACCATCTAACCATTTAACCATCTAGCAATATAGCAATATAGCAATCCAGCAATTACCCCGGGCATTTCCGGGAAACCAAACATTCGGACGAGTCCGGGGGCAGGCGACAGCCGCCACGCAGCCCCTACTTTCCCATCAGAATCTTCCGCATATCCTTCTCCAAACTCTCCTCCGGTGATTCCACGATGCGGCCCAGTTCTCCGCCGTTCTTAACGAAAATGATGGTCGGCACGTACTCGATGTTCCAGCCTTCTTCTTCGTGCTGGGGGCTCTGCTTGTAGTTGTCCGGGTGGTCGCTCAGGGCGATGATCTGCAGCCCGGCAGCGCCATAGCCCAGGTGGTCCAGGATCTTGAGGAAGTGCGGCGCCTCCCGCTGGCTGTCGGAGCACCAGGTGCCCATGAAGATCAGAATATCTACATCCTGAAGGGCCGGTTTCAGGCCGTCCAGAGCAGCTACGTCCACCTTGTAATCACTGTACCCCTCGCTGAACCAGGCGCCAAAGGGCTCCTCCTTCAGCCCGGCCCGGTTGATCCTGCCCACGAGTATGGTTTCCTCTTCGTGGTTGACTATCTTCTGGTTGAGCGGCTTCAGGTAGCGGGTAGGGATGGGGTGTTCGTCGGTTTCACTGTTCCACAGGATATTGGCGATCCAGAGGCGGCCGCTGTGTTCCACCAGCTGAATGCTGTTGATGCCGCGGGAGACGACGGGCCCATCTTTTTCGTGCCTCGACTCATAGGTGGAGAACACCTGGGTGATGAACCCGTACTGGTTGGTTTCCCGGCTAAGTTCCCGTTCAAAGAATCCATCCTCCATAAAGGGTTTTTCCACGTGCCGGATGTAATCTTCTACTGTCCTGGTCACCAGAACGGTCAGGCCGTCCGGGTTGCGGTAGACGGTCATCAGGCGCGCTTCCCGGGTGAAGAGGCTGCGCAGGCGGCCCCAGTTGCGTTCCTGCCCCGCCGGCCCGCTGATGACGTCGTAGAGGGCGGCAATGATGGCGTCGACGGATTGGACGTCGGCCGGTTCGGGCTTGATCCGCTGCTGGCTGTAAAGCGGAGTGGTGAGCAGGAAGGCCAGAAATATCAGTAGTTTAGTCATGGTGGTATTGTTAAATTGCTGAATGGCTGGATTGTTGGAGTGCTGAATGACTGGATTGTTTCATGGTTCCCAACTTTTTGATAGCAGCTTTGCCAACAATCCAACCATCCAACAATGCACCAGGGGATCCTTGAAGCTGCCCTTTACGGCTCCACCTCCACATCCCCGCTCTTCGGCACCCGTGGCCGGATGATGAGGCGCAGCGACTGGTCGTAGGTCACGTAATTCCATACCCAGTTCAGAAAGATAAAAACTTTATTTTTAACGCCAAGGATCTGGAACAGGTGAACGAACAGCCAGACGAGCCAGGCGAAGGCGCCCTGGAATTTCCAGTTCGGCAGGTCCACCACAGCGCGGTTGCGGCCGATGGTGGCCATGGAGCCGAGGTCTTTGTAAGAAAAGGGAAGGAGGTCCTTTCCACGGTGCAGGTTGCTGAAGTTCTTCGCCAGGCGAATAGCCTGTTGCATAGCTACCTGCGCCACCTGAGGGTGGCCGTGTGGATATACCTCCTCTTCCATGTAAGCGATATCTCCGATGGCGTAAATATCTTTCAGCCCTTCCACCTGGCTGAAGCGGTTTACCCGGATGCGGTTCCCGCGGGTGAGTGCATTCTCTGGCAAACCCTTGATTCTGGCGCCCGTGACGCCGGCGGCCCAGATCACCTTGCGGGCGCGGATGGTTTCCCCGTCGTTCATGTGTACGTATTCTCCGTCGAAATCGGTAACTATGGTATTGAGCCGGACTTTGACGTCGAGTTCGGTGAGGAATTCCAGTGATTTCCGCGATGATTCCTCCGACATGCCCTGCAGCAACTGCGCCCCTCCCTGCACCAGGTAGATGTCGATCTCATCGGTGTTCAGTTCCGGGTAGTCTTTGGGAAAGACATAGCGCTTCATCTCTGCCAGCGCTCCGGAAACCTCCACCCCGGTAGGGCCTCCGCCCACCACCACGATGTCCATCAGCCCCTGCCGCTCTTCGAAATCGGTAACGGATAGGGCCTTTTCAAAGTCGGAAAGAATGCGGTTGCGCAGAAAGAGGGCTTCAGAGACCGACTTCATCGGTATGGCGAGGCGGGCAATCTTTTCGTTGCCGAAAAAATTGGTGTCGGCGCCGATGGCCAACACCAGATAGTCGTAATTGCAGATGCCCAGGGAGGTTTCCAGCTGCTTCCTGTCCGGATGCACGGCTTTGACTTCCGTGACTCGGATGAAGACATCCTCATTTTTACGAAAGGCCTTGCGCAGCGGAAAGGAGATGGAACTGGGCTCCAGCCCCGCCATGGCCACCTGGTAAAATAAGGGCTGGAATTGATGGTAGTTGTTCTTGTCCAGCAGCACTATCTGGTACTCCTTGCGGCGGGCGAGCTTCAGGGCGAGCTTCAGCCCGCCAAAGCCGCCGCCGACGATGACGATGCGCTGTTTGTCCGATTCGGGAATGTTGATCTTCATTGGATGCCTGGTTGATTCGGTTGATTCAGTTGATTGGGTTGATTGGGTTGAAGACGGCGTCCTCCGCCTGCCTGATCACCGGCGGGCCGTATCATCAACCCAATTAACCTAATCAACAAACCAGGGCAAGGTAAAGGTTGTTTTAGTTAGCACCAAACCATCCAACAAGGAAACCCTCTTCATACCCCCTGCCTCCTTAGTTCGATCTGCGTCTCCATTACATCCTCGAGAAAACCTTTGCACTTGCGGAAGTTGATGGTGTGCAGCAGGTAGAAAGACAAATCGTGGATGAACATGTAGGCCCCCTGCAGCATGATAGACCAGCCGAAACCGTACCAGAGTTCCGGGTAGGTGGTATCGGGCAGAAAGGACAAGGTTTTGAAATACAGGCCGATGAAGAAGTAGGAAGCATCCAGGCCGACGTTGAGCAGCAGCATCTTTTCGACGTGGCGCTGCGTTTCGAAGCGCTTGAAGACATTGCCGTGGATGAAGCGTTTGTAGAAGACATGGTCGTACAGCTTCAGGGCGATGGCAAAGTTGATCGCTGCCCAGCTGATGTTCATCAGCATGAAATACCAGAACCAGCCGGGAGCTAAGAACAGCGCCGGGATGCCCACGGCGAAATTGAGAATGCACCACCAGCCCAGTACGGCCACGTGCTTGCGCAGGATAATTCCGAAGCGTTCATCGAAATCGCGGACTTCGTCGACGATCTCTTCCAGGGGCAGGTCCATGGCCAGAGAGGTGAAGAAAAAGCGCCAGGAGAGGAGTTTCATGAGTTTTGGATTTTTGAGGCCTAATTTCTGTGCTTTACCGGGAGCAGGCAATGAGGTTTGTCATTTTCACCTGTATGAGCCTCTGGTTTTGTACTTTTGCCGGCGTATGGAGCATAGTGCTATCCTCATTCGAAAACTGAGCCCCATCGAGGAGGCTTTTACCATTTCCAACGAGGCGTCTCCGCTCTGTGTGGTGTGCGTCCTTCACCTGGAGAGCGGCCTTGGCGCCAGGGAAGTAAGAACGGCGCTGGATAACCTGCAGCCCCGGCATCTCCTGCTGCAGGCAGGTATATCGGAGCTTAGCGGCGGATTGTATTTTACAAGGCTGGAGCCCGTACTGCCCATTGAGCTGGAGGTGGAGCGGCGTTTGGGGGCGGAAACCTGGAGGGGGGTAGCGGAGCGCGCCCTGAACACCACTTTCAACAAGCGAGGGCCCCTGATGAAGTGCTGGTTTGTTTCGGGAGCTGAAAAGGAAAAGCGTGAACTGATCGTCTGTTTCCACCATGCCATCATTGATGGGGATGCCGCCCGCCTGATACTCCATGAATTACTGTGCCTGTGCGGAGGGGTGGAACTGCCCGGGCCTCCGCCGTTCTCTCCGGAGGCGCCCCCCAGGCCTTCTCTCGGCCGCCTGGCGCGCTTTGCCAGCCGGCAACTGCTGGAGGAATGGAAATACAAAAAGGGAGGCGCTACCTCTCCGATCCCTGGCCATTCCTTTAACGCCATCCTCAGCTTTCGGCTCTCTCCGGCTCTTTCCCGAAAACTGGCCCTCCGGGCAGGGCGGGAGGGGCTCAGCCTGAACAGCGTGCTGCTGGCAGCGATCTCCCTGGTTGTACTGCGGCGCCGGCATAGCCAGAGCGGCAACCATCTGGCGCGGGTGATCAGCTTTGCCAGCCTCCGGCCCGCTTCCGAAAAGGGGCTGGGCTGCTTTATCAGCATGTTGCGCCTGACTGCTCCCTTTTCGCGGGAAACAACAGCCTGGGAGCTGGCTATGGATATTCGCCGGGCGGTCTTTTCGGCGAGGCGGCGGGGTGAGGTCTCCATTATGTCCTTCCTGAGCAAATACCTGATCCGTATGGCCCTGCGCCTGCAGAATATGCGCCTGGGCGTAACGGCCCTCAGCTTCATCGGTAAACTGGAGCTGGAACCGGCGTACGGCCCCATCCGGCTGGATAACGTGATGGCCTTCATCACCAACAACTGCTTTGGCCCGGAGTTTTCTGCTTTCGGAAAGATCCTGTTTGGCTCCATTGGCCTGGACTTCAACTACCTGACGGCCGAGATGAGTGAAGCGCAAGCCGGGCTGATCGTTAAAGAAATTCGGGAAATACTGGAAAATATGGCGGAATTGCCTTAAGTTTAGCATGTTCAAACACAATACTCCAATCATGAAAAAAGTCGGTTTCGTTCTTATAAGTTTTATCATTCTGAGCCTGGCGTGGATGGGATTCGTCCGGGAGCCGCTTCCTGATGTTCCGGAAATTTGCGGAGACCTTAGCGGAGAGGTCGGCCTCGACTTTTCCATCAACACCATGGATCATACCGGCGTGGAACTGGGCCTGAATAATAAAGTCGGCGGTAAAGGCTTGTTTGTGCAGTTCAGGATGAACAACGCCTGGAAAACGGGAAGGCCCGGGCTGGTGCTTGCCGGCATGAAAGGGAACAGCGATTTCAGGAACGGTATGTCTCCTCAGGCCTATCTGGACGCACCTGGAAGACAACAAAAGCAGGGCAAGGACTTTAGCGACTTCATGAAAGATAAAAGCGGTAAGGCCGTCTCCACTTACTCCTTTAATCAAAAACTGGTCGAAGGGAACGGTGGAAAGACATTCATGCAGATGTCTTACGACGGCCCGGCGATGGAAATGATACAAACGCTGGAAATTCCGCGGCCGGTAACGGTTCCCGCCCACATTTCCCAACAGTTCACTTCGGAAGGTATCATTCAATTCCAGCCCGGAACGGTAGCCTTTGACCGGCAGATCAACGGGTTCTACATTCCGGTGGTGGTGAGGTAGTTTCTGCCTTTGATCCTTATTGGTTATCACTCCCCAGCCTGGCCCGGCTGCAGGAGCCCTTGATTCAGGATTTCTACGATTTTCAGGTATCTTTCCTTTTCTTCGGAATTATCTTTTGCTTCGCCAGCCTGCTCGGCGAAATAATCCCTGTACCGCTCCATTTTTATGGGTTTGCCTTCATCGATGAGGGGGGTAGGCATTCCATTTTCATCCAGTATCCCGGCGTAAGGGAAGCCATTTTCCAGGCCATATTCCCTGATCTGATGGGGAAGCAGATCATTGATCTGGTATTTGTCCTCGGCTCTGGCTATCAGGCCTTTCGCATCCAGGAACTGGGTTAGTGCCATGGCCTTGTCCCCGATTTCAGAGATCAGGATAAGTTGTTGATATTTGGGGTTCGGATGGAAAAAAGCGGAAAGCAGTTGTCCGGTGGGCTTGTCCGCCGTACTTTTTCCAGTCAGCAGGTTCAGTGTCAGAATGCCGCCTTCTCCGCAGCCGGTGACGAGGTTCTTCCCATCCGGAGAAAACCGGATGAAACCTTTTCCCTCAGCCCTGTATAATTCCTGAAGGCCGTCTAAAACCCATACCCTGATACTATCTCCGGAAAGCGTGGCCATCAGATGGCCGCCGGGGGAAAAGGCAACGCGAAGCACTTCGTCAGTGAAATTCAGGCTGGCGGGCGTTGCCGATCCGCCTGCCAATGGCCACAACCGCACAGTCTTGTCCCGGGAAGCTGAAGCGATCAAAGTGGCGTCAGGAGAAAAGGCCGCGTGGTTGATGGCGCCGGTATGCCCGGAAAAAATGACGCTGTCTCCGGCAGGTGAGCCCCAATTCCATATTTTCAGATTGTTCCCATCCCCGCAGGCCAGTTGGCTTCCGTCGGGAGAGAACCCGGCAAAGCGGTTTCCGGGGGCGGTAAAAAGTTCCTCATTATGGCTTAGGCTCCAAACTTTGACTTCGTCTCCGGAAAGAGCAGCCAGGTTTTTCCCGTCCGGTGAGAAGGAAATATCATTCACCGCGTCGGGTAGTCCGGTAATGTTAGTAGCCAGGGAACCATCGCTTATTTTCCAGACATTGATGCCTTCCTGCCGGGTGGAAGCGCTGGCCAGCAACGTTCCGTCGGGCGACAAGGCTGTGGCAACCACTTTCGACCGATGCGCAGGCAGGGTTAACGGGGCGCCATCATCGCTGTCTCTGATCATCTCCCTTTTGTTCCAGGTGCGTATGCTGCCATTTTCAAATAAGCCAATGATCTCCTGCCCGTCAGCCGTAAAGCATATAGACCGGAAAGCGGGGCCTCTGCGTTTCATCGGAAAATACCCCTCAGTTTCCAGGCTATTCGAATAACCGCCATATCCTTCGCTTCCTCCAAGGACGATTTCATCGCCACCGGGTGAAAAACCGAGGGCGGTAATCGAGCCTCCAAAAAGCGTATCCCGGAGTAACAGCTTTGGTTTTCGTTTTGCGATGTTCCAAATGTTCAGGCCCGCCTGAAGTGAGCCGAATTCTCCAAAGATCCCTGTCCCAATGGCAATTTTTGAACCATCGGGTGAGATGGCGGCGCCGGACAGTTCAACCTCGCCGAGTAGCAACCCTCTGGAGCTGAATACCTCCTTTTTTTCCTGAACATCCCAGGCGATCACTTCTCCGGAGAACAGGGAAGGGTCAGGATCGCTTTCTGCAAATTGCCTGCTGTCTGCCCTGTTCGGGTCAAATTCGAACAAAGCAATGACTTTGGAGCCATCCCGGCTCGCCATGGCCGATATGGCGTTATGGGCTGCCGGGCCGGAGAAGGAAACCAGTTCCTTTCTGTTGGCAGCATCCCAGATCTTTACAGTACCGTCATCGGAGGCGGAAATGATCCTGGAGCCGCCGTCAAAAAAGGCAATAAAATTGATTTCGCCTTTATGCCCGGTGAGGGTGAAGGATTCCTGTCCGGCGGCAAGGTCCCAGCCCCTGATGACATTTGAAGCCGTTAAGGCTGTTTTACCATCCGGGGAAAGGGCTGCAGAATATATTTCGGAAGTGGTATTCAACAGCTTTCCTGAAGCCGAACGCTCTTCGGCCTGGATGCGCCGCCATTCTTTCCGGCCTATCATATCCCAAACCACGATTTCCTTCTCCGTTGCGACCAGGACTTTGGAATGATCCGCGGAAAGGGAAAGGCCCCGGATCTCTTTGGGAGTCCAGGCTATTGAGAAGTCGCCTGGCCGGGTGGTAAGGCCCCATACCATTATTTCCCCATCTGCAGCACAGGTGGCGGCCTTCTTCCCATCCGGAGAGAAAACAGCAGCACCCAGCCATCCTTTATGCCCCTGTAAAGTATGCAGCAGGCTTCCGGTTTGTACATCCCAGATCCTGGCGGCCTGGTCATAGGAAGCGGAGAGTAGCCTGGACCCGTCGGGGGAGAAGCGGACATCGGAAACTTCATCAGTGTGGCCCAGCAGGGTGAGTATGGGCAGTCGGGTGTTGACGTTCCAGACTTTCAGGCTGTTATCGGCAGATGCAGAAGCTATGAGGGTGTTGTCCGGAGAGAAAGCCACGGCATTGATGGCCTGAGTGTGTCCGTTAAGGATACCGGCTGAGCTGCCATCGGCCAGGTTCCAGAGGATGATATCTTCAAGCGAGCCGGAAACCAGTTGCCGGCCATCAGGTGAAAAATCCAGCGCAAGTACGTTCGAAGCGTGGCCATCGAGAGAGAGTGCCTCTTGCCTGGCTTCCACATCCCATATTTTGATGGCGCCGTCAACGCCGGCATAGGCCAGTTTACTTCCATCTGCCGAAAAGGCAAGGGCAGAGATCCGGTCTGAATGCCGGGGGGTACTGTAAAGCTTTTTCATTGCCGAGAGGTCCCAGATGGTGGCCTGGTTGCCTTTAACGCCGGCGAAATAATCCGTACTTGGCGCATAGGCGGCAATAGCTTCAGGCCCCAGTTCGTTCGCTTCCAATTTGCCTGTGGTTTGCAGCCCGGCAACCGTCCACGTCATAATCTCTCCGGGAGCGGCGGAAACCAGCTTTTCCCCATCTCCGGAAAAAGCGACAAACCGCACTGCCCCCTTGTGGCCGCTGAGCCGGTAAGAGTAGAATCTGTTATCTGAGAAGTAGTTCCCGGCGAGTAGTTCTCTGGCCCGGCCATTGTCAGGGCCGATCCGGGTTGCCATTTCCAGCAATCGGAAGGCGGTGGAGCGGTTGGGGGCTTTATCGGCCTTGAAGGCCAGGTCGTTGACCAGGGCGTTGCGGGTGGCCCGTTCCGCGGCGGCCCGGGCAGAGTCAGCCCGGTTGCGCTCAGCGATAGCAGCAGCCTCGCTTGCCAGAGCTTGTTCTTTGGCCTTTTCTTCGGCATCCCTGGCCTTTTCTGCTTCTTTTAGGGCGGCTTCCGCCCGGTTCCTTTCCTTTTCGGCGATTTCCCGCTGCCGGTTAATGCGGGCAAAGATGCTGTCCTGTACCTCCTGGCGCTCCCGGATCAGGTGGTTCCTGTAATCACAGGTTTCTACGGCTTTAAGCCTGGTAAGCGCCAGGTTCAGGTTGTCGGCCTTATAAGCCTGCTCCGCCTCGGACAGGATCTCCCGGCAGAACTCCTGGGAATAGAGGCCGCTTGAGCCCAGCAAGAACAGGGAAAGTATGGTGACTAAGGCTTTCATTTCATTTCTTTTTTCAGGAAATTGTGCTCTTCCTCCAGGGCAGAATTCAGGCTGTCCAGACGGGGGTTCTCCCGGTAATCCTGCAACAACAGGTGGGCATCCCGGATCAAGGAATCACTTTGTACCGGATAACCCATCATCATCTTCAGGGTATCCGCGCGGTTGAGGATGTCGCCCACTTCGGCCTGCACCTTTTCCGCTTGTTCAAACTGAAACCGCTCGAGGTTTCTGTTGGCCCGCTGTTTCTCATCAATGGCGATCTTCTTCTGCCTGTTGGCTTCCTGTGTGGCATTATAGGCAATAGCAGCAATGATGAGGAAAATCCCGGCTGCGGCAACTGCCCCAACGGTAACAAAGCGCTCCCTCCGCCGCCTGGCCTTGTGGTGCGCCCGGCTTTGGTTGAAAAAGGTTTTCAACTCCTTCTCCAGCCGCTCCGTATTCAGCGACTGATCCACCAGCTCAATCTCGCCAATGCTGAGATATTCCTGTTTTTTCTTTTTCTGTGTGGCTTCCTTAAAGCGTTTAAGCTTATTTCGGATGGTGGCCACCGCCTCCCGCCGCCGCAACTCTTCGGCATTGAACTGGGCAGAGATGCGCTCGGCCAGGCGGTCGTGCATGATCTCGTAGCGCTCGGCTTCCGTTTTGGCAAAGCGCAGGCGGTTGAGGATGCGGCTCTCCGGGCCGGCGAATTCGTCCAGGCAGGCCTGAACAAAAGGCAGGGGAGGAGCGGCCTTGCCAAGCTGGAGCTCCTGATAAATCTCCTTGGCGCTCCGGTTCTGTTTGGTGCCCTGAACGGTCACCATCTGGAAAAGGATCTGCAGGGGCAGGCTGGCGCCTTTTTCTTTTAGCTTGGGAAATTCCTGAAAAACTTTGTTGGATACACGTTCCACCTGCCGGTTCAGGAAATCAGCCATTACATCGGCCAGCTTGTTGCTTTCCACCAGGGCTTTATCGGCCTGGATATGATCCCTGTTCCCCGCCCGCTCCCGGTCCTCCTGGTAGAGGCGGTCGAGATAAACCTGCAGGGTGGTGAGGTCCACCTCGCCCCGCTCGTCGGTCAGGTTGCGGAGGATCAGCTCGTCCGCACCGGGTTCTACTTTAAACTCAGGATATTTCGGGTAAGGAGTGGTGAGGATACCGTTAACTACCTTCAGCAACTGCTCAGGCCGCATCTTTTCCACCCGGAAGCGGTTCTCGAAAAGAAAGGGCAGCTGTTGTTCGTAGCGGTAGAAATGAGCGATGTACTCCTCCCGGGTGACAATGATGACTTTGCAGAACAGGTCTTCGGAAAAGAGGCGGAGCTCCTCCAGCGCGCTGAAGAATTCATTCTCTTCCTCGCGGCTACCCAGCGTAAAGATCTCCTCAAACTGGTCGAGGATGAGATAGATGGGCACGTAGGACAGGTGGAACTGGGCCTTGATCAGGCCCCTGAGGCTGTCGAAGGTTTCGGGCTCCGGCGCAGGCTCTTCCGGGAACCATTCCATTTGTTGCCGGCGGTGTGCCTCGAACTGCTCCAGATAGCGGCGGTAGAGCTCTTCGCGGATCGGCGTGAGGAAATCGGAACTGCGCCGCACCAGTACGGGCATCCAGTCGCGGGGGGAGTACATACTCTGCAGGCCGCATTGAATGAGGCTGGTCTTTCCGGTGCCCGAAGCTCCGTATACCATCATAAACTTGGAGCGCATAAGGGCGTCGTACAATTGCCGCGTTTCCTTGTCGCGCCCGAAGTAGTAGCGGATGTCCTCCTTCCGGTAGGGGCGGAGAAGCCGGAATGGGCTTATTGCCGGTATGGTATTAGGCATGTTCAGGTGGTTTGCGGTATATCCATTTCCAATTGCTCCAGTTGCTGGTGGATCTTCTCAAAGCGTTCCAGTATCTCCGGGCCGGCTTCGATATGTTCCGGAAGCCGGGCGCCATCGGTGGTGATGGCAAGTTCATTGTCCTGTGCAAAAGCGTAATCGTGGTTGACGTCCCGGTCGATATAATGGAATACATATTCCTTATAGAAGCCCTCTCCGCGCTGGTAGTCGAGGGTGAAGACCGCCGGATAGCTGTTTACGTTATTGCCGATGAAGGAGCTGCGGTCCAGGTAGAAGGGGCTGAGGTTGATAATTTCGTTTAAAAGAGCCGGATCATTGGATTCGCGCCGGGGCGTCAGCAGCAGGCAGTAGTTGTCGGTGGCGGTTTCCCGCATGGTGGTGGCCGTTTTGGGGGTTTCGAAGGCGGCATGCAGCGCAATGAGGTGGTGAGAATAGGGCTCGTTGGCCTCCAGCTTGCGGACCTTATCCACTACGATGGACCGCACCGTATGCAGTTTGTATTCCGAAAGGAAAAGGCAGGCTTTCAGAAAACCGGCGTAGATGGCCTCGGCTTCCAGCACCAATCCTTTTTCACCTTCCGCCTTGCCGGCAACCCGGGATTGCATCAATGCATTGAATCGTTCTTCTCCTTTCGACATGGCCTGTTTCCATTCTTCCATCAGGAGATAGCCGGGCCTTAGGCCGTTCTCATTGTCCACTTCCCGGAGGAAGGCCCCGAAGTGAGGTTCCAGTTTCAGGGGGTCCGAATTGCCGACCGCTTGCAGCCGTTCGAAATAGGTTCGGGTACGGAAAACGAAGTCGGTTACCCCCAATTCCTCTTCTGAAGGAATCAGGCTGAAGGGCAATGGCTCTATCTCAAAGCCTTCTCCTGCGGCGTCCCAGAGCATAGACAAGCTGAGATAACTCATAAACCGGGTGAGCTCAGAATAGGCTACGATCAGCTCTTTCAGCCTGGCCTGGCCGGGCTCGGCCATAGTGCGGCCGGGCTCTACGGCGAACAGGCGCCGCAGGTGGGTGCCCACGATCCAGGGCAGGCGCTCGATCAGGGCCATGAGCGGGTCCTGCCGGCTGTTGCGGAGCTCCGGGGTGCTCTTTTTGAAGAGGAATACCAGCTCGCGCAGGCTTTGGGTGGGGTTGGGCCTTACGCCATTCAATACCATTTCTGGAAGAGGGGGCGGCTGATTGAGGGCCCACCTTTTGATACTGTCCCCAGGTAGCGCAGGGTTGAGGTATAGCCCCCAGGGGATGGCTTCTCCGTACTGTCCTTCATCCGGGAGGATGTTCCCGAGCTTGATGCCCCGGCTGGCAGCTTCGGGCAGGGCATGCACTTTGGCAACGGCAGTGTTGAAGGCCTCTTCCAGTGTCCGGCCTTCGGCGGCCCAGGTGGTGTAGAATTGCTCGGCGAGAATTCTGGCTGCATCGTCCTCGATCTTGGCAGTGGTGGCGATGACGGTCGCCACGCCCACCTCGTGCAGGCTGGCCACCTGCCCTCGGGTGGCGCATCCGTTGAGGAACACGAGTTTCAGGGGATTCCCGCCACCGTCTCCCTTACGGTTCAGGCCAAACAGTTCGGATATGCCTTTAATGTGGCCGGCCTCTTCCAGGTAGAGCACGTCCCCTCCGGCGTGGCCGGCATAGTGGAAGACTTCAATATCCGGCGTATTGGTGAACTTGTTGAATATGTCGTCGGTATTGGCGGCGCGGTTGGAGTCCAGCCCGTAGAGGCGGCGTTGATGCAGGGGGGCGAGGGCGCGTTCAATGGCCCGCAGTTCGCGGACCAGGCCGGGTAATGGTGTTTGGCCTGGCGCATGGGCGCAGGCCAGGAAGATGTTCTTCATCTTTCAGCTTATTTGCTGGAGTGAATATGGATTCCTGCTAAAGATAGAAAAGTTTTTGGGTATCAGGGGAAGAGGGAAGCACGGCAAAGACGCCGCCGGTAGTTTCCCAACTGCGGAAACCTTTTCTGCCGAAGAGAATTACCCTTTCCTGCCCACCATCAGAAACAAGGGATACTCCTTGCCCTCATGCTCTATCGAGTAATAAATATGGGAATGCACCGCAGTGAAACCTGCCTTTTCCATCAGTACCTTCAGTTCCCGCTGGTCGAAGCCGTTGTGGCCGTCGAAGTCCGGGAATTCGGCGTGGAAGCTGCCGTCTTCCTGGTCGAGGTCGGCGATGCAGCAGTAGCCCCCCGGGCGGAGGTGGTTGTGGAATACCCTCAGTGCTTTTTCGGTGTCCTGGATGTGGTGCAAGGTCATCAGCGTGTAGAGAATGTCGAACTGCCGGCCGAGTGGCTCGGTGAGGAGGTCCTGGCGGTGGGCTTCCATGTTTCCTGCCTCGAGCTGCTCGATCTTTCGCCCGGCTTCCCGGGTCATCCCTTCGGAGACGTCCACCAGGGTAATGTGCTCCAGGTGATCCATCAGGTAGACACTGAGCAGGCCGGTGGCGGCGCCGAAGTCCAGCCCCGTTTTCAGGTTGTGGGTTTGAATGATGGGGATGAGCTCTTCTGCCAGTTTGCGGGAGCGCTCCTGGCGGGCGGGGCTTTCATCCCAGGTGGAGGCGGCTTCGTCGAATCGCATGATACTGTGTGTTTGTGTGTATTAGTGCATTTGTGTATGTGTCTGGGCAAACGCTTTGCCCCCGCGAATGCACGAATGCACCATTAAAAAACCCTCACCCTGTGCACGCCCGGATGGTACGGCTTGCGCAGCACCTCCAGGATCTTTTCGTAATACTCCCGGTTTTGCAGGAAGTCGATCTGTTCAATGTCGATGATGAGGATGGGGGTATTATCGTTGGTTTTGAAAAAATCAAAATAGGCTGTTTGTATCTGCTGCAGGTATTCCGGCGCGATCTCCTGCTCGTAGGTGCGGCCCCGTTTGCGGATGTTAGCCATCAGGTTGTCGACCGAGCGGTGCAGGTAGACCAGCAGGTCGGGTTTGGGAAAAGTAGCGTTAAGGATGTTGAACAGCCGCTGGAAAAGGCGGTATTCCTCTTCCACCAGGTTGTTGCGGGCAAAGAGCAGGGTCTTGACAAAGAGATAGTCGGCTACGATGGACTGCTGGAAGAGGTTGCGCTGGGAAAGCTCCGCCTGCAATTGTTTGTGGCGTTCGGTCATGAAGAAAAGCTCCACAGGAAAGGCATAGCGCTCGGGGTTTTTATAAAAATGGGGCAGGAAGGGGTTGTCGGCAAACTCTTCGAGAATGAGCCGGTAGTCAAAGTCCTCTGAAAGCATTCGGCACAGGGTCGTCTTGCCGGCGCCGATATTGCCTTCCACGACGATGAAGTTGTATGGAAGCGGAGTCGCCATTTGGGCTTTTCGTTGTTTTTGTTGTGTATAGGTGTATGAGTGCCCCGTCTTTTATGAGCCGGGTAAAATTTGTGTATATGTCCGGCTAACGGCATGCGGCCGCTTATTCACAAATACACTTATACACGAATGCACCTAAACACTTCACTTCACCACCTCCACCGCCAGCGTATCCTCCGAATTGGCGTACAGCTCTTCTATGGTCTTGCCGAAGGCGGGGTGCACCAGCCCGGGGGCAATATCCATCAGCGGGAGCAGTACGAAATTGCGGTAGTGCAGGTAAGGGTGGGGGATGGCCAGTTTTTCCGTATCTATGATCTCGTCATTATAGAAAAGAATATCGATGTCGATGATGCGCTCTCCCCATTTGATCTCCCGTACGCGACCCATGCGCCGCTCGATGGTTTGTATCTTTTCGAGCAGTTCAAAAGGGGGCAGCCCGGTGTGCGCCAGCAGCGCCTGGTTCAGAAAGTCCGGCTGGTCGGTGATCCCCCATGCCTTGGTCTGGTATACTTTGGAAGCCTTTTTGATAGGGCCGATCTCCCGTTCTATCCATTTATTGGCCCATTTCAGGTTCGACTCCCGGTTGCCGAGGTTGGCGCCGGTATGTAAATATACTTGGTTCAAATTCATCGCGTCGCAAAGGTAATAATATAGGTTACGGGGAGAGAACATTCCCGGGGTATTTTAAGTTCTGAAAATTTGCAAAAATCGACCGGTCGGTTTATTTTTGAGTTTTCAACAACATTAAGCCATGCCCAAAGCAGAACAGACCAGGAAATATATCGTTGAGAAAGCCGCAGCTATCTTTAATTTAAAAGGCTTTGCCGGTACTTCCATGGATGATATCGTGAAAGCGACCGGATTGTCTAAAGGTGGAGTGTACGGCAATTTCAGCAGCAAGGAGGACATTGCCCTGGCCGCTTTTGAGCACGCCGTACAGCGGGTTTCGGAGGAAGTGCGGGAACGCACCCGGGTGATCGACCACACGCTCGACAAACTCAAGGCTGTGGTGTACTTCTACAAGGAGCGCATCCTGAACCCGCCTATTGAAGGCGGCTGTCCCATACAGAACACCGCCATCGATGCGGACGACAGCAACCCCGCCCTGCGCAGCCGGGTCATTGCCGCTCTGGACGAATGGCAGGAGCGTATCGTTTATACCCTGGAGAAAGGAAAGGGCAGGGGAGAGGTGCGGCCCGCTGCCGACAGCCGTGCTTTTGCCACCCAGTTCATCGGCACGCTGGAAGGGGGCATCATGCTGGCCCAGCTCTATAAGGATGTGCGTTACTTTGACGCTATGGCCCGGCAGTTGTTGCGCATGATCGAAGCGTTGAGGCCGGTGCGATAGGGTATGTTTTGTGATCAGCTTCAGATCTCACGGAACTAAAAAAACGCATGGAAGCAACAAAAAAGATAGAATATCTGCAATCTGAATGGAAGGGCAAACCGGAAGGTTCGCCTTCCTATCCTCCGGTGCTGAAGGTTATACGCCTGTTGTTCGGCACCCTGGGGTATGTTTTTCCCCGTGCCGCCGGGCGCGTGGCCTACCGCTTGTTTTCCACGCCCCGCCACCGGGCCCGGCACCAGACTTCCGACCCCATACTGGAGAGCGCCCGCCTGTTTGAGTTCTTGTACGGCAAGCAGATCCTGAAGGGGTACGAGTGGGGCAGCGGAGCGCGCACCATCCTGCTGGTCCACGGCTGGGAATCTAGAGGCACTGCCCTTCGGTCTTTCGTGCCGGCCCTGCTGGAGCGGGGCTTTCGGGTTGTCGCTTTCGACGGGCCGGCACACGGCAATTCCGGCGGCAGGCGCACCAACCTGCTGCACTTCGGCGGCGCCGTACGGGCAGTGCTCAATCAGGTCGGCGGCGCCTACGGCATCATCACCCATTCTTTTGGCGGCGCCTCTACCGTTTTTGCCCTTTCTAACCTGGATAACCAGCTCAAAGTCGAAAAGCTGGTGCTTATCGGCGCGCCCAGCCGCATGGATAAAGTGCTCTACGATGCAATCAATACCCTCAACCTGCCCGGCCCGGCAGCCCGCCAGTTTTTCCGTTTTCTGGAAAAGAAAGTGAAATTTCCCGTTCGCCACGCCGATGTCGGCACTGCGTCCGGCCGCTTCCGGGTGGGGCAGGCCCTCATTGTCCACGATTCCAAAGACGCCATCGTGCCATTTTCGGAAGCCCAGGCTACCTTCAATGCCTGGGACAACGCCAGCCTGCTCGTCGCCGAGGGCTACGGCCACTACCGCCTGATGAAAAACCCGGATGTGATCCGGAAAGTGGCGGAGTTTATGGTTGATTGAGTTGATTGGGCTCCTAAATCAACTCAATCAACCGTCTAGGCTCATCTGAAGCCAATCTACCCGATCAACCACTTCCCCCACTTTGTCACCTCCCCGCCGAGAGAGAACCTATTCATTCAGTAAATTCCAAAATTTGATTAATTTTGGTCGGCTCCAAAGTTAAGGGGCGATCCGGAATCGATAGCCGCCGAAAAACAAAAAACACTAAAAGGCAAACAATGAGAATATCTTTACTTTCCCTGTTCTTCCTGTTTTTGACTTTAACCCTTGCGGGACAAGCGCCCGTGAACGACAATTGTTCTGGCGCCATTGACCTTGGTGTGCTGCCGGCGGACTGTTCGGGTGAAGTCTACACCAACGTCAACGCCACAGCCAGCGGACTGGGCGCAGGCAATATCCCCGGCTGTTTCAACGGCGGTAACGTGAACCGTGACGTTTACTTCACTTTCACTACCAACGATACCCTGCGCGATGTATCCATCATCCTGCAGGGTACGGATTCCGGCGCCAACGGCCCCATTACCAACCCTCAGGTGGCCATCTACCGGGGAGATTGTATCGGCGGGCTGGCATTTCTGGGCTTTTGCCTTTCGGCCCCTTCGGGTGATAACCAGCTGCAGCTCGACGTGCTGGGGCTGACCCCCAACACCACCTATTACCTCCTGGTCAATGACTATTCGGCCACTGCCGGCCCAAACTCGGGCGACTTTACCCTTTGTGTCGAAGAATACGTGCCCGCTTTGAACATTGACGATGCGCCGGGCTCCAGCTCCTGTTTCGGGACGCTTTACGATGACGGCGGGCCGGACGGGGACTACGGCTCCAACCAGAACCATACCTTCGTCATCGAGCCGGCGGAGTTCAATCAGTGTATCGAGATCTCCGTGGTTGATTTTCAGCTGGAGAGCAATTTTGACTTCGTCAACATCTATGCCGGCGATAACGTCAACGCACCGCTGCTGGCAACCCTCAATGGTTTCAGCTCCGGGCAGCCCTTTGTCATACAGTCCAGCTCTTCGGCAGTGACGATACGGTTCACATCCGACGGCTCGGTCCAGCAGGGTGGCTTCGAGATCACCTGGTCCTGCAGCCCCCTGGCCTGCGACGGGACTTCCTTCGACAACCCCATCCCGATCAGCGGCCTGCCGTTCAACCAGGGAGGGTTTTCTACCTGCGATGATGCGTCCAACTTTACAGAGACGCCCTGTACCCAGGCGCCCTTCCTGTTCGGCCCGGAGGTGGTGTTCGCCTATGAATCGGCCGGTGGCTTCTGCGCGGATGTACAGGTAACCGGCGCTACGCCGGGTACCGGCGTTGTCGTTCTGAACGGCCCGCCTGATGACCCGGGCACGCAGTGCCTGGCGCAAACCCCCGGCGGGCTGGCAAGCTCCGTTGATTTCCAGGACGCCGGGACTTATTATATCGTGGTGGCCAACGGCCAGGGGTGCACCGATTTCGGCCTGTCCATTACGGAGTCTTCCTGCAGCCTGAACCCTTCGCTTTCAGGTTCTCTGTGCAACCCGCTCAACGGCTGCATCGACCCCAGCGGACTGCCCTCCACCTTCGTTTTCAACCAGGGCTTTGAGGATATTGCCTTCAACCCCGGAGTCAACGACGGATGCTGGCTCAATACCGGCTCTGCCCAGCCTAACTACTACTGGTTTAGTATCGAAGCCCAGGCCGACGGGCCGTTTGGGTTTATCGTTCAGGCCGCCACCCCCGGCGAGGAGTCCGATATCGATTTCAACGTATGGGGGCCGTTCGGCCGCCAGCAGGTGTGTGAAGAACCCTTGCAGGTGAGAGATCTGATCGAAAGCACCCAGCCAATCCGTTCTTCCTGGGCCGCCGGCGCCGACCCCACCGGCCTGGCGCAGGTCAATGCCAACGGCGAGCCGGTTACCGACCCCTATGATTGCGACCCGGCGCCCGGCGCCTTCGGGGATGATTTTGCTTCCGTTATCATGGCGCAGGAGGGGGAAGTATACCTCGTCCTGATCAACGACTGGGGAAATAATATCGCCAGCGGCGCTATTTCCGTCGACTGGGGCCCTTCCGACCCACCGGTGCTCGGCTCGCTTTCCACGGACCTGATCCAGATGGATACGGCCATCTGCGCCGGAGAGTCCGTCCAGCTCCTGGTGGAGGCCCCGGTGGAGAGCATCACCTGGATCACCAATACGGAAACCCTGTCTTGCACTGATTGCCCGGACCCGGTCGCTACTCCCGATGTCACCACCACCTATACCGCCATCGCCGAAGCGGTTTGCTTTACGGATACCTTCCAGATCACGGTCCAGGTCTATGAGGTGGACGCCGGGCCGGACCTCACGGTCTGCCTCAACGAAGACATTCAGCTGGATGCGGGCAGCGACCTGCTTTTTGCGGAATTCCAGTGGACGGCCCCCGACGGCGTCACCCTGAGCTGTACCGACTGCCCCAACCCGTTCGTTACCGCCGATGCTCCCGGCACCTATGAGTTGTCTGTGACCCTCTCCAGCATCAATTGCACGATCGGCGACCAGATGACACTGACCGTCCTCGATGTCCCGGCGCCAGAGTATACCATCAGCGACGGCGAGCAGATCTGTATCGGCGAATCCGTCAATATCGGCGGCCCGGCAGGCCCGGGGCTCAGCTATAGCTGGACGTCAGAACCGGCCGGCTTTACGGCTAACGTATCCGATCCCCAGGTGTCTCCAACGGAAAGTACGATGTACTTCCTGGAAGTCACAGGGCCGGACTGCCCGGTTCCATCCTTTGACAGTGTGCTGGTCGAGGTCTTCCTGCCTCCCCAGGTCAACATCACCGGAGATACTTCGATCTGCCAGGAAGACCCGGTGATAATGGGCAATACCGAGATAGAACCGGATGTCACCTATACCTGGACCGGCCCTCCGACGATCGAGGATCCGACAGACCCGAATACTCTGGCCTTCCCCAGCAATGACGGTACTTACACGCTGACCGCCGTGCGCGGGGCCTGTACCGTTGTAGAATCCTTTGACGTCATCATCACTCCAATTGCCATTGAGATCCTGGACGCCAATATGGCGCCCATTCCCGATACCTTGCGCATCTGCCGGGGCGAGGAAGTGGCGCTCAATACCAGCATCACGCCGGCGGACAGCACTGCGCTCTGGACATCGACCGAACTGGGTTTTGACTCTCTGGTGGCCCAGGGCCTGACGGTGAGCCCCCAATCGGTGGCTACCTACTACGCCGAGATCGGCCTTTCCAACAGCTGCTTCCGGATCGACTCCGTGGTCATCCTGGTGGATTCTTTGCCATCCAATATGATGATCATGCCGGAGGACACTACCGTCTGCGAAGGCGCGTTGGTGCTGCTGACTTCGCCCATCTATGAGCCGGCGGATTTCCCGGAGGCCGAATTCCTCTGGAGCCCGGGGTTAGGGCAGGAGACGCCCGATTCCCTTTACAACATGGTGATCCGGGCCCAGGGTGAAGAACAGACGATCTATCAGCGGGTGGCCACCAGCGGGGTTTGTACGGATACCAGCTTTGCCACCATCAATGTCAACCTTACTCCGATAGTAAGCATCGACCCGAATAATGCCATTATCTGTGCCGGAGACCAGGTGCAGCTCACGGGCATGGTCGATGAAAATACGACCGAATTTGAATGGACTGCCGGTGGGGAGTCGCTGAGCTGTACGGACTGCCTCGACCCGATAGCTACGCCGGGGATGACCACTACCTATACGCTGGAGGCTAAGAATGAGGACTGCCCGGCAACGGCCAGTGCCAGGGTGGAAGTAGTGGGCCAGCCCACCATACTGCTTAATACACAAACAGCAGTATGCCCGGGCGGGAGCGTGCAGCTCAACCTGGATTTCGATGAAACTGCTATTTACACCTGGACGGCAACCGACCCGAATTTTGGTACGGTAGTGGACCCTCAGCTCGTCGTGACTCCTGATGAAACGACAACCTATTTCCTCACAGCTGACAACGGCGTATGTGATCCTGTCTCCGCCGAGATTACGATCAATGTTATCGGAGACGTAACGCTGTCCATCAGTGCCTCCGACGATATTCTTTGTTTTGATGAAGAGGCAATCCTAACCGCCCAAGTTATCGGTGGAACTTCCGGGGATATCTTCAACTGGGAGGGAAGCGATGGCTCTACCTTTAGTGGTAATCCCATTACGGTCTCTCCTTCCGGGCTTACAGTGTATACCCTTACGTATCAGGATGCCGCCGGTTGCCAGGTCATTACCGATTCGGTCACAGTCGATGTGGAAGGGGAGGTCTCCATTGATGGCATTCTGATTGATCCGGATACTACCATGAGTACCTTCTTCTTAGGTGAACAGGCTTTCCTTACGGTAGATTACTTCACGGACCTGGCCGGCCCGCTGAACTTCACCTGGACGAGGGACGACTCCCTGATCACCTCCGGGCCGGGCCTGGAGTCCATTGGTGAAACATTCCTGACGCCGGGAGATATTGTTTACGAAGTAACCATAACTACGCCTAACGGTTGCGAATATTCGGACGAAACCGTGATAACGGTTGTAATCCCCAAGGTGGATGTGCCCAGCGCCTTCACTCCGAACGGGGACTCCCATAACGATTACTTCAACATCGTGCTGCAGGGCAACCCCGCCAACCTTATCATCACCGAATTCAAGGTATTCAACCGTTGGGGCCAACTGGTCTACAACAATGAAAATCCGGATCTTGGCTGGGATGGAAACTTCAACGGTGAACCGCAGCCCTCAGAGGTCTACTTCTATATGATCTCCGTGTCTTTTGCCAATGGAGAGGCCCATCCGGATTCTCCTCTGCGGGGGGACGTGACGTTGCTGCGGTAGAAGCTTGTTGGCTGTTGTAGGTTGATGGTTGTTTGTTGATTGTTCCGTCGACAACAAACAACCATCAGCCTACAACCAATCTCTATCCTTATGTCCCTCCTCTTCAAAGCCCATCTGTTTTTCACGCTATACATGGCCGGCCTGATCTGGTTCGTGCAGGTGGTCCATTATCCGTTGATGGGGAAGGTGGGGGAGGCGGATTTCATCAGCTACGAAAATGCCCACACCCGCCTGACGTCCTGGGTGACGGCGCCGCCTATGCTGCTGGAACTGGGCAGCGGGGCGTTCCTGTTGTATTTTTCGCCTTCTTCGATGGTTTTTCAGGCCAACCTGCTGGGTATCGCCCTGCTCTGGGCTTCTACTTTCTTCATTCAGGTGCCTTTGCATAATCAGCTGAGCCGGGCCTTTAGCTATCGGGCGCACCGCCGGCTGGTGAACAGCAACTGGATCCGGACGGCGCTGTGGACGGGGCGGGGGATACTCTTGCTGGGGGCGATGTGAAGGAGCATGTTTCTGGATTACAAGAGGCATGCGGAGAAAAGCAGGGAATAATATACCGCTTTTTGGTGGAGTTGCGAAACTATATTAGATTATTTTGTAACTATTCAGCATCATGGTGATTTGGCTCCTGGTGGGAAATTTTGTAAGCCAACCTTCCCCTTTCAAGGGGAATGAGAAGGGGTTCCAACAGAAAAGCCTACAAAATTTCACGCCTGGAGCATCCATAGCTTCATGCTGAATAGTTACGGTTATTTTGCATATATTTGAAAAATCATTCTATTGCCCAAATATTACCTTGAAAACGAGCTGGCGCCTTTCTCTTCGGTTCTAAATTTTTCATAATGAACAGGTTACAGACAATCCGGGCCTTGTCTTTATTTTTTTTTCTCTTGTGGTTTATCCATTCACAGGGCCAACCCCTGTTGAGCCTGCCGGCTGAGCTATATTCTACTGAAAAAAACAGATCAGATATCTCTAACCCTACAGATTATCGGCTTTACAAAGTAAATACTGAAGCGATAATCAATCATGCATCCGAAAACGGGCCGGAAGGTTTTTCATTACATCTGGATTTTGAGGACAAAACCGATTGGACAATGGTTTTGCAACCGAGTAAGGTCCACGTTGATGACTTTAAGATAGTAACCAACACCGGCCAGGAAATTGAGGCAGCCAGGAACATTACTTACCGAGGCTATTTGAGCGAGGATACCTCCGTGAGAATACGAGCTACGATAACCAACGGCTTTATCCAGGGAAGAATTTACGATGATGAAATTTATGCGTTTGAAACGGTGAGGCATGAAAAAGAAGGTTTGCTTTTGGCCATCTATAAAGAAGGACTAGAGCGTACGGCCTTCAACGTGCCGCGATGCGGTAATCATGCCGAACAGCTACAACAAGTACCGCCCTCCTTTCAACCACAAAATCATCGCGGCCACAACCCAAACGGCCTGGCTCCCTTTTCGGGCGCAGAGGAGTTGGCCGCCGCTGCATCAAATGGAGATAAGGTGGTCCTGATCGGCCCTGCCGTAGACTGGCAGGCCTATTATGGTAAAGTCAATCAAAATGCCGCTGCTTTCAACATTGAGTTGCAGGCCATGGTCAATTACATGAATGAGCATTATGCAACCTACGGCGTGGCTTATCAAATCACGCCAATATACTTTATTACCTCCAGCCCTAATCCCTGGACAGACTATCCTGGTGGAAATGGGGACAGCAACCGGCTGAGTTTTGAAGCCTGGGCCCGAAGTAGTAATGGTTTTCCTTATGAATGTGAGGCTCCCATGTTGTTCACAGGGCAGGATTTTGGCCAGATCAGTTGGGCCACTATAGGCGCCATGTGCCAAAGCTGGGGCAGCATTCAAATCGATTATCATATTAATACCAGCATTTCCACCCAACATCGATCTAACATCATGAGCCATGAAATGGGGCATTACTGGGGAGCATATCATATCTCGGGCATTCAGTACTACATGAGCGGCTCAATTTATCCTGGAAACCTTATTTGGTCCTCCACCTCTTATAATGTAATAAGCAATAGTGTTCAAGCTGCCACTTGCTTGCCCCTTTATTCATCCTGCAATGGCGTTGGAGATGCGGACGGTGATGGTATTTGCAGCGATATGGATTGCGACGATAATAACGCTCAAATCAACTCTCTCGATGCCGATGATGACGGAATTTGCAGTGATCTTGACTGTGACGACAACAACGCCGCCATCACTTTCGCAGATGTCGATGGTGACGGTATTTGCAGCGACATCGATTGTGACGATAACGATGCTCAGGTCACTTCCGCCGACGCCGACGGAGATGGCCTTTGCAGCGATATAGACTGTGACGACACCGATGGTTTACCAACCACCTGTAATGAATATTGTATTCCGGAACATGTCAACTGTTGTAATGAATACCTTGAAAATGTCAGCTTAAACACCTTAAACAACAGCAGTTATACTCCCTTGCATTCTGATAACCATACAGGTTATAGCGACTATACCAATTTGTCAACAACTTTATACCGGGGAAACATTTACAGCATTACCGTAACCCCGAGTTATAGCTGGAGCAGTTCAAAAGCCGGTGTCTGGATCGATTGGAACAATGACCAGGTTTTCAGTAATGATGAAAACATCCTGAGCACTGGCGGCGTTGGCCCCTGGGCTGCCAGCTTCACCGTTCCGGCCGGTGCCGTTCAGGGAACTACCCGAATGCGCGTAAGGCTGCAATATGGCTCTGACTATACTCCCGACCCTTGCGGTTATTCCTATTACTACAACGGAGAGACCGAAGACTATTCGATCCAGGTTGGAACGGAAGGTTATTGTGATGACGGCGATCCCAACACCGTGTCTGTTGATGCAGATGGCGACGGCCTTTGCAGTAATGTGGATTGCAATGATAACGACGCCCAGGTAACAACTATTGACGCCGACGGCGATGGTATTTGCGGAGATGAAGATTGTGACGACAATGATGTGAACATCACCAGCGTTGACGCCGATGGCGACGGTGTTTGCAGTGATTTAGATTGTGATGACAATAATGCTTTGGTTACGTCTTTCGATTCGGATGGCGATGGGATCTGCAGCGATATGGATTGTGATGACAACGATGCCGGAATTACCACCCTGGATGCCGACGCCGATGGTATTTGCAGCAACCTGGATTGCGATGATACGGACGGTATTCCCACAATTTGTGATAATTATTGTACGCCCATCCACATCCGTTGCTGTAATGAACGCATTACCAATGTCAGCCTGAACACCTTGAATAATAGCAGCGGCTACCCACTTCATTCCAATAACACTACCGGATACAGCGACTACACCTCGCTTACAACCAGCCTGCAAACGGGGAACACGTATAGTATCACCGTAACGCCAAGTTACAGTTGGAGCAGTTCAAAAGCCGGTGTATGGATTGATTGGAACCATGACCAGGTGTTCAGTAATGATGAAAACATCCTGAGTACTGGCGGCGCTGGCCCCTGGGCTGCCAGCTTCACCGTTCCGGCTAATGCAAATTCAGGAACAACACGCATGCGGGTACGGCTCCAGTATGGCTATAATTATACACCGGATCCCTGTGATTATTCCTATTACTATAATGGAGAGACCGAAGACTACTCTATTTATGTAAGTAATGCGGGAATGATCAATACAGGCGAGACATCTGTACTCAGCCAGGCCCGGACTTCTGAAAAAGCCGGATTTTGGGCCTATCCCAACCCGGCCAGGGATCAACTATGGGTAAAATATAGCGCTACCAAAAATCAGGCGGTAACGCTTAGCCTTATTGATCAATTAGGAAGGGCCGTAAAACGTTCCGAAGAAACCGCTGCTAAAGGGGAGAATACCTACTTGTTCGGCCTCCATAATTTGAAAGCGGGGGTATACCTGATAAGGCTGAAAAGCGATGATGGCTATCAGGTAAAGAAAATCCTGATCAATTGATATTTTAAAAAACAGCAGTAAATACGGACAAAAAAAGCAACGCCGTATCAGCAAACCTGCCTGCGTGCCGAGCACCT
>CAYQKY010000116.1:0-26158 GCA_964418125.1 uncultured Phaeodactylibacter sp.
TTATCTGGTTTCCTACCGGACGCTGGGCCAGTTGGTGCGCCAAATCTGGGGAGACACCACCAACGCCACCGAAACCAGCTGGGGGTGGTATGATTTTTACACCTACCTCGAACTGCATCCCGATACGGATGTCCGCCGGTTCAGGCAAAAACTTCCGGCCTTTGTCGACAAGCACATCAACGGCCCCCGCCGGGAGCGGGGCGGCTCCAATACCGTCAATGCCATCGATATCATAGCTCTGAGGGACATACACCTGTACTCCAACGTCAACCAGGAAGCAGAGGTGAACGGCAGTGGGTGGGCCGTATCTGTATTATTCCTCTCGGCCTTTTTCATCCTGCTAATCGCCTGGGTCAATTACATCAACCTGGCCACGGCGCGCTCCCTGGAGCGGGCGCGGGAAGTAGGCCTGCGCAAGGTGCTGGGCGCCGGGCGCCGACAGCTGATCGGGCAGTTCCTGCTGGAGAGCTTCATCCTCAACCTGACGGCCTTTATCCTGTCTCTGGGGCTGGTGCAGGCGGCGCTGCCCTTATTCAACCGCCTGCTGGGACAGCAACTGGCCTTCAGCCTGGCCAGCAACCCGCAGTTCTGGCTGATAGCCGTGGGCGTGTTTTTCCTGGGAACTCTGCTGGCAGGCCTCTACCCCGCCTTCGTCCTGTCGGGCTTCCGCCCCCTGACGGTCCTGCGCGGGCAGTTGAAGAACGCTTCGGAAGGGATGGTGCTGCGCAAAGGGCTGATCGTCTTTCAGTTTGCCGCCTCCATCACTCTGGTAGTGGGTACGTCGGTCGTTTTCCAGCAGGTGCAATACATGCGGCAACAAAACCTGGGCGTGAACATCGACCAGACGCTGGTGCTGGAAGGGCCGAATACAGTGTTGGATTCCCTGTACGAAGGGCAGTACCAGCCTTTTAAGAACGACATCCTGAATATTCCGGGGGTAAAAAGCATTACCGCTTCTGCCTACGTGCCGGGCGATGAGATCTACTGGACGAATGGCGTGCGGTGGCTGCGCCGGGACGGTGAAACAGGCGCCTCCTCCACCATTTACACCCAGGGTATTGATGAGGAATTCCTGGAAGCCTACGAATTACCTTTGGCGGCAGGCCGCAACTTTTCCCGCGAGCATGGGAAGGATGAGCGCGGCTGCCTGCTCAATGAGACGGCGGTTGCGCTCCTGGGGTTTCCCTCTTTGGAGGCTGCGCTCGGCGAACGTGTGGTGCGGGGTGGAGACACCTTGTCGGTAGTAGGTGTAACTGAAGATTTTCACCACCTGGGCCTGCAAAAGCCGATCCAACCCCTCATCTTCCTCTTCCGCCCCGACTCCAGGAGTTATTATTCCCTAAAGATAGGACAGACAGGCGGCAACCTGCCGGCCACCATGGCCGCCGTGCAGAAAGCCTGGAGCACCCATTTCCCGGACGCCCCGTTCAGCCATTTCTTCCTCAACGACTTCTTCGGGCGCCAGTACCAGGCCGACCTGCTCTTCGGCAAGGTATTCGGCTTCTTCGCCCTGCTGGCCATCCTGGTAGCGGCCCTGGGCCTCTTTGGCCTGTCGTCCTACAACGTCATCCAGCGCACCAAAGAGATCGGCATCCGCAAGGTGCTCGGCGCTTCGGTGACGGGCATCGTGGGCCTGCTGTCGAAAGACTTCCTCAAGCTGGTCCTGCTGGCCCTTGTCATCGCCACCCCGGTAGCCTGGTACGCCATGAACGAATGGCTGCACAACTTCGCCTTCCGCATTGACATCGGCTGGTGGGTGTTCCTGCTGGCCGGCGCCCTGGCCCTGCTAATCGCTTTCCTGACCGTGAGCGTGCAGAGCGTGCGGGCCGCCCTGTCGGACCCGGTGAAGGCGTTGCGGTATGAGTGAGCGTGGATTCGTGCATTCGTGCATTCGTGCATTCGTGTATTCGTGTATTCGTGTATTCGTGTATTCGTGTATTCGTGTATTTGTGTATTCGTGTATTCGTGTATTTGTGTATTTGTCATCTAAGTGGGCCGAATGCACGAATGCACAAATGAACATATACACAACAAAAAAATCATGTGGCAAAACTATCTCAAGATCGCATGGCGCAACCTGTTGCGCAACCGAAGCTACGCCCTGATTAACATCCTTGGCCTGGCGATCGGCTTGGCCTGCTTTATGTTCATCGCCCTGTACGTTCAGGATGAGCTGAGCTATGACCGCTGGCAGGAAAAGGGCGATCGCATCTACCGGATGGCGCTCGAACGCAAGTATCCGGGGCGTTCGCGGCACTACGCCATTATCCCGTCCGGGTATGGAGAGGTGATGGATAAGGAATTTCCGGAAGTAGAAAAGGTATGCCGCCTCTTTGCATTCGACCAGTTTGGCCTGATTGTGCGTAAAGGAAATGAAGTGTACAAGGAAAATGAGGTGATCTGGGCGGATTCCACCTTTTTCCAGCTGTTCAGCATTCCTCTGCTCAGTGGGGATCCCAGGGCCGCATTGACAAAGCCCAATACGGCGGTGCTGACGGAAAGCCTGGCGCGGAAGTATTTCGGCGAGGAAGACCCTGTTGGACAGGTTCTGGACCTCCCGGAGGCCGATCAGGGGTTGGAAGTGACGGGAGTCTGCGCCGATGTGCCGGAAAATTCACATCTTCGTTTCAGCCTGTTGGTTTCCTCATTTACACTTAACTTCCTTGCCGAAGAAGATGCGCCTAATTTCATCAATTTCTCGGCCTATACTTATCTGTTGTTAAAACCCGGAGCCTCGCCGGAGCAATTGGAACGCAAGTTTCCCAAAATGGTAGTGAAATATGCCTCGGGGCAGATCCTCAACCGGTACGGCGTCAATTACGAAGAATACCAGCGGCAAGGTAACGGCTACCATTATTTTCTGCAACCCTTACCCGACATTTACCTGGACTCCAAACTGGAGGCGGAGATCCGGCCGCCCGGTTCCCGGCGGCAGGTATACTTCTTTACGGCCATCGCCCTGCTCATCCTGGTGATTGCCAGTATCAATTTTATGAACCTTGCCACGGCTCGTTCCGCCAGCCGCGCCCGGGAAGTGGGGATCCGGAAGACACTGGGCTCCGGGCGCCGCGCCATTTCCATGCAGTTCCTCACCGAGGCCCTGCTCATCGGGTTGGTGAGCGGCCTGTTGGCCTACTGCATCAACCTGATGGCGCTGGGGCAATTCAACGACATTGCCGACAAAGCCTTGTCGATAGAGCGCCTGTACAGCTGGCCGTTCCTGCTTACCCTCATTGGAGCATCCATGATCACCGGCCTGTTGTCGGGTATTTATCCCGCCATTGCCCTTTCGGCCTTCCGGCCGGTAGAAGTGCTGCGGGGCAAGATCATGCAGCAAACCAAGGGCGCCGGCCTGCGCAATGCCCTGGTGGCTTTCCAGTTCACCATTTCCATCTTCCTGATCGCCTGCACGGTGGTGGTATACCGGCAACTGGCCTTTACCCAGAACAAGGACCTGGGCTTCGACAAAGAGCAGGTCATCTCTCTGAAGGGCGCCGACAACCTGACGGCACAGGAGAACGAAACCATGAAGGAAGCCCTGCAGAAGCTGCCCGGCATAGCCGCCGTCAGCGGTTGCAGTTCACAGCCCGGGCAGCAGTACTTCGGCGTTTCTTTCCAGCCCCCCGGCGCCGAGGAGATGACGACCGGCAGCGGCCTGATCGTAGATGAAGGCTACGTGGAATGCATGAGCATGCAAGTGGTGGCGGGCCGCAGCTTCGCCGAGGCTTTCGCCGACAGCCTGTCGATCGTGATCAATGAGGCGGCCGCCCGGGAGATGGAACTGGCCGAACCGGTGGGAACAAGGCTCACCAGCCCCGATGACTTTCTCAACGATAGTACGGCAGAAAACACCCTGTACACCATCGTCGGCGTAGTGGAAGATTTTCATTTCCAGTCCCTTCACCATCCCATCTCTCCACTCTTCCTGATCAACAACCGTCAGAACTTCACGCCGGAAGTGGATAACCTGATCACCGCCCGGCTGGAAGCGGGCAACGTGCAGCACACACTGAGGCGGGTAGAACAGCTCTGGAAGGAACTCCACCCGGAACTGCCGTTCCAGTACTCTTTCCTCGACCGCGACTGGGCGGAGCTCTACGACAAAGAGATAGCGGCGCGCAAGGTCTTCGGCCTTTTCAGCCTGCTGGCCATCTTCATTGCCTGCCTGGGGCTGTTGGCGCTGGCGGCCTTCACCGTAGAGCAACGCACCAAAGAGATCGGCATCCGCAAGATACTGGGCGCTTCGGTGCTCGGCATCCTCGGCCTGCTGTCCCGGGATTTCCTGCGGCTGGTCTTCCTAGCGCTGGCACTGGCCACTCCGCTGGCCTGGTACGCCATGAAACGGTGGCTGGATGGCTTCGCTTACCACACCACCCTGGCCTGGTGGGCCTTCGCCCTGGCCGGCGCCCTGGCTGTCGGGATCGCTTTTCTGACGGTCAGCTACCACAGCCTGAAGGCGGCGCTGGGCAACCCGGTGGAGGCACTTAAAACAGAGTGATATGGGTAAAAGCGCACCGAGGTAGAGGCACTCAGGACGGAGTAGGGAGTGAATGCTTGTCTTGTAGAGAAAAATATTAAAATCAATTCATCAAACTCCAGATCATTACAAAAACGAAGGGTTCGAGCTTATTGTTTGAATAAGAAGCCAAATCGTTGAGTTTATCAATTAACTTCTCCCGGTTTTTTTTAAAATCGCTTGGAGAATCACCGAATTCATTTATGAGTTGTTCTTTCAGTAAAACGGTTTCCTCTAATTTTTTCTTCCTGAGTTGATTGATAAACCGATTTGCATTAAGCCCAAGCGTATTGACAGTAGAAGCATTGATGTCGGTTATTTCTACCTTTCCATCCATATAACTATAACTGAATTTTTCTAAACAATCATCTTGAAGTGGATGTATGTTAATTTCATTATTCGCCTTTTTAATGTCACAATGCTGATCTTTTTTATTTAATTTGGGCACAATAACAACTCTATCTCCAACATTAAGATTTTCCAGATCATAGCGTTTCCTAAATAATCTTTCTTCATCAATATTAACATAAACATCTTCTAAATAATCAACATCAACCCCGTACATTTGGGCAATATCCTCCAAGGATTCACCTTCTTGTACTACATGAATCTTAAAACCACTGCTCCCTTTGCATGAAGCTAATAAGTTGTCAAAATCCAATGCTAAATTTTTATATTTTGATTTTGGTTGTAAATGTTCTATTGAAGTGTGGATATCATCTTCTATTCTCTGACCACAATAGCAACATATAAAGCCCTGATCCTTGACCAATATCCGTTTTAGATCATCATATTCGCTTTTATTATCTCGAAAAAATGACCAAATATTATCTCCTGAGTATTTTCCATCAGTGGCCATTTCATTTATTTTCACTTCATTAGTTTTCAACCATTTCTTGAATGATTCAGGGGGGCCGCTTATAGTGAATATTCGCCTCATTTTATCCCTTAGTCAGCTCTTTGTATTTAATTTGGGTTTCTGCTTTTTTAAGCTCTGGTTGATTAGGGTCAGTAATATATTTTAGCTCTTTAATGAGGTTTTTTGCTTTCTCCAAGTCATTTTTCTGAATAACTTCATAGAGTTTTTCAAATTTAATTCGGACCTCATCAGGTAATAGTTTTTCAGCACCTTGGACTATTTTCAATACATCCTCGACATCCGCTCCATATGTATTGAATCCCGTATATTTATCCGTCAAAGCAACACAATTGCCATCTTCTAAAAGATAAATTGACTCCTTAGTGAGGTGATTAATTATTAATGTAGAGTGAGTTGTACATATAAACTGTATTTTGGGAAATGTAGAAATTAGTTTCCTCAAAATTGCCCTTTGCCAGGTTGGATGCAAGTGAAGATCAACTTCATCAATTAATACAATACCTCTGCCGTTAAGTGGATTTGGATTTCCTGGGTTTGCCATTACTAATCGCCTGGCTAAATCACCAACCATTGCAATCAGTGCCTTTTCACCATGTGATAACTGATTAACCTCAAATTCTTGTTCGTTTTTTTCCAAAACTAAGGCAGTTTTTGCAACTCTTCTTACCCTAATTCTGGTAAAATCTTCCAAAAAAACAAGAATTGCCTTGCGAACAGCATCAAGCCCCTTATTCGTGTACGAGCTATCTTCATTTAACCTTATTTCATTCTCTAAATCCTCTGTGCTTCGGAACCATTCAAAGAAATCATTAAAATCAATACTTTTTTCGAAGGCTTTGTCAAATGAATCAAACTGATTGCCTTTCTGTACGTTACGAGTTTTTAATGATGGTTCTAAAACTGTACGTTCCACCGGATAATACACAACTATTGGAATATTCGCTTCGTTTTTGAAAAACCCGACATCTCCTTTTAAACTTTCTACGTATTCGGAAACTGCCTCACTTCCATAAAATTCGTATTCAGGGTCTATTGTTTTTCGGAGTTCAAAGCCAGTTTTTAATTTTTCCTCAAAGTTATCCTCCCATTCTATTTCAACTTTTGAAAACTCTTCAGCATGCACATTAACATTAATTTTATTAAACAACCTCTCATCTTTACTTAATCTTTTGCCTTGAACCTTAAAGTAAAATTCCCATAGACAACCAATTATGGCTTCAATTATTGTAGTTTTCCCAGCGCCGTTAACACCAACGAAAACAGCTGGCTTTAAATCCACAGGGAAGTTTATAAATTGCTCGTTTTTAAATATTTTATAACCGTCTATATTTAAAAATTTGATTTTCATACTTTTAATTTCAGCTTTGTTTTCTTTTAAGATCATAAAGATAATCTTTTTTTCTCTGCTGGCATAGAACTTTAAACACCAAGCCAAGCTAAATTATAGCATAAAAGCTAACATTCTTATCTCAAAGGATGAAGCAAATGCAATTACCGCCCCAAAAAAACATTACATTGTGAATTTCGCAAAGAATACTTTCACATGACAACATCCCGAAAATATCCGATCACGCTCAAAGAACGGCTGGAGCTGGGCCCCGAAGAACAGGTATTCGAGGGCTCCCTCGAAGAATTCGCCGCCCTGGTAGAGGCCTGTGAGTACCCGTTGGAGTACGAACAGGGGAAAATTATTGCTAAGAGTATTGCATCCGACAATCATGAAAGGATAGTGGCTAACCTTTTAGGAGCACTATTTATCGCCTTCAAAGGCCACAAAGAATTTATCCGCTACGGCAGCAACCGCCACATCTACCTGCCGGAATTCCAATGCGCCTACTCTCCCGATGCTTCCGTGGTAAAGGGCGAGCCGGAAGTGTTCGAGTATGCTGCGGGCAAAACCGCTAACCTCAACCCCTGGCTGCTGGTGGAGGTGCTCTCCGAAAGCACTCGCGACAAGGACCTGGGCAGAAAACTGCCGCGCTATAAAAAAATGGGGTCCGTGCAATTTATCCTCTATATCGAACAGGATATGCATCTGGTTACCCTGCACTACCGCATGGAAGAAGACCCAACCCGCTGGGCCAGCGTAGATTTCAACCGCCTGGAGCAATCCTTCGAACTGGGGGGGAAAGCGGTTTCGCTTGCCGACATTTACGAAAACATTGAACTCGCGGCTGCAAAATAAACCTACTGTTCATTTTCGCACACCATCTGTCCGCAGGCGAACGGAAACCCTTCACCTTTCAATATTCAAACCTCTGCTTATCAACTACTTAAGGGTTGGCACAGTCGTTGCCCAGCTCTTCCAGAAAGCTTTTCATTGCACATTTGAGTGGGGGATAAGAGTGGCGCAGCTCCGCATCCCTTACGGGCCACCTGAAGGTAGCCCGTCCGAATAACCAACAACCTCTTGTCCATGTGGAAAAACTACCTCAAGACCGCCCTGCGCAACCTCATGCGCAACAAGCTGTATGCGGCCATTAACATCCTGGGGCTGGCCCTGGGCATGGCCATCGCTGTCCTTATCCTGCTTTATGTCAACAATGAGCTGAGCTATGACAAATGGGTGCCGGAACAGGAAAACGTGTACCGGGTATACCGCAGTTGGGATGGCAATGAGGGCGGCGGCGTCTGGACGCCCTCCCTGCTGGCGGCAAAACTGATGGAAGAATTTCCGGAGGTGGAATATGCCGCCGGGCTGAGCCCCTACGGCGCCACCCTGCTCGACTACAAAAAAAATAAGCTGTACGTAGAGGAGGTAGCGGCAATAGACAGCACTTTTTTCCAAACCGTTCACCTGCCCTTCCTCTACGGCAATCCGCTGGAAGCGATGAAACAACCCCGGGCGGTGGTCCTGTCCAAAGATCTTGCCGAGCGTATTTTCGGGCCGGTGGACCCGGTTGGGCAACTGATCAACATCAACGATGAGGGAGATTATGAAGTGACGGGGGTGCTGGATGAATTTCCGGGCAATTCTCACCTGTTTTACAAAGTATACATTCCCTTCACCTGGTTCTCCGATTCCTGGACCGGTAATAACCGTTCGGCCTACGTACGCCTCAACTCCAGGGCGGAAACGGGGCAGTTGGAGGGGAAAATGACGACGTTGCTCACCGAACTGAAGAAGAAAGAATACCGGGCCCACAACTACAAATACCGGGAAGAAGAATTCGAAGCCTGGAAACTGCAGCCCATGCAAAGTATCCACCTCGACTCCAAGGGTTTCGACTGGGGCGGCAGCACCGGGGGCAATATCCGTTACGTCTACATCTTTTCCATGATCGCCTTCCTCCTTCTGCTGGTAGCGGGCATCAACTACGTCAACCTGTCGACGGCCCTGGCGACGCAGCGGGCCCGGGAAGTAGGCGTCAGAAAGGCGACGGGCGCCAACCGGCGGCAGCTCATCGTGCAGTTCCTCAGCGAAACCGTCGTCCAGAGCCTGGCGGCGGCCCTGGCGGCCATCGGCCTGGCGGAGTGGCTGTTGCCCCTTTTCAATTCCGTCGCCGGCAGGCAGCTGTCCTTCCTGGGCGGTGAGCCGGGCTGGCTGATCCTGTCGCTGGCAGGCATCAGCCTGCTGGTGGGCCTGCTGGCCGGCGCTTTCCCGGCTTTCCACCTCTCGGCTTATGAGCCGGGTAGCGCTCTGAGGAGCCAGGCCGGCGATAAACCCGGCAAGCAAACCTTCCGCAAGGCGCTGGTGGTGGCCCAGTTTTCCATCTCGATCACGTTGATCGTGGTGATGGCCTTCGTTTACCGGCAGGTCAACTTCATGATGGAGTACGAGCTGGGGTTTCAGCCCGGCCAGGTGCTGGTGGCGCCGTTCAACCTCGACGATTCGGATGAGAAATTCGAAAACCTGAGATCCGAATTCTTGTCCATCCCGGGCGTGCAAAGCGTAGCGGCTTCCTCGCGCGTGCCCGGCCAGCCCCTGCCCGATTGGGGGATGCTGCTGGAAGGCAGGGAAGAGGGCGTCAACCCCTACGTCATTTTCGCCGGCGAGGGTTTTGACAAGACGCTGGGGCTGGAGGTAGCTCAGGGTCGTTTCCTATCCAGTGAATTTGCACAGGATACGGTCAATAATTTCGTGGTTAACGAAGCGTTTGTCAGAGATTTCAACGTGCCGGAACCCGTCCTGGGCGCCAGGGTGAAATTTTCCTTTGATGAAGAATACGGGCAGATCGTCGGCGTGATCCGGGATTTCCACTTCCGGGGGCTGCAGCGCTCCATCCGCCCCCTGGTGATCTCCGGCCGGCCCAGCTTCTGGCACGCTTCCTTCCGGGTATCCACCGAAAACCTGCCGCAGACTATACGGGCGATCGAAGCAAAATGGGCGCAGGTAGAGCCGGCCCACCCCATGCGGCATTCCTTCCTGGACGAGGACTTTTCCCGGCAATACGATGAACAGCGGCGATTCGGCAAAAGCATGCTCTACGCCACCATCCTGGCCATATTCATCGCCATGCTGGGCCTGTTCGGCCTGGCTACCCACACCGCTCATTTGCGCACCCGGGAGATCGGTATCCGCAAGGTGCTGGGCGCCGGCGTGGCCGGCCTGGTGGGGCTGCTCTCGCGGGATTTCCTGAAGCTCGTCCTCATCGCTTTCTGCGTAGCCACTCCGGCAGCCTGGCTGCTGTCCCGCCGCTGGCTGAAGGATTTTGCCTACCGCATCGAAGTGGAATGGTGGGTGTTCGCCCTGGCCGGCGCCGCCGCCCTGCTGATCGCCTTCCTGACGGTGAGCTACCAGAGCGTTCGGGCGGCGATGAAGAACCCTGTTGAGGCGCTTAAGACGGAATAATACATTATGTGTAAAAGTGTATACGTGTAAGGGTGTAAATGTGCGCTACCAAATAGCACGAAGGGCCATTTACACCTATTCCAGAAATACATCCTGACAACTATGGCATACAACCTGCTACGAACCACCATACGCCAAATGGCCCGCGGTAAAAGCTATACGGCCATCAACATCACCGGCCTGTCCATCGGCCTGGCGGCCTGCTTCCTCATCTTCATGTGGGTGCGGGACGAACTGCGGTACGACCGCTTCCACGCCAATGCCGATCGCATCTACCGGGTGCTGTGGGAGGCGCGCTACGGCGACAACGAATGGAAAATACCCCTCGGGCCGGTACCGGTGGCGGAAACGCTGAAAAGCGAGTTCCCTGAAGTGGAACAGGCCACACAGCTTTACCAGGGAGGCCTTACCCTGAAACAAGGACAGGATCATGTCCGGGAGCAGAACGTTCTTTTCGCTGATGAAGGCTTTTTCGATGTTTTCAGCCTGGAGTTTACTGCCGGCAGCCCGGAAGGGGCCCTGCGGCAGCCCGGCGCCATACTGCTGACAGAAGAGACAGCCCGGCGCTATTTCGGAGAACAAAACCCGGTGGGCCGACAGCTCATCCGCAACGATGGGGAATCCTACCAGGTTACAGGAGTTGTAAAAGGCTTTCCGGCGCAGTCGCACATACAATTCGACTTTCTGGCCTCGATCCATGGCCTGTCTCGCATCCAGCAGCGGGCCGGGCAGTGGGGCTCGGCCTCCGTTTACAATTACTTCCTGCTGCGGCCGGGCGCCGAGATGGAGGCCCTCTATGAAAAGTGGCAGGCCTACATCGATAAAAATATTGCCGGAGAGGCTTATCGGCAGGGCAATAATTACACCCGCTTTCCCTTCCAGGCCCTGACGGATATCCACCTGCACTCCAACCTGGAATATGAGCTTTCGCCGAACGGCAGTATGGATTACGTTTATATCTTCTCCATAGCAGCCCTGTTCATTCTCGCGCTGGCCTGTATCAATTTCATCAACCTGTCTACGGCGCGCTCCCTGACGCGCGCCAAGGAGGTGGGGGTACGCAAGGTGCTAGGGTCGCGCAGAGGGCAATTGTTCTGGCAGTTCTTCGGGGAGTCTTTCATTTATGTATTAATGGCTATTGGGTTGAGCCTGCTGGCGGCCCGGGGCGTACTGCCCTGGTTCAACCGGTTGGCGGAAAAGGAGCTGTCGCTCAGCTTTTTGCAGTCGCCATCCCTGTTGCTTTTGCTGGCCGGGCTGGCAGTCCTGGCCACCCTGTTGTCGGGCGCTTTGCCGGCCGTATTTATGGCGTCCTTCCAACCGGTGAAGGCGCTGAAGGGAGGGTTAGTGGAATCCGTTGGCCAGGGCCGTTTGAGAAAAGGGCTGGTAACCGCCCAATTTTGTATTTCCATAATGCTGATCATCGGCGCGCTGTCCGTCGACAGCCAGCTACGCTTTATGCAGAACCGGCGCCTGGGCTTCGACAAGGAGCAGGTGATCGTGATCAACCGCGCCCAGGCGGTAAGGGACCGGTACGGGATATTTTTCGAGAAGTTAAGCGAAATGCCGCAGGTAAAAGCTGTAAGCGCCGCCCAGTTCCTGCCCGGCAAGGAATTCGACAGCACCGTTTTCGAGCCGGAGCAACCCTCCAATTACAAGGAAACGTCCCTGTCCTATGCTTTTGTCGATCCGCATTTCGTGGAAGCCTTGCAACTGAACGTGGCGGAGGGCCGGAATTTTTCCTCCGAAACTGCGGCCGACAGCGCCGCTGTGTTGATCAATGAAGCCGCCGCCCGCAAGCTGGGATGGCGTGAGCCGCTGGACAAAATACTCTCTATGGGCGGGCGGCAGCCCTTCCGGGTACTGGGGGTTGTCGAAGATTTCCATTTCCGCTCCCTCCACCACGAGATCGAGCCCATCGTTTTGATGATGGCGTCCTGGAATATGCCCCACCTTGCCGTCCGGCTCCATCCGGGCGAGGTGGACGCCCAAATACAGGCCATACGAAGCGCCTGGCAGGAATTCGCTCCGGATACGCCGTTCGACTATACTTTCCTCAGCGAGGATTACGCCCGCCTGTACGCCGGCGAGCAGCGCATGGCCCGGGTATTTACCGTCTTTTCTGTGCTGGCCATCCTCATTGCCTGCCTGGGGTTGTTCGGCCTGGCGGCATTCATGGCGGTGCGGCGCACCAAAGAGATCGGCATCCGCAAGATACTGGGAGCTTCAGTGGCGGGCATTGTCGGTTTGTTGTCCCGCGATTTCCTGAGGCTGGTCTTCCTTGCCCTGCTAATCGCCGTGCCCGTCGCCTGGTACGGGATGAGCAAATGGCTGCAGGGTTTCGCCTACCGCGTGGAACTGCAGTGGTGGATCTTTGCCCTGGCCGGGCTGATCGCCGTTGTGTTGGCCTTTCTTACGGTAGCGTATCAAAGCATCAAAGTAGCGATGGGAAATCCGGGGGAGGCGTTGCGAAGCGAATAGGGAGCGCCCTCATAAATTGGCAGCAACAAATTCCCTTTTGTCATGCACCCCTCTGAAAGGCCTGCAATTCAGCCCCTCCCCTGCTCCTCAAAGGCTTTCATCAGCCAGGCCCGGTCGGCCAACTGAAGAAAGGACAAGTAGATTTTTTATGCACAAAATGCAGCAATTTGACAAACAGGCGTTTATACAAAAAACACGGAGAGAACCCTCTTCCAAATTAAAAAAATATATTTATATACACGGAAGAGTGGAAAACCGGATTCAGCGCTGGTGCTTATTTTTTTTCAAGCTGCTGCACCGGCAACGGGATCAGTGATTATCATTAATGGCAGGATTTCAACTCTCCGGCCTCCATAATTTCACTCTCCCGGTAGGCGGTAACGGATAACCATTAACCGGCCAGCTCCGGCGCTCCATTTACCACTTTCCCCCCGCCAGTTCCATAGCCGGCAGCATGGGGGCGTTCTTTTCCTGATAAGGCTCCAGGTCCTTCAGTATGGTGTCCAGCAGGCGGATGGCATTCAGGATGTATTCTCCTTTGTTGAGCATCACGCACTCGGCCCGCTGGGCCATGGCCGCATCGGTGATCTCGGCCCGGGAAGGGATACCGCGCTTGGCCATATTTTCCAATACCTGAGTAGCCCAGATATCGGGGATGTGAGCAGACTGGCACAGGGAGAGGATCTCCTCCTGCACCCTGCCGATGTTCTCCCATCCCACCTCGATGGCCAGGTCGCCCCGGGCAATCATCACCCCTACCGGGTGTATGCGCATAGCCTCAAGCAGGATCTCCAGCAGGTTGTTGAAGCCGCTCTTGGTCTCGATCTTCAGAATGATACCCAGTTTATCGGTAGCCTTCAGCTTCTCCAACTCCTGGATAAGCTGGCGGACATCCAGCACGGAATTCACGAAGGAAACGTTCACCACATCGGCAAAAGCAGCGACAAACCTCAGGTCTTTGATGTCTTTATCGGTCAGTCCGCGGATAGACAGCTTGCTGTCCGGAAGGTTAATGCCCTTGTCGGCGGCCAGCTTGCCGCCGCCCTCCTTGGTGTGTTCGATCTCAATTATCATTTCTTCCGGATCCACTTTACGAATCTTTCCTCTGATCATCCCATCATCGAACAGGATGGGCTCGCCTACCTCCACCTGGCCGAATACTTCTTCCGAGGTGCAGGACACATGCGCCTCCCTAACCAGCATGCCCTTTTCATCGTATTCCGCCGGTTCGCCGGGCACATGTTCCCGGTGAAGGCGCAAGGTATCTCCCCGCTTGAGCAGCAGGGGCGCTTCGACCGCCGGCAACTCTCCGATCACAAAGGGCCGGGAGCGCTTGTTCTTGTCAGTATACAGGAACATTCCGGTTTCCAGGTAGGTGGTCCGGTAGAGTTCCCCCACACAGCCATCGTCCTGCACCTCGGTAATGACCAGCTCGCGTTTTTTGCGGCGGGCATCGCGGAAATAAAGGCGGTCGCCCGGCTTCAGCGCCTTCAGGGCAGCGCTGGATATGGGCACATGGGCCAGCTCCAGGCTGAGATGGGGCGCCGGGCCGATCCAGACTTCAACGGGCTGTATGATGCGCCCCCTGACATCTTTCTGGGGGCGGTACTTACGCACCTTAGGGCCGGGTTCAAGGTCGCCGGTACGGATCTTGGGGCCGCCCAGGTCCATCGCAACCTGGCAGTTTCGCTTCAGCTTTTTGGACGCTTTGCGCACATTGTCGATCATTTTCTTCCACTGCTCGGGGCCGTCGTGAGCGCAGTTGATGCGGGCACAGTTCATCCCTTCAGCGACCATCTGCCGCACCATTTTGTAATCATCGGCCGCCTCGCTGGGCAGGGTCACCATGATGCGGGTGCGGCGCCCCTTGGCGCGGAAGCCGAGCAGCGCTTTGGCATTGGTACGGGCCAGGCGGTTACCTTCCTTGATCGACAAGCCTGCCGGCTGGATATGGATGGGTTCGTCGTTCAGGAAAGCCGTCAGGACCGAACGGGTGATGTAGAGGCTGGACAGGGTGTGGCTTTCGGCCTTGGCAAGGCGGGAGATCCCCATCCACCCCAGGCGCTTCTGCAGGCTGCGAATGTCATCGCTGCGCATCGCCCGGTAGTACACCAGGTTGCGGGCCGACTGCTGAAAGTTGGGATGTACGCGTTCGAGCTGTTCCTTGTACCGCTCCTCCAGTTCCATGGCCTTATCTATGATCTCCTCCACCTGCCGGAGCATATCCTGTATATTCTCTTTTTTCCAGGGCATAACCAGGTATTTACGGTTTTTCCGATCGGTAATTGGGGGCATTCCCGCTCAATGATACCATGAATTCTTCATTCATACACTGAGCAATATCATCCTTTAACACTTTTCTCCATTTCCTCCAGCCGCCGTTTTGCCCATTCCACCGTTTCGCCGAACCAGGCGTCCAGCCAGGGATTGCCGCCACGGATTCGGGCCACCACCTGAATGCTGTTGTCCAAATAGTTTTTTTTCTTCTCCAGAGGCCAGTCCAGCGGATAAGACAGTATATCGCGAATGTTGGTTGCCTTGTCCACAATGCGGATCTTGCGGGCCTTCTCGCTCAACTGGCCCGCTTTTTCCACCTGCAGCCACTTGCGTTCCATATAGGGAATGCTCATATCGTCGGTCAGTTCCAGGACGATATCAGCCGCCTCCTGCCCGAAGCGAAGGGCAAGTTCTTCATGAGTGGCATCCGTATCCTCCAGCACGTCGTGAAGGATAGCGGCCAACAGCAAAGCCTCATCGCGTTCCTGCCCTATCTGAATGAGGGCATTCGCCACCTTAAGCAGGTGGTTCATATAAGGCAGCTTGTCGTACCCGGCCCTCCGCTGATATTGATGCTTAAGGGCCGCATATACTGCAGCATCCATCACCTTTGCCAATAGATCGTTTGGCATAATCCTGTTTTTTTCCTTTTCCTGTAGCCTGTTTACTAAAAAGCGGCGGGAACCGGCGCTTCGTTTACCGAAAAAGATGGAACCTGCTCTCTCCTTCCACTGTGCAAGGCTAAAGTTCCCGCTTCAGGGCTTTCCGTTTCTACACCTTTGGTAAATGTAAAGAAATTTCAGGTTTCCGGCAGTTAAAAAACAGGTTCATTTCAGATCATCGGGCGAGCAATAATGCTTCATTCGGCAATGACTCAAAGAAATCGCCAAATACTAAAAAAACTATGCCGATCAACAGCAAAAAGAACGAAAGGGGGAACTCTTGAAACCCGGAATGGGTATATAAGGCCGTAATATTATTGAAAGCGAATCACCCGCAACCCGCCCAATCATGAGTAAGATACTCGACACCTTTGCCGAAGCCCTGAACGGCAAGGAAAAAAAATTCACCTCCGGCAGCATCAACCGGGCCATCGTACTGCTGTCTATCCCCATGATCCTGGAAATGGTCATGGAGTCCCTCTTCGCAGTGGCCGACGTCTTTTTCGTTTCCAAAGTAAGTACCGATGCCGTGGCCACCGTGGGGCTCACCGAGTCGGTCGTTACGCTGGTATATGCCATCGCCGTGGGTATGAGTATGGCCGCCACGGCTATGGTGGCCCGGCGGATAGGCGAGGAAAACAAGGAACAGGCGGCAGTAGCCGCCGCCCAGTCCATGATGATCGCCCTGGCTATTTCCATCACACTCGGCCTGCCGGGCTTCCTTTTCGCCGAAGACATCCTACGGCTGATGGGCGGTTCCGAAGAACTGATCGCCAACGGCGTTGGGTATACGCGCATCATCCTGGGTTCCAACGTGGTCATTATGTTCCTCTTCCTGCTCAACGGTATTTTCCGGGGGGCGGGAGACGCCGCGATCGCCATGCGGTCGCTCTGGCTGGCCAACATCATCAACATCGTCCTCGACCCGCTATTCATCTTCGGCATCGGCCCCTTCCCGGAAATGGGCGTACAGGGCGCCGCCATGGCGACATTTATCGGGCGGGGCGCCGGCGTACTGTACCAGTTGTATATACTCTTCGGGAAATCGGGTATCATTCAGTTGCGGCGGGAACATTTCCAGGCGAACCTCCGGATCATTCGCAAATTGGGGAAAGTGGCCTCCACCGGCGCGGGGCAGTTCCTGATCGGCTCGGCCAGCTGGATCTTCCTGATGCGCATCATCGCCCACTTCGGCAGCGAGGCGGTGGCCGGCTACACCATCGCCATCCGGCTCATCATCTTTACCATACTGCCCTCCTGGGGGCTGGCCAACGCCGCCGCCACCCTGGTAGGGCAGAACCTGGGCGCCGGCAAACCGGAGCGGGCGGAGAAGTCCGTCTGGCAGTCGGCCTTCTACAACATGCTGTTCCTGCTGTCCGTCTCCGTCATTTACTTCCTGTTCGCCAATCCCATTCTCGGGTTGTTCGACAGCGAACCGGCAGTGCTGGAGGCCGGGGTGCTCAGCCTGCGCATCATCTGCGCCGGCTACGTCTTCTTCGCCTATGGCATGGTCATCAGCCAGGCCTTCAACGGCGCCGGCGACACCCGCACGCCTACCATCATCAACCTGTTCTGCTTCTGGATGCTGGAGATCCCCGTCGCCTATTTCCTGGCCATCACGATGGAGTGGGGGCTGGCCGGCGTGTGCTGGGCCATTGCAGGGAGTGAGACGGTGCTGGCCATTATTTCCATCCTGGTGTTCCGGATGGGGCGGTGGAAGACGGTAGAGATTTGAATGAGGGAATGAATGAAGGCGCTCCGGAAAGCCTGTAGCTTTATCTTCAGCGGCCTGGCGAATAGCGTCCTTTCATACACAGACATGCCTTCCGTCAGGCCGTGGGGTTCCGAATACGGCCAATGTATTCAGTGATCTTTCGATCCAACTCTTCCGGGTAATTGAATCCCAATTGCGCTCCAACTTCTCCTGCTGTTTTTCTGAATAATACCAGGAGTGCATTCAGGCCCCGCCAGTTCTCTGCCATCCCTGCTCCGGAGTATGTTCTTTCCAGTTGCCGGTATGTTTCCGCATCCAGCCATTTCCTTATTCCCTTACCTTTGTACTGCGTATCGTAGCCCCAGCCGTTCCGGGCTTTTGCGTACCATTCCAGCATCTTCAGCAGCATTTCCTCCCGGAGCACCCATTCGCTGTATTTCGCCAGCCAAAGCTCCTCCCTTTTCAGGTTTCTGGCGATGTAGGTGAGTTCCCAGAAAAATTCGTTGGCCACCGACTGGTATTCTTCTTCAGTTGGCGGTTTTATTTCCGGCGCCTTTCGACTCAGCGCTTCAAGAGCTTTCGCCATTCCATCCTTATCCACAAGTATCTCGTATCCGCTCTGTATCCAGCCGGGTAGTTGTCCGCGCACTGTAATCCCCTGAAAGGCTTCCAGGCCAAAGATCACAAAATCGATTTTTATACCATCTTCATAAAGGATCAGGCGAGCGGGATATTCCTCATCTGCAATGGTGGCTTTCTCATTGAGCCGGATCATTACACTGCCAAAGGAGCGCTGCCATTCCTCTTCCCGTAGGATTAGTTCCGGAATGTTCTGCACGAACAGCGTAATGTCGTAATCCGACAGCTCATCGGCCCGCCTTTTGCCTCCTGCCCTGGAACCGGCAAGGAGGGCCAGGCGGATATTTGCCTCCTGTGCGCTCCATGCCTTTACTTTTTCCAATATTTCGTCTTTCATACAACAACAAACCAATTTTCAGCCCTATCGTTCCAGCACCGCATCCACCGTTACGGGCACCTCATTCCTGGGGCCTTTGCCGTTGAATTTAAACTGGCGGCGCAGCACCACCCCTTCGGCATGCACCGTGTAGGGCGCTTCGGGAGTGATGGTGAATACCAGTTCCACTTTGCGGGTGACGCCCTTCAGGGTGAGCAGGGCTTCGGTAGTATATTGCCCGTCAGCGATCGGTGTTGCCCCATCGATGAACAGGCGGGCCTCAGGAAATTTCCGGACGAAGAAATAGTCCTTCTTGTCCCGTATGCTTTCCTCCAGTTCCTTCCAGTCGCATTTCAGGCTGCGAACGTCGAAGACGGCCTCCACTTGTATGTTTTCCGGGTCATCCGGGTTTTCGATCCGGGTTAAGCCCCAGTTTTCGAAGGTGAAAGTATTGGGGGATCCGGCATCGCCGATGAAGGCGACGGTGCCGGGCGGCGGCGGCAGCTGGTCCAGGAGGGCCGTATCCGGTTGCAGGAAAAGGAGCGTGGCCAGCAGGGTGCAGGCAGTGATCAATTTAAACATAGCGTTCTGTTTTTTAAAAGGTTAAAAGAATAGGATAAGTTCAACCCGCCATCTGGAATTGCAAGCTGAACTGCAGGCGTTCCCGCGCGCCTGCCGGGCCGTCGGGCCCCGGCAGGCCGAAAGGGCGGGCGATGTCCAGCTCGAACTGTATGCGGGCTTCCATGGCCCCGTCGGCCGAGCGGGGCCGGAGGGTAGCGTCAACCGTGAGGGGGATGTCCTGCCCCAGGAAATGAAACGTGCCGGCAACCTGCACTTCATTGTCCTGGTCCCAGGCCAGGCCTGCCGCCGCTTCGCTGAAGGAGAAAGTTGCCGTAACGTACTTCCGCACTTTGAGGTACTGCCTGAGCACCTTAGCGTCCAGTTCTGCAACGCCCATGGTCAGCGACTTCAGTTCTGCAACGAACTGGCCGCTCAGTTTACCCGGTTCATAAGATAACGCCCCATTCAGGCGCCGCACCTCCCCGGCATAGCGTTCGAGCGGGCTGGGGAAGTTGAACTGGAGCAGGGGCTGGCCGGCGGCCAGAGCCTCGGGCTGCTTCCAACTGCCGGAAAAAGGCGGGGCGTAGGAGACGGATGCCTGCCGGGAGGCGCCCTCCTCTCCGGGCGTTATTGCCAGCCCCAGAACCTCATAGCCTTTGACGGGCGCCTCTTCGGGCAGGGCGAACAGCCGGTCGCCCGCCGCCGCGTCCGCCCAACGCTGCTCTACCACGCCGGCGAAAAGCGCTGCCGCCTGCCGCAGCAGCGCTTCCTTTTCGGATATCTTCCCGCCCAGCGGCCGGCCGAAATTGTCAAAAACCGGGTGAATGCAGTCGTACTGGCTGAAAACGGCCAGGCTTAGAAAAACGCTATCGCCCTGGGCGTAGGGGTGCAGGTCGAGGTAAAAGCGGCGGTCAGTAGGGAAAAAGCCGGCGTCGGCCCGGTAGCTGGCGCCGAGGCGTTCCGCCAGGATGGGGAGGAAGGCCGCCTGCCAGTCGGCGGCGGGCGCCGGGCCCTTCCACTCCGTCCACTTCAGGGGGAAGCCGATGGCCTGGCGGCCATCCCGACGGATAAGGACGGGCCCGGGGGTAGCCGCCTCAGGAGCTACCGGGCGGCTGCGGGCCGTGCGTATGAAGTTCTCGACTGCGGCCCAGTCCGTCGGTTTGCCGCCATAGAGCGCCCGGCCGGCCGGCGACTGGAACAGCAGCGCCGGCGTGGCGGTGACGGAAGGCGGAGCGCCGCGGTTGGCGTCCAGTTCTATAAGGTGCACCTGATTTTTCCGGGCATAGGCCCTGAGTTGTTCCCTCAGTCCGGTGGAGAGGGCTTCGTCTCCCGGCCGGGTGAACAGCACCAGCTTCTCGCCCTTGCGCTGTTGCGCGATCCATCCTCCGGACTGATAGAGGCTGCCCATCACCAGGGGCCAGTTGAGGTTTCCGTTACAGAAGGCCACCATGATGTAATCGTCGGCCAGGCTGGCCTGCATGGCGGTGAAGTATCCTTTGGCATTGCCGCCCCAGTAGATGAGGCCGTCTTTGTTGACGTGGAACAGCAGCGAGCGGTAGCTGCTCTGCGCCGTCAGGCCGGCGCGGGCGGTGGCCGGCTTCAGGAAGCGGTTGTCCTTGCCTTTAGCGGCCTGGATGACGTGGTGGACAAAGCGGGCGTAATCCGCCGGGGTCGTCCACAGGCCCATGGCCGCCAACTCCGGATAGCGGCGGTAGCCCCCCGGCAGGGTGGCGCCCGATTTGTCGTGGCCGAGCGCCGCCGCCTCTACCTGGCTGTCGCTCAGTTCCACCGCATAGAAGGAATGCTGCATGCCCAGCGGGCCGAGCACCCGCTCCGCCATAATCTGCGGCAGGAGCTGGCCGTAGTACTTTTCCAGAATGAGCTGCAGGAGGATGGCGTTGGCGCACCGGGGCTGTTGCCTTTTGCGGTTGCTGCGCACCGCCAGGCCGCCGGGGAAATCCGCGTTGCCGTGGGCCAGGACATCCTGGAGGGCAGGCCAGCCCTCTCCCGGCCCGTAGCCCGACGGCTTCATCGGCCCGTTCAGGCTCTTCCGGCGCAGGATGAGGTCGCGGATGGTGACAGGCCTGGCCCGGAACCAGCGCCGGTCGTTCAGGCCCGGCAGGTACCTGGCCACTGGGTCGTCGAGGCTGATCTTCCCTTCATCGGACAGGCGCAAGAACTCAAACAGGATCGGCGCTTCAGACATGGCGCCTACCAGGAAGGGCGTCGTGCTTTCCACCGGGCGCCGGCTGCCGCGGGCCAGCGTTCCTTGAACCAGCGAATCCCTGCCGTCGCCGTAAAGGAGGTAGGTGCTGAAGCCAGGCACTTGTTCCACCACCATTTTTTCGGCAAGGGAGAGCATTCTGCCTTCCTGCTCGAATTGATAATGATCGGCCAACTGCCCGAAAGCAGGGGCGAGAAAAAACAAAAAAAAGAAGGTAAGAAGGATGTGCTGCATGATCGTATCATTTTCAGCAAAGGTGCAGCAGGAGCCCTGCCCAGGCGCAGCAAAAGGTAAATTGAGACGGCTCAATTTGGAAATTGAGGCCCTATCCTTGTGCCACAAATTCCCCCGGGCTTTTACCGGTATGTTTCCGGAAGGCGCGATTGAAAGTAGCTTTGGAGTTGAATCCGCAATCGAGGGCCAGGCTGAGGAAAGTATAGTGGTGGTGGTCGCCCGCCCGCAGGCGCTCCTCGATGGCGCGGACGCGGTAACCGTTGATGAAGTCATTGAAGTTCAGGCCGTAGCCGGTATTGATCACGCGGCTGAGGTAGGCGGTATTGGAGTTGAGCCGCTCGGCCAGTTGGCGGATGTTGAGGTCCGGGTCGAGGTAAGGGCGTTCAGCCGCCATCAGGCCTTCGAGCCGGCGGCGGAGCTGCTCCAGCTCGGGCTCCAGGCCGTCCGGGGCGGCAGGTTCCGCCGGTAGAGGAGCCTCGCCTTCCGGAGCCTTTTCCGGCTCGAAAGTGAGCTGCAGTAAACTGCGGGTCGACTGCCGGTAGGCCTGAATGCTCAGCACAAAAATGGACACCGAAACCACAAAGTAAAAATACCAGGCTTCGATGTAGCTCATGTCCACAAATATGCTGGCTACGGCGCCGGCCAGGGAGACAACAAAGGAGACGCCCAGTATGATAATGATCAGGTTGAGCCAGCGAAACCGCAGGGATTCTACATTGGAAAAATTCGCCACCAGGTACTTTTTGTAAGACCGGTACAATACAACGGTAGCGATCAGATAGCCGATCAGGTGAAGTTTGCTCAGCGGGCCCAGCAGGTTGTACCACCACTCGTCCAGGTTGTTCATAAATTCGCTCCACGGGCCCCGCGTATGGTGAAAATAGGCCAGTTCCTTCCCCTGAAGCCAGTGCCAGATCAACAGGTCATAGGTGGCAATAGCCGCATCCTGAAGCAGGAAAACGCCCGCCAGTAGGAAGTGCTTCCAGTATTTCCGCGCCTGAAACCGGGCATTGGTGAGCGCCAGGAAGTAGCAGTAAAAAACAGGCCCCAGGAGAAAAGGCGGGTTGAAGGGCAGGTAGAACATAAAAGTCGTACGCCAGTCGTGGCTGTCATACCACCCCGCAAACCCCAGCATCCACTGCGAGACGAAGAGGCTCAGCAGGGCCAGCAGGCCGGCCATCCAGTAGTCGGCCCGCGCTCCTTCCTTGTGGCCACGGGCCAGCAGCAACAGGCTGTATACCAGCCCCTGCACCACACCGATCAGCAGCAAAGAGGAATAAAGGTTGAATTCGAAGAACATGGGCAACCAATGAAAAGTGAGCAGTGAAGTCCCCTAATCCCGGTAGAACATCCATTTCCCCAGTTCCTTCAGCGTCACTTTCTTGCCGTACATCAGGATGCCCACCCGGTAGATGCGCCCGGAGAGCCAGACGAAGAAAATGGACGAAGCCGCCAGCACCAGCACCGAGGCCACCACCTCCCACACCGGCGGCGAGAAGGCCAGCCGCGCCGGCATGACGATGGGCGAGAACAACGGAAAGATGGACGACCATACCGCCAGGCTGGAATTGGGCGCCTGAATGGCCACGATCATGATGTAAAAGGCGATGATCACCGGGATGGTGATCGGGATGGTCAGCGACTGCCCTTCGCCCATATCGTCGCCCATAGCGGAGCCGACGGCGGCGAAGAGAGAGGAATACAGGAAATAACCGCCCAGGAAATAGAAGACGAACAGAGGCAGGATGGCCCACCAGTTGAGGCTGTTGAACTCCTCGATGGCCAGAGCGATCATGGCCTCGGCGTCCTCCGGGTCAATGTTGGACGCCCCTTGTGCCTGCGCCATTTCCATCTGGGTATTGGAATCGAACCCGAAAACCAGGCTGCTGATGAATACGATAATGGGAATGAGAATGGCCCAGATGGCCACCTGGGTCAGGCCCACCGCCCCTACGCCGATGATCTTGCCCAGCATCAGCTGAAAGGGGCGCACCGAAGAGATCATCACTTCCACGATGCGGTTTGTCTTTTCCTCCATCACGCTGCGCATCACCATCATGCCGTAAATAAAGACCACGATGTACATGATGATGCCCATCAGCCCTCCGATACCGGCGGCGATGGCGCCGGTGAGCTTACTGGCGTCTTCGCCCTCCTCATCGATGGGTTCGGGCTCCAGGGCGACCTTGGTATCCAGCGCTTCCAGCTGCTCGGGGTCCAGCTGCAGAGCGGCGATCTTGAAATCTTTAACGCCCTCCCGCACCCGCTCCCGGATTAGGGCTTCGATGTCCAGGGTAGGCTGCTTTTCGGAGTAGTAATAGACCGTCATGCTTTTCGCCATCAGGTCTTTCACCTTCGGAATGACCAGGATGCCGTCGTAGTCAAACTCATCGAAATTCTCCCGCAATACCTCCAGTTCCACGTCCACGAATTTGAAGTAGAGGTTCTTTTCGTCCTTAATGCTGTGCTTCAACACGTCGCCCTCGTCGATGATGGCGATCCGCCGGGTGTCGTCGCTCTCGTACTGAAAGATCAGGCCGACCACGACGAAGAAGACGGCAAAGGCCAGCGGCGTCAGCAGGGTGGCGATTATGAACGACCGCCGCTTGACGCGTGTAAGGTATTCCCGTTTGATGATGAGCCAGAGTTTGTCCATGGTTTTTTCGGTTGTGTAAAAGTGTAAGGGTGTAAGGGTGTAAATGTGTGGGCAGTGCTTTTACACCTTTACACATTCCCTTATCCCCTTACCTGCCGGATAAAGATCTCGTTCAGCGTGGGCAGTATCTCATTGAAGGCGTGGACGAAAACGCCATTTTGCAGCAGGTACTGTAGCAATTCATTCGACCTGCCCTCTTCCTCCACCTGTATGATAATGCTGTGATCCGACTGCTCAACGATGTCGGCCCGTTCTTCCAGTCCCGGAGGCAGCTCGCCTTCATAAACGATGCGGAAGCGGTTCCTCTTGAACTGGTTCTTGATGTCCTTCACTTTACCCTCCAGGACGTTCTTTCCTTTGTTGATGAGCACGATATGTTCACAGACCTCTTCGACCTGTTCCATGCGGTGAGTGGAAAAGATGATGCTTACGCCTTCGTTGTGCAGCTGGTGGATCTCGTTCTTCAGGAGGTTGGTGTTGACCGGGTCCAGGCCGGAAAAAGGCTCGTCGAGAATGAGCAGCTTGGGCCGGTGTACGATGGTAGCGATGAACTGTATTTTTTGCTGCATGCCCTTGGAAAGTTCCTCCACCTTTTTATCCCACCAGTCCTCGATCTCGAACTTTTCAAACCAGTGGCGGATCTGCTCTTTGGCATCCTCTTTGCCCAGGCCCTTCAGGCGCGCCAGATAGAGCAGGTGCTCCCCCACCTTCATCTTGCGGTAAAGCCCCCGTTCCTCCGGCATGTAGCCGATCTGCTCCGGGTGGCGGCTGTTGAGTTCCTCCCCGTCGAGGTACACCTTTCCGGTATCCGCCCGGGTAATGGTGGTGATGATGCGGATGAGAGAAGTCTTGCCCGCACCGTTGGGGCCCAAAAGGCCGAAGATGCTTCCCCGAGGCACCTCGAAGCTTACGCCGTCTACGGCTACGTTCTTATCGTAGGTTTTTACGATATTGTCCAGCGAAAGGATGCTGCTCACAGTTGATGCTTTTTGTTGATAATGAGCTGGCGCCAAAAAAGTTGCCCAAAGGTAAGAAATAGTCGTGGATTCGTTGATTCGGGAATCGTTGAATGGGGCGCGTCCATTTTCAGGGAGCCACAGTTCATTGATCCGGGCATGGTAAAACAATGAAGTCATTTAACGATCAAACCATACAACAATTTTAGCCGGTATCAAAGATACGGCCCGGCCTTACAACAATCAAACCATGCAGCAATCCAGCCATGACTCCCGGAATGCCTCCTGGTACGCCATCGCCAACCCCACCGCCGGCAGGGGCCTGGTCCGCAAACGCTGGCCCGCCCTTCAGCAACGCATTAGCCAGGCCCTGCCGGTTGCCGAATTCGTCCTGTCGGAATACAAAGGCCACACCATAGAGCTGGCACAGCAGGCCGTGGAAAAAGGCTACCGGAAAATACTGGCCATCGGCGGCGACGGCACCAACCATGAGGCCGCCAACGGCATCCTGCGGCAGCAGGCGGTTCCTTCGCAGGAGGTCACTTATGCGTTGCTCCCCATCGGCACCGGTAATGACTGGATCAAAACCCACGGCCTCCCCCGGGCAATAGATGATGCCCTGGCTGTCATCCGGGCCGGCAGAACGGGCTATCAGGACGCCGGGCTGATCCATTATTACAAAGACGGCCAGCCGCAGGAACGCTATTTTGTCAATGTGGCCGGCCTGGCCTATGACGGTTTTATCGGCAAAAAGGCCGAAGAACGCCGCTACGCTACCCGCAATAAACTCTTCTATCTATTACTGGTGGTGAGCTCCCTCTTTGAGTACAGGTTGAAGCAAGCGGTAGTAGAAGCCAACGGCCGGCGGACCGAAGGCTATTTTTACACCATAAACCTGGGGATCTGCCGCTACTCCGGCGGCGGTATGCAACTGGTTCCCCACGCTGTACCGGATGACGGGCAATTTGCGGTGACCACCGCCGGAAGCATCAGCAAAATAGGCGTGTTGCTCAATACTTACCGCTTCTACAATGGTTCCATAGGGGGCCACCCCAAGGTGGAAACCTTCTTCGCCCGCTCCCTCGAGGTGAAGGCTGCCGACGGAGCCCATCCTACCCTTCTGGAAGCCGACGGAGAATTCCTGGGGGAGACGCCTGCCCGATTTTCCATCCTCAACAAGGCGTTTCGTTTTATCATCCCTTAGTTTGACTTTACTATTTTTCCGAGCGTCAAGCCACCGCTTGCGTAAGCAA
>CAYQKY010000117.1:0-25949 GCA_964418125.1 uncultured Phaeodactylibacter sp.
TTTGAAACACAGAGGCCACAGAGAAACACAGAGTATTCGCTTGACAGCGAATACTCTGTGCAGCCTCTGTGTAACCCTGTGTCGCCTGCGGTTAGAAAGAAAAAACACAGCGTTTTGAACAGTCCCCAGCAAACCGCGAACAGCGAACAGCAAACCGCACGCCCCCCCCTTTCCAATTCTCCCCTCCTCATTCCCTTTCTATCCCTCCCTTTTCCTATCTTCGGCCCTATGAATACCATTGAGATCCGGACGGTGGACGTCGTACAATACCTGAAGCCCCTCCGGGAGGGCGGTTCCCTCCCGGCGATCGTGCAGGCAGATGATGAATTCCTCTACGTCCTGAAATTCAGAGGGGCGGGCCAGGGCAGGAAGGCGTTGATTGCCGAACTGGTGGGCGGCCTGTTGGCGAAAGCCATAGGTTTGAACGTGCCGGAGCTGGTGTTCATGAACCTGGACGACTCCTTCAGCAAAACAGAACCTGACGAAGAGATCCAGGACCTGTTGAAGTTCAGCGTAGGGCTCAACCTGGGGGTGCACTTTCTGTCGGGCGCCATTACTTACGATCCCCTGGTGCCGGTGGCCAGCCCCCTGTACGTTTCAAAAGTCGTCTTGCTGGATAGCCTGATCATCAACATCGACCGGACAGCAAAAAATACAAACCTGCTGAACTGGAATAAAGAGCTGTGGCTCATCGACCACGGGGCGAGCCTGTATTTTCACCACAACTGGCAGCATTGGAGAACCCACCTTTCGCGCACTTTTTCCGGCATCAAAAGCCACGTTCTGTTGGGGAGGGCCACCCAGCTGGAGGAAGCCTCGGAAGAGATCCGGCGTTTACTCAGCGAGGACCTCATTCGGGAGATCGTCGCCCAGATACCGGAAGACTGGTTGATAGAGGAATCCAATCCCTTAACCACCGGTGAAATGAGGGCTGCCTACGTTGAATTCCTGAATACGCGGCTGAGCAAAATTGATCTGTTGGCTAAAGAAGCTACCGATGCAAGATAAAGCAACCTACGAATTTGCGGTGATCCGGCTGGTTCCGAAAGTGGAGCGGGATGAGTTCATCAACATTGGGGTGATCCTTTTCTCCAAGCCCAAAAAATACCTGGGCATGCGGTATAAAGTGGATGAGAAGCGGATCCGGGCCTTTTCCGATGACGTCGATATCGAGGCCGTAAAGGAGTATCTGGCGGCCTGGGAGCGGATATGCCAGGGCGCGCCCGAGGGAGGAGAGATCGGCAAGCTCGCCCTTCCCGAGCGGTTCCGGTGGCTGGCGGCGGCCCGGAGTACGATCATTCAAAGTTCGGAAACACACCCCGGCCTTTGCCATGACCCCGAAGAAGTGCTGGAAAGCCTCTTTCGGCGTTATGTTTTGTAGAAGCACAGCCTTCTTCCTTCCAAATACCTTCCCACCCCTCCCGAAAAAATCCCGTTGGGATCTCCGAAAAAAGCGCTAGATTTATCCGGGTTATCTGCCGAACAAACCGCAACTGCACCTGTAGCCTGGGGTTTGCCGGTAACCGTGCTGTGAGCTGATAGGCCAGCCACTCCCTTAAGCCTACAGCAGAAGAGCATCTATCCGCGTTTCTTCGGCCTACAAGAAGGGCCTTGCCTGGCTTTTGAGCCTGTCTTTCCGTGATCTCTCCGTGAAGGCTTTATAGTTTCAAAAAATCAGAACTGCATATGAAAAACATTGGATTTTTGTGCCTGTTTGGAATAGGGCTTCTCCTTCCAGGGAAAGCCCAGATCACGATCACCAACGCCGTATTTCCGGCGGTGGGAGACACCTTGTTTTACGCGCTGGACGACCATCCCGGCACACTGATAATGACGCCTCCCGGCGGCCCCCAGCAGTGGGATTTCACCAACCTTCAACCTTCCATGGCCTGGGAAGAAGTTTTTCTGGATGCCGGCGCCGGCAGCGTTTCCGGCTCATTCCCTGCGGCTGGCCTGGTTTCCCGGCCCGGAAATGGAAATGTGGAAGCCTACCTGAAGGTATCCGCCCAGGAGGTGTCATTATTGGGTTTTTCGGGCGGCAGCTCCTACACCTTTGGCCTCGGCCTGATCCCCCAGTTTAACCCGCCGATCGTTCAAAGCCGGGCCCCGGTAAATTTTTTCGACATCAATCAAATAAGTTCGGGCCTGCTCTTGCCCTTTTCGCCGGACATCCTGCCCGGAGTGAACCAACTGCCCATCGCTCCTCCCGATTCCCTGCGTATCCGGATTGCCATTAACCGGTTGGATGTGGTGGATGCCTGGGGCACCTTGTCCATTCCCGGCGGCGCCTTCGACGTCCTGCGCCAAAAAAGAACGGAGTACCGCGAAACCCGGCTCGATGCGAAAATACCTCCTCTGGGGTGGCTGGATATTACAGATGTTGCTATTCAAAACCTCCAGCTGAGTTCCCTTGGAGTAGACACCACCGTAACTTACCATTTTTTGAACGGCCAGTCCAAGGAACCGATCGCCGTGGTGACAACGGATAACACACAATTGCGGGCAGCCAGCGTGCAATACAAGAACCTGAATATCTCAACCGGGGTAAAAAAAGAGGAGGGGGCCATTGCCGCCCTGGCCGTTTTTCCCAATCCGGCCGAGGATGTTTTGCAGATCCGGGCCGGCAACCTGGCCGGGGGAGATCATTCGGTGCTTATCTACACCCTCCTGGGGCAGGAAGTGTATCACAAGGCCTGCACGGAAACTTCCGGCCAACTGGAGGAGGAGCTGGATATTTCCAGCCTGGAAAAAGGCATTTATGTGTGTAAAATTTCCAACGGGAACGGACAGGCGGGGCAGGCTTTGTTTGTCAAACAATAGCTGTGCCGCCGGGATATCGCCCGGTTCAGCTCCGTAAATCTAAGTAGTCGGACAGATTTGAACATAACCCAGGAGGTGCAGGGAATGCACCACCTGGGGAGCCACGCCAGGGTGCGGTTTCCCACCGTGCCCTGGCTCAAGTCGGAGCGTAATAGAACATGAGCGCAGCGACTGATGCCCGCCTGCTGTGCCGCAGGCCGGCAGGGAATGAAATGGAATAAATTGCGCCCCGACAGTGCTCTCTCGGGCGCCAATTTTCCATTGGCGCGCGAGTTTTCTAAACTAAATTTAAATCTGTCCGCCTACTTACTCCTCCGGCAGCAGGCTCAGATGCGGCAGCACCTCCCGGAAATCGCCCGGGTTGTAATAACGAAGGAAAAAATCGAAGTTTTCCCGGACGAGATCCGCATCGTTGCCGAGAGAAAAACGCAGGTTTTTCAGCGGGTGCCGCCCGGCGATATCATGCGCCAGGGCCGGGCTGAGTTCATGGAAAAAAGAGTAGAACAATTCGGGGTACTCTTCCGCTGTCAGCTCTTTTTTCTGAAGAAGTTTTACCACCCTGGGGATAAGCGAGGACATCAGCACGCCCTCTCCCGGGGAATAGTAGGCGGCTACGCTTCCGCCCCCCAGGTCAATGTCGTCATATGAGGCTGACTGTTCCGCCAGCATTTCTGCATAGCGGGACCGCTTCCCGCCCGGTTTGAGTTCCTTCGTTTTGTTCTCATTCCACCAGGCGTTGTGCGCTTCCATGGCCCGGGCCATCTCCTTTTCATTTTTGAAAAAAACCAGCCTGTCCCCAAAGTAGCTCAGGAAAGCTTGCTCCATCTCTTTGCTCAGGCTGTAGATCTGCTGCTTCTGCTCTTCGGTCCAGCCGTAGAAATTGACGCCCTCGGGGTCGATGCGCAATTTATCCAGGTCTTTGGGAGGGCCGGCCCAGCCCATATAGGTGCCGCTGAGCCACCACTCCCCCCGCCGGTTGACGATGGCAAAAGAAGCAGCGTCGACGCCTGCCTGCGTATTCTCCGACATCTTGCCCAGGTGGTGCCAGATCAGGTAGGCGAAGTCCTGTGGGTTGAGGTATTCGGGGTCGTATTATTCCAGGCCGTAAAGCGTCAGATACTTGCCGTATAGTTGCTGGTGTTTGCGCACCAGGGCCCGCCACAGGCCGATCTCGCTGATGAAGTCCTCGAAGTGGCAGGTGATCAGAATGGCCAGTTCTTTCAGGTGTTCCCGCCGGAAGGCGCCTTTAAACCCGGCTTCCTGCCGGTCCAGGTAGGCCAGGGCGGAGTTGGCCAGCTTCAGGTAGTAGCCGTCATAGGTAGAAGGTATCTTGTAAGGCCGGTATTTCATCCAGTCGGTGATGACCAGGCCTTTGCTGAAGGTTTTGGATCTGCGTTTCATGGTTTGCATGTAATTTCTCAAAGCTAAAACAACTTCCCCTATTTTTCTTTCTTTACCTCCGTAAGTTCGGGTGGCCGGGTATGAAGGATGTGCCTGCAGGCATGATCAGGGTTTCTACAATACAAAAAAGGCCCCTACCCCACTGCCCCGGCCAGCGCCCTACTCAACTTAACCGGGTCCGTAAGATCCACCTCCACATCCTTGCTGGTATGAAGCTCTCCCTTAAAACGATACTGGAACGAAACCCTCATACCACCCGGGTTGAGCCGGCCCAGGCCAGTCTCAAATGAGATGGACTCCATTTCCGGAATGCTCCCGCTCACCGAATTGTGGATCTCCGCCAGCAGCTTGTCGCGCGGAGGGAATTGAGCGTACTGGGCCGTGTTGTCGGCCCTCAGCGTGCTGGCCTGCTGCAGGCGGTGGATATTGGCGATGGCCTTTTTCAGGTTGGCCAGGTTGTTCCCGGTGATGGGCTTTCCCTTGTAGACGGTAAAGGTTTTTATTATGGTGATCTTAATATGCAGGTAGTTGTTGTCGACGACATCCTGCAGGGCGGCCTTCAGGTCTTCGCGAAAGGTGCCGTCCGGGGAATTCCTGGCAACGGAAGCGATCTTGTTGACCCGGTTGATGAAGGGGCGGGCTTCTTTTTTAGCCTTGCTCCTGCCGGGCTTTTTCCAGCCCTCGGTATTATTATCTATGGTAGAATTGATGGTTTTGACGATGCTGCGGCACAGGGGCGGCAGGCTTTTGCGTAAGCCGTTGACGCTAACCTCCGCACCTTCGAATTCCGCGATGGCCGCCTGCATGCCCTTGTATGCCTGGTCTACACTGCTTTCGGCTATGTCCGCCGCCGCCGCCTCGATGGCTTTTTTGAAGAAGGCGTTCAGCTCCTTGCCGGGATAGAGCAGGGCCCGGGCGGTAAACAATTGGCCGTTCCCGCCGGGGAGGGTGACGCTCACCTTCCCCTCCAACCCCTGGAAAACCCAGCCGAAACCGATCGTCACTCCCTCCCCATCGATCTGCAGAAGGGCGCTGTATGCATTGGCCCTGCCGTCGTGCCCCCAGCGAACCTTGCCTTCCATGAGGAACCGCTCTTTCCCGATCTCCAGCAGGCCGCCGATCGAGAAGTGTTCGCCTAAAGAGAGGACGATCTGCGCCGCAAAGCCTTTGGCACCTACTTCGATCATCCCATCGGTACGGATGAGGTTTTTCTCTTTCCACATCAGCTGTATCGCGCCGTCAATCCGGACGCGCTCTCCTTTTTGAGCGTCATGAGCCACCAGTACCCTGCCGCCCACCCTCAATGTGAGCGCCTGCGCGATAGAACCCGAAAGCAGGAAGCCCGTTTCAAAGCCTCCGGAAGTGTCGCCACTAGCCTGTTTCTGCCCGGTGAGGGCCAAACCGAACTGCGCCCGCAGGCCAACGATGCCGCCCAGGCCCACTGCCCCGCCCATCAGGATGATGAAACCTTTGTCGAAAGCGATCGCCGACTGGCCCTTCGGCAGGCTCGTCAGCACTTCATTGCTCAGCGCCCGGGCGAGTTTTGGGTCGTTCCGAATTGCCGGCAGCACCTCCTCCTCAAACTCCTTCTGGGTAGTGATGCACCAGTTGGCGCTGATCTGCAGCACGGGCCCGAAATCCAGAGCGATGTCGCCTACCCTGATCCAGTGATCGCCGGCCCGCAGCGGCACGGCCTGTATGACGTAGGCGGGGTTGCCCGTTTTGAAAAAGTCCATGGCGCCGCCCACCAGCTTTCCGGTGTTCAGGCTCACGCCGCGCATGTTAGGCTGGAGTTCCTTCCCACCCAGAAAATCCGGCATGCGGAAGCGCTGTACGCCTATGCCCAGGCGGGTGTTGAGCACCTTGTTGAATTCATTCTCGGAAAACAGGTATTCCTTATCGGTAAGGAAGGAGAACAGGCCGGTGAATACGCCCAGGTAGTTCTCCAGCCCCCAGTCCGGGTCGGGGTTTTCCCAGTGGGTTTGCAGCTCCGTTCCCAGCACGTCCTGGTAGTCCCATTCGATGGTATCGAAAAACAGGGGGATGGGCGCCGGCAGGCCCGCCGGTAGCAGAAAACGGGTATTGTCGAGCAGGAAGCGATTGCGAATGCTCTTCCTGCCCAGGGGAATGGCCAGAGCCAGTTCGAGCAGGTTGAAGCGGTCGATATGCCCGTCGAATTCGATGGTGATCATGGAACCACCGGCTTTCTGGCCCAGGTGCAGCCCGCGGATGGACAGGCCCAGCCACTCCAGCCCCAGCGGAAGAAGCGCCTTTACCGGCTGAGGAGGCTTGCCGCCCGCCTGCTCCGTTTCCTTCAGGATGCGCAGGCCGCAGCTGCCGCCGCCGAGGGTATCCACCTCCATCTCCAGGATCAGGCTGCGGGGAACTTCTACCTGGAAATAGTCCTGCAGGTTTTCGGGAAGGGAGCGGATGGCCGTGGCGATAGCGTCCAGGATCAGGCCCAGGGCTGCCTCCACCTCCGGGGGCGCTTTGTCCAGGGCGTCTCCCAGGATCATGTTCAATTGTTTTTTGAAACTTCCGTCTTCGAAGTTGATGTCCACAAGTGGGATGCCGTCGGGGAAAAGGGATAAGAGGGCCTCGGGCACGCCGGAAAGGGCGAGCAGCCGCTTGACGGGCGTGAGGGGTATGCGGGTTTGCCCGATGCGTTCGAAGCCGCCGCTGGCCTTCCAGCGCGTTTTGTCGTATTCGAATTCCGGTACGCGAAGATCGAACCGGCCAGCCTCGCCCAGGTCCCAGTGCGTCCAGTAGGCGCCGGGGTCTTCTTCTTTTTCCCGGTATTGCAAGGGCGCCAGGGGGGAACTGCTGGTTTTCAGGCTCAGCTTGTCGCCCAGTTCCAGGCGCAGGCCGAACTGCGGGTTGAAAAGGGTGTGCTTCGGCCGGCCGTTCTCCCTGCCAAAGAGGTAATTCAGCTCCGGGGGAAGGCCGACAGTAAGCTTTTCGGTAAGCCGGGGCTTATTGCTGAGGTCCAGCTCGATGGCATCGACGGACAGGGAAGGCTGGCCCAGGCTCAGGGCAGCCCCCTTTGCCGGGCGGAACTCCAGGGGCGGTATCCGGGGCTGCAGGGTGGAAGGGACGTCGAAGCCCAGCACCGTATTTTTACCATCGGCCCGGAAGTGGCCCTGCAGTTCTTCCGGCGGCAGGTACTTTTCCAGCAACGCGGGGATGTGCAGGATCTGCATACGCGCCCGGGCGCCGGCTACCCAGCCGGCTTTCCGGCCGTCGGCACGCACGTACTCAAGGGCGAAATCGTCGAGGCTGAGCTTCAGCTCCACCGCCCGGGGGAAGGCGCCGCCCAGGTTCAGCGGTATATTGGGAATGCGGGGCGCGCCGGCGGAAATTTTGAGCCTGCCGCCGCCCGCGCCCGTTTCCAGCGCCAGGGCGCCTTTCAGGTCCAGCCATGCCTTTCCGTCCGGGCCGGGTTGTAAAATCTCGGTGGCGCCGCTCAGGCCCCAGCGGACACTTTTTTCCCCGGCAGCTTCCACTTTTTCAACAAATACCGAAAGCCGGCGGATGGCCGCCTTGCCGCCGCCGCTCAGTCGCACCAGCACGATCTCGTCCTCATAACTGAGCCGCAGGTGGCCGTTGCCCAGGCTGACGGCCAGTTCCTTTTCTATATCATAAATACGGATCTTTGCCCGGCTGTCGGCCGCCCAGGCTTTGGTTCGCGCATCAAAACGCAGGGTGAGGTGATCGAACCGGAGTTCCATACCTTCGGCGATTTCCGTTTTGCCATTCAGGGTCATCGAAGCGCTTTCCAGGGAAGCGCCGGCGAGCCGGATGGCGGCGCCGATGATCTCCACTTTCTGGCCGGAATTGTGGAGCAATGGCAGCCGCCGGACAGAACGGAGTTCCAGGTTGAGATCCCTTTGGGGAAGGTTGCCGCTGAGGGAAAACGACTGGAGCGGGAAGTTGCTGATGGTATCCGGCAGTGGAATATTCCAGGCCAGCGCCAGGTTTTGAAAATCTACTTCCAGGCTGCCGTTGAGGCTGAAGCTTCCGCCGGATGCCAGGTGCAGTTTCCCCTCATTGATATATACCTCCGGCAATTCGGGAACGGATAAGCCCGCCAGGCGCTCCAGGCAATCGTTCAGGGAGAGGTTGGAAATGCCCCCGAATACCTCGGGATCTTTTCGGAACAAGGCGCCGAGCGAAATTTCCGTTTCGCCTATGGCCAGATCTGCCTGAACCATGGCCGAAACCGCTCCGGCCCGGCCCGACAGATACAAAGTGGATACGGCCTGGGCGGAAGGAAAGTGCGCCAGAAAACCCGGCGGCGTCCGGGTGGAAACCAGGCATTCCAGCAAAAAGGCGCCGCTTTCCGTTTCGATCTCGCCGCGGGCCTGTTCGATCAGCAGTTCGGGAACGCTCTCTGTCGGCAGGAGGCCCCGGAGCAGCTGCGCCGCCGGAACGGGCTGCCCTCCTTCCAGGCTCAGGTTCAGGCGGGTGTCGGGCAGGCTCATCTGCGCGCCGAGAGCAACTTCCCCTAAGCGCACCCGGCCGTCAAGAGAAGCGGAAAGGAAGGGCGAACCGGGCAGGCCGGTGATCAGCAGGTTGAGCTGCTCCACTTCGAAGCGAAGGCCGGAAGGGCCGAACCCGGCCGGTTTGCCGAACCCCACGCCAATGCCCAGGGATCGAACGCTTTCTTCATCTGCCGACAGGAAGCACTGGAAACGGTTCAGCTGAAAAGGGCCCTCCGGCTGGAATTTTTCCGGTAAAGGAGGGAGGCCGAATTCGGGGAAGAATTCCTGTAGCAGGCCGACAGCGCTCTGGCGGGAAGCCAGGAAGTTGCGAAAGGCCCGGCGCCCCTGTTCGATGTCCTGGCTGAGAAGGGCAGTGAGTTCGGTGAGGGTCATAGAAGCAGTTTAGGTGATCATTGAAAGTCAAACCAGCACCCCGGCCTGAACCTTCCAGGTTTGCCCGCTTTGCTTGAAAAAGCGGTACCTGGGAAACCAGGTGCTTACCCGGCGGCCGGGAGGGATGAGTTGCAGCGGAACCTCCCGTATGGTTTGTTTAAACCCGTCAAGAGAAGTAATTCCCAGATCGGCAAACAGCTTGCCGTCGCGTTCCTTTTTTCTTTTGTAAATGGCCTCTATCTCTTCCTCCCTGGCATCCCGCAGGATACTCACCAGCTGAGGGGTATTTTTCTCCTCCCGGATCAGGTTTCGCAGCAGGCTGAGGATGTGGAACTTTTCGACTCCCGAGAAGGAATCCAGGCCAAAATCTCTCAGGGCATCTTCGTCAAATTTTTCAATGGGTTCAAGGGGCAGCCGGGCCAGTTGCTCATCGGCCTGCTTGAAGGCGGATAATACCGCATGAAGGAACCGCCTGCCGTAAAGGGCAAGCGCCTGGGCGCCGATCTGCTTTTCCAGCTGCAACTTGTTGAAGCAGGCCGCCAGGAGGGCCTTGTAGGCGTTGGGGTCCTGGCCAATTGCCTCTTCGAGTTCGCCGAGATCGATCCTTAGCTTCTCCGGAAGTAAAAGAGCGCGTACCTGTTCGGCAAGATAATGTTCCTCATTATTCATCAGGTTTTCTACCTCCTCGATCTGATCTTTGGGCCAGTGCTGGCGGCAGTGTCGTTCCATGCCGCCGTAATCCTCTTCGAAAACCCGGATCAACCCGTCCTTCACCGACCAGTCGACCAGCCGGCCGACGATATAATCCTTCAGTTTATCTCCTTTGCAATAAACACCTAGTTCTTCCGGCACTATTCTCCAGGCGCCCCCCGCATTTTTTTCCCGGGCGATATGCCTCCACCTGGCAATATATTGCTCCATGCCGAAAAACAATACCGCGTCCTTTGGCCGGGCGGCCATGGCCCAGTATTCGACGGCGGGAACCCGCTGGGCCGGCGGTTTGATCCTGTAGGGGACATGAATATATTCCATCTGCTGGAAAAGGTGGTTCGGCCCGGCGGATGGATTATTGAGCACGAACAGGGGAAACAGGGTTTCGCGCTCCAGCGCGTCAAAAAACCGCCGCACTTCCGGGACAAAAATGGTCGTATCGAAGTAAAAGCCGCCCTCCAGGTACAGGACGAACAGCTGGGTGAGGTCCTTAATGGCGGAGTAGGCGCCGTAAAAATGCAGGCTTTCCAGGACTTTGGGCAGGCCCTTGGCCTTCTCCGCTTGTTCACTCCGGAACGCACGCACTGCGGGCTTGTCCGATTCACAGGCGGTGAGCGGGTCGAAAGCCGTAATCGGCCGCCGGATAATGCCCGGCCTAAGGTACTTGTTGAAAGTCGCAGAGTGCTTTGCCTGGAACCAGTAGTGGACTTCCAGGTTGCTGCCGGTGGGCATGGCCAGCTTATTGGGGCCGGTGAAGGCGGCGTCCATGTGCTTTTTGCGCCGGTGAATGTCCTGATGGGCGGCGGGGTTGCCCCACCAGATGAAATGGATACGGTGCATCGGTTTTGGGTTTTGGTAATAAACTGAGGGAGGCAAAAAGAAGTCTTGTTCGCTTTTTCCCGCCACGAAAACACAAAAGCACTAAACCATTGGTGAGATTTTGTGCTTTTGTTGCAGGGGGTTCCACAATTTTAGAAAACTGCACATTCCTCAGGTGATAAACCAAATCGTTGTTTTTGTGGGTACTTGCGGGTGGGTTAGAAAGCGGCGGTTGTGTATGGGCAAGATAGGGATTTATTGGGAAAGATGCAGTGGTAACAGCCAAGCGAGCGAAATCCCTGTGGTTGTTCCGACTTAACACTAACTGGGCTCGCCCCATGGAATAATTAGAATTCCACAGGACGGGCCAAAATTTTTTGGCGTCGAAGACGATAAACTTGCGTACCCTCATGTTGACTGGTGTAAGGTCTCCGAGGGGGAGTGGAAAAAGGTATAGTACACTGCTACCAGAGGTAGCCAGGGATCTTTAGGATAAATTAAGATGGGTGCAATTCTAGTTTGTACCCCCCCAGGGCATATCTCCTGGCGACGTGCCCTACAAGGAACTTCCACCACCCAGCCAAGGAGGCACAGCGCAGGAGGATCAACTGCCCAGGTTAGCTTCGTCCCAGAAAGAACTGGCGGATTTAAAGCGCAAGTTGACAATCCGCCAGATGGCGGACTCGACTAGGCCGCTGCCATAGAGTAACTTTTTATATCGGAATTTTCGGTACTGCATCCTGTCATGGTGTTTTTTAAAATAGCCCAATGCTGTGCGCATTTCCTGGGTCAAAGCCAGGCCAGCCTGGCGAAGTATTTTTTTTAAATCCTGGCGGATGGAATAACAGAAGCCCTCCCATAGCCATCCTTTCCACTTTTCGAATAAACCACTGAAGTGAGCCCTGCCAAGCTGTAATAGTAGGGAATGGCTTTGTCCAGGCACCCCTAGTACAACAAGCTTAAGTGCCGGCTTTCCAGGAGCTGTTGCTTCTTATCCACACAGGCGTAATAGCTCTCAAATTCCACCCAACTGCCGGTGCCTTGTCCAAAGAACTTTACTATTTTTGTGCAGAGGTTGGGCGCCATCATTTTTTGGTTTTGGCCAATCCTCAAATTTAGGCACTTGCCCTCACCTTTTCAAAAACCTTTTGTCCCCTAATTGCTACGGTGGTTGCCTCCACACGCCTGCAAAGTATTAAGTCCTGTTTATCTTTATAACAAACAAAATACAGCTTCACAAAACAATTTGTATCTTTATGCAAATAATTGAATTCACATGAAAGCAATTGATATCTTTTCTGGACCTGGCGGATTGACTATTGGAATGAAAGCCGCTGGTATTGAGCCAGTTATTGGAGTAGAGTTTGTAAAGGATGCAAGCCTAACCAATAGTCTGCGGAATCCAGAGATGATGCATGTGAACGATGATATACGTAAAGTATCATTTAAGAAATTTAGAAATTCTGTTGAGTTTGTGTATGGAGGGCCTCCTTGTCAACCCTTTTCCACAGGAGGACTGATGAGAGGAAAATACGATCCAAGAGATATGCTCCCCGAGTTCGTAAGAACCTTAAAAGAGGCGAACCCTACCTATTTTCTGATGGAAAATGTTCAAGGCCTTACATTTAAAAAAGCAAGGCCTTACTTTCACTTCATTTTATCTGAATTCGGAAAACTAGGCTATTATGTTTCCTGGATGGTATTAAACTGTGCTGATTATGGAGTGCCGCAAAAAAGAAGAAGGCTCTTCGTTCTCGGATCAAAAAATAATTATCTGACTTTTCCGGTCCCAACCCATGGAAAAAACTTACTGCCCTATATTAGAAGCAAAGATATACTGAGAGAGTCAATAGGTACACCACCTAAATCACCAGTTAAATATGCCAAGAATCCAGATATAAGGAAGAGCCCTTATGCAGGACATCTATACAATGGAGGAGGACGGCCAATCGATCCGAATGGACCCTGTCATACAATATTAGCTTCATCAGGCGGCCACAAAACGCACTGGATTGATGAACTTGGTGTAGCATTGGAATATCACCATCATCTACTTGCTGGTGGGAGCCCGCGATCTGGTACAGTACAAGGAGCTAGGAGATTATCCTATCAAGAGTGCGCATTATTACAAACGTTTCCAGTTGATATGGAGTTTGTTGGGAGTACCAGTTCAAAGTTTACTCAAATTGGGGACGCAGTACCTCCAGTAATGGCAGAGATACTAGGGAAACATCTACTAAACCAAGTAAATGGAAATTATGAAGTGATAGGGCTAACTGGAAATAGGTTTAAACTTACAACTCAACTATCCTTCGATTATGCCTAGGAATATAGCTGTAGGTAATGCAGTAGACAAAATTATTCATATATTAGACAACTTCATATCCGGGAATAGTCCAAGCCTTGTCCCTTCAACCGAGACAAGAAACAAGATTGATGTCTTTTTAAAAACAACTAGCAGTGGAAGCGTGATTTTGGCTTCAACATTCTTACTATCCTATTCTACTCTTGTAGAAAATTATAAATTCACTACTGTTCCAACTGGTGTTCGAGGTAAATACGGAGATAAAAAATTAAGTAACGAACTGAATCAAAGACATGTAACTATCCACAATAGAATTGTTGCATTTGGTGAAAATCTTGGATGGAAGGGAAATGTAACTAATTTTGACCTCTCAAAGGATGATAGGTTTAGTATTCTTCAATTTTTATCAAAATTATCACAAAAGAACAAGGAGGTTGCCCTTCACTATCTAGTCTGGAACATTTACGATTCAATTAGCAAGCCTAAAGCCATTCCGAAGTTTAGTGGTTCGTATTTGACTTACGGCAGGTGTGTAAAGCTATTCGATAAAATAATCCGAAAGAAATCAGAAGGCTATTTTCCGCAATTTCTTATTAGTGCCATTCTCAAAGTGCATAGAAACGGGATGACAGACATTGTTACTCATCATCCTCATGCCGCCGATAAGTATGATAATGCCGTTGGAGATATTGAAGAGTACTACAATAAAAAACTCATTGCTGCTTATGAAGTAACGGTCAGGCCAGACTGGAGAAATAGAATAGAAAGTTTTAGAGAAAAAATGTTAAAGCATGGTTTAAATAAATATGTAATAATCGCTGGTGATGTTGCAAGTAACAATTCCACAAATTCTGTGGATGCTTTATTGAAATTCACCGAAAGTACTGGATTTGATTTGGCAGTAGTTGATATATTCGAATTCATCAGGGTTTTCGCAGCTGATATGACAACAGATCAATTGATCAAAGTAATCAATACTACTCACGAATACTTACTTGATGACAAGTTATGTGGGCGCGTTAAAATGATAGATGAGTTTCAAAAAATGATAAATCGTTTTATTAAAGAACAAAATACGTAACAACTGATTCGTCGAACTCATTAAATCAGCTGATAACTCTCTCCCTACGGCTCCACCGTCCTTTCCTCACAAAACTGCAGCAACTCCCGGTAGATCTCACTCTGCCGCAACAGCTCCGGATTCCCCATAATGACAATATGCTCCCGCGCTCGCGTCAACGCGACGTTGAGCTTGCGGTCGACGCCCTCCTCTGAGTAGGAAGACAGGGAGGCCAGCTGGTGCAGGGAGTTGGTGCACAGTGAGATGAGGATCACATCCCGTGCCCCTCCCTGGTAGCGCTCGACGGTATCGATGGTCAGCATATCCAGTGGAGCGCCGCGCTCTTCGAGCACCGCCCGGATCTGGGCGATCTGCGCCCGGTAGGGGGTGATGATGCCGATGCTGTGGGGCGCCATCTTCAGGCCGTTGGTTTGGTAGAGCCTGTGGAAGGCGTCCACCACCTCCCCTACCAGCAGGGCCTCGTGGCGGTTCGTTTTCTGGGTGGCGCTGGCATCGTCGGCGGGGGTAGGCAGGAAGGCCACGCGGCTCTGGGAGAGGATGTTCAGCAGCTCGTCTTCTTCCATTTGCCCGGAGTAGCTTACCTGCGCCACCTGCTTGAGGTGGGCGGGCAGGGAGGGCGGCAGGATCTTAAGGGTGCCGTCGTAGAAGTAGCGGTTGGGAAAGGCCATAATGTCCTGGTGCATGCGCCCCTGGTGGCTGAGCTGGGCGTAGGCCCAATCCCACCCGTACTGAATGCAGCGCTTGAAGAGGCGCTCGAAGAGGGAATTGCGCAGGTTGCCCAGGCCGATCTCCTGGAGGTGCGGGTCGTACACGGCGGAGGCCTCGCTGTCCTGCACCACCACGGCCGGCAACTGCTTGTGGTCGCCGATGAGGATGAAGCGCTCGAAATTGGGCAGCAGGCCCGCCAGCAGGGGCTCCAGGATCTGGGAGGCCTCGTCGATGATCACGCGGTGGAAGTGCTTGAGCTGCAGCAGCTCCGGTTTGCTGACGATGGAGGATACTGTGGCCACGAATATGCGGTGGCTGCCGATCACGTCTTTGATCTCCTGCCGCGTCTGCGCCTTTTCGATCTTCGAGCCGAGCAGCTGCCCCCGGAAGCGGGCGTCGGTGGAGTACCGGGAGCCGATGCGCAGATAATGCCGGCGGATGTCCTGCCGGATGCCTTCGATGGCCTCGCAGATCTCGTCGACGGCGCGGTTGGTATAGGCCAGCAGGAGGATATTCTCTTCGGTATTGTCGAGCAGGTAGGCCACCAGGTGCTTGAGCATCATGCTGGTCTTGCCGGTGCCGGGCGGCCCCCACAGCAGGAAGTAATCCTCGGAGGAAAGGGCTTTCTGGAAGATTTCCTGTTGCTCGGGCGTCAGCTCCGCCGGCACGGCCACCTCCCGGGGCTCGCCCTCGCGGGGCGGGCGGGTGGCCAGCAGCAGCTCCTGTTTCTCTTTGGGGCTCTGGGCGAAGGCAAACAGGCTGCGGTACATGGAGACGAAGCTCGAGTCGAGCAGGTCGTGCTCCAGGTTCCACAATTCGTATTGTTCGAAGATGGCGCTGTTGAACTGGCGGGAGCGCAGGCGCACCGTCACCGCTTCGTTGGTGATGTCGATGAGAGTGCACTTGAAGATCTGGCTGAAGAGGGCCGCCGGGCGGCCATCCTGGTGGGGGTAGAGCACGGCGATATCTCCATTGCGGAAATTGGCCAGCGGGTTGGTCTGTTCGGTGCGGCTGAAGGTGATCAGAGGCTCCTCTTCCCCCGCCTGGTTGACAGCCAGCCTGAGGTGGCTGATGATGTTGAAACTCTCCTGTTTTTCGCCGAAATCGTCGAGCCAGAGGGAGGCCAGGCCGTTGATATTCTCTATGCCCTGCTGCCCCGTCTTGGCCAGTTGGTGCTCGCGGGCGATGAAGCCGGAGAAAGCGATGAAATAGCGTTGCACCAGCGGGTGCAACCGGCTGAAAACCTTCTCGAAGGACTCCAGGTCGCGCTGCAGGAATCCTTTGAGGTTGGGAAAGGCGCCGGGGCGCAGGCGCCCGAAGAGGCGCATGCCCTGCTCCAGCAGGCTGCCCTTGGCCGGGTCGCCCAGTTCGCTGAGCAGGCGCTCGATGGCCACCAGCTGGTTGCGCACCTGAAGTGCCTCATATTGCTGAGTGCGGATACGGGGCGCGAAGCGCAGCGGCTTTTCATCCTGGCTGGAATATAGGATATAATTCGTAGGGTCGGTGTCGCTGCCGAAGGCGGAGCGCACCATCAGGTCGTAGAGCAGGGTCTGGGTGAAGTGGTTGGCGCTCAGCCCGTAAATGTTGGGCATGAAGGGTTTGCCGCTCTTGAGCTCCACGATGGCGGCATCCTTCTCGCCCTTGTACAGCACGTCGAGGCGCCCCTGCAGGCCGTAGGTTTCGGAGTAGAAGCTGGGCTCCAGGTAGCAGTGCTCCGGTTCGATCCCCTGTTCTTTGAAGCCCTGTTTCACCATCTGGTTGAGGACGACGAAATGCTTCTGCGAGCTGTTCATGATCTCCCGGATCAGGCGGTCTTCGAAGAGGCAGAAAGCCAGGGGGTTGAGTTGGAAGGCTTTCGCAAAAGTCTGCTTGAACGGCAACTCCGAGCCCGTCATGAGCTCATCGAGGAAGAAGTTGGCGATGTGGCCGGCTATGATGTATTTGTTGTGTTCGAAAGGCAGGAATTTATTGAGCAGGTAGGGCCAGGGGTTCTCCCCGTCGGCCCGGAAGCATTCGGCGATGGCGGTGACGTCCATCAGGTAGTCCGGCTCCACTACAAAGGCGCGGGGGTGGTACACCCCTTCCTCGTCCACTTCCACATCGATCAGGTTGAGCAGGAGCGGAAAGCCGAACACCTTGCGGATGGCCTCGATGGTGGGCATGAAGTTCTCATTGCGGTCCACCTCGTTGTACTGCACACGCACGGCAGCATCGGGGTACTCCTCATCGCGGACGAGCAACTGCTGGCCGTCCTCCTCATCGGAAAGGGCCAGGACCCGCGCTTTGGGACGGAATTCCTTGACGGACAGGGAACGGAAGCGCACCGGCCATTCGCCAGGCAGCAGTGTTTTCATCGCATCGGGGACAGGCTCCTCCATCAAGGCCGCGATGGCTTCGGCCATCACTTTCAGCCCCAGCTGATAAACCGTTCCCGGCTCATTATCCCTACCCTGCTGGACAAGCAGCGCCCGTTTTCGAAAAGAATGGATGTAATACTGCAGGGGGCGGCTGAGCTCCGCACGGTGGCAGATATAGGCCATACGCGCAAAGAGGGTGGAGAACTGAAGGCGTTCCCGGCGCGTCATCTCGACAAATAGCAGGGTGAGCAGGCGGTAGAGCACTTCCACCCTGGCTGCCTTTTCCATTTCCTCGTTTCCGGCTATTTTCTCCAGCTCCCGGTAAAACAGCCGCGCTAATGCCTCTTTGTTCATGCCTGTTCTTTATTTAGCCACTAAAACACTAAGGCACTAAGATGCACAAAGCCTTGGTGTATTCTTTGTGTATTGGGGTCTTTGTGGCAGAAAATAGCGCCACGCACTGCAATACAAAAAAACAACAGCAATTTACGCAAAAACAGGATAAACACGCAAATAGATTATAACCTGCTCGTTCAACGGGTTAGAAGTTATTTACCCGGACTAAGCGAAAACCTGCCCGCGAACACCGAAAAGCGCCTCCGATTGCTCAACAACAGATAATCCCGTATCTTTCCCTCCCAACACACCGCTTCTATGCAAAAAGATTCCTGCCGGGAAGACATCTACCGCAACCTGTTCCTCACTCTCGCCGAGCGCCTGAGGAACTACCTCTATTACCATTGCGGGGACGCCCAGCAGGCGGAAGACCTGGTGCAGGAAGCCTTCCTCCGACTGTGGGAGCACTGCAAAAAGGTGCCGCCCGAAAAGGCTAAGGCCTTTATCTACCGGGTGGGCTACAACCTCTTCCTCGACGGCGTCAAACACCGGAAGGTGGTGCTGAAATTTGAAAAACAGCAAGCCGGAGAACGCGCGGTGGAATCGCCGGAATTCGAATACGAAACCAAAGAGTTCGAAGCCCGCCTGTGGGCCACCGTCGCCGACATGCCGGAAAAAAGCCGGGTGGTATTCCTGATGAACCGCATTGATGGGTACACGTACAAAGAGATCGCAGAATTGCTGGAGATCAGTGTGAAGGCGGTGGAGAAGCGGATGAAGGGGGCGTTGGAGGTGATTCGTGCATTAGTGTATTAGTGCATTAGTGTATTAGTGCATTAGTGCATTAGTGTATTAGTGTATTTGTGTATTTGTGGACTGGTAAGAGGCGTAACGGAGGGGCTGCAAGATGATCCCTGCCTCCGCCCTGCTGGACATATACACGAATGAACCAATGCACTTATACACACATCCCTGGTAGGGTACCGCCTCCCCAAATCGTTACACTACAGGAAAGAGCAACAATGGAACCATATCAACCCGATAACGAATTCCTGCTGCGCTGGCTCGACGGAGAGCTGAGCGAGGAGGAGCTGCGCCGCTGGCAGGGCAGCGAGAGCCACCGGCGCTGGCAGGCCGTGCAGGCCGCTCTGGAGCGCGGCGCCCCCTCGCCGATGGACAAGGAGGCGGCCCTGGAGCGCCTCCGGGCGGCCCGGGCGGCGCGCGCCCGGCGGCGAGCCCTCCGGCAGCGCGTACTGTGGGTAAGCGGTATTGCCGCTGCTCTTGCCGGCATGGCCCTACTGCTGTGGCTGTTCCGCCCGGCGCCGGAATGGGAAACGGGGATGGCGGCGAAACAAGCGGCCACCCTCCCCGATGGTTCCGAAATAACTCTCAATGCCGATTCCTACCTGCGCTATGAAGACAGCTGGTGGGGCCCCGCCCGAAAAGTCCGGCTGAAGGGAGAAGCCTATTTTTCGGTGACCAAAGGGGGCGCCTTTGAGGTCAGCACCGCCCTGGGCGACGTTCGCGTTCTGGGCACCCGATTCAATGTATATGCCCGGGAGCAACGCTTCGAAGTGGCCTGCCAGGAAGGTAAAGTACTCGTTCTGACGGATACCCGGCGAGACACCCTCCTGCCCGGGCAGAAACTGGAAAAAACCGGCGCCGCCATTGACACTTTTACCACCGAACCCACTCCTCCTTCCTGGACGGAAGGCCGGAGCAGCTTCCGGTCGGCGCCCCTGCCGGAAGTGTTCCGGGAAATGGAGCGGCAGTACGGCATTCAGGTCCAGGCGCCCGATCTGCCGGGCCGCACCTTCACCGGCCGCTTCCCGCACGACAATCTGGAGGTGGCCCTGCAGGCGGTATGCGGAGCGATGGGGTTAAAATATCAGATCCTGGATGGCGGCAGGGTGCAAATTTCCGAATGAAAGCTTTATGGCGACAGCGGTTTTTAAATTCAAAGATCCCCCCTCATACTCCCCCCAGGGGGAGATAGTTTTCTTCGATTTAATGGTTTGGAGAATCCGTAGCAATAAATTAAGCAGTTGGACAGAATTAATTTACGTAGCCCCCAAGCTTAAGTCCGAGCGCAATAGAAAATTGCGCCCCGACAGCGCCGTCTCGGGCGCCAATTTCCCATTGGCTCGCGAGTTTTCTAAGCGTAACCAAATTGTGGCCGGCTACTTAAAAGCATTCAGAGTTATTCTGTTTGCCCTGGCAATTTTCCTTCCCTTACTTCCCCACGCCCAACCTGCACAAAAAGCCCCCCTCCGCCATATCCTCCAACAGGTGGAAGCCCGGTTCCACGTCTCCTTCGCCTACGACGACGCCCTGGTAGAAGGCATCAAAGCCCTGCCGCCGGCCATGGATAAGGGCCTGGACGCCGCCCTGGCCGAACTACTGGAAGGCACAGGCCTGGCCTATACCCGGGTCGATGAGGCCTATATCGTCCTGAAGCCGCGGCCGCCGGAACTGTCCTTCCTTTGCGGCAGGGTGCTGGAGGCCGGTACCGGCGCCCCCCTACCCTACGCGACCCTCTACCTCAAGGGAACTTCCACAGGCTGCTCCTCCGGTGCCGACGGGTATTTCGAGCTGTCTGCCGCCCTGGGGCCGGCAGATACGCTGGTGGCCAGCTACGTGGGTTATCAGGGGGTGATCCTGCCGGCGCAGAGCTTCGCCGGGCAGCCTTGTAGGGCGATCATCATGTCGCCGGTGCATACCGAGCTGGCCAGCGTACTGGTCAAAGAATTCACCATCGACATGCTGGAAAGGGAAAACGGCAACCGCTACCGCTTCAACCCCGGGCAGATCCCCACCCTGCCCGGCTGGGGCGAGCCCGACCTGCTGCGCGGCCTGCAGCTGCTACCGGGCATCAGCGCCGCCGATGAATCGGCTTCCAACCTCAATATCCGGGGCGGAACGCCCGACCAGAACCTGCTGCTCTGGGACGGCATCCCCATCTATCATACCGGGCACTTCTTCGGCTACTACACGGCCATCAACCCCTACGTCGCCCAGCGTATGGACGCCTACCGCGGCGGCTTCGGAGCGGAATACGGCGGCCGCGTTTCCGGCGTGATCGATATAACGGGCAAGCCGGAACTGGGCAGAGAACTCCGCTACGGCATCGGCATGAACCACATCAACCTGCACGGCTTCATGGAGATCCCCATCAAAAAGGAGCGGCAGGCGCTGCTGCTGGCGGTGCGCCGCTCGTACACCGACCTGATCCAGAGCCGGGCCTACCAGAACATCTTCAACCGCATCTTCGCCAAGGGCAGGGTGTATGAGAACCGGGAAGCGGAACGAAATACCCAGGGCGAAGCGCTGGCCAGCCCTGTGTTCCATTACTCGGATATCAACGCCAAGTGGCGCGCCCTCCTTTCCGACAAAAGCGAACTCTCCGTAAGCCTATATGCCGGGGGCGACCAGTTCGACTACAACTTTAGCTTCGCCGATAATATTTACACCCAGGACCAGCTCAAGGTGGATAACTCCGGGCTGAGCATCAACTACCGGCAGGAGTGGAACGAAAAGTTCAGCACCAATGCCCGGATGGTTGTCAGCACCTTTACCAACGAATACAACTTTCATTACACTTTTGACCCCGACATCCCCTTCGAGTTCCGCTTCCGTACCTACAACGAGATGCGCGACTGGAGCCTGCAGCTGGAGCACAACTGGCAGATCCATCCCAGGCACCACCTGCGGATGGGATGGATGGGGCAAGGGCAGAAAGCTGATTTCCAGTACGAGGAAGAACGCCGGGGCGGTGAAATCAGCCCGGGAGCCGAAGCCTTTGAGGGTACGACCTCCGCCCTCTTTGGCACTTATACCTACACTGTTCCCGACAGGCTGGAAGTGGCCATGGGCCTGCGCTCCGAGCACTTCACTCCCGTCGAAGAAGGAAACCGCCTGGAACAGCACCGGGCCCTGATGCCCCGCATTTCCACCAGCTATTATCCCTTCGGCAGGCAGTTCTTCCTGCAGGCCAACCTGGGCGCCTACCGGCAGTATGTTTACCAACTGCCGCCCTTCTACAGCGACCTGGGCGCCGGGGAAGGCGTCTGGGTGATCGCCGGCAGGAATTTCCGCCCTCTCTACGGAGGGCAATGGTCGCTGGGCTTCGGCTACCAATTGGGGCGGTTCGAGATGGAACTGGATTACTATCAGAAGATGGTGGGCAACCTGTCCTCCTGGGAGGTCACCCTGGAGGAGGATGTCGAGAACCCCTTCACGCAGGACGGCAACCTGTGGGCCACCGGCTTCGACCTGCTGCTGAAGCACCGCTGGCCGCGCTACACCCTCTGGCTGAGCTACTCCCTGGGCGCCGTCGCCAATGAGTTCGACGCGCTCAACGGGGGCGAGCCCTTCCCCGCCGACAACGACCAGCGGCACCTGCTCAACATCACCCAAACCCTGAGGCTGAACCGGTGGAACCTCTCGGCCACCTTCTTCTACGGCAGCGGTAAGCCCTTCACCATGCCCACCGACATGGGCGCCCGCCTGGACGAAGAAACCGGCCAACCCGTCTTCTTCCTGAAGTACGATAAGCCCAACAACGGCCGCCTGCCGGCCTACCACCGCCTCGACATCGCCGCCGATTACCGCTTCGATACTGAAAAATGGACAGGAAAGCTGGGCCTCTCTGTCTTCAACTTCTACAACCGCCGCAACCTCTTCGACATCGACTTCTTCCCCGTGCCGCCCGAATACAACGACGGGCAGCCGGGCGTGTACAACCTGGAACGGCCGATGCTGGGCTTTACGCCGAATTTGTTTGTGCAGATTGAGTGGTGAGGAGGGAAGTTTATGCCGCTTCATCCAGATGGATCGGCAGATTGTATTCTTCCAACAGATCCAGCAATTGTTGAGTATAATCTTTCTTCAGGTGCTCGTATTGTTTGACCAGGAGTGTATTTTCGATAGACCGGCTGCGCTCCAGGTCCTGGTTGACCCCTTCGATCAACTCCAGTAGCCTGGTGATGGCATTGACCTTGATCTTATGTTTATTTTCTGAAGCATTCATTATTCTGGCCCATATTTAATTTTCAAAAAACCTTTACGAAATATCCTATCCGCCTCATCCGCTTTCGTCCATGTAAACCGGTTAAACCACTGACTTTCAAACTTCTTAGTAGCTGAAAAATTTTCATGGCCTTCCGGAAATACTGGAACAATATAAGCATCTATACCTTTTGCTTCAAGAGAAAAGCTAAGAAACTCTTCAAGCACTTTTTCTTTAGCATAGAATACCCGGTAGTCAAGAAAAGACACCAGGTCAATATCACGTGGGTTAGGGTGACGGGAGACAAAACTGCCATTCAACCATTGCTCAAAATATGGAAACACCTCTATTTTGAATTCTTGAATATATTGAAGGTAATTTTGAAATAATACCCGCCTGGGATTTTTTCTGGTGAATCCATCCACAAAATACTTTTGTAGTATCTCTAAGGTAACTTCGGTTCCTTTATAGGGTTTCAGGTAACCACGCTCGTCAAATTGGATAGCATTCATTAGGTGAAAGAAAAAATCAGTTTGACCATGATCCTGGTAAATGGATAATGGAAATTCACTCTGTAAAGTTAAGTCAATGCAATAAAAAAACAAAAAATTTCAAACAAAAAATTTAATCAAATTTTAGCAATGATCAATCCGGGATTTTGAACTTCCAAGCCAGCCAAATCGGGATGTAAAAACCCGGCTTGGATCAGGGGATTCTTTTAAAAATGAAAATGGCATTGGGGGGAATTTTTTCTTGCTCTATCTTAAAGTGATATACCTGATAAGAGGAGCCAATATCAACTAAACGATCCGGTTTTTTTCCCCATTTGGGTTCATCCCATTTATATCTTGCAATAAGAAAAACTGTATCATTCTTCACCTGCATTTCACCAACAAAATCTCCACAACAGTACAAATTTGGCTCAAGAGTGAATTTATAGACATTTATCCCTCCATCGGGAATTCTATAGGCTTTTATCTCAGAAGTGTCTATTTCCCCAATATCACCTTCTAAGAATCTCTGCTCCATTTGCACTTCTTCCCGCCAGGTTGCCTCAGGCTCATGAAGCGTAACGCATTCGGAAAATCAAAATGCCAGGAAAATCAAAATGAGTTTTCTCTTGCTCGCAAGATAATGTTCCATCACCATACTACTTAATCTTCATCCCCCCCGCATCCCACATCACCGGTTTCCCGCTGAAATAGCTCACATTGGAGGCCAGCGAGGGCCCGGCGGCGCGCAGGCCGAAAGCCGCATCTTCAAAAACCGGCTTGCCGGTTCGTATGGAGGCAAAGAAGTTGGCCCAGTGCTCGAGGTGGTCGCTGTAACCCTCGGGGGCGCGGTACACCATTTCCTCCGGCTCGACGATGCGGGATTCCGGGAGGGGGTATTGTTCCTTGTACCACTTTTCGAATTCCTTTTGCTGGGCTTCGGAGAAGGTGTTGAACGTATCCCAGCCACCGTAGCCCGGCTGGGAGGATAGGACGTTGCGCCGGAGCGTCACCGAATTCCAGCCGAGGCTGATGGCGCCTTCGGTGCCAACCAGGTTCACAGCGGAGCCGCCGCCGTTGCCGTCGACGAAGTTGCAGCGCAGCTGCATGTTGAAGGCAGGATGGGCTTTCGTTTCCGGGTAATCCAGGACGGTGAGTTGTACGTCGGGCACGTCGCGGCCGTCTTTCCAGTAGCGCAGGCCGCCGGTGCTGAAGATGCGCTCCGGTCCCTGGGAATCGAGTACCGTATGGAGGGCAGAAAAGAGGTGGACGTAGAGGTCGCCGGCCATGCCTGTGCCGTAGTCCCGGTAGTTACGCCAGCGGAAGAAGCGAACCGGGTCGAAGGGGTGCTTGGGGGCGTCGCCCAGGAAGCGGCCCCAGTCAACCGTTTCCGGAGAGGCGTCGGTCGGGATGGAATACTGCCAGGCGCCGTTGGCGGAGTGGCGGTCGTAGTAAGCCTCCACCAGCACCAACTGGCCGATCGCGCCCTGCTCGAAGAGCTCGCGCGCCTTCCACGTGATCACGGAGCTGACGCGCTGGCTGCCCACCTGGAAGGCCTTGCCGCTCTTCTTCTGGGCGTCGATCACCGCCTGTCCTTCTTCCAGGTGATGCACCATCGGCTTTTCGCAGTAGACGGCCTTACCTGCCTGCAGCGCCTCGATGCAGATCTTGTCGTGCCAGTGGTCGGGCGTAGAAACGCAGACAGCGTCGATGTCTTCGCGGCTCAGTATCTCCCGGTAATCGCGGGTGGTGAATAGTTGGTTACCGAATACCTCTTTGCTGTGCACCAGGTGGCCGTCATAAAGGTCGCAGACGGCTACCAGCTCGACGCCCGGCACCTGAACGGCGGTGCGCATATTGGCGAAGCCCTGAATGCCCATGCCGATGGCGGCCAGGCGGATGCGGTCGTTGGGGCCGAAGTGGCGGTCGAGGGCTTCCAGTTCGGTGAAGTGAGCCTCATTGGCGCGAAGGAAGGCAGGGCCGATGGCGGCGCCGGCCAGGCCGGCGGTGAGTTTGCGGAGGAAAGAACGGCGGTTGTTGGTCATGTCGGTTGGTTGTTTTCTGATTCGTTTTATTACTGGTTAAAGTTCCTGCCACTAAATTAATGCAGTTCCTTAGGGATACAAATCCCAATGCCCGATATTCCTCAATTGTGGTTTCAAAAAACGATTTTTCAAAACAAAATATTTAATATTTTTTTGTTTAAAAAATTTTGTTTGTTTAAAAAATCCGCTTATTTTGTAGGACTATTTTTAACCAGGAAAAGCAAAAGCCATGAGCAAAATAAGGGTTTTGGCAGGCACGCGAAAGGGCGCGTTCATTCTTTCCTCCGATGGTAAACGCAAACAATGGGAAGTCAGGGGCCCCTATTTTGGGGGCTGGGAGATCTTTCATTTAAAAGGTTCCCCTGCCGACCCCAACCGGATCTATGCCTCACAGGCCAGCGACTGGTTCGGGCAGGTGATCCACCGCTCCGATGACGGCGGCCAAACGTGGGAAACCGTGGGAAACCGGTTCGCGTATGAGGGCGAGGCCGGCACGCACCAGTGGTACGACGGCACGCCGCACCCCTGGGAATTCAAGCGCGTCTGGCACCTCGAGCCGTCCCTGTCCGACCCGGATACCGTCTATGCGGGCGTCGAGGACGCCGCCTTGTTCCGCTCCACGGACGGCGGGCAGTCCTGGCAGGAACTCCCCGGCCTGCGCGGGCACGGCTCCGGGCCCAAATGGCAGCCGGGCGCCGGCGGCCTGTGCCTGCACACGATCCTCCTGGACCCGGGCAACCCGGATCGGATCTTTATCGCCATCTCCGCCGCCGGAGCCTTCCGGACCGACGACGGCGGAAAAACCTGGCGGCCGATCAATCGCGGGCTGAAGTCCGAATACATTCCCGGCCAGGATGCCGAGGTAGGCCATTGTGTTCACCGGATCGCCATGCACCCCTCCCGCCCGGAGGTGCTGTTCATGCAAAAGCACTGGGATGTGATGCGCAGCGACGACGCCGGAGAATCGTGGCGGGAAATCAGCAGAAACCTACC
>CAYQKY010000118.1:0-25873 GCA_964418125.1 uncultured Phaeodactylibacter sp.
CCCTGGGCCGTTTCGGGGCGCAGGTACAGCTTGCCGTCTTCGCCGGCGATGTTGCCCAGTTGAGTGGAGAACATCAGATTGAACTGCCGCACCTCCGTCCAGTTGCGGGAGCCGGATTCCGGGTCGGCGATCTCCAGGTCTTCGATGATTTGTTTCAGTTCGGCCAGGTCTGCGTCGGTCATGGCCTGGGCCAGGCGCTCCCGGATGCGGCCATGTTCTTCCTGATAACGGAGGACACGTTCGTTGGTGGAGCGGAAAACGGCCTCGTCGAACTTTTCTCCAAAGCGTTTGGCGGCCTTGTCCACTTCTTTCTGGATCTTGCCCTCGAGCTTGTCCATGTACTCTTCGATGAGCACGTCGGCGCGATAGCGCTTCTTGCTGTCCTTGTTGTCGATCAGCGGGTCGTTGAAAGCATCGACGTGGCCGGAGGCCTTCCAGGTCTTGGGGTGCATGAAAATGGCGGCGTCCACACCAACGATATTGTCGTGCATCTGCACCATGCTGCGCCACCAGTATTCCCGGATATTGTTTTTGAGCTCGACGCCGTAGGGGCCGTAGTCGTACACGGCGCTCAGGCCGTCGTATACTTCACTCGACTGGAAGATAAAGCCATATTCCTTGCTGTGGGCAATGAGGTTCTTGAAGAGGTCGCTTTGCTGTGCCATGGGCCGATATCTGTTTTTCAAATCAAGGCGCAAAGATAAAACAAATCGGGGGGTTTGGAAGTGCCGGCTCCGGCTAATTATTGGTGCAGAGGGAAAATTAGCTCAATTCATGGCGCGAACGGGCTCAGAAACCTTTGCTGACGGACTCCAGCCCCTGCCGGGCATCCCATCCCTGCTCATTGCCGGCCCTTGCCTCGAGGAATTGCTGATAGGAAGGTTGGGTGTCGTAGCTTAAAGCCTCGGCGAAGGCAGGGGTGGCGCGGCTTTCGTCCAGCAACTCCGCCCGAAGCGTTCCCAGCTCAGCGGGCCATTCGGGCAGGCGGAAGCTGGCCATTACTTCCGGCGGGCCGTAGGCCGTCCAGCGCAGCCAGGGGCCGGCGCCGGCATTGATGTCATTATCGGCCAGGCGGAGGGCAAAGGCCGTGGGCTGCCCCTCCGTAACATTCAGTTGGAAAACGGCAGTCCCGGTGCGTTGCCGGCCGAAATCGAGGTTCGGAACGGGAATGGATGCCGGTAAGCCAAGCACTTCTTTTTCGTAATAGATGGGAAAGAAAAGCGCCCCGTTTATAAACTGCTCCTGCCGGACAATCAGGCGAAAAGCCTGTACGGCGCCGGCCGGAGGCAGGGCGGCGCCAAATTCAAAGGATACCTGGGCAGGAAGAGAGGAGTAATCGAGGCGGGTAGAGCCAAATTCGCCCACCCCATCGATGAAAAAGCGCCAAACGCCGTCATTAGGCAGAGAAACAGGGCCAAAGGGCGCCAGCCTGCCCAGTTGTCCGTAATCGAAGTTGAGGTTGTAGCGGTTCATTTCGTTTACCCAGATAAAGCGGTTTTCGGCCTCTCCATTAGCCCGAAGGATGAGATAGGCCGGGCGGCTGTCTTCCACCGGGATCTCAAAATTGAGTATTCCCGCTGCCGGGTCGAGGAAGGCATCCCGCTGGAACGCCTCCAGGCTCTCCTCCGGCCAGAGCAGCAGCTCCAGGCTTTGTACTCCTTCGATGGTAAAAGCACGCAAGGCTCCCGGCAGCTTGCCCGAGCGGTCGAATTCCATTCCATCGGAAACGCCGGTAAAAGTTTCTATATCGTAAATGGTAACTACCCTGGGGGCGCCATTGACAGAAACGGTTTCTTCGTGTTGCCGGAGAATGGTGAGGTCATACCGCTCGGCACAGTCCCCGGTGGCGATGGTGTGTTGGCCTCCCCGTTCCAGCTTCCGGTTGCTTAGCAGTTTGCCTGTTTCGTCAGAAAGGAAAACCCAGTAGGCAGGGCCGGGTTCCGCCGGCGCCGTCAGGTCGGCCTCAAGGCCACCGCAGGCGCCACTTTCATCATCATTGCCACAGCCGAAGGAAACCAGGAAGATCAGTGCAAAAAGGAAGGCGTTCGTCTTCATATTTTTCAGGTAATGGTGGATCAGGCTTTTCGGGTGAAGATACGGTAATTATCGGAGCAAAACGACATCGCCCTGAAAGGTAAGGGCTTCCTCCGGCCCTACCTGCCGTTCAACCTGTACGTAGTAGAAATAAGTATCTGAAGCCTGTGGTTGTCCCCTGAAGGTGCCGTCCCAGCCTCGTTCCGGGTCGTCGTTGTCGTAAACCAGCTGTCCCCATCGGTTGAATATCCGGAAGGCAGTTACTTTAGGCGCTCCTTCATTCACCACCAGGTTGAAGTAGTCGTTGATGCCATCGCCATTGGGGGTAAAGGCGCTGGGCATCTTAAAGCGTTCCAGTTTTTTAACCTCCACGGAACTGATTACCCGGCAGCTGTCCGCATTGGTCACCGTGACCGTATATTCTCCGGCTGCCAGCCCCTCAAGATCTTCGGTTGTGGCCCCGTTGCTCCACTGGAAGGAGAGGCCCCGGGCCCTCATTGTCAGGTCAATGGAGCCGTTTTCCGAGCCATCGTCAGATTGGATTTGAAAGCTGGGATATCCGATATTGCTGACGAGCAGGTCCAGATAGATGAAGGTATCGCATCCAGTGCTTCCGGGCAGGCGTATCTGGTAGAAACCGGTACGGCCGAAGGTATATGCTCCGAACCGGGCGTTTTCGCCGTGGCAGAGGTCGATGTTGAGTTGAAGTTCGTACCGGTCGCGTTCTGTTACATTCAGCACAAGGGCAGTTTCGCACCCAGGCGGAAGGCCGGAGTTCAGTATGTAGGTTCCCGGACCGGCTATGGCCAGCCCTCCGATGCGGAGCGTATCTTCCGGGCAGATCGACGTATCGGCGTAGCATGTGTCGGAAAGTGAAAGCCCGTAGGCGGAAGCTGCCGTAGTGAGTCCCGTACTTTCGTAAGTGGCCGGGGCCGGAAAGCAGGAGGGAGAGCTGGCCTCCGTCAGCAAAGGGGCCCCGCTGAACCAAAAGGCACTCAAAACCAAAAGGATCGGAAAAAATAGCTTCATAGCCTGGTATTTCATGAAAATTAAGAAGCCTGCTCGTCTTTGACAAGGAAAACAGGCAGGGAAGAACAGCTGCCGACATTATTCCTTTACCGCTGAAGGAAATATCGGCCCCATAGCCTCATTTTTCGTTAAAAATAGGGGTAACTCCCTGTTTCTTCCATCACTAAAAGTGGAGACTTGATCATAAAAACTTAAGTTATCATGAAAACAATCTCGAAAATAACCGCAGTACTTGCCTTTTGCCTTGCCCTGAATGCCGCTCATACTCAGGATGAGCGCAAGCTGGACTACTTCGACGCTATCACCGTTGCCGGTGATGTGGAACTGGTGCTTATCCCCGGAGATGAAGCCCGGGCAGTGATTACCACCGAAGGCGTCTCCGAAGATGAAGTATCGGTTTTCATCAAAGGCAAAACCCTGAAGATACAGCTCATCGAAGGCCTTTTCCAGGACGGCGACCACGCCCGGGTAGAAGTAACCTATGAGCGGCTCCGCGCACTTAAGGCCACTGCCGGCGCCAGGGCGGTATCTGCGGCCACCATCACCGGCGACCAGCTGGACCTTCGCGCCAGCAGCGGCGCTCAGATGGAATTAACCGTTGAGGTCAATGCGCTGGAAGCTTCTGTTTCCGAAGGCGCCGTTATCGATATCGAAGGCAATACGGAAACCCAGGAAATCACCGCTTCCACAGGGGGGCAGTACAGGGGGCTGGACCTTCAATGCAGCCTGACGTACGTTAAGGCCAATACCGGCGGCCAGGCCGAAGTGGTGGCCAATAAACGCCTCGATGCCAACGCCAATACCGGCGGGCAGATCGACTACGCCGGCGACCCGGAGGAGAAAAATACCCGCTCCCTGATCTCCGGCGGCATTCAGAAGATATAATGTGTTCTCCGTCCGGTAACCGGAAATTATTCTTCAAAAACAGAAGGAGAAATAGGGGTATGCCCTGCCTGGGGGCATCCTTCCGTGTGATGGAAATTTTTTGTAAAAAGTTTAAATAAAATGTAACCTGAAGCCCTGAACTCCCGACTTACGAATAACAAAAGCAAGACAGCATCTTACTGCCGGCTTACTGAAGCAGGCCAAAAATGCCCGTAAACCAAGAGATCACCCGACACTTAAATTTAATCACCCGGCTGTCTTTTGCTTTGATCCAAATGAAAACGATCTACATACGGTAGTTTTTAGGGTGTTTCTTATCAGAGGGGGGAAAGCAGTTGTGCTTTCCCCGATTTTTTTGAAAAAAACAAAGGATTAAAAAGCCACCCTTATGACCGCCATGCACCCGACACGGCCTGCCGAAGCTTCAGCGAAGGCGGGCCAGGCAAACAATGACAAGGAGGCCGCTCTTGAGATGATGCCCTACCCGTCGCGGCTGAGCTTCGCTCCACTGATCAATCACCTGCGCAGCCAGGCGGAGCGGGAAAAGCGCCCCGGAAGGGCGGCTCTGCTCCGCTATATTCTCGAAAAGGCGGATCAGGCCCCGGCCATCCACGGCCCCTTAGGCAGCCTGCAGGAAGCCGAAAGCTGCAGTGATACCATCGACCTCCTTTTGTCAGCCGTTTTTCCGGACGGGCAGGAGGCTTTCAGCCTGGGCCGGGCATTTAAACCCCTTGATGTCACGCCCATCTACCAGACAGAAGCCCTCAGCAATTTGCTGCAGGAGAACGAAGCCTTTGAATACTGCCTGGACGGGCAGCCCGACCGGGTATTCAGCTTCATCATCAATGCCGCCTGTTCTCTCATTCTCAACAAATTTTATGGCCAGTCTCTTAACGTGGAAGCCCCGCTGGTCGCCACCCTGCAACTGCCGGGCCAGAACCTGCAGCGCCACTTCAAGTGTGTTCACAACCTTTCTTTTATCGATGTGCTTCCTCTGGGCCCGTTGCCGGAGCTCAGCGACAGGCAGGTCAAACAGTTGCTCAATGATCCTATGAACTGGCAGCAATGGCTGGAGTACCTGCCTCCGGACCGGTTTGAGTTCCAGGGGTTCATCGCCGAATACCATACCGAGATAACCGAGGAAGTCGCCCTTTCCCGGATCAAACATGAGCTGCTGGAGAAAGATGTTCTCGCCGGCCCGGAAAAGGCCGCCCAACTGGAAGCGCTGGTCCGCACCGGCTTGAAAAAACCATCCATCCGGCTGGGGCTGGCCGCCACCAACGACAAGGGCAATCTTTGTTCCGCCCGCAAATACAAGGTCGCTTATCACTTTCTTGCCGGCAGGGAGGAAAACATCCTTCAAACGGAAGGCTGTATCTATCAGCGGGCCCTTCACCAGAAAGAGCCCTTGCTGGTAGAAGACCTGGCCCAGTTGGACGAAGTGACCGAAGTGGAGGCCGAACTGCTCAATGCCGGCATTCGCAGTATTATTATTTTACCGCTGAGAAATAAACAGGGAAAGCTGGCGGGCTTTCTGGAGCTTGGTTCCGCCAGGGCCCATGGCCTCACCAAAGTCACTGCCCTGAAGGCGGGCGAGATGGCCCCCTTGTTCGCCCTGGCCATTGAACGGCGCCGGGAGGAGGTCAACAACCGGATAGAGGCCATCATCCGCGAGCAGTATACCGCCCTGCATCCCAGTGTGGAATGGCGCTTCATTGAAAGTGCCTTTGAACTGCTGGAAGACCAAAGCAGGGGCAAAAAAGGCAATGCCCGGCCCATCGTTTTCAAAGAGGTCTATCCGTTGTATGCCCAGGCGGATATTGTCAATTCCAGTAACATTCGCAACGATGCCATTCAGGCAGACCTGCTCGATAACCTGGCCAGCCTGGCAAATACCCTGCAGGCTCTTATTAAATCGCTCCCTTTTCCCATTCTCGAACAGTTCCTGTTTCGGACGCAGGAATACACCGCTTCCCTTCAGGAGAGCTTTTCCTCTAATGATGAAAGCCGCGTGATGGAATTCCTGCGCACGGAAGCTCACTCCCTGCTCCGGCAGATGGCTCATCATTCTGCCGCCGCCGCCCGCCTGGCCGAAGCCTACTTCCGGCAACTGGATCCCCGCCTGGAAGTAGTATATAATAAGAGAAAAGCCTATGAAGACAGCGTTGCGGCGATCAACGAGTCCATCTCGCGCTATCTCGAACAGGAGGACGAGGCGGCCCAGGAAATGCTGCCCCACTATTTCGAAAAATACAAAACGGACGGCGTGGAATACGAGATCTACGCCGGGCAGTCTCTTCTGCAAAAGGGCCGGTTCAGCCAGCAACTGCTCAGCAACCTGCGGCTGTGGCAGCTCGTGGTAATGTGCAACATCACCCGCCGCTCCATGGAATTGAAAAATCAACTTCCGCTCCCCCTGGAAACGGCACAGATGATCTTCGTTTACGGCAATCCGCTGGACATTCGTTTCCGTATGGATGAAAAGCGGTTCGATGTAGACGGAGCCTACAACATCCGCTATGAGATCATCAAAAAGCGAGTGGACAAGGCCCTGGTCGGCGGCACCGGAGAGCGGTTGCGGATTCCCGGCAAGCTGGCCATCGTTTACGCCAGTGAAAAAAGCCGTACGGAATACCTGGAATACCTTCGTTTCCTGGCCAGCAGGAAGGCCATCCATCCGGATATCGAAGAACTGGGCCTGGGCGAACTTCAGGGGGTGGAAGGGCTGAGGGCCTTGAGGGTAGCTGTTAACATAACCTAAGGTTGTGTACGATGTACGCTGTGTGGGATGTACGGCGCCAACGAAGTGTCACCGAACCTGCCTGCATGCCGAGCACTTCGGCAGGCAGGAAAGTGGCCTTTTTTAGCCCAAAGGGTGGCCTCCAAACAAGCTAAGCTACTGTAAACCGAGGCGGGCCATTCCTTTCCGGCCATTTAAAAAAATAAAAGTGATCATCCCGAAAGCCAAATGGTGGGAAAAAAGAAAATGCCTTCACTCCATGAAGGCACTTCCCATAAATACAATTAGAATCCCATGATAATAAGTTACGCCGCTAAAATTAATTAACGTGTACAAATTACTTCTTTGAAGAAGGCCGAAAGCGAAAGCACTGTGCTTCGCTCGCCGGCCTTTTTTGTGTCTTTTGCCGGATCGGGTAGTAACAGCAAGTTTGATCTCAACTATTAAAAACTTATCGTAATACCGGTAATTGCCATCCGGTCTTTTTCAATGCGTTCTCCATTAATAGGAACGGTGGGAAACAGCCCGTGATTGTATCTGAAGTGCAATTTCCCCCATTTTTTGACCAGCAGGCTCAACCCTGCCATCCATCCGGTGTCGAAGCGCAATTCCAGGTTTTCAAAGTATTTTACCTGAACGAATTCCGTAATGTAGACATTCCGGCTTCTTGTAACTGCTCCTATGTAAACACCCGTTTCTATAAACCAGTTCCCGGATGCCCGGAAATCGAGGTGCAGCGGGACGTTCAACTTGAAGAACTCCAGCACCTTCCCCTGCCATTGGTTGTAAGGGACGGTATTCTTCGTCAGCGTAATGTCTGCGCCGAGCAGCAGGCGTTGGTCAAGTTTCATGGATTGGTGTTCCCAGATGTACATCATGGGCTGGCGCGCTTTTTCTCCCGTATTGATATTGATGAGCTGGACTCCGGTAAAGAAATTCCCCCCGGGGGGCTGGGCCCCTGCCGGTTTTGTTAAGTGAAGCAGGATGAAAAAGAGAAAAAACGATGGAGGTTTCATGTATTTCTAAGGTCCTGAATAGGAAAAACGCCGCAATATAGAGGATTGTTTTGTGCTTTTGCGCTTCCGATGGTGAACCTTTGTATTCCGGAAACTTTATTAAATTAGGGCGCTGCTGTTACTTCTAACTGCAGCGGGAGTCAGAACAAAGGAAAAGCACTTTTTATCAACAAAAAATAACAAATTATGGCTTTGCAAGACAAGTACCGCGCCGTCCTGGACCTGGGTGAGAAATTAGGCGTAAAGGATGGTTTCGTCAAGGAAGAAGGTGGCGTGCTCAAGATCGGCGGCACCACCAAGACCCAATACGAGAAAAATATTCTCTGGGACAAGATCAAAGAGATCGGAGGGGAGAAGCCCACTGACCTGAAAGCAGATATCCGTGTGGAAGACAAGGAAAACTACCACGTCCATACTGTCAAGGGCGGTGATACTTTATCCAAGATCTCCAAGACGTATTATGGCAAGGCCGGCCAGTACATGGATATTTTCAATGCCAATCGCGACCAACTGGACAACCCGGACCTCATCAAGCCGGGCCAGGTACTGAAGATCCCCTTCCCTAAGTAGGCCTTTGCGGTTGTTCGGAGTTCGGGATCTGGCTTTTCGCTTCTCCGGCGGGCCTCCCGAATTCCGGACAGCTGAACTCCGCGGATAATTGCACATCAAAAATCCCAAATCCCAAATCAAAAACCCTATCCCCCTTCCAGCACTTCCTGCAGGACCTCGTGCGAGTGGATCTCCGGAAGGTTTTCTATATGCAGCCGGTAATAATCGATCAGGTGCAGCAGCAATAAGCGCCGCTGTTGCCGTTGCATGGGTAGCTCGTTGCAGGCTTCCATGGTTTTCTCCAGCAACTGGTGCAGCAGCAGGCTTTCGCCTTTTTCCAGATAATGGGGGTGGGGTGGCGGTTCGGATACGAAAATACCTTCCTGAAGGTCGAATAGGGGCGTCTTCTCCGACCATTCTTCAGCGGGGACAAAGCCCAGAAAGGAGCTCAGCTCCAGGAGGAAGAACAGGTGGAGGTTGGCAATGGGGCCCGTCGTCTCATCCAGGAACCGGAAGGTGCGGTACAGAAAATCGAAAAGCCGCTTGTTCTCTTCCGGCTCCCGGATCGTTTTCCGGGCCATTTCCGCCATGAACAGGCCAACGGCGCTCTTGCGTACGTTGAAAGGGAGGGATTGAAAAACGAGAGCCGGCCGCAATTCGCGAACCCGGTTCAGCCCTTTCTCGTGTCGGTCATAAGCTACCATGTCGACCAGGGACATGACCTGCAGCGAGCTGGCCTTTATCCGGGCTTTCCTGCTCCGCACTCCATTGATGATGTAACTCCGCATCCCCCGCTCTTCGGTATATATATCGGCAATGATACTCGTCTCGGAGTATTTCATCGAACGCAATACTATACCTCTGGTCTTGATCAGCACTTTTTACCCTTCATTTGTTAACCAATTACCCCTTTCTAACGTCAAATATACAGACGGCGGTTCAACCAGAATGCCCGCTCATCGAAAAATCCCGGATCGTCGTCAAAAAAAATGGACAGCTGCATCCTTTTACCCTTAGGTTTGTCATTGTATGTAGAAATCACCAAATAGGAAAAATCACCGAACTTAACATTTTTAAACTGCTCTGTCACCTAAACCCTCAATTTTTGATATTCAATTAGTTGAATTGTTTTTTAAAGGGCAGTTTTTCACCCGGCTAAAATGAAAATTATGAAAACCCTGACTTTCAGCATGCTTCTGGCGTGCTTCGGATTTGTCTTTTCTGCCTTTGCGTCGGCAGACTCCTCCTGTGCTTTCGACCTTAACGAAAATTTAACGCTTACCACGCAGCTCCACAACTCCCTGCCCGCAGGTATCTGGACCGGAAATACGGGAGACGGACGGGAAGCTGTTCTGCAGTTTCACAACTCCGGTACGGCCGACTGGTTTACCTTCGACGGCAAGGGAATGTCAGCTTATGAAGCGTACTCCTGGGCGGTAATATCCGTTGGCGAAGATAATGCAAAACTGGAGCTGACGGCCAGGGATCAAACCAAACATCTCGTTTTTCAGGTTAAAACAGGCTGCTACAGCCTGATGCTGGCCGATACGCTTAAAGGCGTTTCGCTTAACCTTGAATACGAATCCGCAGATTCCAAAGCCCGCTACAGCCAGAAGGAGAACATGCTGGCCGGCAAATGGGAAAACAACACTTATCCCTTCGACCTTGAGTCCATCGAAGGCGCTTACCTGAAATACAACTTCGGTAAGAACGGGCGGTTCGAAAGATTGCTCGGCTGCGCTAACCGCAACCGCAGGGAGTCCGGCGAATGGTGGCTGGCCAGAGACGGGCAGCACCTCGTGATGCGCCTGGACAGCGGCGAAACGACCGTTGCGGAGATAAAGTACCTGGAACTGGATGAAATGGTCCTCCACCATGTACTGGCCTGCGAAGAACGTGACTTCGCCACCGGCGACAGGGATTTCTTCTTTAACCGGCAATAGTATTTTTAGCCATAATATTTCCTGTTTTAAAAATTGGCCGCCAGGATACTGGCCGGCCAATTTTTTATGGAATGAGGGAGTGAAGGATTGATAGACTGAGTGGGCTTCCCTTCATTCCTTCATTCCCTCATTCCATTCATACACCGCCAGCCGGCCGTCTTCACCAAGGGCGTAAAGCCGCCGGCCCTGCCAGCGGGCCTGAACCGTCTGTTTTTCTCCTTCCGGGAGGGGCAAGGCTGCCTTTTTCATCGCCTCCAGATTGTAGGCGAAAAGTTCCCCCTTCCTGAACAGTTGCAGGCTGCCGTCCAGCATCTGCATATGTTCGTATCCCGGCAGAGGGATCAGCTGGTGGTACTGGGCGAAGCCGTCGAACAGGAAAATGCCTTTTTCAATATCGTTGAGGTATACCATATTTTCGCGGGCGAGAGCCTGCCTCGCCCGGGGAGGTCGGGCCAACTGGGCGCTGAGGTTGTCGCTGCTGGCCAGGATGGCCCCGTCAGGAGCGATCTTCACCAGCCGGAAAGTAGCCTGGTCGTATACCCATATATTATTGTCATTGGCCAGGGCAATGGCAGTGGCGCTGATGATGTCCGCCGAAAAGAGGAAAAGCAGGGCCGTCTCGTTCATAGTCCGGTCGAGGGTGGCAATGGCCTGTAGCTCAGGGTAGAACAATAGCAGGTTGAAAGGGTCGGTAGCATCGATATAGCTCAGTTCGCCACGGGAATTGTTGTTGTAGCGGAAGAGCTCATTCCCCTCGGGGCTGTACTTGACCACCTCGTTGGCGGGAGTGACCAGATAGGCCTGGCGCAGTTTGTCCAGGGTGAAATATTTGGCTTCCACCGGGAAGGTGTAGAGGAGGCGGAAGGTGGAAGTCGGAAGGTGGAAGTCGGAAGGCGGAAGGCGGGGGGGGGGCGGCTGAGAGCTGAAGCCCGGGAGGAAAAAGAAAAAGGCCCAGAAGAAGAGAAATAAAACGGCTGCCCGCTGATTGTTGACCGCCGGCAGATGGCCTCTTGCCGCCCAACGAATAACGAACAACAAATAACGAATAACGCCCGGGCGCCCCTCAGGCCTGCTGCCGTTCCACCTTGTGGTTCCCATATACCTGGCCATTTTCATTTTCGAAGAATTGGATCTCCAGTTTTTCGCCATCGAAGACGGCATAGGAGTTGTGGTGCATCCACTCTCCCAGGTTGATATAACGGCTTTTTTCGTTATTTAGCGTGTAGTCGATGGGCAAATGGCGGTGGCCGAAGACAAAGAAGTCGATAGAGTGCTGTCCCAGCTTCCGCTTTGCGTAGGCGATCAGCCGCTCTCTGTCTTCGCCGAGGAACTTTACTTTTTGGGGTTTTTCGGCTCCCCGGCTTTTCCCCGACCAGTAATTAGCCAGCCAGATGCCAAAGTTGGGGTGCAGCCGTTCGAACAGCCACTGGCAGAGGGGGTTGGCAAAGACTTTCTTCAGAAGCTTGTAGCCATGGTCGTTGGGGCCCAGCCCGTCTCCATGCCCGATGAAGAAAGTCTTCCCCATCAGTTCCCGGATGATCGGCTTACGGTAGGTGGGAATGCCCAGTTCTTCCTCGAAGTAGCGGAACATCCACATATCGTGGTTACCCGTGAAGAAATAGACCGGGATACCGGCATCGCGCAGGGAGGCGAGTTTGCCCAGCAAGCGGGTGAACCCCTTGGGCACCACGGTCCTGTATTCGAACCAGAAGTCGAAAATGTCACCCACCAGGTAGATCTCGGCAGCGTCCTCTTTGATCGCGTCCAGCCAGCGGACGACCTGCCGCTCCCGCTCCCGGCTGCTGAGGCGGGCGTCTATCCCGAGGTGGAAATCTGATGCGAAATAGATCTTCTTCATGCTTTATGGTGTATTCGTGCATTCGTGTAATTGTGTATTCGTGTCGACAAATGCACGAATGCACTCACACACGAATGCACTTTGCTACGCTCGCTCCATCACTGTCCCACACTTATCACAGGTGCGCAGTTCTTCAGACTCCATAAACTTATTGATCGCTGCTTTGAGCTGGCTGACGATGTCTTCCAATTCAAACGCCTCCTCGTGGAGCTTGTTGTTGCAGTTTTCGCAGAACCACATCAGCTTGTCCTTTTCTCCCTTGTGGCGATAGCGTTCGATCACCAGCCCGATCGTGTTGGCAGGCCGCTGGGGGGAGTGGGGGATACGGGGCGGAAGGAGGAACATCTCCCCTTCGCGGATCTGGATATCCTGTGGAGTGCCGTCTTCATCGATGATCTTCAGGGTGATGTTCCCCTCGATCTGATAGAACAGCTCTTCGCCTTCTTCCCAGTGATAGTCTTTACGGCCATTGGGGCCGCCGACGACCATCACGATATAGTCGTCATTTCCCTTGTATACCTGCTGGTTGCCCACCGGGGGCTTGAGCAGGTGGCGGTGTTCATCGACCCATTGTTGAAGGTTGAAAGGTTTGGTTAGTGGCATATTGTAACGTGTTTTGCTGGCATACGGGAATAAGATATACCGGCCTGCATCTGCATCGTAAATGCCCGCTTTGCCAAATTGTTTATGAATTGTAGTAAATTTATCACACCGGTATTGAACCAATAAAATAACGAACTTTTCCCAATAATAAGAAAAGTCTGCAATCAATAACAAAACCAACCTATGGACTTAAACCTGAAAGGGAAAAACGCATTGGTATGCGGAAGCAGTAAGGGCATTGGCAAAGCTGCCGCTTTTGAAATAGCGAAGCTGGGGGCTAATGTGACGCTTGTCTCCCGGTCGGCAGATAAAATGGCGGCTCTCGTCCACGAACTGGACCACAGCCAGGGGCAGCATCACGATTTTCTCGCCGCCGATTTCAGCAACCCGGGCGACCTCAAGCGCAAGGTGCACGGCCTGGTGGGGGCAAAGCCGATACACATTCTGGTCAATAATACCGGCGGCCCGCCCGCCGGCCCCATCCTGAAGGCGGAACCCTCCGAATTCATGGACGCGATCACCCAGCACCTCATATCCAACCACCTGCTGGTACAGGCCGTAGTGCCGGGAATGAAGCGCGAAGGCTACGGGCGCATCATCAACGTTATCTCTACTTCCGTAAAGGCGCCGCTCGACAACCTGGGGGTCTCCAATACCGTCCGGGCAGCGGTGGCCAACTGGGCCAAAACCCTGGCCAACGAACTGGGGCCGGATGGTATCACCGTCAATAATGTGCTGCCCGGTTTTACCGATACGGAACGCCTCCATGAGATCATCGACAACAAGGCGGCCAATAGTGGAAACACCAAGGAAGAGGTTATCGCCGGGATGAAAGCGGGCGTCCCCCTGAGGCGGTTCGCCGACCCTTCAGAACTGGGCGCCGCCATCGCATTCCTGGCCTCGCCGGCGGCCGCCTACATCAACGGCGTGGCCCTGCCGGTGGATGGGGGAAGGTTGAACAATATGTAAGTGGCCGGATAGGCTCTTACACTTGGATTTATTCGCGCGCCAATGGGACACGAGCGTAGCGGCTGATGTAATGAAATGGAATAAATTGGCGCCCAAGCCGGCTGTCGGGGCGCAATTTCCCTTTGCGCCCGGACTTGCGCCCGGCCTTATTCTGATACTGTCCGGCTACTCACTTCCCATTCCCCGCCCCCTGCAGGCGCACCTCCAGTGCCGCCCGTTGCAGCAAAACAAGGTCTTCGGTATCGCCCAGTATCTGGTCGACCAGGCCGAAGGCGCGGGCCTCGATGGCATTCATGAATTTATCCCTGCGAAATTCTTCCTCGATCTCCTGCCAGCTGTGGCCGCTGTTCCTGCCGACGATGTGGAAGAGCTGCTTTTCCATGCGTTCCTGCTCGTGGTAGGCGATGCGCACATCTTCGGTATATCCCTGGGCGCCGCCTCCCGCCGGGTGCATGTGGATGGTGGCGTGGGGCAGGGCGTACCGGTGCCCCTTTTCCCCGGAAGACAGCAGCACGGTGCCCATACTGGCCGTTACGCCTACTGCTGTGGTGTAAACGGGCGCCTTCACCATCTGCATGGCGTCATAAATGGCCATTCCGGCGTAGACGCCCCCGCCGGGGCTGTTGATGTACAGGTTGATGGGCAGGGTGTTGCTCTGGCTGTCGAGGTATAGCAATTGGGCGACGATGAGGTTGGCCACCTGGTCGTTCACCCCGGTGCCCAGAAAGACGATGCGCTCCTTGAGCAACAGGCTGTATATGTCGTAGGCGCGTTCGGCCCTATCGCTCCCGTCGATGACCATGGGCACGACAGAGGCGTTGCTGATGGTGGTTGTCATAGCAAGATGGTTTTGGTAGAAATAATGCTGATTATAACAGTTTCAGAATAGCTTACGCCTGAAGTGGATTGACGTCTCCGGCGCCAAATGAATTTGGCGCCCCGAGGTGCATGCTCATTCGGATAGTTACCGGAGGCCCCTGCCGGGGAAGAGGCGCCGGAGTTGCCGGGACAGCGCGCCCCCGGGCTTGTCGGTAATCAATCGGCGGTGTACATTCCTGATCTCCTGCCGTACCTTACGACGCCCGTACCAGCGGATGGCCTGATAAACAGCCTGTTCGTATTCGGGCTGCTCCCTGGCGGGAACAGGGCTTAGCGGCGCAGCATCAGCGGTTTGCCCGGCAGGCCCCTGCGGTTGCCGGGCCAGGTAGCGCCGGAGGTCATTCCACCACTTCTTCATAGCGTATCGCTTTTGCTTTAACCTGATCCCGCACCTTTTCCAGGCATTTGTATTTCTGAACGGTGGCCGAGCGCGTATTGGCAAAGCCGAACTCCTTCGCGATCTCCGGCAGGGGCATCTGCTGGTAGTAGAACGCCTGCAGGATCTCCATGCACTTCCGGCCGGCGGCCGCCAGGAAGCGGAACAGGCGCAGCCTGGGCTTTTCCGGTTGTCCGACAATATCCTCGGGAATATCGATATCCATTTCCAGCTCGCTAAAGGTGAGCAGGTGGGCATTCTGCCGCCGCTGCCGCAGCCACAGGTGCTTGGCGATCCCCAGCAGGTAGGCGGCCGGGGAATACTGAATGTTCAGCTGTCCTTCCACTGCTTTCTCGTACAGGATGATCAGGGCGTCCTGGAAAATGTCTTTCGCATCTTCGTATTCGCCGCCCAGGGCTTTGACCAGGCGGGCTACCTGCGGGAACGCGGCTTCGTATAGCTGTCCGAAGGCGGCTTCCCGGTTCGTGCGGAGCTGCTGAGCGATAGCTGTGGTCGTGGCAGTCATGGCCGTTAATTGAGTGAACAATAGGGCGTTTCGCTTTGCCCTTTATTTATAAAGTGCACGAAACGGGGAAAGTATCACCCGGGGAGGGAAGTTTTTTTTTAAAAGATCTTCCAGATATCCGAAATCCGGAGGATTTGAAGGGAGGGCCTTTCTCATTTTCCAAGCGCCGCTCCGATCGCCTGTGCCGCCAGCCTTCCGCTGCGCATGGCGCCGTTGATGGAGCCGTTCAGCAGGTGGTCGCCGCAGTGAAAGAGGCGCTCGCCCAGGCGAAGTTCTGACGGATCGATATCGTTTCGGACGTGCTGCTGGGCAGGCAGGGCGTATTCCACCACCCTCTCATCCAGAAGTTGCCAGGCCGTTTCGGCATCCGGAAACCAGCGCTTCAGCTCCGCCTTTACCTGTTTGGCCAGCGCTTCGCCTTTCGCCTCCGTTTTGCCGACGATGGAAACCGATATCAGGTGCTGGCCCCGGGGGGCATAGCCCGGAGCTACCTGGCTCATCACCACCACGCTGTTGGCCAGCCCGTCCGGCAGGGTATTCAGGGCGATGATGGGGCCTTCGACGGGAGGAACGGGCGCGGTAAAGTGCAGGTGGGTTGTGCTGAGGTGATCCTCCTTCGCATTGGGGGCATAGTCGTGCACCAGGCCGGTGGCCTCGGTGGCCAGCAGAATGGCCTTTCCTTCGAAGGCGGCGCCGTCAGTGGTAATGGCCCTGTTCTCTTCAATGCGCTCCGCCCGGCAATTTGTCCTGACGGCATCGGCGGGCAGGTTGGCCGCCAGCTGCCGGGGAATGGCCTCCATGCCGGCGTTGGGCACCGCCACATCCCCTTCGGCAAACATCTTGAAGACAAAATCGAACATGTGGCGGCTGGTTGTCAGCTCCTTTTCCAGGAAAATTCCGCTGTAAAAAGGTTGAAAAAAGCGGCTGATCAGTTCCTGGCCGAGGCCGTACTCCTGGCGCAGCACTTCCATGGTTGGCCTTTCTCTGGCAGAAAAAATTTCCAGAAGGCTTTTCCGTTTCAGCCGGGTGCTCAAACCCAGTATCTTCATTTTACTGCCCAGGCTCCCGGCACTGGCCGTCAGCGTGGGGATCAGGCTGCTCCAGTCGCGAAAGGGGTCGCCGATGCGGTCCCGGCTGCCGTCGGCCTGCAGCAGGACAGCGCCGGGGCGAAAGGGGCGAAGATCGAGTTTTTCATAATCGAGCAGCACTTTGGCCTCCGGGTAAGCGGTGGCAAATACCTGAAAGCCCCGGTCGAGGAGGAAGCCGTTCTTGTTTTCGGTCTTAACACGGCCGCCTACGCGATCGCTCGCTTCCAGTAATTGTATGGACAAGCCCTGCCGGTGCAGATAGTTGGCGGCCGTCAGGCCCGAGAGGCCGCCGCCGATAATGATTACGTCTTTCATAGGCCGATAAAGTTACACATTCAGAATTTTTTCCCCGTAAATAACTTGCATCATTCCCGGAAAATATTTTACTTGCATTTAAAATAGTTGCAAGTGCAAGGAAATAAAGTTCAAGAACAACGCCTGGAGCAATTACCAGTATTTTATATGGAGCAGATCGTAAGGCGGTACCGGCAGCTGGCGACCCAAAGTTTGAAAAGCAATCATGCCGGCGTATCCGTAGACCAGTGGGTGGTATTGAAGCAGATCAGTGAGAACAACGGCAGCAGCCAGGTGGAGATCGGCAGTTCTACTGTGAAGGACGCCCCGACCACTACCCGCATCATCGACCAGTTGGTCAGCAAAAACCTGGCAAGTAAACAGCTGGATCCGGAAGACCGCCGCCGGTATATGGTCTTCGTTACCGAAAAAGGGCGGCAGTTGATCGACCGCCTGCTCCCGGTCGTACAGGAGTATCGCCAGATACCGGTGCAGGGCTTTTCGGCAACGGAGCAAAAGCAACTCATCAGCCTGCTGCAGCGCATGCTGAAGAACCTGGAGTAAAAATTTTTCTCAAATAATTGTAATTGCAACTTTTGTGAGATAAACATTTAAAGTAGAAATTATCCGACTGTATTTACCATTCAATCACCCAACTGTTTTTTTATGCGTAAACTGATCTTTTTTTTCGGCACTTTCCTTTTCCTGGGCCTCTTCCGGCCTGCCGCCACTGCGCAGGAAGCTCTGACGCCTGAGGAGCAATCCGTTACCATTGACAGCCTCATTCGCAGCCTGGAAGAAAACTACGTCTTTCCCCAACTGGCGAAAGAAGTGGGCCAGCACTTGCGGAAGAAGCAGAAAGCCGGGGCATTTAAAAACCTTACCGAACCGGTCGCCTTTGCCGACAGGTTGACGGAGGAAGTACAGTTCGTCACCAAGGACAAACACCTGCGGGTACGCTTCGACCCCGACGGCGCCGCCCGAATGCGGGTTGCTTCCGAAAATGAGGAGGAGGACAACGGCCCCAGCCCGGAATGGCTCAAGGAAATGGAACGCAGCAATTATGGCTTTCAGGAAATAAAGATCCTGGAAGGCAACATCGGCTATCTCGACCTGAGGGGTTTTTTCCCGGCTGCCTACGGTGGGGAGGCAGCGGCGGCAGCGATGAATATGCTGTCCAATACCGACGGCATCATCTTCGACCTGCGCCATAACGGCGGCGGCGACCCGGGTATGATACAACTGCTGACCTCCTACCTCTATCCAACGGGCAGGAGGGTGCACCTGAACAATTTCTACAACCGCCATACCAACGACACCTCCCAGACCTGGACCCTGCCCTACGTACCCGGCAAGCGCAATCCGGATGCCGAGGTGTTTGTGCTGACCAGCAACTACACTTTCTCGGCGGCCGAAGAATTCACCTACAACCTCAAAAACCTGGAGCGGGCCACCATCGTGGGCGAGACCACCGGCGGCGGCGCCCATCCGGGAGGTATGGTGCCGATTGCTGAGAAATTCGTGGCCTTCGTCCCGGACGGACGGGCGATCAACCCGATCACCAACACCAACTGGGAAGGTACGGGCGTGAGCCCTCATGTGGATGTGGCCCAGGAAACAGCATTGGACATTGCCCACCAGATGGCCCTCGAAAAGCTGGCGGGAAAGGCAAAGTCGGAGGAAGACAAACGTTACTTCGAATGGTTCGCCAGTTACCTGAAGGGGAAAAATGAGTCTCCGGCCCTCAGCCGGGAGCAGCTGCAGGCCTGTGCCGGCAACTACGGCGCCCGCAACCTGGTCATTGAAGACGGCGCGCTTTTCTATCAGCGCACCGGGCGGCCCAAAATGGCGCTGATACCCCTCGGGCCTACCACCTTTGCCCTGAAGGATGACCCCGATCTGCGGTTCACCGTGGAAATGGAAAATGGCGAAGCCACCGCCCTGGTCCTGGAAAGCATCAACGGCTGGAAGGAGAAGACGGAGCGGCGCCAGGCACAGCCTTAGTCACAAAGGAAAACCAGACTGTTTTAAATATTTATTGAAATCACCCGGCCTTTTTTGTTCTTGTAAAAGGCCACCGACACGAAAAGCGGCGCCGGCCAGCCTGCTTCTGAAGCCTGAAGCAGGTTAGCCGGCGTTTTTATTACCACGGCTTCAGAGGGCAGCCGCCCGTCACTTGCTGTTTTTTGTTTTGTCAGCCAGCAGTTTCAGGAGCTTCCAGTAGTGGACGGGCATCAGGCGTTCGATCAGGGCGATCACTTTGGCGTCTGTGCCCACCAGTATTCTGTCGCGGCCCTTTTCGATGCCCTTGACGATGATCTCTCCGGCCTGCCCGGGGGGCATCCTGAGCAGTTTTTGTTCGGCTTTTTGCCTTTTCCGGATTTCTTCGGCCGATATTCCGTCGGGGGCGATGGCGGTACGGACAATATTGGTATTTACCCCTCCGGGATGCACCACGGTGACGCCCACTCCAGTGTGCTCCAGCTCGAAACGCAGGGCGTTGGAAAAGCCCCGCACCGCAAATTTGCTGGCGGAATAGGCGGTTTGCTCGGGCGGAGAAATCAGGCCGAACAAGCTGGAAATGTTGACGATGCGGGCCTCTTCCGCCGTTTCCGCCAGGCTTTCTGTTCTGATGTCCACCAGGGCCAGATGGCAGCCTCTTTTGGCCAACGAATGGGCGATGGCGCGGCCGATGCCGCTGCCGGCGCCCGTGATGAGCGCTACGTCATCTTTTAATTTCACGATTTTCCTTTTTTGCCATCAAACTCCAGCACCCCATCGGCAATCCGCCCAAAGCGGGTGGTGAGCATGTCCATTAAATAATTCTGATATACGCGCCAGGGCAGGCGGGACCCTTGCTTCGGCATAATGGAACTGGCCCGCTGTATATATCCCGAGCTTAAATTCAGGAAGGGCTCGGCTTCCTCCCCGTTCTGTTTTCGCGGCACTACTGTCTCGTATCCTTTCCTGTCCATATAATTCAGGAGCCGGCACACGTAATTGGCGGTCAGGTCAGTCTTCAGGGTCCACGAGGCGTTGGTATAGCCGAAAGCCACGGCCATATTGGGTATGCCGCTCATCATCATGCCCTTATAGGCCATAAGTTCACTGGTGTCGACGGCCTTCCCATCCACTTCCAGGGTAGCGCCGCCCAGGAGTTTTATCTTTAAACCCGTCGCCAGTACGATGATGTCCGCCTCTATTTCCTTTCCGGACTTCAGCCGGATGCCCTTTTCGGTGAAACGGGCGATCTCATCGGTGGCCACGGAGGCTTTCCCCGATTTGATGGCCTGGAAGAAGTCGCCGTCCGGCACCACGCAAAGCCGCTGGTCCCAGGGGTTATATCTGGGATTGAAGTGTTTCTCCACCTCAAAGCCTTCCGGCAGTTGCCGGGCGGCCCCTTTCATGATCAGGCTTTTGACCTGCCGGGGAAATATCCTCGAGAGCCCGTACAAGACGATATTCAGGAGTATGTTTCTCCAACGTGTCAGCCGGTAGACCCAGGTAGCGGGCAACCACTTTTTGGTAAAAAGGTATAGCCCGGTTTTATTGGGCAGGTTCATGATGTAGGTGGGCGAGCGCTGCACCATGCATACGTGGGCGGCCCTTTCGGCCATGGCGGGCACCAGGGTGATGGCGGTGGCGCCGCTGCCCACGACGGCCACCCGCTTGTCGGTATAGTCCAGGCTTTCGGGCCAGAATTGGGGCACAACGATGGCTCCGGGATAGTTCTCTTCGCCCTGGAAATGCGGCCGGTGGGCCTCTTCATAACTGTAGTAGCCGCTGCACAGGTACAGAAAGCGGCTGCTAAATTCCTTTACTTGGCCTTCAGCCTGTACCCGGATCACCCAGCAGGCCTGTTCGCCGGACCAGCTGGCGCCCAGTACCCTATGACCGTACAGGATCTTTTTGTTGATGCCATTTTCCTCCGCTGTTTCCTGCAGGTAAGCCAGAATGGATCCGCCGTCAGAAATGGGCTGCGGGTTCTGCCAGGGCTTGAAGCGATAGCCAAAGGTGAACATATCCGAATCGGAACGGATGCCCGGATAGCGGAACAGGCTCCAGGTGCCGCCCAGGGTTTCCCGCGCTTCCAGGATGGTGAATCGGTTACCGGGGCATTTTTCCTGCAGCCAGTAGGCCGTGCCGATGCCGGACAGGCCGGCGCCGACGATTATCACATCGTAAAGGCTGTTGTGCGCTTCCGTATCCATTGTTGGATGGTTGGGCCGTCTCTTCGAGCCGGCTGAAATTATTTGATTGTTTCTGCCCGGGTGCTTACCGGATTCCAGGCTCGCACCCGACAACAAATATGATCAAAAAACGGAAAATACCAGGAATACTTCGCGCTTCGCCAAGAGAAGTGACACCTTTTTCCGTGTGATGTCCCCGAAGGAAGGCCTCACTTCAGGGCGCCGAGAAAGCCGGCCCAGATCTGCTTTTCCAGTTCCGTCCGCTGCTCTTTTGGCGCCAGCAGGAGCTGGCCGCTTTGGGTGTTAACGGCCATCCCGGTGTAGGAAAGGTATTCTGACAGGGGCGCCCGTTCGATGCCGTTGATGTACTGCTCCGCGAAAGCTTCCAGGTTTTTACCGCTCAGCCGGCTGGCCTCGGCGATGACGTCCGTTGTGCTGTACAACTGATCCGTACCGCCGTATTGCCCGTAAAAGTTGCGCATCAGCACATCCAGGCTTTTTTCATTGCCGGTATTTTTCCGGATGATCATATCCAGGCAGATGCCGGCGAACAGGCCGCCGCCGTAGACCAGGCCCCAGTGGCTGTCTTTCTGGAAAGTAGAGCCCGCTTCTGCAATCGAAAGTTCTCCCAGCCCCGGGTCGTTGAGGTATCGCTGGTAGAACAGGCCGTTGAGGATGGCTTGAACACCAGCCTCATCGATGAAGCCGATCTGGTGCAGGGCCTTCAGGGTGTAGTAGTTGGTTACGCCTTCCTTGAACCAGTCGGCGCGGGTATCGCTCACCCGGAGGGTCTTTCCGTTCCAGAGGTGAAAGAACTCGTGGGCGAACATAAACCAGCCCATCATCTGGCTCTGCATGTCCCCCTCCGGGTCCAGGAACATGCTGATGTGGTTGCCGATCACTTCCCCGTCCACCTGGCTGCCGGCATTGATCACCACCATAACGGTGGACAGCTCCTGCCCGGGGGGCGGGGCGGGCAATCCCCTCATGAGTTGGGTGTAGTATTCCATCAGCTTTTCGGCCCGTTCGGCAAAAGTGTGTTTTTGCTGAACGATCCCTTCGCCGCCCAGGACGAACTTCAGAGACAGCCCTTCGCGTTCGAAGTGCAGTTCCTCATGAGTACCGGCAAAGATCATAGACTCGGTGAGCTGATCCAGGTTGGGCGCCTGCCAGAGGAGGCCGGAGCCGTCCATTGCCTGCCAGGGGGTGGACACCTTCCAGTCCCGGGGCAGCTGGAAACGCACTTTGATGCCCTGCTTTTCCTCGCCGTTCATGACGAACAGGGCCCTGCCAGTAAAGAAGGCGCCCCAATCCCGCTGGTAGGCAACGCCGTCGATGCCGCCGGGCCAGCTTTCTTCTTCGTGGGTGAGGGATAGGGTGTATTCCAGCTGAATTTGCTGGCCGGGCCGGCAGGCGGGCAATATCCATCCGCCGTCGGAGTTTTCTTCAACCGGCAGTTCTTTGCCGATTCTGTCCAGCACCTTGATGTTTTTGACGTACTGCGGCCAGCGCTCCGGCACCGGGCCGGCGGGGCTCATGTAGAGGAGGGAGTCGGTAAGGGTGAGGCGGGCGCTCACCTGTATAGTTTGTTCGGCCTGCTTCAGAAAGGAGATGTCGTATTCATCGGCGGGCTGGGCCCAGGCCCGGTTGGAAAGGTTGAGGAAAAGAAAGATCGAAAGGCAGAAAATGCAATACTTCATCAGTGGGTGTCTTTTGATTGGAAATGCTGTGTGGGACGGTGAGGCGGGGAAGAAGGTTACAAATTTTGCCTTAGGTCAGCTGGGGAAGCAGGCAAAATGGCTGCGAAATATAGCCGAAAAGCCTCCTGATAAGTTATTAAAAAAAGAATAAAAAATAAAAATATTATCTATTTTTGATAACTCTTAATGCTCGAATATGGTTATCTATGAAAGCATATTTGAAAGAAGTTTACACTGGAAATGATCTGGAAGGGGTCATTTTAGATGCCATCAAAGAAGACATGCCTCTGAAAAAGGCGGGGTGGAAATTCACCTGGACGAGCTTGTATAAAACGGAAGGCGCCTCATTTTTCAAATTGGTTCTGGCTCAGTCTCCGGCTCAGGTTGAAGGCATGCTCATGCTGACCTTGATCAATGGTGAAATGTTGTTCATGAACAATATCGAAGTAGCGCCTCACAATTATGGCGTCAAAGGGAAATATGGAAATGTGGCAGGTTGCCTGTTGGCCTTCGCGTGTAAGAAAAGCTTCGAATGGGGTAAAGGCCATTACATGGGCTTTCTATCCTTCGATAGCAAGACAGAGTTAATACCACTATACGAGGAAAAATACGGAGCAACCTATGCCATGGGCCATAAAATGTTTTTCACCCCGGAAGCGGGTAGGAAATTGATGAGAGAATATCTGAAAATTGAACTTTAAATTGATCGATATGGCAAAGCAGGCAACAATCAATGCAGGGGGTATCAACGGCCTGGGCGCTGGCCTGGTCAACACCAATAGCAGAGAATTCAGAGAGCTGCAATCGATGATCAAAAAAGCAGCTGCCGATATAAGTGAAGAAAAGCGGCTGGAAAACGCTCTCCTGTCCATCCGCTTTCAGATGGAATCTTATCTTAACGAAGAGCAACCGAAAGAGATCATCCCGGCGGGCGCTTTTCTGAAAAAATTCATTGAAGTTCTGAATATTAAACAAAAGGACTTAGCTGCATACATTGGCTACGAAGACTCCAACCTGAGCGCGCTGGCCAATGGCCGCAGAAAAATAAACCCCGGGCTCGCCATAAAACTCGGCAGGATCTTTAAAATTCCGCCGGCCATCTGGCTGCATATTCAGAGCAAGAATGACCTTATTCGGGAGGCGAGAGCGCAAGGGGAAGCATATGAGAGATATGGCCTGGATGACTTGTTGAAGAAGGCGGGTTGAGCAGGCGCTTGCGGCCTTTAAACAGCCGCCACTTCAAGATGCAGATCCATATCATTCAACAGTTTCAACAGCTGTTCCGTCAATTCCGCTTTTACGCGGGAATATTGTTCAATAGCGAGTTCATTCGTTTCTTCTTCGATGGACTTATGAAAAAGGATCGCTTTATTCATCTTTTCGATCTTTTCCAGCGTATGGAAGATCTCAATAAACCGGGCATCCTTGATTTCCATGGTTTAGAAATTAATTTGAATGAATCCTTTTTTTCGCCTGCGGCGGTCCGTTGAAAAGAGGTGTCGCCATTCTATCCGGTCGAATTGAGTGATGAACCTTCTGGGATGGCTATCCGGATAAACCCTGACAAAATACGCATGCACTTTCGAGTATTTTAAACGAAGTTCTCGGAACTGAGGTTCAAAATCAATGTAAACTTCGTGGCTGATGAAAGATACAACATCTATGTCTTTGGGCCGGGTCTTGCGAGTGACAAAACTTCCGTTTATCCATTGATAAAATGCTCCGGGCGATAGGGCTGAAATGTCTGCCAGCATCCGCTTGTATTCGTTGAAGATGTTTTCCCTGTGCTCATTAACCACAAACTCCCGGATGAAAGTTTCGAGATCGACTTCTATAAGTTGATCAGGGATAAGATAACCATATTCATCAAACGTTAGCATGGTAGTATGACATTGAAAGGTTTTTCCGGATACTCATATTGAAAACTTTCCCGATGCGCATCGGCTGAAAATCAATTGCCTACACGACTAAAATCCGGTACTGTCCGGTACGACAAAGCCAGCCCGGCACACAGAACCACCCGGCCTGCAGGCGGCACAGGACAATACTTTTCCGATCTTGGAAAGGGAGCGCAAGTTGGGGATGAAAGAATTGAAACAAAAATATGTTGTTTTATTGAATTATACAAACTTTTGTTTTTGAGCTTCCAGGCTGTGAATGGATTGTTGGATAAGGTAAGTTAAGCCCCCGGAGATGCGATATTCAAATGTGAATTTCGCTCCTGACAGAATATCGAATTTGTAAAAGGCTGCCCTCTCTCTATGAGGAACGGCCTCAACCTGCCGGGTTAGGACAGTAGGGGGCAGGAAACCCGGCAGGTTGGCGGCTGCTCTTCCCGGGCACATCAAAAATCAAAAATCGCACATCGCACATCAAAAATTGACCCTACAGCATAGCCGTTTGGTATCGCGATCAGGGATGATCGCACCACGAATATCACTCTTCCTCCTGCCCTTCAAAATACCCCTTCACCCGCTCCGCCACCTTCAAGCCCGCCACCTCTGCGATCTCCGACGCCCGGGCGCCCCGGATGCGCTTCACCGAGCCGAAATGGCTCAGCAGCTTCTGCGCCGTTTTCTCTCCGATGCCGGGGATGTTGGTCAGCTCGGTGGTGGTGAAGTTCTGGGAGCGCTTGGTGCGGTGGAAGGTGATGGCGAAGCGGTGGGCTTCGTTGCGTGCCTGCTGTATGAGCTTGAGGGATTCGGACTTCTTGTCGATGTACAGCGGGATGGAGTCGCCGGGGAAGAAGATCTCCTCCAGGCGCTTGGCGATGCCGATGACAGTGATCTTGTCACGGAGGCCCAGCGTTTCCAGGCTCTGCACGGCGGCGCTGAGCTGCCCCTTGCCGCCGTCGATGATGACGAGCTGGGGCAGGGTGTCGCCCTCGTCGAGCATGCGGCGGTAGCGGCGGTGCACCACCTCCTTCATGGAGGCGAAGTCGTCGGGGCCTTTGACGGTCTTGATGTTGAAGTGGCGGTAGTCCTTCTTGCTGGGCCTGGCGTTCTTGAACACCACGCAGGAGGCCACCGGGTGGCTGCCCTGTATATTGGAATTGTCGAAGCACTCGATGTGGAGGGGCAGGACGTCCATCTGCAGGTCCTGCTGCAGGGTGCGCAGGATGCGCTCGGCGGAGGTCTGTTTGCGCTGCTGGCTGGCGCGCTGCTTCTGCTTCTGCAGGATGTAGTATTTGAGGT
>CAYQKY010000119.1:0-25848 GCA_964418125.1 uncultured Phaeodactylibacter sp.
GGGCAAAAAAAAACCGGCCACATCGGGCCGGTTTCCAAAAGAGCTTTGAGAGGCTATCTACATACCAAAAATGAGGACATCCTTTGATATCCCCGAAAGATCTTGCATGGGATTATAATAGCATTCGTGGGATTACAACCTTTGTTCTGCCCTCTTCTTCAAGAGGACGCCGTCAACTATCGTTCTTTTTCGTTGACAATACAAAAGTCAGCATTAATCCGGGGGCTGTGAAGTGCAATTTTTTGTATTTCTGTATTCTTTAAAATCAATTTATTGTGTTTTATAATTTGATTATCAGCCATTTATTCGTTTAAATAGTTTTGGCTTCTGTATTTCTCCCGCACGAATTAAGCAAAAAAATATGTGTTTTACAGGAGGAAAGCCTCTGCTGCGCTGTCAGTTTTTTTTGAAGAAAAAACCTTTGAGGTTTTGGTGGAAACCCCAAAGGTTTTCAGGCTGACACCTATTTGCTTCAGGAGGGCGCCCGAATGTGCGAACCGCGAACAGGTTTTACCTTCAGCAATCCGTATCCCGCAGGTCCGTCCCCCAGCAATGCCATTCCTGGTCCTGGTATTTTTCGGCATCTTTCACCCTGCCGTTGTGGTTGACGCTATCCCAGTTGATCTCCAGCAGGTTGTCGATCTCGGCCTTGTACACATCGTAGGCCCGGTCGAACCCGTCGGCGGCGCCGGCGCCTTCCCGGTATTCGATGTACCCTCCATTTTCGGGAGCTCCGGGAATGCGGTTGGTATAGCGGATAGCGGCGGCGCCGGCGCCGTTGTCGCGCTGATAGTCGATGTCGATAAAAGGCCTGGGGTTGTTGGGGTCGAAGTTCAGCGCCCAGCGAGCATAAGACTCGTCGTTGGCGGTGACGCCCGAATACCAGTGCACCCGGGAAAAGCCTCCGCTTTGCGAGATGTACATATCCCATTGCACCTCATCAGAAGCCAGCAGTTCCCCGTACAGCTCAGCCTGGTAGCTCACGCCATTGTCGGCGGCTACTTCATACGCCCAGAGCCAGACGCCGCCCCCCTGATACTCCGCCTGATGGTTGAAGGATTCGAAAAAGGCAAGGGTCGGGATGGCCAGGTGCACTGTCAGCACCGTATTCCACACCAGAACATTGGCGGCGGAATAGCCCCAGTTGTTGAGCGTCCGGCCCTCTATCTCCTGGGGATCTCCTACTACTCCCGGATCATCCAGTTCGGTAAATGGCTGGATCGGCATCACAAAAGTCTCCGGCGCCGGCAGCTGAGGGGCTTCCTTGCCGGCATGAGGGTCAGTTATCTCGTCCTTCTGGCAGGATTGGATAAAGAAAACGAAAAATGCAAGAGCAAAAACAAAACTTAACTTTTTCATCAGATTGAATCTTTTGGTTTAGAGAATGTTTGAAGGCCGGGTTTGAAAGAAAAAACAGGCAGAGGCTCAAAATCACCGGCTGAACAACGCTTCTAATCTCTTAAACGATATCGCATAGTTTTACCCTACCTTCAGTGCGCAATTTTTTATTGGCCACTACGCGGTGGCAGGTGGGGCCATTGCGCTGCCCGATAAAAACTGCTCCGGCAGTGGTGGCCGAGTACTGCCGGGAATTGTGATTTTTCGTGCCGTTTTGCGTATCATTGGGGGGGATAAGAGATTGATTACAACTCCATTTGATATGAAAAAATACTGCCTGTTCGCTTTACTGCTGATCGCCGGGCCATGGCTATTTTCCCAGCCCGCCCACGAAGAAGAGCGCTATGTTCCGGAAACGGACCCCCTGGTGTTGGCCAGGCTGGAAGAATGGCAAAACCTGAAATTCGGCCTGCTGATGCACTGGGGCGCCTACAGCCAGTGGGGCATCGTGGAGTCCTGGTCGCTTTGCCCGGAGGACTACGGCTGGTGCCGGCGCACCAAAGGGGAGAACCCCCAGGACTATTTTGCCTATAAGCAGGAATACGAAGGGCTGCAGAAAACCTTTAACCCTACGCAGTTCGAACCCGAAAAGTGGGCCGGGGCGGCCCGTGCCGCCGGCATGAAGTACGTCGTCTTCACCACCAAGCACCACGACGGTTTTTGCATGTTCGATACCAAATACACCGATTACAAGATTACCAGCCCGGATTGCCCTTTCCACACCAACCCAAGGGCCGACATTACCCGGGCCATCTTCGAGGCCTTCCGCGCCGAAGGCCTCTGGACAGGGGCCTATTTCTCCAAACCCGACTGGCACTGCGAAAACTACTGGGCCCCCTACTTCCCGCCCTTCGACCGGAATGTCAACTACGACCCCGGGCTACACCCGGAGGAATGGGAAAAGTACGTGCAGTTCACCCACAACCAGATCATGGAGCTGGTATCGGGCTACGGCAAGGTCGACATCCTCTGGCTGGACGGCGGCTGGGTACAAAAACTTTCGGATGAAGAAATAGCGGAATACTACCGGGGAAAATTTGAAGAAGCCGGTGGAGGTGGGTTTATTAAACACCGTATCGTCAACCAGGATATCCGCATGGATGAACTGGTGGCCAAAGCCAGAGAAAAGCAGCCCGGCCTGATCGTAGTAGACCGCGCCGTATTCGGTAAGAACCAGAACTATCTCACCCCCGAGAACCGCGTACCCGAAAAAGCCCTCCCCTACCCCTGGGAGTCCTGCATCATCTCCGGCGGCGGCTGGGCCCACACCCCGGATGCCCGCTACATGAGCGGCCGCGAAGGCATCCACCTGCTGATCGACATCGTGGCCAAGGGCGGCAACCTGCTGCTCAACATCGCCCCGACCCCGGAAGGCACTTTCCAGCCGGGCGCCTATGCCCTGCTGAAAGAATACGCCGAATGGATGGAGGTGAACGGGCCGGCCATCTACAACAGCCGGGCCATCGCTCCATTCAAGGAGAACAACATCGCCATGGTGCAGCACTCCAAAGGCAGCATGGCCTTCTTCTACCTGGCGGCGGAAGGAGAAGAGGAGATGCCGGCGGAGATAACCGTCACTTCTCACCGCCCCGCTCCCGGCGCCAAAGTAACCCTGCTGGGGGCAAAAGGAGAGCTGAAGTGGAAAAAGCAAGGCAATGGTTTTACGGTATCAATACCAGATAAGCTGAGGAAGGCCCCGCCCTGCCGGTATGCGTGGGCGGTAACCGTGTCGGAGGTTGAAGGGTTATAGATGCTTTCGTTTAAGAGCCTATCCGAAAACCATCCTTTGGCCTGCAAATGGCCATCTTTGGAACCTCACTTCGCCATTTTTGAGCTCCGTAGCCCCACTACGAAGCTCAAAAATGGCTTTGTGAGAACCCGAATCCGGCCATTTTCGGCTTCAAAAACGGTTTTCGGATAGGCTCTAAGTGGGCGGAAAGATTTAAAAATACCACCCCACACTCCCCCCCGGCCGGAAACGCAGTTCAGTCTTTTTCTCCGACAGAGCCGTCGAGGTAGGGTCAAACCGCAGATACGGAAACAAACCGGCGGCAGCAAAAAAAGGCCCGGAGGCCGGGTGGTAACGGTAGCCCAAACCCAGAGCGAGATCCAGAAAGAGGTCCGATTCATTGCGGCTCCAGAAGCGTTGGCCCTCCGAGTGGGGTGTGAAGGCGAGGATGAGTTCCGGATGGTGATCTCCGGTTCCCAGCACGAGGGACGCTCCGATTGGAAACGCCACGCCCTCTCCCCATACACTGCCTCCAATCCGGAAATATCCGCTAATCTTTTCGGCGGCAAACAGGCGCGTGGTATAGTTGAGGGAATAGAAAGGCGCCGCGCCGCCGGCTTCCAGGAAAATGCCCTGCGCACCCAGGGATGGAGCCAGCAGTAAGCCCAGGGCAGTAATGATGGCCAGCCGCCATTTTGGATTCAGAGCATGTTTGGAAGCAACCCTCCGGGCTGAAAAAGGCCACTTTCCTGCCTGCCGAAGTGCTCGGCACGCAGGCAGGTTCAGTGACACTTCGTTGCTTTCCTTGGCCGTACCTCCAGGTATGCCCTTCGGAAAGCGCCTCGTTCCACCAAAAAATTGACGCTTTTTATCTCCAAAAGCGGCCTCCAAAAATGCTCTCATGGTACAGAATTATGGTTTTGGCGAAAATACACAATTCATTATGAAGAAATATTACTTGTTTTTTGTATTGCTATTGGCCGGGCCGCCGGTATTTGCCCAATCCGCCCGGGATACTGCGCCCCCCATGGGAATTGAGCGCCCGGAGGAAACAAATTTAACCATACAGCCATACACCAATGTATCTAAGCCCAACATCCTTTACATCCTGGCCGACGACCTCGGCTACGGCGAGCTGGGGGCCTACGGCCAGCAGGCCATCGAAACGCCGAACATCGACGCCCTGGCCCGGGAGGGGATGCGGCTCACCCAGCACTATTCCGGGGCGCCCGTCTGTGCGCCCGCCCGCTGCGTGCTGATGACGGGCCTGCACACCGGCCACGCCCACATCCGCGGGAATGACGAATGGAAGGAACGAGGCAAAGTATGGGACTATCAGGGCATGTTCGACAACCCCTTCCGCCAGGTTGGAACGCCCACCACCGAAGGCGTGCCCAACAAACAGGGCTTCGACTTCTTCTTCGGTTACAACTGCCAGCGGCAGGCCCATACCTACTATCCCATGCACTTGTGGAAAAATGACGAGCGGGTGCTGTTGGACAACAAACCGGTGGTTCCGCACTCCAACCTGGCGGAAGGGGCCGACCCCAATGCCCCCGACAGTTATGCCGATTTCCAGCTTAATGACTATGCTCCCGCCCTCATGCACCGGGAAGCCCTGGCTTTCATCGAAAAAAACAAAGGCCGCCCTCCTTTCTTCCTCTATTACGCCTCGCCGATACCCCACCTGCCCCTGCAGGCGCCCCGCGAATGGGTGGAATACTACCGGCAGAAACTGGGGGAAGAAGAGCCCTATACCGGCAACAGCTACTTTCCCAACCGCACTCCACGCGCCACCTATGCGGCTATGATCTCATACCTGGACCAACACGTAGGAGAATTGGTGGCCAAACTAAAGGAAACGGGCCAATACGAAAACACGCTTATTATCTTTTCCAGCGATAACGGCCCGGCCTACGCCGGGGGTGTCGACGCGGAGCTTTTCAATAGCGCCGGGCCCTTCCGGGAGGGTTACGGCTTCACCAAAGGCTTCGTCTGCGAAGGGGGCATCCGCGTGCCGATGATCGCCTGCTGGCCGGGGCACATCGGGGCCGGCAGTACTTCGGGCCACCTGTCCGCTTTTTACGATGTGCTGCCCACGCTCTGCGAAGTGGCCGGCGTACCGGTACCGGAACATACCGACGGCATCAGCTTCCTGCCCACCCTGCTGGGCGAAACACAAGAGCAGCACGATTACCTGTACTGGGAATTCCCGGAATACAACGGCCAGCAGGCCGTCCGGATGGGCCCATGGAAGGGCATCCGAAAGGATATCAGAGAGGGCAATACCGGGATCGAACTGTACAACCTGGAAAAAGACATCACGGAAGAAAACAATGTGGCTGCCGAATACCCCGAAGTGGTGAAGCAGATCCGGGCCATCATGGCTGAAGCCCACGAGCCGGCAGCTCTGGAAAGGTTCCGGATGGAAGCGCTGGGGGATGGCCGGAATGAGTAGGTGAGTAGGTTCGACAGCCCCATGGATTTAATTCCTGACGGGACAAGGCGCCTGCTGAACAGCAACGGGAAACAGATGGCGCTGTTTTCTCCCCAAAAAACGAACATCCTGTTCCACCTATAAGTTCTTACTAAAAATCGCCTGAAAATACCACAGGCTCTATCCTCTTTTTGATCCGGAATATACCTGTTCGGCCGGCCAGCAATTTACTTCACCAAATATCATAGAACTATGACATTCAGGATTTTTACCTTAATTGCTATTTTCCTTCTGGGTTTTCAGTTCCATGGCCATGCCGTAACTCCCGTTAAAGTCAAAGAAGCCGAAAAGTCAGCTGTGCTGAAGGAAAAAGGCATTTCGAAGTCGGCCCTGAAAGAAAAGATCGAAGGTTTTACCGGAAAGAAACGGGCCAAATTCGAAAAGAAGATGAATAAGATCAAAAAGAAGATTGAGAAAAAGAAAAGAAAAAAGAATGCCAGGTTAGATGGGGAGCAGGACACTTCGGGAGTTGAACTGGGGCTGGTAATTGTCCTCGTCGGCCTCCTGGTCGCCATTCTCGGTTTTGCCGGCGTGGCGGATATACTCGTTTCAATAGGGATCGTCGTATTGGTCGTCGGCCTGATCCTGTGGCTGTTGAAAGTGATCTGACTTCCGGCTTCTGTGAAAACGGGGCCGGAAATAAAGGCTGCCCTCAGCTCTTAACCGGTTTTTTGAATGGCAAAAGCCCGGATGTTTTCCATCCGGGCTTTTGCCATCTGAAGGCTTCCATCTTTCCATTAAAGGTAAGCCTTACCCCGTAAAGTACAGATAAGCCATAATGATAAGCACGATAACCACTGCCGACCAGAAGACATCGCCTTTGGTATAGCTGGCGCGGTTCTCGGCCTTGTGCTCAGCAGTCATGGTAGCAAAGGTCAGGCCGCTGATCTTTTCGTAGGCCGGCGCCGGGGTGGCGTAGCTGACCGCCACCATCACGATGGCGCACACGATGAAGATGAGCAGGCTGTAGTACTGGAAGAAAATGTTGTTGACCACCCAGAAGAAGGAGCCTTCATCGTAGGCGAAGCCCTCCATCAGGGCCACCGGCGTATCGATGGCCAGGCGGAACAGGCCCATGGCGAAGCCGATGCCGAGGGCGGCCAGGCACCCCTTGGCGTTCAGCCGCTTCATGAACACTCCGAAGAAGAAGACCACGAAGATGGGCGGGGCCAGGTAGCCCTGCACACTCTGGAGGTAGTCGTACAGCCCGCGGCTGCCCTGAATGACCGGTATCCACAGCAGGCCGATCACCACCATGACGGCGGTGGCGATACGGCCGATGCGCACCAGGCTCGCCTCGGAGGCCTGCGGGCGGAACTTGGAGTAAAAGTCCATGGTGAACAGCGTGGAGGAGGCGTTGAATACCCCCGCCAGGGAGCTCATCAGCGCAGCCAGCAGCCCGGCGACCACCAGCCCCCGGATGCCGGTGGGCAGAATGGTGGCCACCAGCAGGGGGAAGGCCTGCTGGGCATTGGCATTGATGACGTTGCCCTCGCTGTCCAGCAGTTCGGCGCTGATGGAGGGCATCTTGCCGCTGGCGGCCAGAGCGAAGCAGATCATACCGGGAATGATAAAGATGAAGACCGGCAGCAGCTTCATAAAGGCCGCCGCAATGGTGCCCCGGCGGGCCTCCTTGAGGTTGGCGGCGCCCAGCGTCCGCTGTACGATATACTGGTCGGTGGTCCAGTACCACAGGCCGATAATGGGTGCACACAGCAACATGCCCAGCCAGGGGTAGTTGTCGTTGAAATACCAGGCCATTTCCGCCTCGGCCTTTACCGGCGCCCAGGTGCCTTCCATGCCTGCCGGCACGAGGGGCTTCCACAGGTTGAACATGTCGGAGCCGGCGATACGCCTCAGCTCGTCCCACCCGCCCAGCGCATCCAGGCCGTACCAGGTCACCAGAATGGAACCCAGGATCAGGATGATGGTCTGCAGGGCTTCGGTATAGGCAACGGCCTTCAGCCCGCCCAGGATGGTATAGATGCCGGTCAGGATAATGACGAGGATGGAGCCGATCCAGAAGCTGTTCAGGCCCATGAAGCTAAGTTCCGGCATCAGCACGCCGAAGACGATGCCTCCTGCGAAGATGCCTACGGCCACTTTGGTCAGCACATAGGCAACCAGGGAAATGAGGGACAACACCACGCGGGCGGTGGGCGAAAAGCGCCGCTCCAGGAATTCGGGCATGGTGAAGACCCTGGACCGCATGTAAAAGGGAGCCATGACCCACCCCAGGACCAGCAGGCACCAGGCGTGCAGCTCATAATGCGCCATAGCTACCCCGTCGGTAGCTCCCGAGCCGGCCAGGCCCACCAGGTGCTCCGAACCGATATTGGAGGCGAAGATGGAAGCGCCGACGACAAACCAGCCCAGATTGCGGCCGGCCAGGAAGTACTCGTCCGAAGTGTCCTGCTTCTGTTTGATCACCCACCAGGCGATGCCCAGGATGACGGAAAAATAGGCAAGGATGATTACCCAATCGATTGCGTGAAGTACAGTCATGTTTCGTTTTGTTTGTAGTTGATGACAGACTTTTGATTGAAAAATGAGGCGTCGCCCCGGTAGTGAGCTGGCTTTTTTGGAGGCTTCGGCAAAAATACTCCCCAATATCTGAAATCCGGTTTGATATTCATAATCACCCCTGATTATTTCATCGCTACCTGCCGGATCGAAGCATGCGCCAATGGCAGGGTAGCCCGCCAGAACAGCCCCGAAGGCCGGCGCCCCCGGCCGGTTCCCGGGCCGGCTGCTGCTGCTTGGAAAGGCAGGGAAAAAGACAAAAATACCAGGCCGGGAATACGCATTTCAGATGAAATACTTTTATCTTTTCCCGGCTATCTTTATCATGGGTAGAAACTGAACTGACTTGCCCGATCAAACCAAAGTTATGGCCACTGGTTCCCGCTCTCGTTTTGCCTTTGAACACAAAAAGCAAGGGCTCATTCTCCCGGCTGTCCTGCTGGCAATCCTGCTGGCCGCCCTTCCCGCCTTTGGGCAGGAACCTTGTGATTGTGAGCAGGACGAAGCCATCAACATCTGCTATCTTTCCATTGAAGACTATTGCGATTCAGGCAGCACTTTTTTCAACTGTGAGTATTCCTTTGACGGCATTTTTATGGAATCAGGGCTGGTAACGAAGCTGCAGAGCAGCCAGAATTTCGGCCCGAACGGTATCGCCAGCTGCGGTGTCGTACTCAAAAGGCTGCCGCCCATTACGGGAGTAGAGACACTGGACTCCTGCGATTGCGATATCGTCTTTGTCGGGCAGTTCCCCGTCGGGCTGCCTTCCGGTGAGCTGGACCTGTCTATCTCAACCGTTCCGGACGCTACGCTGGAAACCATCCGTGAATGGTCAACACAGTGCGAGAGCAACCTGGTGATCGTCACTCAGGCGGAGGCCAATCCCTGGGGGTACATCACTGAAAATGAGAATATCAACCCCAACCGGCCGGCCGGCGAAGTGTCCATTTCCATCTTCGACGGCGACTTCGGCGCCCTGGCGAGCTTCCAGCAGGGCGGCGCCTTTCAGGGTGTTTTTACCCGAACCCCCTCTACCGGCGCCGAGATCCTGGCTGAAGACGCCCTGGGCCGCCCAACGGTAGTGCTCGATGCAGCGACCAACGACATCATCCTGGCCGACGTCGGCATTTTATGCAGCAATGGCGCCGGCGAGGTCACCGTCGGAGGGGGTATTCTGAACAATAACGACATCCTGGCCTGTAACCTGTTCGCTCTGGGATGCCGCATCGCCGAAGGCGTTTCTTTCTCCGATTCCCGGGCGGAGATATGCCCCGGCGATTCCACCCTCTTGCCGGGCGGGGCCTTCGTGAGCCTGCCCGGGCGCTACGTCGATACGCTCGTGGCCGCCAATGGTTGTGATTCCATCATCGAAACTGAGGTACGGGTGGTGGAGGTGGATACCGTCCTCTTTTCTCCTCCCCTCTGCGACGGTGATGAGTACAGCGTCGTCCTCAACGGCAACACCTATGATGTGAATAACCCGGTTGGGGAAGAAGTGTTGTTGACGGAGCAAGGCTGTGATTCCGTGGTCCGGGTCAGCCTTTTTTTTGCGCCTCTGTCCTATGATACCGTGCGCGTTTCCGGATGCCGGGGCGATGGGTTCAGCCTGAATGTCAACGGGGTCGTGTACAACGAGAACAACCCTTCCGGCCAGGAGATACTGGCCAACCGCTGGGGCTGCGATTCCATGGTTACGATCGACATGTTCTTCGAACCCCAGGACACCAGCATTCTGGACTTCGAGCGTTGCGAGGGGGAACAGGTAATGATAGATGGGCAGAGCTATGCGGCGGGCACCACGACAGCTTTGAGCTTTCCCACCGGCGGCAACTGCGATTCCGTAGTGGTCATCCGGGTGGCGGCCAACCCATTGCCCAAAGTGGCGGTGGATAGTATTGAGGAGATCACGCTGGGTGAACCCTTTGCCTTTGATTACGGCCTGGCGCCGGGCCTTCAGGCCCAATGGTCGCCGGCCGATGCCCTCAGCTGCCCGGACTGCCCCGCCCCGGAACTGTTGCCCGGAAAATTCCCCGAGCTGGTACAGCTGACGGTAGTCGACAGCAATGGCTGTACTTCCAACTACGACATTATGGCCAGTTACATTTGCAACCCTTACATCCCCAATGCCTTTTCCCCCAATGACGACGGCCGCAACGACCGCTTCCTGGCCTACTTCGCCTGCCCGATAGAAGGGTTCCGCATGGAAATCTACGGCCGCTGGGGCAACCTCATCTACCAGACGGAAGACCCCGGGGCGGGATGGGACGGCCTTATCAGCGGGCGCCCCGCTCCGGCTGGGGTGTATGCCTATGTCGTCACCATCCGGGAAAACGGGCGGGAGAAGAGGATCAGCGGGGAGGCCAACCTGTTGCGTTAATCCTCTTTGGATAAATACCTCCGGGAAGAATACCAGTCGCGGATCAACAGCGTACTGGACTACATCGAGGACAACCTGGACGGGGAACTCACCCTGGAACGGCTGGCCGGGCTGGCCAACTTTTCCCCTTTCCACTTTCACCGCATTTTCCGGGCAATGGTGGGCGAACCGCTCAACCAGTTCATTCAGCGGATACGGGTGGAAAAGGCCGCTATGTTACTGATCGCCCAACCCAAACGAACCATTACGGAAATAGCGCTCGACTGCGGGTTCTCCGGCCCGGCCACCTTCGCCCGCTCTTTTCGGGACGCCTTCGGAATGACGGCCAGCCGGTGGCAGTCCGGAGGCGGGGCCGCCTACAGCAAGGCGCGCAGATCAAAAAGCAAGATCGGCAAAATGGGCGGCAGCTTGTATTTTCAGCGTACAGAAAACTTCAAACTGAACGAACCATGGAAGGCGAAGCATTCAATGGCATTGACTACACCGCAGATGGCCTCAGCGACAGGGCATACGAAGATTGCACGTTCATCAACTGCAACTTCGGGAATGCCGATCTGTCCGGCATCAATTTCGTGGAATGTGAGTTCAGGAGCTGCTCCCTGAGCATGGCCGGCCTGGCCGGAACGACTTTCAGAGACGTAAAGTTCAGGGAGTGTAAAATGCTGGGGCTGCACTTTGAAGACTGCAACGAGCTGCTGTTCTCCGTGAGCTTTGATGGCTGCCAGTTGGATCTGTCTTCTTTCTACCAGCGGCCTATGAAAGGCACGCCTTTCAGGAACTGCAGCCTCCGGGAAGTAGACTTCACCGAGACGGGCCTGGCGGGCGCCGTTTTCGAGGGCTGTGACCTGAGCGGCGCCGTTTTCGAAAAGGCCAACTTGGAGGGCGCCGATCTTCGAACGGCCTACAATTACTCTATCGACCCGGAGCTGAACCGGATGCGGAAGGCGAAATTTTCAGCAGCCGGGCTGGCCGGGCTGCTGAAAAAATACGGCCTGGAAATAAGCGATTAATCCACCTTCACCACATCATAACCGATATCATTCGGATTCGTGGCGCCGAAGCGCGCGTTCACCGCATACAGCGTACCGCCGTGGCGGGTAACCGTCGTGGGAACCTGAAAGTCGCTGTCGGTAAGGGGTTCCTCCATTTCGCCGGACAGATAATCGCTGGACAGTTCCACAACAGCGATCTGGTTCAGGACATTTTGCACCACGTACAGTGTTTTTCCCAGCAGCAGGATGCCGTCGCCGCTGGCTACGGAGCCGCCGTTCAGATCGATGGTAGTGGCATTCCCGGTGCCGGGGTCAACGAGGTACAATGCGCCGGCAGTGCTGTTGACGACGATCAGGGCGCTGCCGTCAGGAAGGGCTTCGATGCCATTGGCGTCAAAACCGCCCGATGCCATGGGGAAATCACCTCCTAAAGGCAATGTTTCCACTGCCGATGCGCCGGCCAGCCCGCCACCCGGGCTGAGCGGCACTTTATAAATTTCCTGAACGAAGGAATTGGTAAAGTAGGCCGCGTCCTGCGTTACAATAACATCATTGATGAATCCGGCGCCAAGGCTGTAATCCATAACCTTCTCGCCGGTACGGGTATCGAGGACGAAAGCATTACCCACCGGGCCGCCCGAGACGAACAGATACTTGGTGCGCTGGTCAAAGGCCAGGCCCACCGAGACCTGAAATTGATCTGGCATGTAAATAATTTCCCCTGCTCCGGTGCGGAAATCACCCTTATAGATGGAGCCGCCGGCCAGGGAGCCCACGTAGAAATCGTTGCCGTCACCGGCGACGATACCTTCCGGCTGGAAGCCGGTGGGCAGAGGCAAAAGCTCCGGGAAGCTGCGGCGCATATCTACCTCAACGCCATCCTGGGGCGCGGGGGTGATGTCCGTCATGCTATCCTTCTGACAGGCGGAGAAAAAGAAAAGTGCAAAAAGCAGAATAATGGTTCTGTGTAGCATAAATGATAGTTTTTGGTTTTATGAAGGAAAGTAGTAATACTAGAAAAAGAAATATGGTGAAGTGTTCACAGAATCAGGGGTTTGTTTACCTTACCAAAAATTAAATATTTCAATTCCTGCCCATTAGGGGCGATATATTTCCTAATTTCAGCCCGATAAATTAATTCCCATAAGTGAGCGCCAGCTTGCTTATTCACCTAAAATCACTTCTGATGAAGTTCTTACCATCCTTATTGATCCTATTTTGTTTCTGCTTTTCCACCAGCCTTTCCGCCCAGGACACTCCCGTAGGTGAATGGGAGGCCATGGTGCCCGGTAAGGAAGAGGGAAGCATGATCCCCCTTCATGTTACCATCAAGTCCGACAACATCTACTGGGTGGATTTCGGCGGAGATGGCCAGGTCGAGATCACCGGGAAATACGTCGCCAAAGGCAACCAGATCGCCATAGAGGATGTCGAGGGCTCCGACTGCAACGGGAAGGGTATTTACACCTTTGAAACCACCGACGAAGGCATGACCATGACCCGCGTGAGCGATGAGTGCGAAGGCCGCGGGGGCCCTGAGGGCAAGATGGTGTTCAGCCGGAGGTGAGGTTGATTTTTACCGGACAAGTTTTTCCTCAGTGGAGGTTCCGGGTGGGAAAACCTGTCCGGTAATGCCCCCTCTCGCTCCTGCTTCCTGCTCCGCCACTGATGAAATTCACCCTGCCAAGGCCTGCCCTGAGCACTTCCAGGTATGGTGACAGTAGTGGCCCATAACCTTGCTGCAACTTCTCCGCATTTCACCCGTCATTAATAACAGTTTAGTAACTATCAGCATGATGCTGATAGATTCACACTTTATCCTGTTTCTCACCTGAAATGAAGGCTCATGTTCAGCAATTACCTGAAAACCGCCCTCCGTAACCTCTGGAAATTCAGGGGGTATACCCTTATCAATATTCTCGGGCTGGCCATCGGCCTGGCCTGCGTACTGCTCATCCTGCTGTATGTGCAAACGGAGCTGAGCTTCGACCGCTTTCACGAAAACCGGGATCGCATCTACCGCCTCAACCTGGGGGCCACCAACCCGCAGACGCAGGAGAGCATACAACGCGCCGTCGGCCCGTACCGCCTGGCGGAAGAGATGAAGGTGGATTTTCCGGACTTTACCCTGGCCCGTTTTGCCGCCCAGGGCCGGGAGTTGATCGAACTGGATGAGGAACGGTACACCGAAGAAGCCTTTGCTTTTGTCGACCCGGAAGTGTTTCAGGTATTTCACTTCCCCCTGCTGAACGGCGACCCGGCCACCGCACTGGATAACCCTTACTCCGTAGTGTTGTCTGAAAGCGCTGCCCGCAAGTACTTCGGGGCCGCCAGCCCCATCGGGAAAGCGCTTACCATTCGCGATCAGCCTTTCGAAGTAACCGGCGTCATGCAGGATGTACCCGATAACTCCCAGTTGAAATTCGAGGTGCTGGCCTCCATGAACTGTGCGCGGCAGGTATTCTCCCGCATCGTCCTGGAAAACTGGGGAGAAGGTTACGTCGAAACCTTCTCCATGATACCGGAAGGCAAGCGGCCAGCCGATTATTCGGAAGCCCTGGCGGCCTTTGTGGATCTCAAGCTGGAAGCGTGGAAGGAATTCTCTCCGCGTATCGTCATGCAGCCGTTGCCGGAGATGTACCTGCATTCCAGGAAGATCCAAAGTTATTTTACCGGAGGAGACATTACCTATGTCTACGCCTTTTCTCTGATCGCTTTGTTCATCCTGCTCATCGCCTGCATCAACTATATGAACCTGGCCACGGCGCGCTCCGGCGTGCGGGCCCGGGAGGTGGGCATGCGCAAAGTGGCGGGCGCCACCCGGCCCCAATTGATCGGCCAGTTCCTGAGCGAGAGTACGCTCCTGGCCCTGATCGCCATGGTTTTGGCGGTGGGCATTACCTGGTTCGCCTTGCCGGCCTTCAACCGCCTGGCGGATCAGCAGATCCCTTTTTCCTTACTGAACAGTTGGAGCTTGCCGGCGGGTTTGCTGGCCATTGTGTTGCTCATCGGCATTGCCGCCGGCAGTTACCCCGCCTTCCTGTTGTCCGCTTTCAGGCCGGTAGCGGTCCTTTCCGGTGAGCTCAAGCAGGGCTTCAGGGGCGGCATGCTTCGCAAGGTACTGGTGTCTTTTCAGTTTATGACCTCCATCTTTTTGCTGATCATAACCGGGGTGGTCTATCAGCAACTGGAGTATTGCCGGAATATGGACCTGGGCTTCGATAAAGAACACCTGGTGCTGATCGAAGGCACGCCCACCGAAATGCGGAGCAGGTACGATCAGTTTGCCGAGCAACTGGCCGCCGATCCGCGCATCGTCTCTTCCGCCGCTTCCTCCCGTGTGCCGCCGGGCAGCCTGAGCAGTTCCCTGCGCGCCCGCCCGGAGGGCATCCCCGAAGAACAGCAACAGGGCATGCAAACGGTGTGGACGGACTTTGACTTTATCGAGACCATGGGCTTCGAAATGGCGGCCGGCCGCAGTTTCTCCCGGGACTTTCCCGCCGACGCCGGCACGGCTTTCATCCTCAACGAAGCGGCGGTCCGGGAGATCGGCTGGACGAATGAATCGGCCATTGGCAAAACCTTCGGCAGCTCCGAGATCGCCGACTGGGACAGCGGGCAGTGGGAGGACCGGGACGGCAAGGTCATCGGCGTCCTGAAAGATTTCCACTTTGAATCGATGAAGGAGGAGATCGAGCCTACGGTGTACTTCATCGCCCCTTACATGGCCTGGAACTACGTCGTCCGCATCAAACCCGCTGACATTCCGGAAACGATCAGCCACATCGAGGACACCTGGGAACGCTTCAATCCCGACGCCCCCTTCGAGTACAAATTCGTGGATGAGAATTTTGCGGCCCTCTACCGGGCGGAAGAGCGGCAGGGGCAGATCTTCGGAATATTTGCGGCCCTGGCCATCTTCATCGCCTGCCTGGGCCTGATCGGCCTGGCATCGTTCACGGCCGAGCAGAGGAGGAAGGAGATCAGCATTCGCAAAGTGTTGGGGGCCTCCTTTATGCACCTCATTAGCCTGTTGTCGAAGGAATTTACCTGGCTGGTCCTCATCGCTTTTCTGCTGGCCACACCCCTGGCCTGGTACCTGATGAACAACTGGCTGCAGGACTTTGCCTACCGCATCTCGATCGGCGCAGGGGTGTTCCTGCTGGCGGGCCTGGCGGCCCTGCTGATCGCCTGGGTTACGGTGGGCTGGCAGACGGCAAGGGTGGCGAGGGCCAATCCGGCCGAAACACTAAAAGCGGAGTGACAGGTGTATGGCCTGAGCGGAGCGGGGCGGAAGGAAAGGGCCTTATGTGACCTCAAAGGCCGCCCCGGCCTTTTCCTGCCCGTTAACCAATATGCGCAACAGGTGCCGGCCCGGATAGTGTTTCCGGGTGGAAAGGTCCTGAAAGGACAGCTTGCGTTCCAGCCTGCTTTCTCCGGGCGGGAAGGCCCGTTCTGTGAGCTGAAAGACTTTTCTGGACGGTTTTCCTGTTTTTTTCACATAGTCAACGGTGTATTCCAGCCTCAGCAGGGCGGGGCGCCGGCTATTGTTCTCCACGGTAAAGCTGAAGCGGAGATCCCCGCCGATGGGCAGTTCTTTTTTGTCCAGTGACAGCCAGGCTACCCGGACATGGCCGGGATCCTCAAAGCCGAACAGGGAAAGGGCTTCCGTCACGCCCTTTTTGAGCAATGTCCGGCAGCCGTGTTTGACGATCCAATCCGTCTCCGGGGAAAGGCCTTTCCAACTACGGGCCAGCTGCAGGGCAATATCAGGATTGTCTTTGGAAATATCGTTGAGGTTGTTGGCCACGCTCCGGCGAACAAATTCGGAAGGGTCCGCCCTGAGGGTTTCCAGGATGGGGAGAATGGGCGTCGGGTCTTTCTTCAAGGCGGGGAGATCCATTGCCCAGGGCAGGCGGGGCCGGCACCCTTCGCTGGCCAGGCGGCGCACATGATGGTTTTCATCCCCTGCCCATTCACTCATCCGGGCGATGACGGGACGGCCGTACTTCAGGATAAAGGGGCGGATGGCAAACTCTCCACTGGCGTAGGGCGTGAAATGTTTCAGTGCATCCAGGCTTGTTTCCAGGTCGTCCAGGCCATACACTTCCACATAATCCGGGAAGAGCATTTTGGCGAAGCCATCGCCGGCCTTTGCCCGGATCACCTTTTTGAACAGCTCAATTGCCTCCTGGTAAGGGAGGGGAAAAACGCGGTGCAGGCAAAGTGTGCTGTGCCGCATCCTTTCCTTCAGCTCGAGAGATGGCCAATTATCGTCAAAGACGGCATCGAGGAAGGCTTCCGCCGGGAACCCCGGGCGGTATTCGGCGAAATCATCCACCAGCCGCTCGAAGAAAGCACGGCTGTACAGTTGATCCTTTAGTGCTTCTGGCATGGCGTGTAAATTGAATTTAATCTAATAAAAATAAGCCCCTTCGGATGCAAAACAATTTCAACAATCAAGCCATCCAACAATCCGCCGGGGCAAGCTACGCTGAATCCAACATTGATCATAACTCTGAAAACAACAGTATTCCTTTCTGAGAAATAACAATAAAACCTACCGCACCATCACCTCATCCACAAATATCCAGGCCGGCAACCCCGCCCCGTGGTGCCAGATGGGCGCCTTGCCCATGTTTCTGGCTTTGATCTTGATGTACCGCCCTTTCACCGGATCGAAGGAAAGGGAGAACTCCTGGATGTCATTCACCTTGCTGTCGCGCTTCAGCGGGCGGGCGTTGGGGAGGCGGCCCAGCAGTTCAAAGCGCTCTCCGTCATTGGAGTAATAATAGGATACGCTTTCCGGGAAGAAAACAATGTGGTTCACCACCTGCAGGAAAGCGCTCGATATTTCGCTGAACTCCATGCTTTCTCCCAGGTCGATAACCGCCTCCAGGTTATTCCCTTCGAACCCCAGCCAGTTGGCGTAGAAGCTGCTGCCGCCCAGGGCGCCGTCGGTGAGCGCCCGCGGGTCCTCGTTGGCGTATTTCTTCGGCTTCTCCAGCAGGGTGACGGGACGGTGCAGGGCGTAATTCTCCTTTTTGGCGCGCTCCAGGGTGAATTGGTAGAACTGCACGTACTCCTCCACGGAATAGCCCATCTCGTTCATATAGGTGATGCCGGCCCGATCCGTAACCTCCTCAAAATTCTTCAGGCGCCGGGCCAGTTTTTCGGGGGTGCGCCATTCGCCATCCTGGCCTTTTTCCACCAGGGAAAATTCATCCGAGAGCTGCCGGCGGGAAGCTTCCAGGACGGCGTAGTCGATGCTCAGGCGGGCTCTTTTCACTCTTTCCAGCACTTCCGGCTTGTTAGCCACCGCCCGTTCCGCCTCGTCCATCCACTCGTCGTACTGCCGCAGCAATTCCGGTTTCAGGAAGCTCCCGAATGCCTGGGAGGGGTCTCCGTACAGGAAGAGGAAAAAGCTGGTGTCGGCCTCCAGGGCATCGTGAACGGTAGTGATGTACTTTCCTATATACGGCCCGGCTTCCTCGTAATAGCCGTCGAGGAAATCCTTAATGACAGCCTCCGCGTCAATGCCCGGGTTCCACAGCAGTTTGGCCGTCAGGTAAGACCGCAGTTCGAAGAGCTCGCTCGGTTGGTAGCTGTGTTGTTCGAAAACCCATTTGGCGTTGTTTTCGGCAAAAAGCTGAATGTTGGGCTGCAGGGTGCGCAGGTTGGGAAAGGGCGCCAGGAAGTTGGTGAACTGGGTGGTGTAGTCCCAGATGCGGATCTTGTCGGTTTTTTCACCCCAGGCGATGAGGTCATCGGCAAATTCCCGACACTTTCGGGCAATCGGGGCGCTTCGGTCGCATTCTATCGAACATAGCGTTATGAGCACATTCTCCGCCGGCTTCAGGTGCAGGGGCGCCTGGCGCGTGTATTGATAGGCGAGGGTGGAAATTGTCTTATCGGGAAAGGCCGCCGCCACCTCATTCACAAATTCGATCAGAGAACCGGAAGGGCTGCCCTCCCGCTCGTTGACGGCCGAGCAGGCATCACACTGGCAATACTGCTGGTTGTCGTCCTGGCTGACCGAGATTACCTCCGCTTCCGGGTAGCGGGCCAGAAGGGCCGCTACCGTATCCTTTACCAATTGCAGTACCTCCGGGTTCGTCAGGCACAGCTGGGTGGGTATCCGACGGGCGTCCCGCAGGGCGTAGTATTCAGGATGATCCTCGTAGTACTTCGATTCCGGCACGAAACGGTGAAAGGTGTGTACCCGCGCTTCCGGGACGTAGGTGGGAAAGGCCTCATAGGTGACTTTGCGCTTGTCGGCGAAAGGAGGATTGTCGTAGAACAACCGGGAATGGACGGTCCGGGTAGTGACCGGCGGCGTATAGTCATAGTTCAGGCCCTTGGATATTTCAATTCTGGATAATTGCGGAACCTGCTCGGCCTGCGGGCTGTAGAACCGGCACCCGAGGACATCTTCCAGAAGGATGTAGGCAGCATACAACACGCTTTGGGCATCCCCGCCGGTGATCAGCAGATCTCCTTCTTTCTCCTGTATTCGAACCTGATGCACCTGCAACGGTTCGTCATCGGGGAAATAGCCTACCCGTATGGCGGGGCCTTCGCTCCTTTCCGAAAACAGGGCGATGGGAAGTTTCGCGCCACTCATTTTTTCCAGGTAGTGCTGCAGTTCCGTTGCCGCCCGGTATTCTTCTTCGGCAGGCTCATCTACGGTGATGATCTGGTAGGCGGAAGAGCCGTTTTCAATCAGGGTTACCTCCTGTTGTGGCTGGCAGGCGTTCAGAAGAAAAGCGAAAGCGCAAAAGGCCAGGTTTTGATATAGTCGTTGCATATGCGTTTGTTTGGTGGAGTTCGGATCTATAATAATGGAATTTTTTCCCTTCTCCTAATTCTACTTTGCCCGCAACTGCTCATAAACAATATACCCCGCATACAACACCAGGCTCAATCCTCCTACCCACACCAGCCCGGTTTTCAGCGTATCCGTATCCTGCCCGAAATAGCCGATCAATGCGGCCAGGGGGATGATGCCGGCCAGAGTAGCGCCGATAAACTTCCAGTACCCCATCCGCAGCATGCCGCCGACAAAACTGATGGCGTCGTTGGACAGGAACGGCGCCAGGCGGAACAGGATGACGGCGCCAAAGCCGTAACGGCCGATGTAGTGTTTCATTTTTTTCTTTTCCTCTTCCCCCACCATTCTGTCAATGGTTACTTCGTTCAGGGTACTGCCGACAAAATAGCCGAACGTGGAAGCGGTAAACACCGCCGCTACCGAAAGGAGGGCCCCCCAAACCGGCCCGTAGGCCAATGCCGCCACGATCATCAGCAACCAGGAAGGCACCACGATGAGGAACATCTGCACGCACATGGCCAATACGATAAAAACCGGCCCCCAGGCGCCGAAACTTTCCACGTAAGCGGTAAGGCGCTCATCATCTCCACTGATGAGGATGGCGTAGGCATCATCCACAAAACCCTGAAAGCCGGGAAAGAGGAAATAACCACTCACCATCCCCAGTATGATGATGCCGGATAGAATGTAGGCCCATCTGCGGCGGCGCCCCTGCTTATCCGGGGAGGGCTGCTTTCTGTTTTTCCGGGATGCTGTGGCTTCTTCTTTTTTCATGTTGGAAACGGCCTGTCTTTCTTTCCCTTTCCAAACAGGCCGGCAGCAGGGTATTGTTCTCTAAGAGCACAGGCTTACAGGTACCCGGATTGAAATGCGTGGAAATACATAAGGATGCTTTGGAACCTGCCGCCCGGCTTGGGCTGACTATGTATTTCAATATTTCGATGTACGCCTAAGTATTTCTGCCCAGGCACTTAACCGGAAATACGCGCCATCAATGCGAAGGCAAAGCGTTACTTCTCCGGAATTGGCTCCTGTCTTTTCATGCCTAATCCTCCCGGAAAACCCGCTCCAGCTCTCCTGCCCAGAATGCCGCTTTTTCCCCGATCTCCTCATTTTCCGCTCGCAGGCGCCGGACGAATGCATTCCCTTCATAGCTCCCCCGGACGGCGGAAAAGTCCGCTTCCTGCACTTCCTCCCCGCCGTCTGCCCCGAAACCGATGCGGCTGTTCTGATCGAATTCCTTTTCCGCATCTTTCAGGATCATGTTGTTCAGTTTGACGGCATTGGACTGCCAGTCCCGGATCAGGCCGGTGAGCTGTTCCTGCGAAGCCTGGCCGATACGTATTCCCGTTTCCTGTTCCAGCGTGTGGGCATACCACGCCCAGGCAAAGGCCTCATAATTTTCATAGACGGCCCTCAGGCTGGCCCGGAGTTGTTCTACACTACCGATACGCCCCCCTTTTATCCCTTCCACAACTTCTCTGATAACGGCAGCCGGCGCCAGCAGGCCCGCTGCATCCATCCAGCTGCCCGTTCCGTTTTGTCCGCTCCTCAGAGCTTCCCGGAGTGCGGGCAGGTTGTCAAAGGGATGGCTCTCCAGGCGTTTCAACAGCTGTTCGCCGTAGTATTTCTTCAGGGCGAGCTGATAATATTTACGGCAGGTTTTCAACAGCAGCCGCGGGATGTGTATACCCTTATAGCGTACGAGTTTTTGCTCCCGGGATGCTTCATCATAGAGCTTTTGCAGTATTTCACTGCCCCGGATCATCTTACCGGCAATTAATGGATTCAGCAGATCGAAATGGATGAGGTCGAGCTTATCGGGATCCGCCCGGCGGTCGCGCGCCGGCCACTTCTCGCTGTCCCTCCTGGTGCCTACGGTGAACAGGTTCATGGCGGGCGTGAGGGTGCTTTTGCCGTCCTCAACGGTGAGGTAGGAAAACGGAAAATCCGAGGTGTCAAAATTGGATCCGTGCTTGTCCATCACCACGGAAAAGGCGCCCACCCGGCAGGGCCAGAGCAGGTAGGAGAAGGAGCCGGTTTTGCAGCCCCTTTCGAGCCGGCCCTGGTGCACCGGCCCCAGCTTGTACATGTGGTTGCTCTGGTTGGATCCACTGCCGGCATTGAAGAAAGAGAACATCCCGGCAATGAGCAGGGAGGACTTATGGTGGCTGACGGTATACGGCCCGGCAAACAGGCTCACTGCTTCCCCGTGGAATCCTTCACAATTGGCAAAGAACAGGGAATTTTCCGCCGAGAACTGCTTCCCGATCCGGACGCCCTGCCCTACAAAGCACCTCTCCAGGATCGCTCCGGAATCGACGGTGGAGCCGGAATGGATGATGAATTTTCGTGCGGTCACGCCAGCGCCGATACTGGCCGGGGCTTCCGCACAACCGGCAATTGTACCCTCCTCCAGGTGCTGCGCCCCGGCAACCCGGGAATGCGGCCCGAATTTTACGTTCCGGACGGACCGGACATCCCGGATACAGGCCCCGGTACCGATCACGCCCTTTTCCGATCGTTGGCCATCGCAGTACGCCCCGATCAGGCCCTTCAGCCGGGCCATCATCTCCGGCTCATGCCGGTAGCTGGCCATCAGGTAGGCGGCCTGGGCGGTAAGCTGATCGAAAAGCAACACTTCCCGGCCGCCCCCTTCGTTCAGCACCTCAGCCTCAACGCCGTTGCCAAAAGTGGTGGGGCCATTGACAACCATAGAGGACACATTTTCGATGGACACATCCCTTTCGACAATATACCCTTCCAGGCGCCCCACCCCGCTGATATAGGCCGGCCCCTTTATCTCGCAGTCTTTCAGAAAGCAGGCATACAACCCGGCGGCTCCGGGCGGCTCGCCCTCCGGATCAACTGTTCCATCGAGCCGCCCCAGCTTAACCTCTCCTTCAAACCGCACGTTGTGAATATTGCCGGTGGTAAACTGGTTGGATACCCGGACATTCTCCCAGCGGGCGCACAAACAGCCCTGAGCTTCCAACGCTGCAGTCTCCCTATCGGTAAGATTTCGGTAGGCCATATCAATCAGTTAATAAATCGGGAAGGTGTTCCAGGTCGTGTTGCTCGATGTCTTTGAAGTACTTTACAGTGCCCACTTTGAGTTCCATGGTAGCTTCCTCATCGCAGGCGATGATCCCATACCTGTGGAGTTGCAGCATAGAACCGGTCCACATGTGGTTGACGCCCAGTTCGACGACGTGATACAACGCTCTGGCCTTCTTGATGCCATTGATGATGATCAGGACCTCCCGGGCCGACATGATCGTCCCGAGGCCGACGGTCAGAGCGGTGGCAGGCACTTTTGAGACATCGTTATCGAAAAACCGGGCATTGGCGACCCTGGTGTCAAGCGTCAGCGTTTTGATCCTCGTTTTGGAAACCATGGACGAGCCCGGTTCGTTGAAAGCCAGGTGCCCATCCACCCCGATACCGCCCAGGAAGAGGTCGATGCCTCCGGCTTTCAGGATCTTTTCTTCATATTCCTTGCATTCTTTTTCCAGGTCGGGAGCATTGCCATTGGGGATATTGATGTTCTCTTTGGGGATGTCGATATGGCGAAAGAGGTGCTCCTGCATGAAGTGGTGGTAACTCTCCGGGTGGTCTTCCGGCAGGCCGACGTATTCATCCATATTGAAAGTAACAACATTCCGGAAGGACACTTTTCCCGCCTGGTAGAGCTTGATGAGTTCCTTGTAGGCGCCGATGGGAGAAGATCCGGTAGGCAAGCCCAGCACAAAGGGCTTTTCCGGCGTCGGTTTTTTGCCGTTGATGTTGCGGGCGATGTAATAAGCCACCCATTTGCTCAGGGAATCATAGTCTTTATGGATAAGGATTCTCATATAATTTGGATTGGTTAGGAATTTTACAAGGCTCCGGGGGGATCTGGGAGGAACGCAGTTCGCAATTCGCGGTTCGGGATTCGCCGTTCGCGGTTGACAGTTGGCGGTTCGAGGTTCGCTGTTGGCCGTTCGCAACCGAACACCGAACACCCAATCACGCCCCCTCATCCCCCAGGAACACCTTCGCGTCCGCAACCCGGCACCCTTCCCCTTCGTCGAGGACGATGAGCGGGTTGATGTCCAGTTCCCGGACCTCCGGATGATCGAGCGCCAGCTGGCTCAGCCGCAGGAGGGCGTCAACGATGGCCTCCACATCTTTAGGCGGGCGTCCCCGGGCGCCGGCAAGTATCCGGTATGCCCTGGATTCCTGAACCATATCCATGGCCTCCTGCCGTGTCAGTGGCGCCACCCGAAAACTAACATCCTGGAAAACCTCCACAAAAATGCCCCCCAGGCCAAAGAGGATCACCGGCCCAAAGGAAGGGTCCCGTTTCATGCCGATGATGACTTCCTCTCCTTTGGGGATCTGCCGGGTGATGTACACCCCCTGTATTTTCGCTTCCGGCGCACCAGACTCCACATTGGAGATAATGGCGCCGTATGCCGCCCGGGCCTCTTCTTCCGTGCGGATATCCAGCTGTACGCCGCCTACATCCACTTTGTGGAGGATATCTTCAGATTGTACCTTCATAACGGCCGGGAAACCGGCCTTTCGGGCCAGCCGGGCGGCCTCCGCCGCCGAAGTTGCCATTTCCCCCTCCCAGGCAGGAAGGCCATAGGCCTTTAATACTTTCACCGCTTCATATTCCTGCAGGTAGGTTTTCCCATTCGCCACTGCCTGCTGTAAGATGGCCGCGGCCGCCGGTTTATCGGGTATATCGGCCCCGGCCGGCTCTTCCGGTGGTTGCCGGAGCAGCTTTCCGAAACGATGGGCTACGGCGAAAACCCTGCCCATGGATTCCGGCAGGAAATAATGCGGAATTTTGCTCTCCTGAAGTATCCGGATGCCGGAAGCGACGCCCGCCTCGCCCATGAACGAAGCATAAACCGGCTTTTCGTATTCCTTTGCCACCTTTACGATCTGATGGGCGATGGCATCTATATCGGTCATGGACTGGGGCGTGAGGATGACGAACACCCCATCCACGCTTTCGTCTTCAAAGACGGCTTCCATCGCAGCTTCGTAGCGTTCAGCGGTCGCATCCCCGATCACATCCACCGGGTTGTTGATGTTGGCGGTATTAGGCAGTTCTTTTTTCAGCTTCCGGCTGGTTTCTTCCGAAAAGCGGGCCAGTTGCAGGCCTTCTTTGACCGCCGCATCGGCTGCCAGTACGCCCGGCCCGCCGGCGTTGGTGATGATGGCCACCCGTTCGGAAACGGGGGTGGGCATGTACGAAAAGGCGATAGCGATATTGAACATCTCCTCGATGTTGTCGCACCGAATGATACCCGCCTGTTGAAAGGCGGCGGCGCAGACCTCATCGCTGCCCGCCAGAGAGCCGGTATGGGAGGCGGCGGCGGCAGCCCCTTCCTGCGTGCGGCCGGATTTGATGGCCAGTATGGGCTTGCCGCTTTGCCGGATGACATCCCGGGCGGCTTTCATCAGGGCCCGGCCGTCGGTGACTTCCTCCAGGTACAGGAGGATGACTTTGGTCTGCTCGTCCCGCATCAGGTAATACAGCAGGTCGACCTCGGAGATGTCGGCCTTATTGCCGAAGCTGACAAACTTGGAAAAGCCGATGCCCTTGGCCTCGGCGTAATCCAGAACGGCGGTGCATAAAGCGCCGCTTTGGGAAAGGAAGCCGATATTGCCGGCGGCAGGCATCTGCCGGGCGAAAGAGGCGTTGAGGCTCACCCCGGGGCTGGTATTGATCAGCCCCAGGCAGTTGGGGCCGATGAAGGAAATGTCGTACTTCCGGGCGATCTCCAGGAGTTGTTGCTCCCGTTGGGCGCCCTTTTCACCGACTTCCCGGAAGCCGGCCGATATGATGATCACGGATTTTATCCCCTTCTGGCCGCATTGCTCCAGGGCCATATGCGCGACGGTACTGGGAAAAACGATAATGCCCAGGTCGACCGGATCTTCAATATCCGTCACATACTTGTAGGCCTTTATGCCGGCGATGTGCTGTTTGCCCGGGCTGACCGGCAGGATGAGGCCGTCAAACCCGCCCATGAGGATGCCATAGAGAATATCGAAGGGTACGGTGCCTTTTTTCTTATTGGCCCCTATAATAGCGACAGATTGCGGGGAAAAGATCTTTTCCAGGTTCTTTTGGTGGAGTTCGGAACGGCCGGGCATAGGGAAGTTTTTACAGGTATTGGGCAATGAAATCTACTGCGCCATCTACAGTTTGTACCTCCAGCGCTTTGTCTTCATCCATTTCGATGTCGAACTCTTCCTCAAAACCGGCGACCAGTTGGAGGCTCTGCATGGAGTCCGCCCCGAGGTCAAAAATGAAGTTGTCCTCTTCGCCGATCATCGCTTCCTCCGTTTCCAGTATTTCAGCAATGACTTTAATGACCCTGGCTTTGATTTCACTTTTTTCCATGACGAAGTTTTTTTTACCGTCCGGGAATATGAGAATGAACACACTAGTGTTGCGTTAAGGAAAAAACAATCGTTACAATTTATTGAATATCATCT